>JBPCKF010000076.1:0-43194 GCA_051004555.1 Phycisphaerales bacterium | reverse complement strand
GTGAAGGCGGGACGCTTGGCCGCGTGCTTCTTGCAATCAGCCGCACGATTGCAACCCGCATCGATCATTCCCAGATGACATTGGCAGCAGCCAGCGCGCTGGCGAAGCATGAGTTCAGTGGCAGGCGCGGACGCTGGGGCGTCGCATCCATCACGCACGCGTTCTGGGTGGCAGCCAACCTCGGCATGCTGGCGATGCTTGCGCTCAGTTTCGTTGGCGAGGGTTATCGCTTTCGATGGGATTCGACATGGCTCAGTGCAGACAATTATGCAGCACTGATCTCCGCGTTGGGAGCTGCTCCCGAGGCGATGGGGTTTGCGGTGCCGGACGAGCAAGCGATCGCGCTCTCCCGCCGCGCAGTTGATGATCGTACTGCCTGGCCGATCGATGCCAGTGAAGACTGGAGTTGGCTGTTCTTTGGAAGTGTGATTGTGTACGGCCTGCTGCCGCGCGTGGTGTTCTTGATTCTTTCGCTCGTGTGGCGCAGCGTGGCCACGCGGCGGAGTGGGCTGGATGTCGAACATCCCGATTTTGCTGAATTGCGCGATCGCCTGGGCCTGCGCCACGCACGCATCGGGAGCCTTCGTTCCGGCTCGCCCACAATCAGCAGCGATCTTGAGAGTTCCTTCCCGCGTATTGAAGTTGCTGAAGCGCAGCCTGATGCTGCTCACACTGGCAACGTTGCAATCGCGGGTCTTGAGATTCGCGAGCCAGCCACAGGGTGGCCGCCCGCCCTGGATGCATCAGCAGTCACGGATCTCGGCTTGATTGATGGTGCTGCCACATTGCACAAAGCTGCTCAGGCGCTGCATTCGGGCGATGCTTCTCGTGCGGCCCGCCTGCTGATTGTGTGCGAACTTGGATGCACGCCCGACCGTGGCATTGCCCATCAGATTGTCACATTGCAAAGAGCTGCACGCACGCCAATTTCGATAGTGCTTTCAGCCGGGCGCGAGTTCAGTGATGGCCATGGCACAGACGCGACCACCCGCCGCGTCGCAGACTGGCACACGCTCGCAGATCGCATTGGCATCAGTCGCGAAGATGTCCACACCATCGACCTCGACCATCTCACCGCAACCACGCAAGCCCAACTGCGCGCAATCGCGAACCATCCGGAGCAGCATGCAAGCGCAGGTGACGAGCACATCACTGAAGCGTGTGAAATCATCCGCGCGAGAGCGCAGAAATGGCCCGTAGATTCGCACATCAGCGAGCGCATGCTGGCCGATGTGATGCACGATATTGCGTCACTGTACAAGCACACTCGCAAGCGTTGGACAGCCCGACTGGCGCCTGATCTCGACGGTCTTCGCACCGCGATTGCAATGCGTGAGGCTGAGCCAATCAGAGCGTCGATGCAGCAGGCTGCCAATCGTTTTCTCGACATGCTTCCTGCAGGCCTGCGCATGCAGCCACGCTGGGCAGCTGCGGGCGCTCTGGCTGGCGGACTTGGGTGCATCACCGCTGCGACGCTGCTCTCGCCTGTTGCAATCGGCAGTCTGCCGATCTGGTCGCTCATCGGCGCAGGTGTTGCAGCATTCCTGCCCAAACACCGTTCGCAGGCGGGCAGCGGGGGAGATGTTGAGCGTGATGATGCCAACGGCGACATTGCACAATCGTTTGATGAGGCTGTACGCGCTGCGTTTCTCTTCGCAGCTGTGCTGGAACTGCAGGGTCGAAGCGAAGCCGAGATCGCAACCGTGCTCGACGCAGTTGCTGATGCTGAGCCTTCAGGCGCGCAGCGCATCACCCGCAGTTCGCTCGAAGCATGGCTGGACAACACCCTCGCAACGTTCAATGCGAGCGCGAGCGCGCTAAGCAGGTCGCAGTCATGACGGCCACCTCGCCCGACATTCGCATCGCAATTGTTGGCCACACCAATGCGGGCAAAACCTCGCTGCTTCGAACACTCATGCGCGATCCCGACTTTGGCGAAGTTTCTGACAGCCCCGGCACTACGCTCGACAACACTGTCGTGACGATTCCCATTAATCAGCAGCATTCGATTGCCCTCACAGACACGCCCGGCCTTGAAGATTCGATCGGCCTGCTCGAAGCTCTGCTCAATGCCCGCAGCAGCGAGCGCGAGGATGGCCACACCAGCATCGAGCGGTTTCTGGCTGACACGCCCGCTGCGCACACTCGTTTCAGTCAGGAAGCCAAGGCCATTGCCAGTGTCCTCGATGCAGAAGCAGTGCTGTATGTGATTGATGCCCGCGAGCGCGTACTTGCGAAGTATCGCGATGAGCTGCGCATTCTCAGTTTCTGTGCACGTCCCATCGTACCAGTCCTCAACTTCACCGCAGATGAGCGCGCACGCACGCAGGAATGGCGCCGCGAACTCTCGCGCCTGCACATGCACGCTGTCGCAGAGTTTGATACGGTCGTTCTCGAATCGGGCGGCGAAGTGCGGCTTTTCGAGAAACTCCGCTCGCTGCTCGACCATCATCGCCAACTCATCGATGCCCTCATCGAATCACGCAAACGCGAACGCAACCGCCTCATTCTGCAGTCAGCCCGCCTCATCGCAGACATGCTCATTGATGTTGCCAGCCTTGCGATCAGCGTGGATGTTGTTGATCAGCCAAAAGTCGCAAGCAGCATCGAAGAACTGCAGGCGCTCATTCGCCAGCGTGAACAGGATATGCTGCGCGACATGCTCGTCCTGCACCGCTTCCGGCCGGGCGACCTGGTGGCCCGCGATCTGCCAATAGAAGGCGGAGCGTTTGGCATTGACCTTTTCAATCCCGAAGCGCTCGCGGAATATTCCGTCCGCGGCGGAGGTGGCGCTGCAGCTGGAGCAGCTGTCGGACTCACGCTCGACATGATGTTCGGCGGGCTCAGCCTGGGCGCTGCAACCGCGCTGGGTGCAGCCATCGGCGCAGTCGTGGGCGGCGGCCGAAGACCTGGTCGAAAGCTTCTCGAAAAAGTCACCGGTCGCAGTCAACTTCATGCTGATGCAGCAACACTCGGCATGCTCACCGCCCGCGGCCTGCGTCTGGTCGATGCCCTGCTGCACCGTGGCCACGCCAGTGTCTCGCAAGGCGTTGTCGATCACGACGATCAGACGTCCCCCGATGATGTCCGCACGCGCGCTGCATCGACAGGCCAGCACGCGAAGATTGAAGAAGTTCTGCGATTGCTGCTGGCTGTCGAATGTCGCACATCATGGAGCCGCATTGCATCAGCCCGCAAAGGCCATCCGTTCTTTCCGTCACCGCGGCGTGATGCGCTCCTTGTCAAACTTGCAGAGCAACTCGCTGAGAATATGTCCGGCGATCTCCCATCAGATTCTTTCAGAAAGCGATAGGATTCGTCATACGCAATCGCCCAAGACCATCGAAGCAGTTTTTTCGGCGCCCGAGCCGCACTGGGTTGGCGACGGGTTTCCGGTCCGCAGCATTTTCTCGATGCATGGGCAGGACACTGCTGCAATCAGTCCGTTCCTTCTGTTTGATTACGCTGGGCCGCACGCGTTTGAGCCCGCGACTGATGGCAAGCCGCGTGGCGTCGATCAGCACCCTCATCGCGGATTCAGCTCTGGGTGAATCTTCCCGCACGCGAAAAGGCGTCGCCACCACGCTATCAGGACATTCTCAAGAGCGCGATTCCCGTCGTGAATCTTCCCGAGGCAGCAGGTTCGATGCGTGTCATCGCCGGGGCCTACAACCAGACATCAGGCCCTGCAAAAACCGTGACGCCCATGAATATCTGGGATGTGAAGTTGCAAGCGAATGCGAACACGAGTTTCGATCTGCCAACAGCCACGAACACGCTGATCATTCTCCTGCACGGCCAAGCCACCGTGAACGAAGCAGAACTCACGCAGCATCAGGGAACGCTGCTCAGCCAGGACGGCGAACGCGTGACAATCACCGCCGCGGATCACGGCGCAACGCTGATCATTCTCAATGGCGAACCGATCGACGAACCCGTCGTCGCGCACGGACCGTTTGTGATGAACAGCAGCGAAGAGATCAGGCAGGCGGTCGCTGATTATCACGCTGGCCGCATGGGTCAACTGCAGCCACCGGCCGGAAGTTGATGCTATACTTTCCACCCTCGGGCGATTAGTTCAGTTGGCTAGAACGCACGGATCACACCCGTGAGGTCACTGGTTCGAGTCCAGTATCGCCCACTTTTCCGTGGATCGCACTTGAGCGTGCGGCGATTCGCTGCAAGCATCACGTGTGTGTCTGCGTGTGCTGCTCATTCGCCTGGCATCACTTGCCCGTTGTGGATTTCGACGATGCGGTCGGCGCGGCTGGCGACGTTGCGGTCGTGGGTGACCATGACGATGGTCAATCCGTCCTGATGTTGCGCGCTCATCAGATCGAGAATATTGCCGCCGCTGTCTTCATCGAGGTTGCCGGTCGGTTCATCCGCCAACAGCACCGCGGGCTGATTAATAAGTGCGCGAGCAATTGCGACGCGCTGCCGTTCTCCGCCCGAGAGTTCACGCGGTCGATGCTGCAGGCGATGTTGTAATCCGAACGATTCTAATAAGGCGCTGGCGCGATCGTGCAACTCCCCTCGCGAGCGTCGATACGCGCGTCTGCTCTGACACATCATTGATGGAATCAGCGTATTTTCCAGCACCGTCAGTTCAGGCAGCAGGTGATAAAACTGAAACACAAAGCCGACTGTGCGATTACGATACACGTTCATTTCACGGCGAGACATCTTTCCGAGCGATCGCTCGCTGAACACGATTTCGCCATTGTCATGATCTGCATGATCGAGTCCGCCCAGGAGGTGCAGCAATGTACTTTTTCCCGACCCTGATGCTCCCAGTACAGCCACCCACTCGCCGCGAGCAACATCGAGCGATGCACCTTTCAAAACCGGCACGCGCACACGATCAAGCTGATAAGTCTTGTGCACATCTTCCGCCCGTAAAAGGCGTTCTCCAGTTGCGCGGATTGTTACCTGTCTCTTATTCATAACGTAATGCGGAGACCGGATCAATATCTGCAGCTCGTGCTGCAGGAATCAATGCGCCGATCACACTGAATATGACGGCGCCGCTCATGGTGACAATCGCTGACCGCAAGTCGAGCGAGTTGGGAATGGTGGTGAAGTAATAGACTTTGGGATCCCACACCAGAAACCCCTTGTGCAATAACATTGCAATTGTAATCCCCGCGCAGGTGATCGCGAGTATTGCCAGCGCGACAATCGGCAAAAGAGCGTCGCGCCGGATCATCCACACAAGGAGAAGGATCATGATTAAGGTGACGATTAACATGCTGCCCCACGCCCACAATGGAAATGGTTCGCCAAGAATATTGTGAATGGTATTAATATTCCGCACAACGACATACGCCAGTCCGAGTCCACCGACGCTACCGATGATGCCGACGATCAGGCCATAACGAACGAATATGTAGAGAATGCCGGCCCGGGAGGCACCGACAGCTCGCAAAATGCCGATGTCGCGGGTTTTTTCGTAGACGATGGCCCAGAAGATGACAAGCACGAGACCAGCGCACACGAAATAAATAATCGAAAACAGAATACGCATGAGGTTGCGCTCTTTCTCGACAGGGCCGATGATCTGGGCATTCTGTTCTTCCCATGTCTTAATCTGGACGCGTGTCTCGCGACTGGGAAGCAGCGTCGCGTTGCCGCCGTTGAGCAGTTCTTCGCTCAGCGTGTCATACACCGCTTCGATCCTGCGTTTCAACTCGGCGAGTGAGACGTTTCCAGTTCCAGAAACTAATATATGGGTGACGCGCGCAGGTGAAGAGCCAATGACCAGCGGCATGCCATTTTCATCAATCTGATTGGGGTCGATGGTCTGCGCCTCGTCCATATCCAGCATCTGCTGAGCAATATGCAGCGGAATAAGAATGCGGCGTTCATCGATCTGAAAAACGCCGAACTGAGCTTCATTGGCAACAGCGAAGATATGACTTTCAGGGTCAGCGATGTTTCCATCGCGCACCGGCGCGACTGTGAGTGTCACCGTATGCAGAGGCATCCACAAGTTGCCACTGTCAAGCACGCGGTACGAGCCATCACTTCGGCGGCGGTTGCCTTCGGAAACGTGGATTCCCAGTACAGCTGCTTCGCCACGCTCACCGCCGACATCAAGCTCCTGTCCAAACTTTTCGTACAAAGCAAGATCTGGTTCGAGGCGTGGTTCGCGATAGAGCAGAAATCGCCATCGCTCGCCCAGAATCTCAGGCAACTCAGCTCGCATGCGCGCCTGTGGCAGTGTTAATACAGCCTGGGCAGCTTCGGGCGTTTCAGCGATGGAAAATAATACTCGCCGTAATGTCTCGCTGGTTGCGGCTTCAGCTTCTGCAATCACGGATGGAGACATCAATACGTCGCGACTGGCCCATATCTCTTCTGTGATGTTGGCGAGTGCTTGCAGCCAGGTGCGATCATCAATCGGCTTCCAATATAACGTTTCCGCGTAGCCAGTGACTGCGTTGAACGAGCGCGGCTCGATTCCCCATGCCTGCACTTCACGAGAGCTGCCATAGGGCATCGAGAGCAGGCCGTATGCGTCAATCAACGGCGCAGCTGCTTCGACTTCCTTTTTCAATGCGGCGATGCGTTCCAGGAGCGTTTCATAATGAGGAATGCCGTCGATGGGATAACTGATAATGACGTCGCCCATCAGCGTCTTGCCTGCATTACGAACCATATCCACAAATCCGCTCATCACGCTGACCACAATAATCACCAGCGCAGTACATAACGCAACCGCTGCGACCGCGATGAACGGAATCACGCGGGTGGTGAGGTAGCGATTTGTGAGCAGGGCATGGTACATCGGGCGGAGTCTAGCATAGCGATGAGCGGGGGAACATTGTGGTACACTCCCATCATGTTGATGAAGCTGATGCTGGTCTTTGTTGGTGGCGGGTGCGGCGCGGTCCTGCGCTGGCTGATGTGGGTGATGTTGAACTCATCGCAGCGGGCCGAGAGTGCTGCAGCGGGTTTTCCCACCGCGACGCTACTGGTGAATCTGCTTGGGTGTTTCGCGATCGGGCTCCTTGCCGGGCCACTTGCAGACACAGCGCGAGAGCCTATGCGACTGCTGCTTGTGGTGGGGATTCTTGGCGGCTTCACCACATTTTCTGCATTCGGATGGGAGACGCTTGAACTGGTGCAACAGCGCGCGTGGGGTGTTGCGATTCTCTATTGCTGCCTAAGCGTTGTCGGCGGCACGTTGCTGGCTGCAGCGGGGGCGCTCGTGACGTCCGCGCGCGTGGTCACACCGTAAGGCGCTGCGACACCTTAGTATGCACGCATGTCGACGCGATCGACCCAGTGCAGATAGGCTGTATTCAACACGCGGTAACCGCCCGGCGTGGGATAGTTGCCTGTGAAACACCAGTCTCCTGCATGTTCGGGCATTGCATTCTGCAGTCCAGCGACTGTCTGAAACAACACATCGATGCGTCCCTGCCAGGCAAGGTCAGGCTTGCGGACCAGCTGCGCGACCTCCGCGGAGAGTTCGTCGAGTGTGAAGCGATCGTAAATCGTTCGCACATGATTCTTCATGCGCTCAGGTGGGAGATGTTCCTGATCGCGACAGCGATCTTCGACTTCTTTGAGCAGACGTGATTCGCCACGCTGATTCAAAAGCGACACCGCAGCTTCCCAGGCAATGAACTTGCCAAGTTGACTCATATCGATGCCATAACAGTCGGGATAACAGATGGGCGGAGCGCTTGAGACGATCATGATGCGCTTCGGTTCGAGTCTTGCCAGCATGGTGATGATGGAGTCGCGCAGTGTTGTGCCGCGCACGATGGAATCGTCAAGCACAACGAGTGTGTCTGCAGGTGTGACGATGCCCGGCGTGATGTCGTACACATGTGAGACAAGATCAGCTCTGCCATCGGTGCGATGGATGAAGGTGCGAAGTTTCTGATCTTTATGCGCGATCTTTTCGACACGTGGGCGACCTGCCATAGCGTTGACCAGCGCTGCGTGCGTGAGTGTGCCTTTCTGAATCTGGTCCCAGGTGTTGGCGGTTGCGCGCTGAAGTGCCAGGTGTTCGATTTCCTGCGTGAGGCCGAGGAAGGCAACTTCTGCGGTGTTGGGAATGAAGCTGAAGACGGTGCGTTCGAGATCCCACTGGACTGCATCCAGGACGCGTGGTGCCAGTGTCCGTCCCAGGGTTTTGCGTTCCTGATAAATGTCCTGATCATTGCCGCGACTGAAGTAGATGCGTTCGAAGGAACACGGCTTTGCGGGAAGGGGTTCTGCGAACTGCTCCATGGTGATGCGACCATCGCGTTTCATGATGAGGGCGTGTGCCGGCTCGATTTCGCGGATGTCAGATGGGCTGGCGCGGAATGCAGTCACCAGGGCCGAGCGCTCTGAAGCAGTTGCGACGACATCTTCATCTTCATACCAGAACCCGGGCCTGATTCCAGCCGGGTCGCGACAGACAAACGCATCGCCGTTGCCGATGATGCCAGCAAAGGCGTACCCGCCGTCCCAGTCGCGTGATGCTTTACGGAGAACGCGGGCAACATCCAGATCGTTGGATGTGAGTCGATTGAGTTGTTCGCCTTCGAGATTGGCAAGTGAGCCGGGACCCATGGCCAGGTGCAGGCGATCATGTTCCTGATCGAGACTGAATGCAATGCGTTCGAGTACAACCTGCGTGTCAGATTCGCCGACAGGGTGCAGACCAATCTCGACCAGCTTGTCGAAGAGTTCGCGGGCGTTGGTCATGTTGAAGTTGCCAGCGATAGCAAGATTGCGACTGGGCTGATTGTTGCGTCGAACGTATGGTTGACAGCGCTTGACGCTGTAGCCGCCATGTGTGCCGTAGCGCAGGTGTCCGATGTGCACTTCGCCGAGGAAGTCGATCTTGTGTTTGGCGTCACGGGTGTTGAACGTGCCAGTGCGCAGCATGGTGCGGAGTCGGCGTGAGTGCCGCATGGCATGACGGAAGACCGCATCAATCGGATTGGGTGGCAGGGAACGGTAACGGACGAGGTACGCGTCGCCTGGCGGCATGTCAAAGCGGGCGACTGCAATGCCAGCACCATCCTGGCCACGATTGCGCTGCTTTTCCATGAGCAGGTACAGCTTGCGCAGGCCCCAGAAGGGGTCGTTGAAACGGTCGACGTAGTAGTCGAGGGGCTTTTTCAGCCGCACGCAGGCCAGACCGCACTCGTGCCCAATAGGGTCGCTCATGGTAGGTGGGCAAGGATAGCACACCTTTCGACCGAGAGTGCGCCGGAATCAAGCGTTATTGGATTGACTCGAGAGGCAGGAGTGAGTTATCATGCCGCCGAGGCGTCATCGCCTTGCCAGCGCAGCGTTTGCGCTGGGGTTTCGGATATCCAAAATGAGAGAGGAGAAAGCAACGTGAAGACACTTCACTCGGCTATCACAACAGGCGCTGTTGCTGCGCTGCTCGGCACATCTGTGTCAGCTGCCATCATCGCGCCCGGCACCTATCGTCTCGGGAACCATCCCGATGGAGGGATCGATCCGCCACCCTATGGATTGCGGCTTGATGAACTTTTCAACGTGTCAAGCGGCACTGACAAGTTCACCTTCGATTTCGAGGCCACGGGGGCTGGTGTATTTCTCGACTACGACGGAAGCACAATCCGTATCTACGGACGTGCGTTCGGCGGTCGCGACATCGGCACAACCTACGACTCCAACTGGACGAGTTTCGTGAACTTCGACTTCACCTACCGCGACAACGTCGGTCAGGTGCCCGGAGATGATGATCTCTGGGTTGATGATGATGACCGTGACAACAACGGCTACATCGTCTGGGAAGCGAACAACACCCGCTTCGACCTGAACGACAAGTCGGATGGCACCAAGAGCTTCCGTCTTGGTGATGAGGACAACGACCAGGGCCACCGTGGCTTTGCAGGTATCTCCGGCTGGGGATGGCTGCTGGTCAATGGTCGCGACAAGGCTGGTGCACAGGACTGGCTGTTCACGCTCAATCCCATTCCGCTGCCCTCAGCAGGTCTGATGGGAGTGGCTGGACTCGCAGTCGTCGGCGCACGTCGCCGTCGTCGTGCATGATTCGATCGATTCATTCGATTGACATTCATGATCACTTGAACACACAGCGGGGAGACTTCGGTCTCCCCGCTATTGTTTGCTGTAGTCAGCATCTGCGCAGTCAACGCGGTCCTTGAGAGTCGCGATCACGCTGCATCGCTCAAGCCCGCGATAGTTGGTGATGACGACATCAAACCCATTTTCCGCAGCGGCTTTAGGATACTCACCCCTCCAGCAACCGCTGGTGCCCCTCCGCAACGTCCGCTGCATCTTCACCCGCGCGCGAATCCAGCAGCATCTCTGCATACGGCACCCCCGGCACGCGCATAATCAAACACCGCGCTTCTACAGATGTCATCACAGGCAACTGCTTCGGCTCTTCAATCCGGTACTCCACTTCACGTTCCGCCTCCGGGGGCTCCGTGGGCTCCGTGGGCTCCGGGGTCGATCAACTGTGTTCTCTGTGGTAAATCGCGTTTTCAGGCGTGCCACTTCACTCAAAGTCCGAGAAATCGCAAAAATGCACCAGCGTTCTCAAGAACGCTCGCGCAGAACTCCACACCCGTCGCACAGATCTCACGAACAGCGGTACCGGTTCTCAACACCCGCGCAACTGATCTTGAAAACCGCACGCCCGTTCTTCACACCCGGCACACAGTTCTCGCAACCAGTTGGGCAGAACTCGTGACCAACGCGACCGGCCACAACACCGCCCAGCCGAACTAGCTTCCTGCTGTGTTGCACTAGCGTCCTCCTGGTGTGCATTAGCTCCTTGATGCGCAGCACTCGTCCCCCGGTGTGATGACTTAGCCCCCGCACGCGCTGCATTAGCCCCCTGCTGCGCCGCCTTAGCGGCCTCGTGCGTTGCCCTAGCAAACTGCTGGCTTCAGGACGCTAAGCGGTGCTTCCGTTTCGCTAAGCCGCACCGGAAGCGCGTACGATTTCACCTAGAACATCATGTTCTTCTATGTTGACGCTCGCCTTCTTTGCCCAGATTGCCGTGAACTGTTCGCCCGTCTCTTTGATGGTGTCTTGCCCGCTCTTTGTCGCGTGGGAGCCAAATACTATATCGAGGGATTTGGTTTCGCCTCCCGCTAGCCCGCTGTGGTGGTTGGGTGTAACCAGAACTTCTACAGCGTCTGGCGCGTGGATCCGCAGCCGTGCATAATGTCCGTATCTCTTGATGGCCGCCCGATAGTCCGGGCACAGCCATACCTTGGTCTTGAGGTTGTCACACGTCTTCGACTCAGCACGGTGATCGTTGATACACTTGATTGCCGTCGCGACATAGGTAGCGTCGGTGGCGAGACGCGGCTCGTCAACAAGGATTAGGCGTCTGATCACTACACCCCGCTTCGCAGCATTGCCGTTAGCCGTCAGGAACTCCGATCCACCGACCTCGGTTTCGGACCAGAATTCAAGGTTTGTGATAGTGTCGTAGCAGTCGCTTTCTTTAAGGTCATCGACGAATTGGGTGAAGAGCCGGGCCACATACGGATTTGGACGGTAGATAGTGCGGTTCCACCTACCGAGCCGAGCAGAATGAAGCTCGGTCCGAATGCTTGCGAGCCGCAACGCGATGAACCGATCAAGCACTCCCGGGCGCGGTGTTTTCAAGAGCGTGGCAAGTTCGTCGGATACGTCGTTCAGGATCGCCTGCGCACTTGAGCCACAGGTGCTCTCATCCGTGAGCCTTTTTGTGATGTCAGCTATCGCATTTACTAGTTTGTGATTTATGGCATTCCACTGCGCCAAGAACGGGAGCTTCCCTGTCCCATCAGAGACGCAGACGAGCGGCAGCCGCCTGGCATACCTGTACCCCAACTCGAAGAACACGTTCGGATTGTTACTGCTCAGGTCGAACAGCGACATAGGCGCATTCAGGTACGTCTCGATCCCGTCAGCAGCCCTCTGGCCCGGCGGCGGGTCCGTGTCGACACGGACAGCCTTGAATCCGGCCTGCTCGGCCGCGGGCGTGAAGCACTCTAAGAATCGTTTCAGGCTGGATGCCGCCTCTTCGGTTCCGGCCTCACCAAACGGCATAAAAACAGAGCAAATGGGTAACTTTTCTTCTTCTGGTGTCACGACAGCACGCCTCCATTGTTAATCTGGCCATGTATCCAGCACCCGCCCTCGTCAACCTCGTGTCGAAGGCCCGCGCGCTGGCGCATCGGGGATCAGTTTCAGTGGGAACCGCCATGATTGTACCAAGTATCAGCGGGGGTCACAATGCCAATCTCTTTACCCCGATCATACACCTGACACCACGCTCGATCGGCGAAGAAAACGGGACAGGGACCGAAAACCGGAATAGGTGGACAGGTGCGTTACTTATCTGTTTCTTCTTCCCACACCGCCAACCTGCCCTCTCTTCAGCTGAACCGCAGCCCTTGTTCGCGCGAAGGGGCTTCGCCGCCATCGCGCAATCCGCAGCCCCCATCGCATGATCCTTCGGCCCCGCCGTGCAATCGGTCGCCGCAATGGGTTGCTGGATTCCCGCCTTCGCGGGAATGACGGGGTGGGAATATGGCGAGGGGGTGGGCGCGGGTCGGCTGCTGTATGTCCGAACTCAGTTCCGCGTGGAAGGCACGCAACGGTGGCAACTGTGAGAGAGAGCGAACGAGGAGGAGACGTGTCGGGTCGCTGCTTACTCCTGTGCGGCCGTCGGCTGTTTCGGTTCGATTCCTGCAAGCAGTCCTGCGAGGATGAGTCCCGCCCCGAGGAAGAACTCCCAGTTGATGGTGTTGTCCTGCCACAGCCACGCCCAGGTTGCAGAGAGGATGCAGGATATGAAGAGATACATTGCGACGGTGACTGCCGGCAGTTGGCCGCCGAGTCTCCCCGCTGTCGTTTTGGGAAGCAAAGCATCAGTACGTCGAGCGGGCGCAGGAAGCATGCCTGCGGCATTCCGGCATACGATGAGCATCCATGCAGGTCATCGCGCCATCCAATTCATCGCCGGCCGTTCGCCGCGTTGCCTTCATCAGCTTGGGCTGTCCGAAGAACCTCATCGACAGCGAGCAGATGCTGGGTACGCTGCGTTCAAGCGGATTTGAGCTGGTTTCTGATGGCGGGGAGTCGGATGCCATCATCATCAACACCTGTGGATTTCTGGAAGCATCCAAGCAGGAATCGCTCGATGTCATCGGCGAAGCGGTCCAGCGCAAGGAGCGTGGCGAACTCAAACGCGTGATTGTCGCTGGCTGTCTGGTGCAGCGGCATCGCGCGAAACTGCTCGAATGGGCACCCGGGATCGACGCCATGATCGGCGTCTTCGATCGCGATCACATCATTGATGCAGTTGCTGGTCCCCAACTTGCAGATGATCCAGCAGGTGCAGAGCCGCTGCCACGCTATTGGGTTGCAGGCAACGCGCTGCAGGCTGCACGTGAGCGCGGCATGCAAACCGCTGGACTCACCGTCAACGGTCGTGACGGCCAGGGCATCGGCTACTTCGAGAGTGATGCGAATCGCTTCCGCCTCACACCCCGGCACTGGGCCTATCTGCGCATCAGCGAAGGGTGCAATCAGGCATGCGCGTTTTGTACCATTCCTTCCATTCGTGGCAAAATGCGCAGCAAGCCGCGCGATCGCATCATCACAGAGGCCCGGGCACTCATGCACGATGGCGCGTTTGAAATCAACCTCATCGGCCAGGATACCACCAGCTATGGATATGACATCGAACGCGATGGCAACGCTCAGGAAGGCGGGGGCCTCATTGGTCTGTTGACAGCCCTGAACGATGTGGCTCGTGAGTTCACATCACGCTGGATTCGACTCATGTATGTCTATCCCACCTACTTCACCGATGCCATGATTGACTGCATTGCAGAACTGCCAAACATCGTCAAGTACATCGACATCCCACTGCAGCATGTCACCGATCACATGCTGACGTCGATGCGTCGCAACATCAGCGCCCAGCAGCAGATCGAGTTGCTGTACAAGCTGCGCGAGCGTATTCCAGCCCTGGCCATCCGCACGACGTTCATCACGGGGTTTCCGGGCGAGACGCAGGCCGATCACGATGCGTTGCTTGAGTTCATCGAGGATTTTCAGTTTGATATGCTGGGCGTCTTTCAGTATTCGCGCGAGCCCGGGACACCGGCAGGTCGCATGGACCTCGATGCGTCGCTGCACGTTCCCGATGAGCTCAAAGCAGAGCGCGAGCGCGAGATTATGCAACTGCAACAGTCAATCGCATTCGAGAATGCCCAGTACGTTGCCCAGCAGCAGTCGCAGTTTGATGTCTTGATTGAACGCAGCATCGAACACGAGGCCATCAACGATCAAACTGCGGGCGGGGGCGCGAACGGAGGGCACTGGTATGAAGGACGCTGTTACCACCAGGCTCCGCAGGTCGATTCTGTGACGTTCATCAACAGCCGCCAGCCGCTGGCACCAGGGGAGCTCGTTCGCTGCACGGTGGTCGATGCTGATGGCTACGATTTGGTGGCGCAGCCGACTGCTGATCTGGATCGCGCTGTGTCGCTGCACCTGCTGGGAACGTAGCAGCGACTGGAGAAGATCGCGCTGAGTTGTCATTCCCGCGAAGCGGGCTTTATGCATCTGCATTCCTGGTTCCGCGCGAGTTCAACCGCCGAGGCGCCGAGAGATCAGATGAATTGATGGGGACCGGGTCTCTTCATCGACCTTGCGCCGCCGGTTTTCTGAATCTGCATTCTTTCCACACTTCCCACCTCGGCGCCTCGGCGCCTCGGCGGTCAATCTCTTGCGCAATCAGCACCTGGCCGCGTGAGTTCAACCGCCGAGGCCGCGCGCTCACTGGATTCCCGCCGCGCGATCAACGTGGGAACCGGCTCTCGCGATCCGCTTCCATTCGCACGGCTTGCCCTCCGGGCGAAGCCGTGGCACCCAACAACGTTCGTCTGGGTCCCCGCCTGCGCGCGGGCGACGGGTTACTGTCACTCTCGCCCTGCGCGGGCATGACGAAACCGCCATTGCCCTTGAAGGACGCTCCCTTCAGGGTCGTGGCTGTGATTCGCTCCTACGATTGTGCGTGAACGAGATCCACGCAGGTCAAGACCAGTCGCGCACGGGCAGTATTGTCGGCACGCTCATCACGCGGGTGATTGTTCCGTTGCACGTCCTTTTCGGTGCAGTGATGAAGTGGCTGGATGGTTCGCCTGATGCACTGCCACAGTGGGTTCAGGCGCGTGTCATGCATGGCGAGATCACATTGATCGATGATCCCATGCTGTTGCCAGCGGACATTGCAACTGGGACGCTGATGATTCTGTTGAAAGCATTCATCTGCATCGAACTCATCGCAGCAGGCGTGATGTTGTTTGTGCCGCGATTGGCACGGCCGGTTGCGATACTGATGCTGCTGGCGTTTCTTGCAGTGCTTGTCGCTGAGATTATGACGCTGGGAAACAGCCCCGGTCGCACAATGATGAGCGCTGCGTTTGAAGAGGCGTGTGGATGTTATGGTTCAGCACTCACCGTGTCGCTGGGCGTGATGCTTCTGATTGACGCGGTGTTGTTGATCCTGGTGCTGGTGTTTCCGCCAACCGTGCGGCGCGATGCGCCATTTGTTTCCAAATGGTCTTTGGCGGGTCTGATTCTGTGGATTCCCGTGATGCTGACGCTGGGATTGAATCCGTACATTGATGACACGCCCAAGCTTCCCTGGCATGAGCGGAACGTGTTTTACTGGGTTGGTCACCCTCTGAGTGAGTCGCCCATTGCGAAGCATCTGCCGCAGCTTCCGCGCGATTTCGGACCGGTTCCGCAGACGTGGGTGTTGTATCGCAAGAGCTGTTCTGCGTGTCATCATCTCTTTGAAACGGAGTATTCCGGCGATCTTGGTGACCGCGTGGTTGTGGCTGTGCACCTGCCCCATGCGCCCGATGCGATTGTGCTTACGGAAGAGGAAGAGATCGATTGTCCTGATTGCCAGTATCTGGAGTTGCCCGTCGGTCCGGATTATCCCTATGCCACGCCGACGGTGATCGAAGTTGATGCAGATGGGATTATCACGAAGGTGCGCGATCCGAAACTTGTCGAAGCGTCGACTGATGAGCGTGACAGTGGTGCGGAAATCATCCCGGCACCGGGCCGGAGAAGGCACACGGGACCTACACTCGATCAATGAACACCACTTCGCACAGGCAACCTCCGCAGCGATGCAACATTCTCCTTGTGGGTGGCGGCGGACGTGAGCACGCGCTGGCGTGGAAGCTGTCGCAATCGCAGCGACTTGGAAAACTCTGGCTGACTGATGATCGCAACGCAGGATTGCAGAAGCTGGGACAGACGTGTCCTGTGAAGCTTGATCTTCGCGCCCCGTTTCATATCAAAAACTGGCTGGCGCGCGAAGCGATTGATCTGATTGTCGTTGGGCCGGAAGGACCGCTTGCAGAAGGTGTTGCAGATGTGCTTGGGAGTGAGAAGTGTCTGGTGTTTGGACCCGGACGCGAAGGAGCAATGCTGGAAGCGGACAAGGCCTGGGCCAAAGCGTTTATGCGCGGCGTTGCGATTCCAACAGCAGACAGTCGCAGCTTCAACTCGCGCGATGCTGCAGTTGAATATGCACGTTCGCGCGAGCATGGCATGGTGGTGAAAGCGGCAGGACTTGCAGCTGGGAAGGGTGTGATTGTGTGCAGCAATCCTGCAGAGACTGTGGATGCGATTGAGCACATCATGACAGACGGCGCATTCGGCAAGGCGGGCGAGACGATTGTGATCGAAGAAAAGTTGAGCGGTCAGGAAGTGAGCGTGATGGCCCTGACTGATGGTCGCTCGTTGTGGATGCTTGATCCGTGTCAGGATCACAAACAACTGGGCGAAGGTGATACTGGTCCCAACACGGGCGGCATGGGGGCGTATTCACCCACGCCTGTTGCAGATGAGCAGATGCTTGCCAACGTGGAGCGCGAAGTGTTCGTTGCAGCCCTGGATGGATTGAAACGACAGGGAATTGATTATCGCGGCGTCTTGTATGCAGGGTTGATGTTGACACATGCAGGACCGCGCGTGCTCGAGTTCAACTGCAGGTTTGGCGATCCGGAATGTCAGGTGCTGATGGTTCGCCTGCAGTCTGATCTGATTGAGCTGCTGTGGGCGACATGCACGCGCGGGCTGAGTGATGTTGATGTTGTCTTTGATGAGCGGGTTGCGTGCACAGTGGTGATGTGCTCGGAAGGGTATCCCGGCACGTACGAGACCGGGAAGGTGATTACCGGAATCGATGAAGCAGCAGCCATGGACGATGTTGTGGTGTTTCACTCCGGGACCGCGATGGATGAAGCGGGGAATGTCATCACACATGGGGGACGCGTGCTTTCAGTGACGGCTCTCGGGGCAGATTTACAGTCTGCTCGCGACCTTGCCAACCGGGCATGCGAACTGATCCATTTTGAGGGTGCGGTTTTTCGGCGAGACATCGGCAATCGCGTGCTGTTGCAGGGCGGTCCGGAAGCGAATGATCAAACGACAGCATCGCTGCACGACGTTGCGACTTTGTGATATCATCCCGCCAACTCAATACCTCGCAGGAGAGCATCCGTCATGACAAGCGCGACGTCCGCCTCACCCCACGCCGCCCCTCGAGCAGCCACTGGCAACAGCTATGTTGATGAAGTCATTGCTCGCATTGCTGATGCGACACCGTACGAGCCCGAGTTCCATCAGGCTGCGACGGAAGTGCTCGAATCACTTGGCAGTGTGATGGAACGTCATGATGTCTATCGCAAGGCTGCGATTCTGGAGCGACTGGTCGAGCCTGATCGCGTGATTCAGTTCCGCGTGCCCTGGGTGGACGACAATGGCGACGTGCAGGTCAACCGCGGATACCGCGTGCAGTTTTCCAATGCGATTGGACCATACAAAGGCGGCCTGCGCTTTCATCCAACAGTCACGCTCAGCATTCTCAAGTTTCTCGGCTTCGAACAGATATTCAAGAACAGCCTGACGGGCCAAGCGATCGGCGGCGGCAAGGGTGGCAGCGACTTTGATCCCAAAGGGCGAAGCGACAACGAAGTCATGCGCTTCTGCCAGTCGTTCATGATCGAGCTTTTCAGATACATCGGGGCAGACCGCGATGTGCCTGCTGGTGACATCGGCGTGGGCGGGCGCGAGATCGGCTATCTCACCGGGATGTACCGCAAACTTGAAAACAACTTTACGGGCATCTTCACAGGCAAAGGATTCAACTGGGGCGGCAGCCTGATTCGTCCCGAAGCCACCGGCTATGGCTGCGTCTACTTTGCAGCAGCCATGCTCGAAACTCGCAATCAAACGTTGCAGGGCAAGACTGCAATTGTCTCGGGCTCGGGCAATGTCGCGCAATACACCATCGAGAAACTCAATGACCTCGGGGCGAAGGTGGTCACTGCATCGGATTCCAGCGGGTTTATTCACGATCCCGATGGCATCACACCCGACAAGCTGGAATGGCTGATGGAACTCAAGAATGTCCGCCGCGGCCGTATTCATGAGTATGCAGAGAAGTTCAAGTCTGCGACGTACACCGAGGATGATCCCAATGCAGACAGTAATCCCATCTGGCAGGCGAAGGCTGATTGCGCGTTTCCCTCAGCAACGCAGAATGAGATCAATGTCAAGGATGCCCGCAACCTCACTGAAAACGGTTGCATGCTGGTCTCTGAAGGTGCCAATATGCCCACAACCATTGACGGACAGAAGGTGTTCGCAGATGCAGGCATTCTGTACGGCCCAGCCAAGGCAGCCAATGCAGGTGGTGTGGCTGTGTCCGCGCTGGAAATGGCGCAGAACAGTCAGCGGCTGACGTGGTCACGCGAAGAAGTCGATGAGCGCCTCAAGGGCATCATGCACACCATCCATCGCAAGTGCACCGAAGCCGCTGCAACCTATTCCCAGCCGGGCAACTATGTTGATGGTGCCAACATCGCAGGTTTTCTCAAGGTTGCAGATGCAATGATTGATCTGGGTGTCGTCTGAAACATTCGCAACCGCGACTTCGTCGTCGCGCTCGGGCGCTGGCCTTCATCGAAAGACGTCATTTCCGGGCACTGTCCGCAGTCCATACTCAACGAATGTCATGTGTTTGATCTTCATCGCGCCATCACCCGCGCGCTCGAAGCGCAGCACCCATGATGAGGGCACCGCAAAGCTGTTCCCGCCGAAACGCGTTGTGATGCGCAGGTGCACTGTCGCAGTTGTGTCGCTGTGCGAGAACCCATCCAGTTGCAGCGTCCGCATGCCTTCCACACGGTAACGGCCGTTGAGTGTTGAAGCCCTGCGACGAATCTCATCGAGGCCGACACCCGGGTTGGTTGGCTGCCCCATCGCCATTACTGCATCATCCGCAAAATGCGAAAGAACGCCGGTGACGTTGGCTGACGCGGCATCACGCAGCATGGCTGTTGTGGCAGCGATCGCAGCCTCGCCACTGGTGATAGTGATCCGCTCGATCGTCCACATCGCGCCTGCGAGGACAAGCAGAGCCAGCGCAGCCAGAAGCGGTGTCCGCTCCCTCTGTTCAGATCGATACCACCATGCAAGGCAACAAATCGCAGCAACCAGTGTCACGCCCGGCAGCAGCCAGCCATTCTCAAAGAGCAGATTTGTGAACGTGTTGGTGGCTGGTGGGTCTGGCATTGTCGGCGTTCCCTGCAATCGTGAAGTGGACTTGGCGAGTTACCCGATACTCATGAGGGTATCTGGTTCGAATCGATCACACCTGCACAATGCCGCAACCTGCTGTTGAATCCTGGCTGAATGAGAATCTGAAGGCGCTGGGTGAGCGCAACGCAGATGTCGCTGCTGCGATCCGCGCAGCTGGGCCGCATCCGGACCTGTTGCTCGTCGATTCTGATCAGGATGTTCCATCGGCAACGTTGGACGGCTGCCAACTGGCCAGTCGCCGTCGCCCGCGCGATGAAGCGCATCGCGTTGCACAACGGATGGATGTTGCCAACCATGCGGTCTTTGTCGCATTCGGCTTCGGGCTGGGCTATCACATCGAAGCAGCTGCAGCCAGGCTGGGTCGCGCGGGCGTGATTCTGGTCTTCGAACCGGATGTGAGACTGTTGCACACTGTCTTTCAACACCTCGACATGCGCAAATGGCTGCGCGAATCGCTGATCATCTTTCTGACAGACCCCGATGACGGTGCAGCATTGTCAACTGCGTTGCAGGGCGCCGAAGGCATTGTTGCGCAAGGAATCGAGTTCATCGATCATCCTGCCAATCGAGATCGGCTGGGCGAATCTGCAGCGACCTTCGCGAAGCGTCTGAATTCATTCACCAAGGCCACGCAGACCACGTTGCTCACAACGCTGGTTCGGTCCGCAGACACCACGCGGAATCTACTGGCCAACATCGATCACTATGCTCTTGGCCCGGGCATTGCGGATTTGAAGAATGCTGCGATGAATCACGCGGGCATCATTGTGTCAGCAGGTCCAAGTCTTCGCCGAAATATGCATCAACTCGCGCAGCCGGGTGTGCGCGATCGCTGTGTGATCATTGCGGTACAGACGACATTAAAGCCGCTGCTGGCTGCCGGCATCAAGCCGCATTTCGTGACGGCCCTCGATTACCATCCAATCTCGCAGCGCTTCTATGAGGGTCTGACGGCTCATGATGTTGAAGGCATCACACTCGTTGCTGATCCCAAAGCACATGCATCAATTCTCGATGCATTTCCGGGAACGGTGCGCTGCTGTGCTGCACCATTTCTTGATCGTGTCCTGGGGCCGCAGACACGCGACATGGGAACGCTGCCATCCGGAGCGACGGTCGCACATCTTGCGTTCTATCTTGCACGGCATCTGGGATGTAACCCGTGTGTGCTGCTGGGCCAGGACCTCGGCTTCACGGATGGGCTGTATTACAGCCCGGGAACAGCCATTCACGATGTCTGGGCGCCTGAGCTGAATCCGTTCAACACGATTGAGATGATGGAATGGCAACGCATTGCTCGTCATCGACTGCATCTGCACGAACGCGTCGACCAGAGTGGACGAACGATTTTCACCGACACGCAGATGCTCACATATCTTCAGCAGTTCGAGCGCGATTTCGCAGAAGCGGTTCGCGATGGAGTCGATGTGATCGATGCAACTGAAGGCGGCGTCTGCAAACAGCATGCAATAATCAAGCCCTTGCAAAATGTACTTGAAGAGATTGGCACTCGCCCACATCAGCTCGAAGATAAGTTAGCGTGTGCAGCGGAGCAGGATGCGCAACGTCGCACGAATGTCATCAATCGCGTACAGGAACTTACTAAGGATCTCAACGCGCTCACCGAACTATCGCGCGAAACACTCGATGCACTTCATCAGTTGCAACATTTCCCCGCACGATCGCAGGCCCGTGATCCCATCTTTGCGAAGCTGGACAGTACTCGCGAGCGCATGAAGCCGTACATGCCCGTGTTCGATATGGTCAACTGCGTGAATCAACTCGGCGTCTTTAAACGGCAGCGGCATGATCGTGCAATTCACATCAACGATGACATGACGGCTGAACATCGCCAGACCGAGCAGATTCATCGAGATATCGAGAACGTGACATGGACAATCGATGCCAGCCAGTCGTTTGGTGAAATGCTCGAATCTGCTGCTGCGCTTCTGCAGAATGAATCTCGTGCACACGCTGATCAAAAGCAGGATGACAATCCGCCGCAAGACGTTGGCAAAGGCTTGGCTCCGGTGCTGATCGCATTCGATCCAGCCCGTCATGATGTGCAGCATCTCAAGCACACTGTGCAACGGGTTCTAAGAGCAGAGCGCATCAGTCATCTCTTTGTCATTGTGCAAGCAGACAACGAGGACACTGCTCTCGCAGCACTTACGGAGGAAATGGCGGATCGCAGACTTCGTGTCGAACTCTCCGAACACGCCCGTTATGGCCCGGAACAAATCGGCATTGATGCTGCTCGAGCATGGTCGCCGTCAGCCTGGCGCAGCGGCATTGCGGGCATGAGTATTTATGATGAAGCGATCAGTCCCGCGAGTATGTTCGCAGTGTTGCAGAAATATGATCTGACATGTGCCGTCATCGTTGGAGCGACGTGGACTTATGTTGATACCGGGTCGAGCACGGGCATCGATGCGGTCATTCAAAGACATTATGAGCATCCCGAATCGCTGCAGCTTGTGTTCACGCAGGCGCCGCCGGGGATTGGTTGCTGCCTGGTTTCGCGCTCGCTTATGCAGGAGCTGACATTGCGGAACCGGCTGTCGACGATTGGCAGTCTGCTGACGTACCAGCCGCGGGCGCCCCAGGCTGACCCCATCGCGCGTGATGCGAATGTACAGATACCCGCTGCACTTCGCCAGTCTTTCGCTCGCGCCACTGCAGAGTGTGTTCCGCAGAATGTTGTCCAAACAGCCCACGCATTCAATGTCGTCCAGGCGTGCGAGAATGAAATCACTCTGTCGCAGACGACCTTCCAGTGCACAATCGAACTGACATGCACTCGCGATGATTGTGGCAACATCGCCCGACAACGATTCACACAAGGCGAACTGACCGCAGATATGACGCATGCCAGCATGGCTCATCTTTGCCGGCTGCTGGAGTCGAACAACAAAGTCTGCGTGACACTCGGCGGTCGTGGCGATCCTTTGTGTCACCCGCAATGTATCGAATATATTGACATGCTGCGAAAAGCTGGCGTGCAATACATTCATGTTCGCACAGCATTGCGTCGCGGCAGTCAGACTATCGAAGCGCTCATCACCCGCGTTGATGTCGTCAGTATCGACCTGCATGCTGATCGGGCCCGGACATATCAAGTAATGATGGGTCACGATGATCTGGGTCGCATCATTGCGAATATTGATCATGCTGTGTCGAATCGCCGCCTGGTGACAGATCATCCGCCAGCCGCTGCCATCGCGTTGCCTTGGATCATTCCGCGTCTGCAACGGTGTGCTGAGACGCTCGATGACATCAACTCGTTCTACGACCGCTGGCAACATTATCTGGGATGTGCCATCATCGATCCTGATTCGTATATCGATCCCACGGTGATGGAGACCGCTGCACCACAGCGGGTCTATCAGCGTCATCTGCAACAGCATGTTACCATTCGCTCAGATGGCTTGGCACTTGTAAACGAACGCAATACAGCAACTGCGCAGTCAATCAACACGAGCCCCTGCCGTTCATGGCATGATTTATTCCACCGAGTAATACGCGCGCGGCGGGACATTCTGGAGTCCGGCGTGCTACCACAGGGGCTATGTGCATGGTATTAGAACATGAAACAATACTGACGGTCATCATCGGCCGGGCTGGAAGCAAGGGTCTCCCAGGCAAGAACGCGATGAGGATTGCAGGACAGTCAATGATCGGCTGGACCATTGATGCAGCGCTCCACGCATGTTGTCCTAGCAAGATCATCGTGTCAACGGATGGGCGAAACATTGCTGATGCAGCAGTGGCAAAGAATATTCGCGCATTCATGCGTCCACGCGAACTGGCAAGTGATACCGCTTCTATTGACGATGCTGTCCGCCATGCTGTTCTCAATACTGACGACGTGGCTGCCGAGACCATTATTATTCTTTATGCCAACGTTCCGGTTCGACCTTCTGATCTCATCGAACGCGCGCTTCATGAGTACGATCGGAACGGATGGGACAGCGTGCAGAGTTATTGTCCGGTGGGGAAGTATCACCCCTCATGGATGGTCACACTCGCGCAGGATGGCAACGTGTCCGCATATGAAACGCAGAAGTCGCATCGACGTCAGGATTTGCCACCGGTCTATATTCCGGATGGGGGAGTTATTGTCGTCAGTCGGGCTGCACTCTTTTCCGCAGTGTCCGGTGATCCAGCATCATTTCTGGGAAAACGGCGCGGCAGCGTGGTCACGAGGCCGGGCGACGTTGTTGATGTCGATGACATGCACGACTTTGTCATCGCAGAGGCGCTGTTACGAATGAGAGCTGAAACAGAGAGAACCTATGCAGATCAAAGCGCGTGAGATCGGACCAGGCGCGCCGCCGTTTGTGATTGCCGAAGTCGGCGTCAATCATGACGGCTCTTTCGCGCGGGCTGCGCAACTGATCGAATGCGCTCACGCAGCCGGAGCCGATGCTGTCAAACTGCAATACTTCGAGGCCGACCGCCTTCTCAGTCGCGCAGCAATACTTGCGGAGTATCAGGTCACAACCGGCGGTGGCAGTCCGCTGCAATTGCTGCGCGCTCTGGAACTCAGCGAGAACGAAACGCAGGCATTGCTTGACGTGATCCACGCTCATGGAATGGCCGCCATTGTCACGGTGTTCTCGCTTGAACATGTGCTGCCGATGCTGGCTCTGGGATGGGACGCATTCAAGACCGCGTCGCCAGATATTGTAAATATGCCGCTGCTGCGCGCACTTGCTCAGGATGGCCGCCCGATGATTGTCAGTACCGGCGCCGCGACGCTCGAGGAAGTGCGCGCGGGCGCACGTGAAATATCCAATGCGAACATCGACTTCGCATTATTACAATGTGTCAGCGCCTACCCGACACCCGATGAACTTGCTGAGCTGGGCGGCATCGTTGATCTTGCAATGAATACCAACGTCCCGATCGGCTACAGCGATCATACATCTTCGCAACTGACCGGCGCACGAGCAGTTGAGTTAGGCGCGTGCATCATTGAAAAGCATCTGACTTATGATCGCAATGCCCGAGGGCCGGACCATGCAGCCTCGTTGAATCCTGAGGAAATGAAGCGATACATTCAACTGATCCGCGCTGCGAATGTGTTGCCGCAGGAAGAACGCATGAGGGCCCGGACCGAGAAACGCGTCCTTCCGATCGAGGAAGATGTGCGTCATGTTTCGCGGCAATCGATCGTTGGAACGCGCGATTGTTCGCCTGGCGATGTCATATCGCAGAGTGATGTGACGCTCAAACGGCCGGGTGGGGGACTCATGCCCGCAATGCTGCACAGTGTGATTGGTGCAAGGGTCATGAGGCAGATTCAATCCGACATGCCGCTGATGGCTGAAGACATTCATCTCTCGCAAACTAATATGTCAGCATGTGTGACGACGTGAGCGCTGTCAGATGTCATGTCGCTGTTGTGACCGGTTCGAGAGCCGAGTTCGGCTTGCTGCGGCCAGTCATTCGCGCGATGCAGCAAAATGATTCATTACGAACGTCTGTCATCGTTGCTGGCAGCCATCTGCGTGGAGCGAACCCGACCAGAGTTGAAGTTGAAAATGAGTTTCAGGTCGCAGCCCATATTGCGATGCAGGAGCATGGAAAGAGCGGCCGCGATGAAGATGTGCGGGCAGTCGGCCGCGGCATGATTGCCCTCGCGGATGTCTATACACAACTTAAACCCGATGTCGTTCTTGTACTCGGCGATCGCATCGAAGCGTTCGCAGCAGGTGCAGCTGCTGCTCTGCAAGGGATTCATTTGGCACACATGCATGGTGGTGATCGGGCTGAGGGTGTGGCAGACGAATCAATGCGACATGCACTGAGTAAGCTGGCACATATTCACTGTCCTGCGACCGCGATATCAGCACAACGCCTCATAAAAATGGGGGAGCAGGCATCAGCAATTTATGTTGTTGGATCGCCCGCAATTGATGGTGTGCAGAGTTATGCAGCACTCGGTGACGAGCGGTGTCATGAACTGGGCCAGCCGCAAATCGTTGTCCTTCATCATCCGATCGGAGACGATGAGAGTGCAGAATATGCGCGCATGAAAACGATTCTGAAGGCGGCCCGGGCATGTGGACGCGTGCTGGTGATGGCGCCAAATTATGATGCAGGAAGAAATGGCATAGCACGCGCGATTGAAGAGAGCGGGATACATGCATGCCCCCACCTTGCTCGAAACGAGTTCATCGGCCTGTTGCGTCGAGCCGTAGTGCTGGTGGGGAACTCGAGTGCAGGATTAATTGAATGCGCAGCGCTGGGTGTGCGGTGCATAAACATCGGATCGCGCCAGAACGGCAGAGAGTGCGCGGGTAACGTCACGGATATTGCAAACGCCGATTGCGCTCGGATCAAAACGGCACTCGAAGCCGCGATCAAAGGCGGACCCTGGTCGGGCACGCATCCCTTCGGGTCAGGCAATGCCGGAATGCAGACAGCCGAAGTACTCGGCAATATTGATCTGACATCAATACCGCTGCGCAAACTCAATGCATATTAAGTGCAGCAATCATTCATCAATCGTCTTCTTGCGTCTTAGAATGTGATGATAATGCTGGGCAAAGCGGTGTGCTTCGTCGCGCATGGCCTGGCAGAGTTTCAAGGCTGGCGAGGTGCGCCCGAGCGCGAGCGACCGTGTGCGTTCCTGAACATATAATAATTCCTCTTTCTTCGCCAGTGAAATTACCATTGGCGGCTTGACATCAAGCTGCTGGAACGCTTCCAGAGCAGCGTGCAACTGTCCCAGGCCGCCGTCGATAAGAATCACATCAGGATACAGCTCATTGCCGCGCCCTGCATCGCGATATCGTCGTGAAACAACTTCGCGAATGGCCATGTAATCATCATTGTCAGCACTGCGTATTCGGTAACGTCGATATCCGTCTTTGAATGGCCTGCCATCGATAAAGCACACTTTGGAACCAACAGTTTCGCCGCCCTGAAGATGTGCAATGTCGATCGCTTCCATACAGCGAATCGGCTGCTCGAGATTCAGGAGTTTCTGCAGTGAACGAAGGGCAGATGAAGGATCACTGGCAAAGATCGTCACCTCCGGCTGCCATTGACTCGCAGTGTCGCGAAAATGGCGTTCGCGATCATCGAGTTTCTCAATGGCTGCAATCTGATCGCGCAGTGTCGCGGCCCGTTCGAACTCCAGGTCAGTTGCAGCCTGCTGCATTTCCTCGCGCAGTTCGCGAAGCATTACGCTTCGCTTGGATTCAAGAAAGCGCAGGAATCGCAGGATGTCGGCCCGATAGGCATCGGGCTGAATGCGATTGGCACATGGTGCGGTACATTGGCCGATGGGATGCAATAGGCACGGGCGAAAGTGACGGTTGCGCGGATCATCACTGCGAATGTCCAGCGTGCAGGTGCGATACTTAAACACACGTTGGAGTAACTGCACGGATTCGCGCAAAGAATGAGCAGAGGTAAACGGGCCGAAGATGCGGGCGCCGCGAAACTGCTCATCGGCAGGGCTGCGCGTGACATACACGCCGGGAAACTCATCGCGCATCGTGACAGCGAGATACGGATATGTCTTGTCATCAGCCAGACGTGCATTGAAGCGCGGGCGAATGTCCTTGATCAGGCGGCTCTCCATAAGGAGCGCTTCCCACTCGCTCTCGCATTCGATGACATCAAGCGTGTCGATTACGCTCAGCATCTGTTGTTTGCGCGGGCCAAGATCGGTGGCTGGCGTGAAATAGGACGAGACGCGACTGCGCAGCGATGTTGCCTTGCCCACATACAGGACGTGCCCCTGGGTGTCCTTCATCAGGTAGACGCCCGGCGTGCGAGGGAGCTCACGCGCCACCGCAAGAAGGCGGCCCATGCGCTGCTCGTCACTGGATGTTTCGGCGTCTGGCATCGACTGATGATATGACGATACAATCAACTCCAATGAGTGAAGAGATGCTGTACATTCGTGGCGGGCGCATCATCGATCCTGCCTCGGGACTGGACGCGACTGGTGACGTGGTCGTCGTTGACGGCATGATTCGCGAAGTTTCGATGAAGCCGGGAAGCCCGTCGCGGAAATGCAGAGTGATCGACGCGGAAGGCTGCATCATCGCGCCCGGGTTGATCGACCTGCATGTGCATCTGCGCGAGCCAGGACACACGCACAAGGAAACGATTGCGACCGGCTGCGCCGCAGCTGTTGCGGGTGGCTTCACAACCATCTGCTGCATGCCCAACACGCAGCCGCCACTGGATTCTGTCGGCACAATCAATCAGATCCGCGAGCGCAGCGGGGCAGCAGGATTGGCCCGAGTGTTTGCGGTTGCAGCTGCCACGGAGGGGCGCAAAGGCGAGCGTGTCGGTTCGCTGGCGGCGCTCAGTGAAGCGGGTGCTGTCGCGTTCTCTGATGATGGTGAGTGCATCATGAACGCAAAGGTGATGCGCGATGTGTTGATGATGTGCGCGGAAGTCAATCGCCCGTTCATGCAGCATTGTCAGGATCACGATCTTGCCCCGCGCGACGCTTCGATGAACGCAGGCATGTTGGCGACGCGGCTGGGCTTGGTCGGCTGGCCCGCGATCGCAGAAGAGATCATCATCGAGCGGGACATTCATTTGAACCGGGCGATCGGCGCGCGTTATCATGTTCAGCACATGAGTTCGGGCGATTCAGCTGAGCTTGTGCGGACTGCCCGGAACGCGGGACAGTCTGTGACAGCAGAAGCCTCGCCACATCATCTGCTGCTGACTGAAGATGCCTGCAGCGGCTTTGATACCAACGCAAAGATGAATCCGCCTCTGCGAACGCCGCGCGATGTGCAGGCGCTGCGGCAGGCTGTCGCGGATGGTGTCATCACTATCCTTGCGACAGATCATGCGCCGCATACATCCGATGAAAAGGGCCGCGACTTTGTCACAGCGCCATTTGGCATCATCGGACTGGAATGTGCACTTCCGCTCTATTGCCAGGCGCTGATCGACAGCGGCGCGATTGACTGGACGCGACTGATTGCCCTGATGACGATCGAACCTGCGCGACTGCTGCGGCTGGATGCCTTGGGGATCGGCAACCTTGAAGCTGGCGGTCCGGCTGACATCACGGTGATTGACCCCGACCTGGAATGGACCGTCGATGCATCGCAGTTCAAATCACTGTCGCGAAACTGCCCGTTTGACGGGTGGACCGTTCGCAGCAAGGCGATTGCAACGATCGTCGCCGGGAAGATTGTCGCAGAAGACGCACGCGTGGCTGCGAGGTAGGGTTTTGAGTGGGCCGGGCGCGAAACCGCAGGCGGCGGCGGAGGATGTTTCCCACTTTCACATGCACGTTGATTCTGAT
Source organism: Phycisphaerales bacterium (assembly GCA_051004555.1). Lineage (GTDB taxonomy): Bacteria > Planctomycetota > Phycisphaerae > Phycisphaerales > SM1A02 > JBPCKF01. Next base: position 14,249 of record JBPCKF010000076.1, on the reverse strand, counting down.
ACAGTCCGCCCATGCTCCGGAATGGATCGCGTTTCTGGCTGGTGGCCCAGTTGTGCGTTGTGGTCGGCGTCGTCGCAGGGACGATTGTGCTGATCGTGCGCTTCGAGTTTGAGCAGCGTAGTGGCGTGCAATCGCGCTGGGCGGACATCGCTCTTCTGATGTTTCTGCCGAGTTCAATCATGGCGTCGTGGACGGTCTTCATCGGCCGCGCCCTGCAACTGCGCAAGCCGCGCTGGGCACACCGGGCATGGTGGCGACGACGGCGCGGCTGCTGCCCGGGGTGCGGATATGAGTTGCGCTGGCAGTTTGAGCGCGGCTGCCCGGAATGCGGATGGAAGCGGCTGGTCATGGCAGTCCAAAGAAATGATCGCTCAAGATCTGCTTGATCAACGCACAGATTGTTGCGATGACGATGTGCGGCTGGCTTTGGGGGCTGCATCGCGCGACGCCACGATTGCCTTGACGGCCCGGACGATCGACTCGTTGTCAAGGCCAGCCTGCACCAGTTGCCACTCGCGCGAGCCGGGTCCGATCCATTCGGTCGAGGGAATCCCCAGGCGATGAATGAGCCGCGTGTCAAGATTGCGATCAGCTGCTGCATCAATCACGCATGAACCGAATCCGCCTTCGAGGCCGTGATCTTCAATGGTGAGGATTGGCACGTTGCGTGAGAGGAGCGACTCGATGAGTTCGATGTCAACAGGCTTGGCAAAGCGGGCGTCGTACACGCTGATGCGGACATCTTCTGCAAGACGTGTCTGCACTTCCATTGCTGAGAGCGTCATGACACCGTAGCCGAAGATTGCAACTTCGGGGCGGGCTTCTTCGTGCACTGCCACAGCGCGGCCGAGTTCAAAGGGGGGGCACGATGCAGTGGCAGATTCCAGGGCTGTGTCGCGCGGGTAGCGCACAGCGCTCAGGCCATCGTTGTAGGTTCGCATGAACTCAAGTGCTGCCCGCAGCGACGGTTCATCCATCGCAGCCATCAGACACGCATTTGGGAAGATGCGCAGCAGAGAAATGTCGCAGAAGCCGTGATGCACAGCGCCGTCGCCGCCCACCAGTCCAGCCCGATCAAGGCACAGCCGCACAGCCAGGCCTTGCAACGCGACTTCCTGAAACGCCTGATCGAATGCGCGCTGCAGGAATGTTGAATACACCGCAAAGAATGGCTTCCACCCCGTCTTGGCAAGGCCAGCCATCATGTCCATGGCGTGGCTCTCGCAGATGCCGGTATCCCAGGAGCGCTCGGGAAATTGCTGCATGACTTCCGTGAGGCCGGTGCCGTCGGGCATGGCTGCTGTGCACGCAACCACCTTGTCATCACGCTGCATCACATCGATCATCGCATCTGAAAATGCTTCGGTAAACGATCGGCTGCTGCTGCGCAACTCGACGCGACAGCCGGAAGATTGCACGCTGCCGCCGTCAACCACTGCGAACGGCTTGGGCGAATGGAACGTTGTTGCATCGAGTTCAGAAAAATCAAACCCCTTGCCTTTGATGGTGTGTACATGCAACACAAGCGGGCGGGGATAGTCGCGCACAGCCATCAGCACATCAATCAGCGAGGGCAGATCGTGACCATCAATCGGTCCGACAGTGACCAGGCCGAACTTCTCGAACCATGCATCTTCAGCGATGGTGTCCTTGGCGATCTCGCCCATGCGGTGATACATCTCTTCGATGATCGACTTGCCGGGCAGGTGTGAGATGACTTCCTTGGCTTTGCGTTTGACGTGGCGATAGGTGGTGCTGACGCGCACGCGGTCGAAGTACGATGCCAAGGCGCCTTGTGGCCGCGCGATGGACATGCCGTTGTCATTGAGCACCACGAGGAACTGCCGCTTCAGCGTGCCTGCGTTGTTGAGTCCCTCCATGGCCACGCCGTTGACGATCGATGCATCACCAATGAGGGTGACGACACGGCGACCGGCGCTGTTGGTGTCGGGATCAAACGCTTCGCCGTTCAGCGTGTCGCCCCGCGCCATGCCAACCGCAGTCGAGATGCCGGTCCCTGCGTGTCCGACGCTGAAGAGGTCGTAACGGCTCTCCGCTGGTTCGGGAAAGCCAGCCATGCCGCCCGGCTGACGGAGGTTTTCCAGCATCGGGAAGCGGCCGGTGAGCAGCTTGTGCGGGTAACATTGGTGGCCGACGTCGAACAGCAGTCGATCATGCCCGAAGTCGAACACATAGTGCAGCGCAATCGAGAGTTCGACCACGCCCAGATTGGGAGCAAAGTGCCCGCCCGTTTTCATGATCTGCGCGGTGATGGCGTGGCGAATCTCTGCAGCCACCTCCGGAAGTTGATCGATCGACAACTTCTTGAGGTTTTCAGGTGACTTCAGATGAGGAAGATACTGGTATTGCATGAAATAGACTCACTCAGAGCACGCGTCAGCAGGTTCGAATCGCAAGATAGTCACACACTTGTTCCAGCAATGCAGCGCGGCTGCCCAAAGATTCCAGAGCGTTGTGGGCCTGCTCATTGAGCGAGTGCACACACTGCCACGCGCCCTCGATGCCATGCACAACTGGATAGGTGAGCTTTCCCGCAGCAGCATCCTTACCGGTTGCCTTGCCGGTATGTTCGGCTGGTTGTGTGACATCGATGAGATCATCAACAATCTGGAACATGTGGCCGACCGCCTCGCCGTATTGGGAAATGGCTGCGAGTGTTTCGCTGTCAGCCTCGGCGCAGATTGCCCCCATTCGGGCGGATGCCCGGATCAGCGCGCCGGTTTTGTGTTCGTGAATACTGGTCAACCGGGCTGCTGGGGAAAGCGAAGCAGGTTGCCCGCCGATGGTGTCGAACACCTGTCCGACGATCATGGCTGTGCTGGCTGTGGTGAGTTCGCGCAGGAGCGTGCAGGTGGCTGATTCGGGGCATTGGCCGCTCAGGATCACCTGCGCTGCAAGTGATTGCAATGCATCACCCACCAGAATAGCCATGGCTTCGCCGAACTTGCGGTGCACTGTGGGCCTGCCTCTGCGAAGGTCATCATCGTCCATCGCAGGCAGATCGTCGTGGACCAGGCTGAATGCGTGGATCATCTCCGTGGCTGCAGCAGCAGGAAGTGCATTCTGCCACCGGCCGCCACACGCGTCGCATGCAAGGACTGTGAGCAGCGGCCGCAGCCGCTTTCCCCCGCCCAGGAGTGAATACGCAAGGGCTTCACGCAGATTCGCGGGCGTCGAAGGCAGCAACACCGCTCCCTCATCTGTCCCTTCAACAATCGACTGGAGGAATCGCTCGATCGCATCACGAAATGGCTGCGTCGCTGCATCAATTGACGGCACTGGGGAGCAACCTGTGTCGGATGGTGGGGCAGAGGTCGAGAGAGGCATATCACCATTCTATCGTCGCAAACGCGTCTGTGTCATGCAGGCGGGCTGCAGCGTTTTCTCGTCGTCTGCGCGGGCCCGTTGATACGACTTGGGCCGCCGGTTTCGTGCATCTTCAAACCACTCTTCCCCCTCGGCGCCTCGGCGGTCAATCTCCTCCGTAATCAGCACGTGGCCGCGCGAGTTTAAACCGTCGAGGCGCCGAGAGCTCAGATGAGTTGATGGGGTCGGGCCAGACTGGATTCCCGCCTTCGCGGGCATGACGAGAGGGACATCAATCCTCCGGCGCATCGCTCCCTACACACGCGCGGAAGGCCTCTGCGAACGCCATCGTCACAGGTCCAGTCACGCCCGTTCCGATCGGATGATCGCCCACCGATGACACGCCGATGATTTCCGCAGCTGTTCCTGTCAGGAAAACCTCATCAGCTTCGAGCAACTCATCGAGCCTGAAGAGACGCTCCTTCACTTCATATCCAAGCGAGGGAGCAAGTTCTTCGATGACGAACTGACGCGTGATGCCGTGCAGAATGCCAGCTTCGGTGGAAGGTGTCGAGATGATATTGTCGCTGATGATGAAGATGTTGTCGCCTGTGCATTCTGCGACATAGCCATCGGTGTTCAGCATAATGGCTTCCAGCACGTCAGCATCAATGGCTTCGATCTTGGCAAGAATGTTGTTGAGATAGTTGAGGCTCTTGGTGGCTGGATCAAGACAGGCAATTGGAATGCGCGGCCGATCCGCCACGACCACTTTCATTCCCGTCTGATACAACTCTTCAGGGTAGAGGCGGATGGTGTCGACGATGATGAAGACACCCGGCGTGGGACATCGGAAGGGATGGAGCCCGAGTGTTCCGACGCCCCGTGTGACCACCAGCCGGATGTAGGCATCGCTCAGCCCGTTGGCTTCAACCGTATCGCGGCAGGCCTGTTCGAGCTGTTTGGCGGAGTAGGGAGGCTCGAGGCGCAGTTTCGCAGCTGATTGAAAGAGACGTTCGAGGTGAGAGCGCAGCTTGAAGATGCGGCCGTCGTACACGCGAATGCCCTCAAAGCACCCATCTCCATATAGGAGGCCGTGATCAAACACCGAAACCTTGGCATGGTCGCGGTCAACGAGCTCACCATCAAGCCAGATCTTCATGGCGGAAGTGTATACCCGGCAGGGCGACTTCAGTCCCCCCGCCCGCACTCCGCCCGCTACCATCAAGCAGATGGCAACTCATCGGAGCGATCCAGCATTGATCCAGGCAGCGCTTGCGGGAAGCGCACCTGCGTGGGACGAGCTCATCAGCCGCTACGGGCGGCTGGTGTACTCGGTGCCACGCCGCTATGGATTCGATGAGGCAGATGCTGAAGATGTCATGCAGAACGTGTTTGTCATCTTGCTCCGCAAGCTGCATCAGTTGACCGATCAGACGCGCCTGTCGTCGTGGCTGTTGACAGCTGCCCATCGGGAGTGCTGGCGTCTTGGCAAGCGCAAACCTGCGAATGTTGAGCTTGATGAGAACGAAATTGTTCCCGGCAGCCCGCCTGAATCGCTGTTGGAACAGTGGGAACAGCAGCATATGGTGCGGAGCGCCCTTGAACAGCTCGACGGTCCCTGCCGGACCTTACTCGAAGCACTTTTCATGCAGCCAGCCGAGGCGTCGTACGAACAGATTGCTGAGCAGCTGGGAATGAAGGTGGGAAGTATCGGACCCACCCGGGGGCGATGCTTTCGCAAGTTCGAAGCCATCCTCGGAGAAATGGGGTATGAACCCGACCCTGTGACGCCGGGCGATTGAGATGACGGTTTCTTTTTGGTATCAGCAGGCAGGCACGCTGTCTCGACTCTTCTGGAATGGATCACCTATGCACCTCAGCAACGAGCAGTTTGAACGCATCCTGGCACTTGCCGCAGGATCGCTTGGCGCAGAGGACGCGTCCGAAATCGAGGAGCTACTCGCAATGAATGCTGATGCCCGCCATGTATTGAACCTCATCGAAATGTCGCGAGTTGCATTGCGCTCCGACGACAGCCTCTCGCCACCTACATCAGCGCTGGAGCGCCTGCGAAAGGCCTTTGCAGAGACATATCCCCAAACTGAACAGCCTGGTTTCATTCAACGGGTTCGTGACGCTGCGGGGCGCATGATCGCTGCTGTCGCCTATGACAGCCGGGCTGCAGGCAGTCTGGCAGGATTGCGATCGGCTGCCTCAGCACCCGCGCGGCTGACCTATCAGTGTGAGAACGGCTGCGAGATTGATCTTGAACTGACGCCACTCGCGGACGGTTCGGTTCGGCTGATGGGTTCGATTGCAACCGATGACACAACAGCATTGCCGCGACAGCTTTCGATCGCTGCCACCGCAGCGCCAGACACGGTTCTGACCACAGCGGATGTCGACAGTATGGGCGTCTTCGCGCTGGTCCTTGATCCGGGCTATTACGATCTCGCGTTTGAGAGCGGAGAAGCAGCGGTGGTCATTGAAGCGATTGAGATCGGCTGAGACATGCATGTGGCGAGGCCCCAATAGGCGCGAATGATGAATGTTCACGCAAACCTTCTCACCAATCTTGAGCCGCTGGACACCAGCGGGCGCGTCGCTCTGCTGCGCGACAATGCAGTTGATCAGGCCGAGATTGATGCGATTCTCATCGCGCTGGGCGACGAAGCGGAGCGGCTGGTTGTCGTCGAAGTTGCCCGCGCTCGTGTTGCTGCCCAACTCGTTACTGATCTGGCTGATCGCATCGGCTCCGCATGTCCGCGGGCACGGGCACGGCGAGCACTGGCACAAACACTTGCGTACATGGGTGAGCATGAGTCAGCACTCAATGTCTGCGCCAAAGCCATCGAAATCGCGAGGACTGCTGGTGAACACATTCACGAAGCACGGGCGAGGCTCGCATCGATTCATCCCCTCTCGGAACTCGGCAGGTATGCTGAGGCCCGTCAGGCAGGGCTCGATGCATACGCAGCCCTCAACGACGCGGATGAACACGCACTTGCAGCCAGGGCAGATCTCAATCTCGGGGTCGTGAGCCGCAAAGCCAACAACCCAACACAGGCTGTCGAGCACTTCCAGCGGGCTGAGCCCTTGCTTGTCAATGAGCCGGGCATTCTCGCGCAGCTCAAGAGCAATCTTGGCGAAGCACTGCTTGATCTGGATCGACTCCCAGAAGCAGAGCGAGCATTTGAAGATGCACTCGAAGGTTTCATTGCACTCAAGCACGGATGGGGTGCTGCGATCGTTGAAGGCAATCTTGCAGATCTTGCCCTGCGGCAGGGCCAACTGGCACGAGCCATCTCATTCTTTGAACGTGCGCGACGACATGTCGAACTCGATCAGGCGCCTTCACACCTTGCCCGTCTTCTGGTTGAACTGGCTGATGTCCAGTTGCAGATTGGAATGCTGGATGATGCCATCGTCACCTATGGCGAAGCGATGAAAATGCTCAAGACGCTGGAACAGCCTGCTGAAGATGCACGGGCCAATACCGGGTTGGGGACCGCGCAGCTGCGCCGTGGCAAACTCGATGCGGCTGCTGCGTCGCTCAACGCAGCGGTGCACTCATGGGATGGACTTGGACGATGGCTTGATGTCGCTCGCACCGAACTGATTTTGGCAGAGCTTGATGTGCTCCAAGGCGACCGCAAAGCAGCCCGGGCACGCCTGCAAAGGGCCGAGCATGCACTGGCTGAGCGGCCGATTGACCTTGCCATCACAAGAATGCGGCTGGCGGCAGTTGCGCTCGAAGAGGGCGACAGTGAAACCGCTGCGTCCACCATCGCCCCGGCTCTGCAGCTTGCTCGCGCCGTGGGCACCGCCCCGCTGATTGCAGACATGCTGGTGATCCAGGGGCGCATTCATCGCGCCCGCAATAATCTGAAAGCGGCTGCATCCTGTTTCAGCGAAGCAGTTGAACACCTCGAACGCGTCCGTGGCACGCTGCATGCTGACCGTTACCGCGCATCATTCCTCAGCGATCGCCATGCTGCATATGTCGAACTGTTGAAGGCGCGTCTGGATGATGGCAGCGACACTGCCGCGATTTTCCATGCAGGTGAGCTGCTCAAGAGTCGCACACTCAGTGAACTTGTGCGGACTGTCGTCGACGATCCGCAAGCGCGCGAAGCGATGACAACGCCATCGCATCTGCTGAAAACATATCAGGCTGCCCAGATGCAGTTGAACGCGCTGTATCAGCGGTTTGATCTGGCAGGTCCGAGCGCTGCAGCACGCCTGCAGGAACTCGAAGGGGCCGTATTGCGGGCAGAAGATCGACTGCGAGCCAGCGCCGACTCATCCGCCAGTGCCCGAACGCTGCTGGCCCGGCCAATGACGCTTGATGAAGTGCAGGCATCGCTCGACAAGGACATGGCCATTGTGAATCTGCTCGAAGTGGGTGATGTTCTGGCTGCGATGATCATCACGCATGATGAGGTTCACATTGTTCCTGAGATGTGCAGCGTGATGCAACTGGCAGACGCTGTCGAGCGGGCTCGCTTTCAGATCGGACGCGGCCTTCGTCGAGTCGAACTTTCGCCAGAGCGAGCCCAGCGGCTGCGCTCCGATTGCGCAGCAGCCATCCGCGCTGTTGCTGAACTTCTCGAACCAGTTTTCAAGCGTCTGGAGCAGAGCGGATGCACACGTCTGGTGTGGGTCCCGGCTGGCGCGCTTGCGCATATGCCGCTTGCGATTCTGCCTTACAAAGAGCAGGCGCTCTTCATGTCATTTGAACTGACGACGGTCCTGAGCACAACGCTGTTCTTTGCAAATGTTCAGCATGCCACACGTCCTTCGCAGCGATCACATCACGCAGTTGTTATCGGCGTGTCCGATGACGGAGCCCCGCTCGCTGCTGTTGAAGCTCGCTCCATCGCAGCCTTGTTGGGCGAGAATGTCACGCTGCTGGTGGATGAGCAAGCAACCGCGGAGAACGTCCGCACAGCTGTTCGCAATGCAGATCTCCTGCATTTTGCAGGCCACGGGCGCTTCGAGCAGCAGGCACCCTTTGCATCGGGGCTGCGATTGGCTGATCGCTGGTTCACGCTTCGCGACATTCTCCAGCTTGACCTCAGCGGTGCCGAGGTGATTCTCTCAGGCTGCCGCACCGGGCTTTCAGCCAGCGATCGCGGCGGCGAGCACAATGGCTTGATCCCGGCATTCCTCGCAGCCGGTGCAAAGACAGCCCTCGTCAGTATGTGGGAGGTGGATGATGCTGCAACGACACAATTCATGAACCGGTTCTATAAAGAGAGCGTAACAGGGAAGAACGCTGCTCAGGCGCTGCAGGCAACGCAAGGGCGACTGGTTGCGGATGATGTTCACCCTGCCCATTGGGCGGGCTTCGTAATCTCGGGGAGATTTTGAAATGATGATGGAGACCACACGGGCAGCCATTCAACGGTTGTCGTTTTTGCTGATTCTATTTGCGCTCCTGGCTGCGCCCAACGTCTTCGCTGGCGGCGATCCGCCACGCGACCCCATAATCAGCCGACAGGCGCTGGTGCGGCTGGCGCCCGGTGGCGATGTCAATGCGTTCAATCAGCAGTATGGGTCGACCACGCTTGATTCCATTGCCTCGCGCAACATCCATCTCCTTCGCATTCCCGATGCAGCATTCAATGAAGACACATGGGTGGCTGAAGTGCTCGCTACCAATCCGCTCGGACTCTTCTGGCTCGAACCAAACTATGACGGCCAGGATGGCGAAGGCCGCACTGGCAGCTTCTATGTCTCAAGCATCAACGGGCAGAACTTCTACAACACCCAGTATCCGCGCAGCCGCATTCGTCTGCCAGGCGCCCACGAAATCACCAGAGGAGGGGGTATTGTCGTTGCAGTGCTTGACACCGGCATCGACTCGACGCATCCATTGCTGACATCGCGCATTGTCGCGGGCGGGTACAACTTTGTAGAGGGCAACGCCAACACCGAAGATGTCGCAGATGGCGTTGATGAAGACAACGATGGCACAACTGATGAATCATTCGGGCACGGGACGTTCATGGCAGGATTGATTGCCATGGTTGCTCCGGACGCACAACTCCTTCCCATCAAGGTTCTCAACAGCGATGGACACGGCTCGGGCTTTCACATCGCAGCTGGAATGTTTCACGCAATCGATCAGGGCGCAGATGTCATCAACCTCAGCATGGGTTCAACGTACGATGCGGAGGCTGTTTCCGATGCACTGAAAGAAGCCCGCGCAGCAGGGATTGCAGTGATCGCAGCGGCAGGGAACCGCGACGTTGATGATCCGGAAGAACATCCTGCAACTGTTGAAAACTTCTGCATTGGCGTGGCAGCGACAGGCCAGGACGATAGAAAGAGTCCCTTCAGCAACTACCACCGCAAACTCGCGATGTGCGCGCCTGGAAGTGATGGCATCTACAGCACCATTCCAATCAACGCGCAGGGACATCGATACGCAAGGTGGGAAGGCACCAGCCTGTCAACCGCCATGACATCCGGAACGGTCGCTCTCATCTACGCAGCCCACCCGGAATGGCCGGAGGCAACCCGCGCGGTCGCAGCCAGGGCAGCCCTGCAAGCCGCTGCTGATCCTATTGATGATTCCTACTACAACGATGGCGAGATGGGAGCCGGCCGTCTGGATGCACGCGGAGCGGTTACCGTCACGGCTGCGCCAGTCACGGTGATTACTGATGCACAAGTCGCCTTCGGCAGCTACATCAGCGGTGTTGTCGGCGATCTCATTGATATTGCTGAAGATGAGCCCGAAGAAGTCCACTACCGCGCTCGCAGTCAGTTCGGGTTCCTCTCCAGCGAACCCAACCGGCTCGACATCGTCTTCGGATTCGCGACCAATCACACCTCACCAGCCTCAGCAAACATCAGGCTCAAATCACGCATTAACAACCCTGGCGGCACCCTTCGCATCCGCCTGCGACGGTGGTCCAACTCGAGTCTTGTCCAGATCGTCCAGGCACCGATCGGGACTAGTTTCAGCGTGCTGAATGTGCCGGTCTCGAACATCGCGCCCTTCATTCGCTCAAGCGACGGCCGAATCGAAATGAACATGAAGGAGATTGTTGTCGCGACCTTTTCAACTTCTGGTTTCGTCGCGACAGTTGATGAACTCTCCGTGCAGGTCCAGTAACGGAGATCCCTAGCGGCCGGGGGACTTCAGTCCCCTGCGTCAGGTCCCCTGCGTCGCGTCAAATGTGCTACGATACGCCCGATGATGGGTGGCATGCCTCACTTCCTCGGGCTGGATGGACTCGACCGGGCTGCGATTCGGCAGCTGCTCGATCGCGCAGCTGTGCTTGCTGCCCAGGCGCATCACGATCCCCGCTCGTCCGAACAGCACGAGCCGCTGGCACGGCGCAATGTTGCTCTGCTCTTTTTCGAGAGTTCGACCCGCACGCGCGCAAGCTTCACCATCGCGATCAGGCAACTTGGTGGCGATGTGATTGATGTTTCGCCAGCCTCTTCCAGTCAGAGCAAAGGCGAGACGGCACTTGACACAATGCGCACGCTGCATGCGATGGGCATCGAACACTTCGTCATTCGCTGTGCTGAAGCGGGTCTGCCGCATCAACTCGCAACAGCCATGGACGAGCGCGTGAAGATCATCAACGCTGGCGACGGAGCGCATGAACATCCCACACAAGGGCTTCTCGATCTTCTCACCCTCGAACAGCGGCTCGGTTCACTTGCGAATCGCAATGTGGCCATTGTTGGGGACGTGCAGCACAGCCGCGTGGCCCGCTCTGCGACATTCGGCCTCACAGCGTTTGGTGCCAACGTCGTGCTGGTGGGTCCAGCTGCGCTGGTGCCACGCGAACTTTCATCACTTGCGAGCGGGCCCGGCAATGTCGAGATTGATCGCGACTTCGATGCTGTCTTAAAGCGTGTTGATGCAGTCATGATGTTGCGCGTGCAGTTTGAACGAGCAGCGGGCGAATCGGTAGGTTCGATCAACGACTATCGAAAGCAATATTCGCTGACCACTGCGCGGGCAGCGTTGATGAAACCGGGCGCTGTGGTCATGCACCCCGGCCCGCTCAATCGCGGACTTGAGATCGAAAGCAGCGTTGCAGATGATCCGGCCCGCAGCGTGATTCTCGCGCAAGTCCGCAATGGTGTCGCGGTCCGCATGGCTGTTCTTGAAGCCCTGGAGCAGCCTGCGGTCGATGCCCTCAAACCTGCCAGCCGGGTCGCAACACTGTCGTGAAACTGCTCACGCCAATTGTATTTCTGATCCTTGCTCTGGTTGGTGTCATCTGGCTGGATGCACCCGAACCCCCAGCCGACCTCACCATTGCCAACAGCAATGAGACATTCACGCTCGATCCGCAGCGGATGAGTTGGATGCAGGATTTTCGACTTGCATATGCGGTGTATGAAGGGTTGGTGCGCTGGAACCTGGATGACTATTCCATCAGGCCCGCTGCGGCCCGGACATTGCCAGATGCAAGCGATGATGGATTGCGTTACCAGTTTACGATTCGTGATGATGCTCGCTGGTCCAATGGGGCAAACGTCACGGCTCACGACTTCATTGCCAGTTGGCAGCGTGCCATCCTGCCCGACACAGCAGCTGATTACACCATGTTGTTCTTCTGCATTCGCGGGGCCCGAGATTTCTTTGACTGGCGAACTGAACAGCTGCGTTCTTTCGCGCAGGCGGCCCATGCTGATCCTGCCCGCGCATCTGAGCAGTTGTGGAACGAAACCCAGAGCGCGTTCGATGAAATGGTCGGTCTGCGCGCGATTGATGATCACACGCTTGCAATCGAACTCGAACATCCGACGCCATATCTGCTCGATCTTCTCGCATTCGGGCCGTTTCATCCGGTCTATCGTCCCTCGGTTGAAGGTTGGCAGTTGAGCGAAGCCGAGTTCGCTCGCATGATTGGAGATGGCTGGCACGCGCTGGCCGATCCGCCCTGGGAAGAGCGACAGTTTGTGTCGCTTGATGCTGCGACGGGCAGGCTCAGGCAGGATCATGAATGGACCCAGCCGGAGCATCACATTGGCAACGGGCCCTACCTGGTCGCCAGTTGGCGCTACAAACGAGGGATGCGACTCGAACGCAATCCCATGTACCATTCGCCCAATCCGCGCAGTGCTGCATCAATCCGCATCATCAGCATCAGCGAAGCCAACACCGCAGTTCTGGCCTTTGCCCGTGGCGAAATCGACTGGCTGACCGACATCGGCGTCGACTACGAACCCGAACTCATCGCGCAGGTGCAGCAAGGCACGCGGAACGATGTGCATGTGCTGCCAACCTTCGGCACCGAGTTCTTCAGTTTCAATTGCCGCCCGACGCTATCAGATGGCAGGGCCAATCCTTTTCATCACGCAGGTGTACGACGCGCGTTCGCGCTTGCGACTGACAGGCAATTGATTGTCGATCAGGTGACGAGACTGAGCGAACCGGTTGCGACCACGTTCATCCCGCCGGATTCGATTCCCGGATATACATCGCCGCAGGGATTAGGCTTTGACGTTGAACGCGCACGCGCAGAGTTTGCTGCAGTTGGCTGGATCGATCGCGATGGTGATGGCAAGGTTGAAGATGAACATGGCCGCGCGTTCCCCGCAGTTGATCTGCTGTATTCGACAGGCAGCACGCGCTACAAGAACATCTGTCTCACGTTCCGCGACATGTGGGAACGCAACTTGGGCGTTGAAGTGGTCCTGCGGTCCAAAGAGAGTAAGACATTCAAGGAAGACCTGAAGCATGGCAACTTCATGATCGCGCGCGGTCGCTGGTATGGCGACTATGGCGATCCCACAACCTTCCTCGATATCTTTCGCAGTGGTGATGGCAACAACGACCGAGGGTACGCTGATGCTGAAGTCGATGCACAACTCAAGCGAGCAGCTGCGATGACCGATGCTGCAGCACGCATGCAGGTGTTTCACGATGTTGAGGAACGCCTCTTCAATGAAGAGGTGCCGCTTCTGGTGTTGTGTCATCTCGTGCAACTCTACATGTACGATCCCGAACGCATTCAGGGATTGTCCAGTCACCCGCGGCTGACACAGTATCTTGATGAGATCGAAGTGGTGGAGAGCCAAAGTGAGTGATGCACGGGAAGTCATCGGCTGGATGAGCGCGCTGAGCGATCCTGCCCGGTTGCGCATTGTCAGGCTACTGCAGCGGGAAGAGTTGGCGGTGGGGGAGCTTGCCAACATTTCGCAACTGCCGCAGTCAACAGTCAGCCGTCATCTCAAGGGCCTGCTTGAAGCGGGCTGGATCACCAGACGAAGCGTCGGAACAGCCAGTCGATACAGTTGCGATGCCAGTGCATTACCTGGTGACGCACAACAGTTGTGGAACATTCTCGAACCACGCGTCAATGCCATGTCCTCTGCCAACGATGACGATGCACGGCTGTCGATCGTACTTGATGAGAGGCCGACCAGCAGCCGCGAGTTTTTCGGACGGGTCGGCGGTGAATGGGATGCGCTGCGGCGTGAGCTCTTTGGCGATCAGGTCTCGGCTGAAGCGCTGCTCGGAGCACTTGACCCGGACATGATCGTTGCAGATATCGGCTGTGGAACAGGCAGCGCAGTTGCGATGCTGGCACCATTCGTGAAACGCGTGATTGCAATCGATCGTGAGCCTGCGATGCTCGAAGCGGCCCGGGCTCGCCTCGCTGCATGCGACAACATCGAGTTCCAGCAGGGCGAAGCATGTCAACTTCCGCTTGAGGACGAATCAGTTGATTGCGCGCTGCTGTTCCTGGTGCTGCATCACCTCGATGATGTGACAGCAGCATTGGCTGAAGCGCACAGAGTTGTGCGAAATCGCGGCTGCGTCATCGTGCTTGATATGGTCGCGCATGATCGACATGCCTATCGCAACAGCATGGGGCATGTGCACCTTGGATTCAGCAAAGAGAGCATGCACGCGCTGGCTGCCGATGCACAACTGT
>JBPCKF010000075.1:0-17617 GCA_051004555.1 Phycisphaerales bacterium | reverse complement strand
GTACAGTTCTGGCCATGTCAATGCCTGGGCTGCCTGCGAGAACTGTGCACGAGCATGGTGTGGCAACGCACTTTCGACCGCGCTTTGGAAGCGTCGATGCAGTTGCTGCACTTGTGTTGCAATGACGTTGATGGCTTCAAGCGCTTCCAGCCGTGCTCGTCGTGACCGCTCAGAGTTTCCGGGCGTTGGGCCCATTGCGAAGCGCAGGATGGTGCTGGAGCCGTTCGTGTGCTGAAATGCGATTGCGGAGGAATGCGATCATGGCCTCATGATGTCCGAAATCTTCACCGAGTTGTGACCAGGGATCGTGTGTATGCGGGTTGTCGATTTGAAACTGACGCCGTCGTAGGTCGACATCCTGCAATGACGCCATGAGCACCGAAGCGGCATCTTCGAGCGCTTGATCGTATTCGCTGAAGGCAGCGCGAACGTGTTCATTTGCATCCGTTGCAAGCAGAAGTTCAATCTGTTGCTGCTTGTCGAGAGCGCAATAGGTTACAGTTTGCAGAATGTTGTGCCGCATCGGCGCAACGTCATTCGGGACGTCTTCTGATGTTCGGTGACTTGCCGTTGCCTGTTTCCATTCAGTTGAGAGTTGATCGATCGCAGCAAACTCTTCCTCTTGAATCCGGGAACCCTTGCTTTGGAGAATGTTGGTCGCGAAGGCGCGCAATCGGGCTTCCACCCGTTCCGGCTGCATGGCTGGACGGTAGAGATGACGCGCGCGACGGGCAATCCGCACATGCCGATCGTGCAGTGCATCGCATTGCGGCAGAAACGGAAGCATCCGCTCAAGAATCGCGCCGGTCTGGCAGCCTGCGGGTGGCTCGTCGAGACTACACAATAGTTCGTAGGCTGAGTAGGTCTCCTCGAACATCGCGTGAGCAAGGAGAACCGGCTGCTTGCACACCGCAACATAATCATCAACAAGGGCAGCCTGCTCTTCCGCGGTGCTGCTGCGATTGGCGACGAGTTCCCGCACCATCCTCGGTCTTTGGTATACCGCCGTGGGCCAGATGCGGACAAATGTTTGCGCTGCATCGGCGAGTCTGTCTGTGTGATTTTTTAGAATCGCTCGGCCTGCTGCATCGACAGTTGAAACATCAATGCAACTGTGGAGGTCCACGAATGGATCGAATGCTGGCAGCATCGCCCGCAACTCATCGCTCTGCCTGAGCATCGCAAGAGTTGCGCGCATCTGCAGAATGTCGATCTCTTCAAGAACGTCAGGTGCGATTGCGCGAAGTGACGCAATAACATCATCGTGTAACGCTGCCATGTGCTGATTGGTTATGAGTTGCAGCAGTTCCTGTTCGTCGATGATGATCTGTGTCGCGGAGGTAGAGTGTTGTGTATGACTCGACAGACCGAGCAACCACGATTGGAGTTGCTGTTCAGTGCTTTCGATCTCGCTTACGTTCGTCTGAAAACGACTGAGTTCACCCTCCACCAATTGCTGTACATGTGGCGGTAGTTCGAGAACGTCAGCTGCCTCCAGCGGATCAAAGCGCTGGTCGGGATTGAACGATTGTGCTTCAACTGCATGAAACGCCAGCAGAGCGCATGCAAGTGAAAGGCCACGAAGGAGAACCATAAGGAGAACGATAAAGAGAGTTCTCATTCGACCTGCACTCGCGGCGGCTGTATGGTTGCTTTCGCCGCAAGACGAACCTCGTGCGGATCTTGTACAACAATATCAATTCCTGAAGGTGGCCAAAACTCTTTTCGGAGGGTAACGATCAGCTCGCCGACGAAACGTCCGGGGCGGTCAGGAGATGCCGCCTCAATGGTCTGCCAGTTGGAGAAAACTGACTGAACATCAGGAGTCTTGATCAGCGGGATTGGTGGTAGTTCTCCAGACCACGTCAGCGCCAAGCGGACGGTCAGCACCATTTGATCCGAGTCTTCGGACGCGGCCGCGATCGACGCGCGCAATGCAAGGTCGGATACGCCTCTGTAATAGACGTTGAATCGGCGAACGTCACCGTTCGAGAATCGAACGAATATTGATTGGACAGAAGTTCCGGGTCCTGACACCGTGCCTTGCACATTGAGCACCGCCACTTCGCCGGGAGGGATCGTCCGCTGATCGACAGAAGCATCCGTGCAACCACAGGTCACGCCAACGTCGAGAATCTCAATCTGCCGCCGTGTCAGGTTGGGCACCATGAATGAACATCGGAAAGTTGCCGGGCCATCAGCAACTGAGATATCACCGAGGTCTTTTGAGTCCGTGGCAGCCGCCAACTGTGAAGATTGATCTTCGCATCCGCCTGCCAGGAGAGTCACAACGCACATTGCCAGAGATGCAGCTCCAGTGAGTCGAACACTACTCTCTCTCTCTCTCTCGCAAGTCAAGTTCCAAATCGGAAAATTCCGCAATTTTCTTCACATTTTCGTTCGGGCCTGCGAACATCATACATCACTCGCGGGTTGATCGTGCAGCGCCTACCGTGTGCTTTCGTTCTGCATGAAGGAGCACTCAACAATGGCTATTCGCGTGGGAATCAATGGTTTCGGACGTATCGGCCGCCTGGTCTACCGGGCTGGGCTTGCACAATCAGACTTCGAGTTTGTGGCTGTCAACGACCTGGTCGAAGCCGATGCCCTGGCGTATCTGCTGAAGTACGATACAGTCCACGGCCGCCTCGATGCCAATGTCGAACACAAAGGCAGCGACTTTTCGGTCAATGGCAACACCACACGATGTTTCAGTGAACGCGATCCCGCGAACCTGCCCTGGGGCGATCTTGGTGTTGACTATGTTCTCGAATCGACCGGGCTTTTTACTGCCTACGACCAGGCGGTGAAACATCTCGAAGACACAGCTGGAGGCGGCGCAAAGCGCGTTGTGATTTCCGCGCCCACCAAGACGCCTGAAAAGGTGCCGACGCTTGCGTACAAGGTGAATCACGAAACCTACGACCCCACAAAGCACACCATTATTTCCAACGCGTCATGCACCACCAATTGTCTTGCGCCGATTGCAAAGGTCATCAACGATACCTTCGGCATCGACGAAGGATTGATGACAACCGTGCACGCAGTGACTGCAACCCAACCGACTCAGGATGGCCCGTCGAAGAAAGATTGGCGGGGTGGTCGCAACGCCTACGCCAACATCATTCCAGCATCAACTGGTGCTGCCAAAGCTGTGGCACTCTGCATTCCTGCGCTCAAAGGAAAGCTCACGGGCATGGCCTTCCGTGTGCCGACAGTCAACGTCTCTGTCGTCGATCTCACATTCCGTCCCTCCCGCGCAACATCGCTTGCGGAAATCAGCGCAGCCATGAAAGCAGCAGCTGATGGTCCGATGCATGGCGTGCTTGGCTATACCGAGGATGATGTGGTCAGCAGCGATTTCATTGGCGACTCGCGCAGTTCGATTTACGATGCAGGTGCGGGCATTGAACTCAACGAGCGCTTCTTCAAAGTCGTGAGTTGGTATGACAATGAGTGGGGCTATGCATGTCGCTGTCTCGACATGCTGCGCATGATGGCTGATCGCGATTGATGTGTTTGCGCCTCCGTGGCTGCATGTCCCATCTGGGCCGCGCACGCTCCCTTCAGGGCAGACGCACGCAGGTCGTACCCGCATTCCACACACCGCCCGCGCTTCTTGCGAACACTGCGATTTCTAACGCGGACACGCACGGCGCACCTGGCTTCGTCGGACTGCCAGAGCTGGCCGATAATGATGACGCCTTCTTCGAGATACAGGCCGTGCAGGCGTCCGATCTGGCGTGCAGGGCGTCGCGGCAACGCGGCAGGTGAACGCCGTCACCTTGGCGATCGACAACCACTCCACGGGCCTGCCCACGCGTCATCGTGTGGAGTTGTACAACTTCGTTGATGGTCAATGGGTGATGGTGGATGAGCGTATCGCCGGGCCGGCAGATGAGGCGGTCTATATCGAAGTCACGACGACGCCGCGACGATTCATCGCACCAACTCGCTATACTCGCGCTATGTTTGCATCAGCATCATTCCTTGGCATTGAGGCTGAACTTCTGTTGCAGGTTGCAGCAGCAATTGTCGTGGGCGGGCTGATCGGCATTGAACGCGAGCTGCGCGACAAGGCTGCGGGATTCCGCACGAATATCTGCATTTGTCTGGGCGCTGCGGTGTTCACGATTGCCTCGATCGAAATCGCTGGTTCTTCACACGATGCAACCCGCATCGCTGCGGGGATTGTGAGCGGAATCGGCTTTCTGGGTGCTGGAGCAATCCTTCGACGTGAAGATCGGATTAGCGGCCTCACCACTGCTGCAACCATCTGGGTGGTGGCAGCGCTGGGCATGAGTATCGGTGCATCGTTGTGGCCGATCGTGATGCTCGGTACCGCTGCGATGCTGATCGTGCTGTGGATCTTGCCGCTGGTGGAGCATCGGATTGATGCGCTGCAGGATTCGCGGATTTATCGAGTGGTCTGTCCGCCCACGCGCGATCATTTCAAGCGGCTGGAAGATGCATTTCGCACGCGCGGTCTGAGCATTCGTTCGCACAAGCTCATGCGCGAGGGCGACTCGCTGGTCTGCGTCTGGGACGCAGTGGGAACCCCAAGCGAACATGACACCATGATGGCGTTTCTGTTCGAGGATGATGCTGTCAAGTCGTTTGAAGTGTGACGCCCCATCGCCCGCCTGCGATGCTACACTCTTCGCTTCATGCAGTACGGATTTCTCATCGATCATGATCGCTGCATCGGCTGCCACGCCTGCACTGTGGCGTGCAAGAGTGAGAACGATGTGCCGATCGGCAACTTCCGCCCATGGGTCAAGTACACCGAGCGGGGAAGCTATCCTGACATTCGCAGGCACTTTGCAGTGCTTCGCTGTAACCATTGCAGCAAAGCACCGTGTGTGACCATCTGTCCTGTTAACGCTCTGGAGAAACGGGCAGATGGTATTGTCGATATTGATCGCGACGCGTGTATCGGCTGTCGAGCGTGCATGCAGGCGTGCCCGTATGACGCGATTTACCTGAATGACGATCGCGGCAGTGTCGAGAAGTGCCACTTCTGCGCCCATCGTGTGGAGAAAGGCCTGGAACCCGCATGCGCGGTGGTGTGCCCGGAGAATGCAATTATCTCCGGCGATATTCATGATCCGCAGTCGACCATTTCGCGGCTGATTGCAGCGAACGACGTTTCAGTCCGAAGAGGTGAGCAGCGTACCGGTCCCAATGTGTATTACAAAGGCGTGTTGGCTGAAGCGCTGCAGCCAGGCGTGGCTGAAGAGCCAGCTACGTTCATCTGGAGCGATCGTCCCAAACATCGTCCCGAAGCCTGGCCGGCGAAGGTTGCAGCTGATCCCAACATTCGCACAGTGCTGGATGTCGAGCATCGCATTGAATGGGGCTGGGCCGTCGCGCTGTATCTGGTGACAAAGGGTGTCGCAGCAGGCGTTGCAATGCTTGCCCCCTTCGCTGCTGCGATTGGATTGAAGGGACGAGCGCTGGCGTACATGCCTGAGATTGTCGCGCTTATATTCATTGGCATCACGGGGTTTCTTCTGGTAGAGGATCTCAAGAAGCCGCTCACGTTCTTTCGATTGTTCACGCGCCCCAACTGGAACTCGTGGCTGGTAAAGGGTGCGTGGGTTATTAATGTGTTTGTTGCAGTTATTTTCGCGACACTTCTATTGCGATTATTCGGATTGGATATCGCAGCTGATATGCTGCGCTGGGTTGGCCTAGTCTGCGGGGCAGGGGTTGCGGGATACACAGCGTTCCTCTTTGCACAATGTGAAGGTCGCGACCTCTGGCAATCGCGATTACTGCTGCCGCATCTTCTTGTGCAGGCTGTGATGTGTGGGTGTGCTGCTTTCTTGGTCTTTCACCCTGCAGTGTGGTCGCGCGGGGAGAGTGTTTCTGTCCTTCTGCCGCTGCTGTTCACGGCTTCCGCGCTGGCGCACGCAATGTTTGCGCTGAGTGAGTGTCGCATGCATCATGAGACCTCCAACGCGCAGCAGGCTGCTGCATTTCTTCCCCATATTCGACTTGCTGGCTTGCCTTGTGTGACGACCTCTTATGTCCTGCTGGCGATTGCCATTGCATGTGCGTTTCTGTTGCCATGGGTTACATTCCTACCAGCATTGTGCAGCCTGTATCTGTATGAGCACGCCTACATTCGTGCAGGACAGTTGCCACCATTGAGTTAGTTTCGAAAAGGGACGACGCATCATGCCGGGCCAGGATTATCATTCCGACTTCTTCCGCGTCACTTCGCTGGCGAACTTTCCCCCACGCGAAGAATGGCAGGATTGGAAGGAGTTTGATCCATCCGCCTGGCCCCGCAAAGTTGAACGCCGCTATCGGCTGGTCCCGACGACATGCTTCAACTGTGAGGCTGCATGTGGACTTGTCGCCTATGTCGACAAGGACACCAACACAATCCGCAAGCTGGAAGGCAATCCGTATCATCCAGGATCGCGCGGCCGCAACTGTGCCAAGGGGCCAGCCACGCTGAATCAGGTCAACGATCCCGAACGTATTCTGTATCCGCTCAAACGCAGCGGCCCGCGCGGCAGTGGCAAGTTCGAACGAACAACATGGGACGAAGTGCTCGATACGTTCGCGAGCAAGATACGACAGGCCATACTCGATGATCGCAGAAATGAGATCATGTATCACGTCGGTCGTCCGGGCGCTGATGGGTATATGGATCGGGTCCTCAAATCATGGGGCATTGATGGGCATAACTCACATACGAATGTGTGCTCATCCTCCGCTCGTGTCGGTTACGCGCTGTGGACAGGGGCGGATCGCCCGTCGCCGGATCACGCGAACGCTAGATTCATTCTCATGCTTTCGTCCCATCTCGAGACCGGGCATTATTTCAATCCCCACGCCCAGCGTATTATTGAAGCTAAGGAGAAGGGCGCGAAGATATGCGCTGTGGACATTCGCCTTTCCAATACCGCATCAATGGCAGACTTCTGGCTGTCGCCGCATCCTGGCACCGAGGCGTTTCTTCTCCTTTCAATGGCGCATGTGTTGATCGAAGAAGATCTGATCGATCATGCATTTATTGAAACATGGTTCAACTGGCGCGAGTGGCTCATCGCAGAGTTTCCAGACGCGGCTGTTGAATATGGTGCATTTCTTGATCGGCTCAGGTCGCAGTATGTCGAATACACCCCCGAAGCAGCTGCGGCGGAGTGTGGCGTTTCTCCAGAAATGATCATCAACGTCGCTCGCGAGATCGGCGCAGCTGGCTCAGCCTTTGCAACCCATGTCTGGCGGAATGCGGCTGCCGGCAACCTGGGCGGATGGCAGGTCTCGCGCTGTCTGCATTTTCTTTGCGCCCTGGTTGGAAGTGTGAATGCGCGGGGCGGCACCAACATGAACTCATCTGATAAGTTCGTACCTGCTCCGTTTCTGAAGCCTCCCGGGCAGAACATCTGGAATGATCTCTTATACCCCATTGAATATCCGCTGGCATTCCATGAAATGTCGATTCTGTTGCCGCATTTCCTGATGGAAGGGCGCGGCCGCATCGCCGCATATTTCACGCGCGTGTTCAACCCCGTGTGGACCTACCCCGACGGGCTGATGTGGGAGCGCGTCCTGCGCGATGAATCGAAGATAGAACTCCACGCTGCGATGACGCCCGTCTGGAGCGAAACCGCGCAGTATGCTGATTATGTTCTGCCGTTTGGTGTCGCGACGGAACGCCACGATCTAATGAGCCAGGAAACCCACGCAGCCAAGTGGATTTCCTTTCGCCAACCTGTGCAACGTGTTTCGCGCGAAGCGGATGGCGAGACATTCGAATGGAGCTATCAGGCCAACGCTGGCGAAGTGTGGGAGGAAGATGAGTTCTGGATCGCGCTGTCATGGCGCATCGATCCAGACGGTGAACTTGGCATTCGTAAGTATTATGAATCTCCATACCGGCCGGGCCAGCGCGTCACCATCGAAGAATATTACCGCTGGATTTTCGAGAACTCCGTACCAGGCCTTCCCGAAGAAGCAGCCAGGCATGGGATGTCGCCGCTCGAATACATGCGAACACACGGCGCGTTTCTCGTCAAAGAAGGCACGTGGGATGCTCATATGAAATCAGCTCCTGCACATGTCATTGCAGATGCGCAACTCGACTTGCAACGACAGGCCTGGCTGAGAGATGGACAAGTCGTTGCTGTACGGGCCGAGATGACAGCCTCTCCGCACAACGAAGCCGCAGCCTGTCTTGGTTTCAATACACCCTCGCGCAGGCTTGAGTTTTATTCTCCAACCATGCGCGAGTGGAAATGGGGCGAGTCGACGTTGCCCGGCTACATTCGCAGCCACATTCATCGCGATGGTATTGATGCTGCTGCAGGCGAGTTTGTGTTAGTGCCAACATTTCGCCTGCCCACGCAAATTCACACCCGCAGCGCCAACTCGAAGTGGCTGATGGAACTCTCCAATACCAATCCCATCTGGATTCATCCATCTGATGCAGACCGCTTTCAGATCGAGACGACTGACCTCGTGCGCGTACAGACACGAATCGGCTGGTATGTTAACAAGGCGTGGGTGACTGAGGCTGTCAGGCCCGGCGTCCTTGCATGCTCGCATCACCTTGGGCGCTGGCGCCTCTTTGATGATGCAGGGACCGAACGCTGGGCCAGCGCCAAAGTTGTTCGGGAAGAGTTGCCGGACGGGTCGATTCGGTTTCGGCGCATTGAAGGCATTCGGCCATTTGCTTCGCGTGATCCTGACTCCTCTCGAATATGGTGGACCGATGGCGGCGTTCATCAGAACATGACATTCTGCGTGCAGCCCGATCCGGTCTCCGGCATGCAATGCTGGCATCAGAAAGTGACGCTCAGCCGCGCGGGCGACGACGACTATTATGGTGATGTCGTTGTCAATCTTGATGCGTCCATGCAGGCATATCGGGAATGGCTGGCGATGTCGCGCCCAGGTCCCGGCCCGGGAAACCTGCGCCGGCCACTCTGGTTTGCGCGGGCATTTCGACCATCGGATGCTGCGTACCAATACACGCCCGGTCCAGGCGCACCTTCAGCCGAGTAATGCATCGAGCAGTTCGAGAACGCCTTTGCCCTGGGTTGCAATCGTCTCGAAAATCGGTCGGCCGGACGCCACGTCAAGCAGTTCGCGCTTGACCTTATTCTCGCCTGCGAAATCGGCCTTGTTAATGACGAACAAATCTGCAATCTCGAGGATGCCAGCCTTGTCCATCTGCACGCTGTCGCCCATGCCCGGCACCACCACAACCGCAGTACGATCAACATAATTTCGGATGGCTGTATCATTCTGCCCTGCGCCGACGGTCTCAATGATAAGTTTGTCGAATCCGGCACCGCCGATCAGTTCAATGATCGCGTTGAGTGACGAATAATCTTCACCGACAATCGCAAGACTTCGATAAAACACATTCTCATCAACAGTATTAAAATCGACACGCAGGCGATCTCCCAGGAGCGCGCCTGAAGTGATCGGACTCATGGGGTCAAATGCGACCACTGCAATCCGCTCGCCGCGCCTGACTGCTTCGCTGGCCATGGCGGCAACGAGCGTCGACTTCCCAGCGCCGGGAGCGCCGGTGAGGCCAATGACGCGTTCCGGGCGGCGACGCGGCGCGCTTTCAATGTCCATCTGGTTATGCGCGAAACTGATCAGTCGCGCGAGGTTGGCATTGGGCGAGGTTGACTCGAGCCGGGTGTATGGTCGGGTGGCTTCACGCACACTGTCGACGAGTTGATCGAGCGATGTGCCGGTGTGAAACACACGATGCACGCCACCATCAAGAAGCGGCTGAACATCTTCCTGCGGGATAATGCCACCCACGTTGATGATCATGTCGGGTCGCCCCACATCTGCACACGCTTGAATCAGCCGCGGCACAAGCACAAGATGTGAGTTACTCATCATCGACGCTGCGATGCAATCGCAATCTTCATCGCGGGCGGAAATGGCCAGGCTGCGCGGGGTCTGCCACAGGCCGGAATAAATGACGTGGATCCCTGAATCGCGCATGGCCCGCGCGATGAGTTTCACGCCACGATCATGCCCATCAAGCCCCATCTTTCCCAGCAGCACGCGTGGCCGATGCGGGAGGTCGCTGCACCGATCACGTTTCTCTAGAGCGGTTGTGGGTTCTGACGTCGGGCTGGGCATGCATCACTCCAATTTGAGCGTGAATGATAGCCGCTTCTCGACGATCCGTTGGCCCTTGAGTGAAATCTGCCTGTCAACTGTATATGGTCGATAGAGAACTATCACCATGAAGAAAGAGACAACCACCTCCAGGGACAACACCACGCGTCAGCGCCAAGATGCCATCGACCCGGACATTCGCGGCCTGATCGAACGCGCAGGCGGCGACGCAGATTCATTTGACGGTCGCATGATCAGCGAGCTGGTGCAGACATCGCTCAAACTGATTGCAGATGGCCACGACACCGGCCAGCTGAAATTGCTGAACCGCGCCCTCAAGGAAATGCGCTACGCCTATCGGGTCTTCAACGGATATCGCGGTGTGCGTAAGATCAGCATCTTTGGATCGGCCCGAACGCCCGAAGCTCATCCCGACTACGTTGCAGCCCGCACCTTCAGCGCTGCGATGGCCAGCCATACATGGATGTGCATCACCGGCGCTGGTGACGGCATTATGAAGGCAGGTCACGAGGGACCACGACGCGATGCAAGTTTCGGGCTGTCAATCCGACTTCCATTTGAAACCACAGCCAACACTGTTATTGATGGCGATCCTAAGCTTATTAACTTTCGCTATTTCTTTACCCGCAAACTTATGTTCATCAGCCATTCCGATGCGGTGGCAGTTTTTCCCGGCGGGTTCGGGACGCAGGATGAACTCTTCGAATCCCTGACACTTGTGCAGACAGGGAAATCCAACATCATTCCCATCGTGCTGGTGCAGGGAGCAGGCGGCGATTATTGGCAGAACTGGACGGAGTACATTCAAAACAGCCTGGCTGCGAACAGGTGGATCAGTCCCGATGATACTTCGCTGTTTTACATTGCACCGACACCCGCAGATGCGGTCTCACACGTCATGCGGTTTTATCATGTCTATCACAGCAGCCGCTATGTTCGCGAGAAACTTGTGATCCGATTACAGCGGCAACTCAGTGATGCACATATCGAGCGACTGAACGACATGTTTGCATCACTACTCGGCTCGGGTGGTATTGAAGTCACCACTCCCTTGGATGGCGAAACTGATCATCTGGATCTGCCTCGCATTGCGTTTCATCACAACCGATACCACTACGGGCGAGTGCGCGCGTTGATCGATGAGATTAATCAGTCTGGTTGAGTGCCACAAGTCACGGCGGTTCATCAGTTTTCGAAGAGCGGCGCACATGGGAGTCTGCGGGCTTCATTGCCGTCGTGGACCGCGAACGACCCGCCGCCGCGCATGGTTGCGGATCCATACACGCCATCCTTGCGCAGGGCGTACACAGTGCACCCGAAGTTGGGTTCACCACGTTCATTCAAAAGGTCATGGCGTTTGGTGTGCGACGCAATCCACTTCAGCAGTTCCAGACATGCTTCGACCGGTTCATGGCCGCGCTTCATATTCTGCACGATTTGAAATGCGCCGCAGGATTGAATCACACTCTCGCCGCGGCCGGTGGCTCCAGCTGCGCCGACTTCATTATCAACGAACATGCCTGCTCCGACGATCGGCGAATCGCCAACGCGCCCTGGAATCTTATAACTCAAACCACTCGTGGTGGTACATGCACCAAGATCGCCTCTTTCATTCACTGCGGCGCAATGAATGGTTCCATATGTAAAAGGAATACGACCGCGCGAGAGCATGGCCTGCAACGAGTCGCCATCTTCATCATCACCATTCCCATTCTTATGTTCATCCAGGTCTATAAGTTGATCGCTGTTCAGCCAGTCGTCGTCGTGGCTGAGGTCAGCCTTCCATCGCAGCCATGCTTCGCGTGCCCGCTCTGTCAGCATGTCCTGGTGTGGAAAGCCAAGCGCCCGGGCAAACTCATATGCGCCTTGTCCGACAAGCAGCACATGATCTGTCCTGCGCAGCACTTCAAGTGCAACGCGAGCAGGATTGCGGATGTTCTCGATGGCAGCGACGGCCCCAGCCTTATGCGTGGGGCCATGCATAACTGAAGCATCAAGTTGCACCACGCCGTGCTCATTGGGCAGGCCGCCATATCCCACGCTCATGTCATTGGGATCATCTTCGACGATGCTCACGCCTGCAACAACTGCTTCGCAGGGATCAGCCCCTTCCCGCAGCAGTTCCATCGCGCGCGTGACCGCTGGCACACCGTTGCCGGAACTGATCACAACCGGCCCGCCACGCCCCTGCGATGTTTCCGTTGCATGGGTTGCGGCAGTGCCGATCAAAGGAATCGAGGCTGCGGACAGTGCAAGAAAAGAACGGCGATCGAGTGAGGTCATGCAGGATTGTAGAGCCTGCGTGAGCGTAGGTCCGGATGAGGGGCGCACGGGGCACGTTTGGTCCACAACACGGGCGCTTTACACGTTGAAGAGGAAATGCACCACATCGCCGTCCTGCATGTGGTAGCCTTTGCCTTCTGAGCGCATTTTGCCTGCTTCCTTGATTGCCTTCTCGCTCTTGTATTGCACAAGGTCGTTGACGTGATAGCACTCGGCCCGGATAAATCCGCGCTGGATGTCGGAGTGAATCACGCCTGCGGCTTCGGGTGCGCTGGCACCTGCGTTGATCGGCCAGGCCCGCACTTCTTTTTCGCCTGCTGTATAGAACGATGTGAGGCCGAGCAGCGTGTAGAGAGCGCGAGCCATCACGCCCAGGGCTGGCTCGGCGAGGCCGAGCGATTCGAGCATTTCCGCGCGGTCTGATTCATCGAGTTCTGCAAGTTCTGCTTCGAGTTTAGCGCAGAGTGCAACAGCTTCGCCACCCGCATCCTGCGCGACTTGCGCGACTGCATCTGCAGATGGTGAAGAAGGCTTTGCGATGTCTGTTTCATCGATGTTAGTGACGAAGAGCACAGGTTTGGCTGTGAGCATGCCGTAGCCCGCCACTGCTGCGCGCTCTTCTGGTGAAAGTGCAGCTGCGACTGATCGAATAGGTTTGCCATCGCTGAGGACGGGCAGCACACGTTCCAGAGCAGCAAGGCGGGCTTTGGCTTCGCGATCGTTGGAGCGGGCGCTGCGCACGGCTTTGTCATGTGCAGGTTCTGCGATGGCGAGGTCTGCGAAGATCATCTCAGTCTCCAGCGTGTCGATATCACTCGCGGGCGCGGGTGTTGAACCGTCCAGTCCTGTAAAGCCGCGCACGACGTGGCAAATGGCATCAACTTCGCGGATCTGGCCGAGGATCTGTCTTGCGAACGCGCTCGATTCGCCACCCGTTGCGAAACCGGGCAGATCGACCACGCGAATGGTTGCGGGGATAATCTTTTTGGTGGGAATGAAGCTTGCAATGGTGCCAAGGCGCGGGTCGGGCACATTGGCAATGCCAACTGCGGCACTGGTCCCCCCTGCCCCGCTGCCACCGGCTCTTTGTCCCGGCGCGCTGTTGCCTGTGAGGGCGCGAAAGAGCGTTGTCTTGCCGACGCCAGCCAGACCGACGATACCAACTTCCATGGTTCAGTGTCTCCCGGGCAAGAGGTGTGTGGGTAAAGGATGCGGATAGTACCACCCTGAACGCGCGGCAGCAGGCTGTTGGTGTTGATGTTCTTTGCAGTTGTTCTTTGTCGCTGTTCTTTGGCTTGGGCGGGAATATCATCATGTCAACCTGCGTTGATATGAATCATGGCTGCACGATCGAATCCATCTTCCACGTCGGCTGCTTCTGCATCTTCTGCAGCGCAAGGTGGCCCTGGCAGCAGCAGGGAGATTTCCTGTGCTGGGATGTTGCGGGTGCTGGCAGATGAAACGCGGCTGGGTGTGGTGCGCGAGCTTTTCGCAGGACCATGTCATGTGCACGAACTCATGGCACTGCTCGACATTGATCAGAGCCTGCTTTCGCATCATCTGCGCACGCTGCGCGACTGCGGCCTTGTCGAATCGGAGCGCGATGGCAAGGCTGTCCTCTATCGCCTTTCTCCCAGTGTTGAACCGAAACGGCGTGGCTGCGGACTTGATCTTGGCTGCTGCCGCATCTCGTTTGATGCACACTGGATGAGTGAGGGAGCGGAGTGATGCTGGCGCGAGCTGACTGCGTACGGCCTGGTCTGTTTGCGTTACTGTTTTGCCTCGCTGGTTTGTGGCTGTTTGCAGGGTGTACACGTGAAGCATCATCAACAACCACGCAGGAAGATGCATCAACACTTTCAGGACGATTGTCGTTGAGCGGATCGAGCACAGTTGCGCCATTGATGCTCGAAATCGCCAAGCGCTTCGAGTCGCTGCATCCATCTGTACGTATCGATGTGCAGACAGGTGGATCGACGCGCGGCATTCTTGATGTGCGTGAAGGAACGGTTGACATCGGCATGATCTCGCGCGCGGCAACGTCGGACGAAGCGGATCTGGTTGCTTACAGGATCGGGCTGGATGGGTTGTGCATGATCGTGCATGCGTCCAATACAGCGCCCTCGCTCAGTCGTGAAGAGATTGCTTCGATCTACACCGGGAGGATTGACAACTGGAAGGCAATGAATGGTGAAGAACGCGCCATCACGGTGGTGAGCAAGGCCGAAGGGCGATCGACGCTCGAACTGTTCCTGGGATATTTTCAGCTGCAGAACTCGCAACTGAAGCCGGACATTATCGTGGGGGACAACGTGCAGGGCATCAAGAGTGTGGCTGGTGATCCGGGGGCGATTGCATATGTTTCAATCGGCAGCGCGCTTGCTGAGCGCGTGCGCGGCGAATCGATTCGACTGCTGTCGCTCGCAGGTGTTGATGCAACGATTGAACATGTGCGTGACGGTTCATTTCCGCTGTTGCGCGATCTCACGCTTCTCGTGCGCAGTCAGCCGCGCAAAGATTCGCTGCTCTTTGCGTTTCTTGAGTTTGCTCAGTCTGATGATGTGCACGATCTGATTGAAGGGTTGTCGTTTGTACCGATCACCCGCTGACACAACGCTCCGCCTGTGCGTGTGGCTGGCGGCTGTTGCAACGGCTGGGGTGGTTGTGTTGATCGGCGTGTTTCTGGTTTCAGAATCGTGGCTGGCGCTGCGCGATGTCGGGCTTGCGCATGTGGTGGGAGATGATTCGTGGTTTCCGCTGGAAGGGCGCTTTGGCATGCTGCCCATGCTGTTTGCCAGCGCTGCGGTGATGGTTGGCGCGACGATTGTGGCGTCGCCGATCGCTGTTGGCACTGCGATCTTTGCAGATTCGTACGCGCCAAGAAGCCTGCGCAGCATGATGCAGATTGTGCTTGAACTTCTTGCGGGTGTGCCATCGGTTGTGTTCGGACTGTGGGGGCTGGTTGTGCTGGTGCCATTGATCAATCGCGTTGAGCCGCCGGGCGCAAGTCTGCTTGCAGGAGTTGTGATTTTGAGCATGATGATTGTGCCCACGATCGCGCTCTTTGCGCACGCGGCCCTGCGTGGCGTGTCGCAGGAAGAGCGGCGACATGCAGCTGCAACGGGCCTCTCGCGCTGGGGCACGTTGCGGGCAGTTGTATTGCCACAGGCATGGCAGGGCATTGTGACGGGCATATTGCTGGGTGCTGCCCGCGCTGTCGGCGAGACGATGGCTGTTCTCATGGTGTGCGGCAACGTCGCCACGATGCCAGGCAGTGTGTTTGACCCTGTGCGAACGTTGACCGCCAACATTGCTCTGGAGATGGCGTATGCCACCGGGCAGCATCGTTCGCTGCTCTTTCTCAGCGGTTTGCTGCTGGTGCTGACTGTGGCGGTGGTGCTGCTGCTAACGGCTGTGATCAACTCAGGCAAGCGAATACCGATTCGCGCGGCGGACGCAACATGGCAATGAACGCAGCGGAAGCAGGCAACGCTGACCGACTGCGAAGTCGCGTGCCGCTGAGCGATCGCGCGGCGCAATATGCGTCAGCGGCCTGCGCGTTGATTGTGTGTCTGGTTCTGGTGATGATTGCCGGGGACGTTGTATGGCGAGGCGTGTCGCACGTGTCGGTCAGTTTTCTGACACATGCTGCCAGCGATGCAGGGCGCAGCGGCGGTATCGGGCCGATGATTGTCTCGACGGGCCTCATCGTGATGGTGTGCATGTTCGCAGCCATACCGGTTGCGATTGCAACTGCGATCGCGATCTCCGAGTTCATCCGTCCGCATTCGCTGATGGACAAAGTGGTGCGGAGCAGCCTGTTCATTCTGGCAGCAGTGCCATCGATTGTGTTTGGCTTGTTTGGCAACGCGGTGTTTGTGAAGCAGTTGGGGATGGGGTTTTCGATACTCAGCGGCGGGTTGACACTTGCGTGCATGGTGTTGCCGATCACGACATTCGCAGCGGTTGAAGGGTTGCGAGCCGTGCCGGGCGTGTATCGTCATGCAGCCGCAGCACTCTCACTTTCGCGCATTGCAACTGTGATGCGTGTTTTGTTGCCACAGGCGCTGCCCGGCGTCCTTGCGGGGGTTGTGCTGGGTGCAGCACGGGCACTTGCGGAAACGGCTGCGCTGCTCTTCACCAGCGGATATGTTGATCGCATGCCTGGCTCGCTGCTTGATTCGGGACGGGCGCTCTCGGTACACATTCTCGACCTTGCGATGAACGTGGCTGGCGGCGAACCCAATGCGTATGCCAGCGCGTGCGTGCTTGTCGGCATGATGGCTGTCATCAGTCTGTGCACGCATGCACTCTTAAGATTCTCATCACGGAGAAACACGCGATGAGTGAAGGTGATATGCGACTGCCGATCGCCCCGTTTCAGCGGCGCAGCCCGGATGATGAGCCGTGTTGCCGGCCCGACCCGCACATCATCATGCGCAGCGTCAGCATCGGCTATGGCACGCGCCTTGCTGTGCGTGATGTTGATCTCACCATGAATCGCGGCTGCATCACTTCTGTTGTCGGACCTTCCGGATGTGGCAAGAGTAGTCTGCTTGCAAGTGTCAATCGCTTGTTCGAACTTGTGCCCGGGTGCACCGTGCAGGGCAGCATTCTGATTGATGGCGAAAATGTGCTCGCGCTGGCGTGTGATGTTGCGCAACTACGCATGCGCATCG
Source organism: Phycisphaerales bacterium (assembly GCA_051004555.1). Classification (GTDB taxonomy): domain Bacteria; phylum Planctomycetota; class Phycisphaerae; order Phycisphaerales; family SM1A02; genus JBPCKF01. The sequence goes on along the minus strand of JBPCKF010000075.1, from coordinate 524 downwards.
GGATGATTTTTCAGAATCCCTCGCCATTCCCGATCTCGATCCGCAACAACATTCATCTTCCCCTGCGCGATCATGGGATGAAATCGCGGCATGAACGAGATGCAGTGATGCAGACTGCCCTTGAGGATGTTGGATTGTGGAGTGAGGTGCGCGATCGCCTGCATCGCCCGGCCCGCACACTCTCAGGTGGGCAGCAGCAGCGGCTGTGTATTGCGCGGGCGCTCGCGCTGAAGCCCGGGGTGATTCTGTATGACGAGCCATGCAGCGCTCTGGATCCACTTGCAAGTGCAGTGATTGAGGATTTGATTGTGTCCATGCAGGGTCGCATCACGCAGGTGGTGGTAACACACAATCTCGCGCAGGCCCGTCGCGTTGCGGATCACGTTGCAGTGATGTGGCTTGTGAATGGTGCTGGCTGTATTGTTGAAGCTGGTGATGCAGCGCAAATCTTTTCCAGTCCGCAGCATGAACACACGCAGCGTTACATCTCCGGCGAGCGCGGCTGACTCTTTTTGGCGTCGATC
>JBPCKF010000074.1:0-13297 GCA_051004555.1 Phycisphaerales bacterium | reverse complement strand
AGTGGCTTCTTTGGTCTACTGCATATCCGCCCAGACAGCGCCATCGCGCACCCATTTCGTCAATATCGCGATCTCTTCGTCGCTCAGCTTGCCCTTTTGCGGGGGTGGCATCTGCAGGAATGCATCGGTGTAGGAAATCGCGGTGATGAGCAGGCTCTCTTCGGGCTTGCCGGGCACCACAATCGGACCATTGGCAGATCCTGCGCGAAGACTCTCTCCAGTGGTGAGATCAAGCCCGCCACTTCGTCGCTGCCTTTGCGGGTTGTGACACGATTGGCAGTTGCGTTCGAGAATGGGATGCACCTGTGTCAGGAAAAACGCGACTTCAGGCGACTGTTGTTGATCGATCGTCGCATCGCCGTTCTCAGCGGGATCGATGTGATTGTCATCATCATCGTCCGAATCGTGCGATGGGGCCTGCACAGGCACATTCACGCCGTGTTGATACACCAGCGTTCCACCATAATGGGCGGTGACGCCCACCCAGCCTGCGAGGAAGAGCGAGCCGACCACAGCCGCGACTGATGCAATCGTCCTCACCGCCTTGCTGCGAAACGCGCTGATGAGCAACAGCCCGGTGACACTGGCCGCGATGATCCACACCCAGTCAGCCATGTCTTCGTGCGAATCGAGTGCTTCTGATGCAGCGGCTGGCAAGACGCCACTGATTGCTGCCTCTGCCCCCTCGCCGGTCCAGGCTGCGAACCAGGCCATGCCCGCAGCGAGAGCGTAGAGCACGATCGCGATCACGCGCAGCATGGTTGATCTGGCAGCCACTGCTGATGCAATCACGAATCCGACGCCGAGGGTCGCCAGCGCGACCGGCAGATGAACGACGATGGCGTGACGTGTGACAGGATCCTGCCAGTCCGCCTGCATGGCGTCAAAGGGAATGTCCATGCTGCATGATATGACAGAGTACGTCAGTGCGGCGGGCACTCCACGGGTGCTTTCGGGCGCGTGAGGTGGTGGCGGGGCGGGCATGCCAGCTGAGTCGGCACCATCACAATCTCCGTTCTCTCGGCCCTACGCTTTGCTGTGAAACTGATTCATGCAGCCGTGGTGATCGATGCAGATCGCGTCGCCGCTGCGCCCGGGGCGCTGCTGCTTGACGGTGACTGTGTGGTTGCAGCGGGTTCGCCAGATTCGATCGGCAATGTTGAACATGCTGAACCCATCGACCTGCATGATTGCATCATCATTCCTGCGACAGTCAATGTGCACGCTCATCTCGATCTCACGCACATCGGCCCGCAGCCGCCGCTGCAGGATTTCATTGCATGGATCGACATGATTCGATCGTTGCGCAACCGGGATGATGCAGCCATCGCGCGATCGGTCACAGCGGGCGTCCACGCAGCCCGCGCGGGTGGCACAGCCCTCATCGGCGACATTGCAGGCGACTGGTCGAGGGTCCCGGAAGTTGCGATGCGCGAAGCAGACATGCCCGGCATCAGCTTCATGGAAATCTTTGGCAATGGTCGCAGCGAGCATGCAGCGATCGAACGACTGCGCGCTTTCATGCACGACAGCGTGCTCGATCCGGGCAGTCTGGTCCGACCGGGCATCCAGCCTCATGCACCCTATTCATGCAGCAGGCGTGTGTATCACGCGGCAGTTGCGACTGGCTTGCCGCTTGCGACCCATCTTGCAGAAACCCCTGCAGAGCTGGACTTCATTGCGAATGCAACTGGCCCCTTTGCGCAGTTGCTCGAACGGCTGGGCGTCATGGATGAGTCGATCCAGGCTGCTGCGATGCACCCGGTTGCGGTGTTGCATGATGTTCTGCAGGATCAGGCAGTGATTGCAGCTCATGTGAACTATGTTGATGATGCAGCATTGGCGCAACTTGCACACTGGCAGCAGTTGACCGTTGCATATTGTCCGCGCGCCAGCCACTACTTCGGACATGCCAATCATCGCTATCACGACATGATCGCGCGTGGCATCAACGTGGCAATTGGCAGCGACAGCATCGTCTGCCTCGACACACCCGGCCGCATCAGCGTGATTGATGACATGGCTGCACTCTATCAACGCGATGGCGTCGATGCACGTCTACTGCTTGCGATGGCAACGGTAAACGGCGCCCGCGCTCTGGGCGCGAACGGAGATGCGTTTCGTTTCACGCCTGGCCCGATTGCTGGAGTCCTGGCACTGCCATGCACGCAGGTCGATGTGCATCGCGATCCACTCGCAGCTGCGCTGGCAGAGTTCACAGCAACCTCTTCCATCGAATGGATTGCAGGGCCATTCAATCACACTGTGTGGAATGCAGAATGATGCACAAGAAGAAGACCCGCAGCATGCAACCGTGCGATCGCTTCACAAACTTCGCGGCCGACCCGATGACACTGGCCCGCAATCTTCTCGGGCAGCGTCTTGTGAGGATGGAAGATGAGATGCGATTGAGTGGCATCATTGTCGAGGTTGAGGCCTACATGGGAGCCGAAGATCGGGCAGCCCATACCTTTGGCGGCCGCCGCACCCCCCGTTGCGAGGCCATGTATCTTCCGGGTGGGCATGCGTACGTGTACATTTCCCATGGCATCCATCACATGCTGAACATCGTGTGTGGCAGGAGTGATGAAGGTGTCGCGGTGCTGGTGCGCGCTCTTGAACCAGAAGAAGGCATCAGCATGATGCAAAGTCGTCGGGCTGGCAAGACCCAGCCAACTCAGCTCTGCTCCGGGCCGGGCAAACTCTGTCAGGCGCTGGCGATTGATCTCGGCCACAATGGCATCGACCTGCGTGTGAATCATGATTTGTGGATCGAGCGGGTTCGCAGCCGTCCCCTGCCAGCTGCGCAGATTCGCCAGACTCGCAGGATTGGCGTTGAATCGGCTGGTGAATGGGCCGATCGTGAGCTTCGCTTCATCATCGCGGGCAACCCGCATGTCTCACCCGGTCGCGGGTGAGGGAAATTTGCTCCATCCTCTCTTGTCGCTGTCGGGGAAACCTTGCCGATAGAATGTGCGTACTGAATGGGGAAGGATTTGATTGAACTATGGCACAGTCACCACAGATCACCATCGATTGGGACGAACTGCTCAAAGCAGCTGGCCCCTATCCCATTGAAGCGTTTCACTTCGTGCGCGAGGGGCTCAATCACACTGTCATCCGCGCTCATGAAGATGCCATGTCAGTGTCGGAGATTGAGCGACATGTGAACGGACGCGAGCTTTGCCTCGGACTGGCTGAGTTTGCCATCGATCAGTACGGCATGATGGCTCCAGCCGTCCTGCATCATTGGCAGATTCACCGCACCGATGACTTCGGACGCATCGTTTTTGCAATGATCGATTTCGGCGTGATGAGTAAGACACCTGAAGACTCGCTGGAAGACTTCCGCGCAGTATACGATTTCCGCGAAGTGTTCAGTCGCGATGAACTGGTTGGACGCATCGGCCGCGGCGGCTGAGTTGTGGTGATGATGGCGTCCGGCGCACTCTCGGGAGCCTGATGGGCGGGAACAAGCCACCTTCGAAGAAGAAATCCACACCTCGGCCTGCCACATCAACTGCAAAAGTTGTTGGCAGCGATGGTTCGCATGTGGATGTTTCGATCGAAGATCCTTCGAGTGATTCCGGACCGGCGACAGGATTGCCCCCTGCGGGGACGCCGCTTCATCGTTTGCATCTCTGGCAGTTTCAGGCGGTGCGCGACGCGATGTGGGTCGCTGCGGTCATTTTCATTCTCTGGCTGGGCTATGCATTGAGCGCGGTCACCGTGCCGCTGCTGGTGGCCCTCGGACTGGCGTATCTCTTCGAGCCCATCATCGGATGGATGATGAAACATCCTCGAATGAAGTTTGATCGACTGCGGGCGGTCTCGTTCATCCTCATCATCTTCTTTGGTTCGGTGTTGATCGTGCTGGCGCTGGTGGTGCCACTATTGATCGGCCAGACCTCGCGCCTGATTACATCCGTCAACGATGGCAGGCTGCGCACCCAGTTCGCAAGGCTCGAACCACATGTGCCGACGATGCTGGCTGATGATTTCAACAGCATTCTGCAGATCTTCCCCGAGGGGCGCAGGACGAACCGCAGCGGAACCCAGCCAGACGAAGAACGTTCCAACCAGGGACCCGAAGGGAACAGCGCAAACTCTGGTGTGACCGGGCAGAATCCAGATGATGCGAACACTGATTCCACATCACCCACCCAGTCGCCTCCACTTTTAGATCAAGGGGCCGATCAACGGGCAGGACAACTCGACAGGACTGATGAAGAGCGCATACGCGACATCGTGCATGAGGTGCTCGATGAGCGACAGCAGGAACTCGCGCTCATCGCTCCGCCCGCAGCGCCCGCAGATGGAACTGGTGGCGGCATGTTCAGCATCGCAGGACGCGGTGCCCGCACAGTCGCAAGCGTCATCGGCTGGCTCATCGGCATCAGTCTGCTTGCGTTTCTGATTCCGTTCTACTTCTTCTTCTTCAGCCTGTGGTATCCAGCGGTGCTGAGGTTCGGCCGCAGTCTCATTCCTGCAAAGAACCGCGAACGTTCGCTGGAACTCATCAGCAAGATGGACCGCGTCGTCGCAGGATTTGTGCGTGGCAGGATTGTCATTGCAATCATCATGGGAGCAATGCTTGCGATTGGCTGGCTCATCTGCGGCGTCCCCTATGCAATACTCCTCGGCATCATCGTCGGCGTGTTCAGCCTGGTTCCATATCTTGCAGGTGTTGGGGTGCCGCTGGCGGTCGGATTGCTCTTCTTCGAACAACTCACCCTTCCGCCCGATCAACGTGGCGTATTGCTCGGATGGTTTGGTGTGATCTTCTGGCCCGTGCTTGTGTACGTGATTGTGCAGATTGTCGAAAGTTACATCCTCACACCCAAGATCGCAGGCAAGGCGACCAATCTCGATCCGGTCACGGTGGTTGTGGCTGTCCTGGCTGGCGGTTCACTGCTGGGCGTGTACGGCATGCTGCTTGCGATCCCCCTTGCAGCGTGCGCCAAGATTCTCATCGTGGAAGTCATCGCCCCGCGCGTGAATGAATGGCTCCAGGGCGAACGAGCAGATCCACTGCCGATCAAACAGCAGGAATAGCGCTCTTCATCGACACAGCGAACATCCTCACCCCGAAGGCGGGGACCCAGTGAGAATTGGACACATCGTCGAGTACCTCTGGATGCCGCCTGCCGCGCGAGCACGACGAAAACGCGATTGTCTCTGGGCGACGACGGCGGGGCGGTATGCTCGCGCTTATCATGTATGCGGAGGTATCCGACCATGTCGCCCACGATCACGAAAAATATCCTGCGCTCGACCGCACTCGCGCTCGCCTTATCTGCCACGCAGCCGGTTGCTGCTCAGGCCAACAATCGCGACGCAGCAGCGTCCGACGCCTTTGCGAAGATTATCGAACGCCATCGCACGGCTCCGGCCCTCGACATTCACAGCACGATCACAATCACGCTCGAGAATGGCGGCATCGAAGAGTCCAGCGAAGAAGTCACGGCCCGTTTCGTCCGTACCCAGGACAATCACGGCCTTCTGGATGTGGCTGGCTATACCGTCCATCTCCAGGGCAAGGAAATCTTCATCGTGCATGAGAGCAATGCAGATGAATACTTCCGCGGCCCATTGGTGGAAGGCGAAACCTGGCTGCATCCCATCATCGTCTACGAAGTGTTCGGCGGATTCGCGCGGGTTCCCTTTCCGCATCTCGCGCTCCTGTGGGGAGCGGATCAGGTCAACGATGTCTGCATGGAACTGTACGTCGATACGCCCGGCCTGATTCCCACCGGACTGATTGATCGCGTTGTCGATGGCAACACGCTGCGGGCGATCGTGTTTGCTGATCAGAACGGAACAACACTCGAACTTCTATATGATCCAGCAACGCTGAACGTCCTCGCCAGCGAACAGACCATCAAGCCCGGCGTCATCACACCCGATGGCATCACGCGCATCAACCGCTGGTCCAACACCTATCAGGAGAATGCGCCCGCGGCTGCCGATATCGCCTTCGCCCAGGGTGATCGTCAGCGGGTGGATTCGCTCTTCACGCTTGCGAAATCAGAACAGCCCGAGGTGCCCGAAGATTTCGAAGATCCAGGCAACATCGCTCCAGCGGTTGGCCGTCTGGTTGGCAAGCCAGCACCGCCGCTCAGTCTGCCAACCAATGAAGGTGCACTGATCGATCTCGCGACCCTGCGCGGGCAGGTTGTGGTGATCGATTTCTGGGCTGAGTGGTGTCCACCCTGTCGTCGCGCCCTGCCTGAGTTGCACGACGTCGCAGCCTGGGCTGTTGAGGGACGTTTGCCGGTGGTCGTGTACACCATCAACACATTCGAGAATGGCCGGACGAACGAGGACAAACTCAAGACCGCAACTGCGTTCTGGGCGGAGTCGGGTCATACCCTGCCGATGCTCATGGACTTCGACAACGCAGCAGCTGCAGCATGGGGCGTGAGCGGCATTCCAGCCACGTTCGTCATCGGCCCCGATGGTGTAGTCGTTGCCCAGCATTCAGGCTTTGGGCCAAACTATGCAGATGAACTCAAAAACGAAATCACCGAAGCAGTTGAGGGCGATTAACGCTGCATGCGAGTTGATGTGCACGCAAGCATGAACGCGCGAGTCACGCATGCCTCATGACATCCATCTGAGCATGACTCCTGCATCTGCGGATGTCGAGCCCGAGCTTCGCGATCTGGGAGCTGAACTCCGCGCCCGCGCTCCGCATGTCGAGCTGCGCATCGGCAGACACGATCGCATGCTCTACGCAACCGATGCGAGCATGTATCAGGTGGAACCGCTGGGTGTCGTATTGCCTCGCCATGTTGAAGATGTAGCAGCGGTGATGCAGGTTGCAGCTGCTCGAGGTCTCCCCATCGTGCCACGCGGCGGCGGTACATCGCTGGCTGGCCAGGCAGTTAATCGCGGCCTTGTGATCGACTTCTCAAAGTATTGCAGGCGCATCACATTGCTTGATGCTGAGCAGCAACACATCACCGTCGAACCCGGCGTCGTGCTCGCCCAGCTCAATGAAATGCTCATGCCGCATGGGCTCATGTTCGGGCCCGATGTCGCCACTGCATCGCACGCAACGCTCGGCGGCATGATCGGCAACAACTCCGCAGGAGCACATTCGATCCTCTATGGGCGAACCGTTGAGCATCTCCTCAACATGCAATGCGTAACCGCACAAGGCGAGTCGCTGCACTTCGCGCCCGGCGTGCATGGCGGACTGGTTGATCAAATGACACTCGCGGTCGCAGAGATTGTCAAAGCGCGGGCATCCCTCATTCGTGAGCGCTTTCCCACCATCACGCGGCATGTCGATGGCTACAACCTCGACCTGATTCTCGCTGGCATTGAGCGTTCAACGCCCGGCACGCATGACGGCATCAACCTTGCCCAGCTGGTGTGCGGCGCAGAAGGCACGCTGGCAGTGATGACGCAGGCCCGGCTCAATCTGGTGAAGCGGCCTGCGGCGCGCGGCCTGACGATTCTTTCGTATGCAGATGTCGATGCTGCCATGGCTGCGCTCAATGCCATCCTTGCGACACAACCCGCAGCCGTTGAGTTGATTGATGATGTCGTGCTTGCGATGGCTGCCCGCAACCGCGAATGCAGCAGACACCTTGCATTGATGCCCGAGATGCCAGCAGGGTCGCCGGGCGCGCTGCTGTATGTCGAATACTTCGCGGACCATGCAGATGACCTGGACGCCAGGCTTGATGCAATCACAACAGCAGGCAGCGCGAGCGCGTCTCGCATCTATCGCACACCTCTGGAGATGGCGGCAGCCTGGATGCTGCGCAAATCAGGTGAACCATTGCTGCATGCAATTCCCGGATTGCGCAAGCCGGTGACATTCATCGAAGATACTGCGGTCGATCCGGCGCGGCTGGGCGAGTTTGTTCGCGCATTCAGGGCGATCGTCGATGGCTATGGCACAACAGCTGCGTACTACGCCCACGCATCGGTCGGCTGTCTGCACATCCGCCCACTGGTCAACCTGCATGATCCATCTGATCGCAGCATGATGGCAGGCATCGCGCGTGATGTCACTGATCTGGTGCGCCATTTCGGCGGGGCAATCTCGGGCGAGCATGGCGACGGGCGGGCCCGATCACATCTGCTCGAACGGTACTTCGGAACAGAACTGTGTGAAGCGTTCGCGCAGATCAAACAGATATTCGATCCCCGCAATCTGCTGAATCCCGGCATCATCGTCAATCCGCCGAATGACCTCATGCTGAGCCACTTGCGCACGCAACCAGAGCAGCGAACTGTGCATGTTCCGGACGTCGACACGTACTTCGAATACGAACACGGCTTCGGCGAAGCGGTCGAACAATGCAACGGCGCGGGAGTCTGTCGACGCAAAGCAACAGGCACGATGTGTCCTTCCTACCGGGCGACGCTTGATGAGCGCCACGCAACACGCGGGCGCGGTAATGCATTGCGCCTGGCCATTACCGGCCAACTCAATGGCGACGGCTCATCAGCCAACTGGCGCGATCGCGAGACCCTGGCAACGCTCGACCTCTGCCTTTCCTGCAAAGCCTGCAAAAGCGAATGTCCCAGCAACGTCGACATTGCCCGGCTGAAGGCGGAGTACATTGCCCAGAGCTATCGCGCAGGAGCCCGCGTTCCGCTGATGGCCCGAGTTGGCAGCCACATTCGCGCTTTCAACCGTATTGCAGCCTTCTCGCCACGCATTGCCAATGCAGTCAACCGCGCGCTGCCGGCGCGCTGGGTGATCAATCGCGCGCTGGGGATCGACTCCCGCAGATCGCTGCCACCTGCAGATCGTTCGCTTCTGAAATGGTTTCGAACGCGCACGTCAAAAATGCAGAGAACAGCCCAGCCCACCACTGCAGTTCTGCTCTTTGCGGACTGCTTTACAACATGGAGTGAAACATCCATCGGCAAGGCAGCGGTGAACGTGCTGGAACATCTCAACTGCCGTGTCGTGATGGCAGATCAGGGCTGTTGTGGCAGAGCAGCGATCTCCTTCGGTTGCCTTGATGTTGCCCGCAGGCAGATCGAACACGCAGCAGCCCAGATCAATCGCATCCTGGATGATGATCCAGCCATCGAACGCATTGTTGTGCTTGAACCCAGCTGCGCCTCGGCATTGCGTGATGACTGGCTGAGTCTGCGCAGCAGTGTTAATCCAGCGTTGCGCAACACCATCGCGCAGCGGACGCAACTGATTGAAGAGTTCGTGCTGGAGCGCCTTGAAGAAGCTGAACCGACTGATCGTTCAGCGCAGTCGTCACCGAGGATTCTCGTGCACGGCCACTGTCATCAGAAGGCGCTGTTTGATGCGACCAAGTCGCGCGATGCCATTCGCGCAGTGCTGCCGGGCGCTGATGTGCAGTTGCTCGATACAGGCTGCTGCGGCCTGGCTGGAAGCTTCGGCTATGCACGCTCTCGCTTTGACCTCTCGATGGACATCGCAGAGCTGAGTCTTTTCCCGCAGGTGCGCAACTGTCCGGACGCACTCGTGACAGCGCCCGGCACAAGTTGCAGGCATCAACTCCGCGATGGCATGGGCAGGCACGCGATGCATCCCATCGAGATTATCGCAGATGCGTTGAAGTTATAGCGATCCGCTCACGGTTCATCATCAAGCACAGCTCGGCACAGTCGCAGATGGGCAGCGGCAGCAGCATCGCGCGGACCAGCCTGGGCAAACACTTCTGCGGCGCTGGCGACAAGTCGTAACAGCGGCGAATCGGGAGCAGGTGACTGGCGAGCGCTGGGCAGGGCTGCAGCGCGGATCGAACGCCCGAAGTACGCCCGCTGCCAGGCGTGAGCCGAAAGCTGCGTATCAACTCGGCCGGAAGTCGTCTGCCCGATCGCGACCAGAGCATCTTCAGCCTCAGCGTCCGAGCCATCGCAGGCTGACGCAATCGTCATGATCGTGAGTGCTGCTCTGCGGTGAACAGGGTCGTTGAGCAGCGGCTGCACAACGCCGATTGCAGTGGCAAGGTGACCCATTGACATCCATGCTTCCGCGGCTCGAATCAATGCAAGGGGCGTCTGAACAGTTGTGTCTTCAAGCAGCTGCGTGAGCCAATCGAGATTGCCCGACCCCTCGACGATATCGATCAGGTCAGCCCGGGTGCAATCGAGTTCGCTCTGATCCTCACGTGCATCAGCATCATGTTGATCGTGAGATTGGCTGAGCGTTGCTTCAAGGACATCTGCTGCATCAAGCAGCCTCCCTTCAGCGCGGAGTACGCGCGCCACCAGACGGGGCGGCTGTGGATGGAATGCTTCCAGCACCCACCAGGCACGTTCGAGATCGCCATCTGCAATGAGCGCATCAATCAGCCGGCTGCGCGTCTCGCGCTCCCAGGGGTTGCCTGTTGGACGCATTGCGAGCAACATTTCAAAGTGCTCGATCGCGGTGCGGAGCTTCTGTTGGGCAAGTGCAATACGTCCAGCCACAAGGCGAGCATGCAGACGTGCCGGTGCATATTCGATCGCGCGATCAATAAGCAGCTGCGCTTCGGGGAGGCGGCGCTGCTCAAGCAGGCGCTCTGCTTTCCACACCATGAACTGTGGATCATCCGGCTGCGAAAGCAGGCCACGCTCGATGAGTGCATCAGCCATGTCGGTGTCTCGGATCGCAAGGGCGCAGCGAATCTCAAGACGCATGGCTGCTCGGGATTCAGGAACCAGGCAGCGGACCCACGCAGCAGCTTCGGCTGCGTCGGCGCTCGGCGCGCGACGGGCTGCGCGAAGATAGCCAGCGGCTGATTTGCGTTGTGACGCTTCGCTGTTCATGCAGCCCGCCCCTGCTGTTCAGCATGCTGATCGGGAGTATCAATCTGGCCCGAGCCCACGCCTACGCCCACATCGCGCGACTCCAGCACCGACTCAAGTCTCGATTCGAGTTGCCTGATTGCTGCTGACATGGGCAGTCGCTGCAGGGCTGCATCAAGCCAACTGCGGGCAGCCTGCGGACCATCGAGCGTGAGCGTGAGTTCGATTATCGCTTCATACGCGCCAGCCTGATCGGCCAGTTCCTCGACGCATCCTGCCAGCGCCAACATGAGCAGTCTGGCTGATGCGCTGTCAAACTCGCGTCGTTGCGCTTCAAGGAGAATGGGAAGCAGATGCTGCGCTTCACGCAGTTCTTCAGTCAGGCGCAGGACGATGCGATGGTGCGGAAGTTGAGGCGGGCCCGAGCGAGCCAGGCCGAGTGAAGCAAGGAAGAGGTGAATCGATTGCCTGAATATCGGGAAGACCTCGAGCCGCGCCAATCGCTGCGCATTGATGCGAGCCTCAGCCGCGTCGCCACGCTCCAGTGAAAGCAGAATGAGCAGGCTGAGCGTGACGGGATCGCTGAAGCCGTGTGGCTGTTCACGCAAGATGGCAAGAGCGCGTTCGTGATGGTGACAATCCCATTCCAGCATCGCAAGCAACTGACGCGCTGCAGGATGGACGTGTTCCGCGCGGTTGTGCTCGACGATCTGCTGCAATGCTGCGTGCGCTTCGCCCCGCTGCGATGAGAGTATCAGACACAACGCCCGCAAGACTTCACCCTCGGTCGTCATGACATGTTCGAGCCGCCTTGCTGCCAGATCTGGTCGTCCCTGCGCGATGCGCAGACGCGCGACGGCCTCTGCGACAATCGGAAGGGACGATACGGGCGGCCGGTCGATCGCCGCAGCCAGGCTGTTGGCGATGCTCAGCTGATCGCGGACAATCGCATCTTCGAGATCGCGCACCGTCCGCTTCAACGAAACGTCGTCATCAAACGGGCCTGTATGTGATTCTGGGGTTGCGCTCACGCAATGGCACCTCTCGCAGCGAGCTGGCGGCGGTTGAATCCGTGCGACACACACACGGCTCAAAGGCACCATCGACCGAAAGGGTTGGCAAGTTGAGCGATCTGAATCAACTGCACAGCGAAGACACTCCAGAGTCGCGCTCCGATAATCCGCTGGTTGCTCGATCGCGCCAACACAGCCAATCGCCCGCGACGCCGGGTCTGGCGGAGGGTTGATCAGAACCTTCGAGATCAGGCCTACGGCGCTGGGGATTGTGCATCTTCTCCGGCACATCTTTTTGCGCGATGCGGGCTTTGCGGCTGAATAATGGGGCGTGGACGGATGAGTAGCGGAGGGGGTGCCAATGATTGCGGGGGATGGAGGTTGCCTACGCCACGGCCGTCTTCGTTTGCTCCTCAGCATCAGCTTCATCAGCGGCCACGGGGAGGGCGGTCTCGGCCATTTCGCATGCCATGAGGCGAAGGGCTGTCGGTCCCTCTCTGGTTTCGCGGGCCGAGCGAGGAATCGCACGGGCTCAGGTGATCACTAAGCCCATGAGACGGCGTTGTACCTTGATGGCGACTGAGCAGGGATCGCGTCGATGTGCCGCAAGCAGGTCACGGGCGCGGTCGATGTCTCGGTCGAGCCGTTTCGCTTCGTCCGGCGTGAACGTGGACTGACGCGTGTCGGCACGGACATAGTCCGATGCGGCCGTGTCGGGGTGAAACCCGGGACCAATCCACTTGGTGAGCTTCCGAAGCCAGACAAGCGCGTCCCGTGCATCTGCGGAATCGGGAAGCAACGGAAGGGTGCTGTTCATCATGCTTTGCATTGTAGCGATGCGCGCGATCGCTGCAACAACCGGTCAAGTCGGTGCGCAAGTGTTTCAGGCCTCCGCGTCTCGCATTCCCAGACGGTCAGCACACGCCAGCCTCCCCGACGCAATCTCCGCTCTGTGCGCGCATCGCGTGCGACATTGCCGGCAAACTTCGCTTCCCAGAACTCCGGTCGTGTGCGCGGCGTCGTCGTGTATCGACAACCATGGTGCCGGTGCCAGAAGCACCCGTGAACGCGGATCACCGTTTCGTATTTTGGCAGCACAACGTCGGGCTTGCCAGGAAGATCGTCAGCATGGAGGCGAAACCGGTATCCAAGACGATGCAGGGCGCGTCGCACGACTATTTCGGGGTTCGTGTCCTTGGCGCGAATCGCCCGCATGTTGCGGCGGCGTTCAGATGGAGTGAGTACGTCGGTCATGCGCAAACGTCCACACTCTCCCATGTTTTGTACAGCGCCGAGAGCTGATTGAAGTGTACGCGGAACTGACTACGCCGCTTCAGCCGGGGCTGATTGCTACTCGCGCCCTCGATCTTGAGCGCAGGATCGTAGTACACACTACCTAACGCCATCGCTTTGAGCAGCATCAAAAAATTCGTACCAAGACCGAGGTACGCTCTGTCGCCGTAACGGTACCTGCGGACGCCGTTCTGCTCAGAGACAACAGGGACGAAGACTGCACTTTCATGTTTCCGGTTCCAGTGGGCTAG
>JBPCKF010000073.1:0-11083 GCA_051004555.1 Phycisphaerales bacterium | reverse complement strand
GCATCAAAAAATTCGTACCAAGACCGAGGTACGCTCTGTCGCCGTAACGGTACCTGCGGACGCCGTTCTGCTCAGAGACAACAGGGACGAAGACTGCACTTTCATGTTTCCGGTTCCAGTGGGCTAGAAGGGAACTAAATGACCAAGATGCCGCCACTTCATCTTGATCGTCAACGAGAGCAATCATCCCATCTGACTTGACAAGCGTCATAGACTCACAATCAAATCCCCGCAGCAACAGCGTAAGTCCGGTGCGCTCTCCTCGCTTGTTCGCTCGAAACACACCCCCAAAGTTGATGCGATCGGGACGATCGTGGAGATCTGCGTATCCATACTCCCGCACGAACTTCATCGCGCCCTGCGACGAATAGACTCCCCCATTCGGTTCCGGCGTCATGAGCGTGAGCGCAGACCCGACGGGTCTTGCCAGATCGCGAACAGTATAGCTCTTAAGCTCCCAACCGTGGAAGTCCGGCTCAGAATGACTGTTGGCTGCAATTCCAAGTTCGGCTTCGAGCGTGAAGCCTCCACAATTGGTTGAGTTGCACGGCACCGTTGATCCATCTGTTCGTAGCCGCTTGCCAGTAATCCAGCCCTTACGCGAGACTCGACACAACTCAGTCAACAGCCTCCTTCGCCGCTCCTCGGTCGACAATCTTGGAGCGTCGAAGTCGAAGAAAACCCCGCGAGACTCTCGATAATCACTCTCCGCTATCTCCTTTGCAACCGCATGATCGGCTCCACATGCGAATGCGTAGACGCGCCCATCGGGGCACAGACCGAGAATCAACAATCTCCCTCTGTCGCGTGAGCACATAATCTCCGATGGTGCACGTTTACACCCCCTGAGGAATCCGCTCATTCGTATTTCTGGGTATTGGGCGTAATAGATGAGCTGGCAACCAATAGCGCATTCAGGTTCGCTCATGTTGTCGGATATCCACCAGAAGTCAACCGAGGCCTTGAACGCCGGTCCGCGCTTTGTGTTCTCGCTCGGCACCACTGACACCGGTGGCAATACGGTAAAGACTTCCGTCGATCCGCCGACGTAGACCTGGTTTTTCGAGTTGTCATTCGGCGCTAGGCGTTTGCCGTAGAATTCCGTGGCTCCGAGGTCGGTCAGTCTAAGCAGGAGTTGCCGCACCGTCATGACGATATCGCCGTCCCATTTCGGATCAGGGCATACTGGTGCTCTGCGGGCGCACCCACGCGGTCGTGTCGAACACAGTCAACGAGTCGCTCTGCGATGGCTTGCACGACTGGCACAACGACAGAATTTCCAAACTGCTTGTACGCTTGCGTATCGCTCACTGGAATCTTGAACGACTCCGGAAAGCCCATCAGGCGTGCACACTCGCGCGGCGTGAGACGACGCGGCCGCTTGCCGCGCTGTCGGATGAGAATTTCGCTTCCGTCTTTGTAGTACCTGGCGCTCAGCGTACGTGCTGTATCACCACGATCTATCAGACCGAAGCCGAACCCGTTGCCCGCCTTCCGGTGCTTCTCCGCATATGCCTGCAGATATTCCCAAAGGTGCTTCGTCAATGTGTAGCGCGAATCAACACGGTGCTGGAGTATCTCACCGATGGTTGCTGCCTTGCGGTAGGGCACGAGATCCGCGTCAGTCGGGAAGTTGAATGCGAGGCCTGGCCTGCTGCCGACGATGTAGATGCGCTCGCGATTCTGTGGCACGACACGCTTGCCATTGATCACCTTGTATGAGACCTGATAGCCGAGTTCATCTTCAAGGGTGCTCAGGATCGTTGCGAACGTCTTGCCCTTGTCGTGCCGCTGGAGATTCCGCACATTCTCCAGCATGAACGCACGCGGCTGCTTCGTCTCAATAATGCGCGCAATATCAAAGAACAACGTGCCCTGGGTCTTGCACTGAAAGCCATGCTCTTGCCCTATCGCGTTCTTTTTGCTGACTCCGGCAATGCTGAACGGCTGGCAAGGGAAGCCGCCAACGAGAATATCGTGATCCGGAATCGAGTCGACGTCGACAGCGCGAATGTCGCCGGCCGGCTCGTCGCCGAAGTTCTCAAAGTACGTTCGCTGCGCCTGTTTGTCCCACTCAGAAGAGAAGGTGCAACGCGCCCCGGCTGCTTCAAAGGCAAGGCGCATCCCACCGATTCCTGCGAACAGGTCGATGAAGCGAATCTCGCGGAACACCGGGCTCACCCGGTACTCGTGTGTACTCAGGCGCGTGATGATGATCTCGTCGTTGGCCGCGAGGTCATGCGTGATCGCGAAGCGGCGGAGCCATGAACGGTCGCGGAAGAACCAGCGCGGGCGGCCGTCCCGATCGGTCGGGATATCGGTCTGCACGGGCTCTGCCAACCCGATCGCGTGGATCGTGAGGGGAGCGTCCACTTTGTCACCGCGACGGGGACCACCGAACGCCTCGGCTGGGAAGAATGACTTGCCGCAGCAGCTCAGGCGGACCCACCCATTGGCGAGACCGGAGCAGGTGATTTTCAGGCGATGAGACTCCATTTCCTTAACCTAATCGTGCTAGGGTTGCGTTCGGTCGTGATATCATTCTGGGAGCAAGGTAGCCTAAAGTCAACCCAGAACCCCCACTCAAGGCGAGCCGGAGGCGAATCGTCTGCCAATCGACCCTCGGTGCGAAGCGCATGACGCGAGACGGGTGAAACCCGCATCATAGTAGATTGTTTGGGGATGTGTGGGCGTGATCGATCGAGACATGCGACGCTGCCTGCTGCATTTGTCCCCTGAACAGGTGACAGTCTGGTGAGTGAAGGCAGCGATTGCGGGCGTCTTTGTGTGGTGATTGCAGGTGTGACGAAGTATCTGCCGGTTGCGGCGTTTGATGTGCCTGATTTTGCAGATCTTGCGAAGACGATTGTGCAGATGTGAGGCTGCGCAGTGTTGATGGGAGCGGCCCACTGTTTTGGTTGTGCATCGCTACGATACGGCGATGCCAGGCACGCACCGCAATGCAGCGTCCACGACGACCCCAGCCAGATGGGAGTATGCCCCTGCACCTGAAAGCATTGAGGTGGCCATCGCGCCCCAGCAGCACCTGTTCATCAATGGTGTGTTTTCGCCAGCTCACTCCGATCGCTTCTTTCCGAGCATCAATCCCGCGACTGAGGAAAAGTTGTGCGACGTTGCGGAGGCTGATGGACAGGATGTCGAACTCGCTGTCAAAGCAGCCACCGATGCACTGCGGCGATGGAAGCGAGCGAACCCGCGCGAGCGCAGCCGTCATTTGTTTCGGTTGGCCCGACGTATTGCTGAGCGTTCGCGCGAACTGGCAGCGCTCGAGACCACCGATGGAGGCAAACCGATTCGTGAAGCCCGCGACATCGATCTTCCATTGGTTGCCCAGCATTTCTTCTATCACGCAGGGTGGGCTGACAAACTCCGTTACGCACTTCCCGGCGTCATCGATCCGCAGCCGGTGGGAGTGTGTGGCCAGATCATTCCCTGGAACTTCCCCCTGCTGATGTGTGCATGGAAACTGGCGCCTGCACTTGCGTGCGGGAACACATGCGTGCTCAAGCCGGCTGAGACGACATCGCTGACGGCACTGCGGCTGGCTGAGATTCTGCAGGAGATCGACTTCCCCAAAGGCATTGTCAACATCATCACCGGCGCGGGTGAAACTGGCAGGATGATGGTCGACCACCCCGGCATTCACAAGATCGCGTTTACAGGCTCGACTGCGGTGGGACGCGAGATCGCCCGCGCACTTGCGGGACGAAATGTGCGATTGACACTCGAACTGGGAGGCAAGAGTCCCAACATCATTTTTGACGATGCAGCCATCGATCAGGCGATCGAAGGCATCGTGCAGGGAATCTTCTTCAATCAGGGGCATGTCTGTTGCGCAGGCTCGCGGCTGCTGGTGCAGGAGTCGATCCGCGATGAAGTGGTGGAGAAACTCGAGAATCGCATGCAGTTGCTGCGGGTTGGTGATCCGATGGACAAGAATACTGATGTGGGCGCAATCAACTCAAAGTCGCAACTCGAAACCATCCAGCGCTACATCCAGATCGGCGTGCGGGAAGGTGCAACGTTGTGCAGCATCAACGAATGTTCGTTGCCCGAGCGTGGATATTGGCACCGGCCATGCTTCCTCACCAATGTGCAGCCAAGTCACACTGTCGCGCGTGAGGAAATCTTTGGACCGGTGCTGGCGGTGATGACGTTCAGAACGCCGCAGGAAGCTGTCGAGCGGGCCAACAACACGCCCTACGGATTGAGCGCGGGAGTGTGGACCAACAGCGGCAGCCGCATGTTTGAGATTGCAAAGCAGTTGCGCGCAGGCGTCGTGTGGTGCAACACGTTTAACCAGTTCGACCCTGCCTCGCCATTCGGCGGATATCGCGAATCCGGCTTCGGTCGCGAAGGTGGCATCCACGGCCTGGCTGCATACCTCAAGGAAGGCGGGTGATGCAATGAGCCGCACTGTACCTGCGATTAAGACGTGTAAACTTTTCATTGATGGTGCGTTCGTGCGATCAGAGTCGGGGCGCACGATGCCCGTGGATGCAGGCGACACCACGCTGCACGTCGCTCGCGCATCACGCAAGGACCTGCGCGATGCAGTTGAAGCAGCACGCAAAGCCCAGCCCGATTGGCAGCAGCGCACTGGTTACAGCCGCGGCCAGATTCTGTATCGACTGGCTGAAATGCTCGAAGCCCGCAGCAGCGAGTTGATTGAAAGTGTGCGCGCTTCACATGCTTCGCGCATGGATGTTCGCGCTGCTCGCCGCGAAGTTGCAGCAGCAATCGACCGCGTGGTTGGGTTCGCTGGCTGGTGTGACAAACTGCACCATGTTCTGGGATGTGGCAACAATGTTGCAGGGCCGTATTACAACTTCTCGGTGCCCGAACCCTCGGGGGCAGCGGTGCTCCTGACCCCTGCGGATCCCGCGCTGTTGGCGTTGCTCACCGTCCTCGCAACATCACTGTGCGCCGGCGCAGCCTGTAGTGTGATCGCTGCAGAGAGCGCTCCCTTGCCAGCGGTGATTGTGAGTGAGGCGTGCGCGACAGCTGATGTTCCACGTGGCGTTGTGAATATTCTGACAGCGATGCACAGCGAGCTGCTCGATCATGTTGCATCACATCGCGAGGTTGCGTGCGTGATCGCAGTTGGAGTCAGCCCATCCGAGCGCGCGTTGCTGGAACGCGGCAGGGCAGAGAATCTCAAACGCGTGCATGTGCTGGATCGCGATCGCGACGCATGGTTTGATGATCAACACTGCGAGTCGCCAGAGGAGATCGCTCGGTTCATGGAGATCAAAACCATCTGGCACCCAAGCGCGATGTGAGGGCAGAGGCGCAACAGGGCTGCCACGCCGGGCCGCAACAGCGAAGTCACCGCTCCCATTCCCAGCAGGGCAATTTTACGATATGCTCATGTGCATGCTTTTCACTCTCTTTCTGACACTCATGTCGTTGCTGATGAACTCCTGGCCGCCCGACCTGGGAGGGCCAAATGCCAGCGACGACCACCCGAAGCCCGCGCTCAATGTGCTGGTGTGCACAGCCACGGCTGGCTATCGACATGATTCCATCAAAGACAGCGTCCATGCATTGCACGGCCTCGCTCACGCACACAACTTTGCAATGACTCACATTGAAAGTGAGGATGAGCGGGCAGCATCATTCACCGATGGGAGTCTTGGGAAGTTTGATGTCATCATCTTTCTCAACACCACAGGCGACATTCTCAACGACGCCCAGCAAGAGGCGATGCAGCGATTCATCCAGCGCGGTGGCGGATTTGTCGGCGTGCATGCAGCAACAGACACTGAATATGGTTGGCCCTGGTATGGCCAACTTGTGGGCGCAACGTTTCTTCGCCATCCGCAGATTCAGTTGGCTGCGATCGATGTTGTCGATCCCTCCCAGCCATCCACAACCCACCTTCCCAAGCGTTGGCAGCGCACAGATGAGTGGTATGACTTTCACAAGCCGCCAGCTGAGGGCGTCGTCATTCTGCTGAAGTTGGATGAATCGACCTATGAAGGTGGCAGCATGCGTGGCGAACACCCCGTCGCCTGGCAGCACGAGTTTGATGGCGGGCGGGCCTGGTACACCGCGCTCGGACATACCAGCGAAAGTTACGCAGAACCTGCGTTCCTGCGCCACCTGCTGGGCGGCATCTTTTGGGCTGCAGATGTTCCAATGTTGGCTGTGGATGAGCAGCCATGAACATTGCTGCAGACTCAGCAGCGCAGCAACATGACGATGATAATGAATCGATGGATTCCACAATCGCCCACTCGCCTCTCGAACACATTCGCGGGCACGATGCACGCGGGCACGCAGTACACGTTGTCGTCGCGATGGTGTATCTGTTCCTGCTGCCGCTCGCGCAGGCGCCCAAAGACATTGCATTTGGCGTATTGGTGGTCTATTCGCTGGTGCGTTTGTACAAAACCTGGCGGTGTTACCCTGCACTCCTGCGGCAGGCGTGGGTATTGTGGGCGCTGCTGGCGTGGCTGATGGTCACGCTGGTCTCTGTGAGCTGGTCAGTTGATGTTGTCGAAGGGCTCACAGAAGTAAAGGCGTTCCGCGTGATTGTCACGCCGCTCCTGCTCTGGCCGATACTCGATCGCGGGCCGCGGTTGATCGTGGCGTTGCTTGCAGGGATCTTCGTGATGAACTGCCTGCAACTGGCGCAGGTGGTGGATGTCTTTGGTCTTGAACTTGAAGGCGATGATCGCGCCCGTGGTGGCTTACATCCGATTCAGACGGCTGCGTTCTGCCTGGCAGCGCTGACATGGTATCTGAGCGCTGCGTTTGCATTGCTTCGATTCCCGCTCAACAAGAAAAGGCTCACGCTCGTTGTCATCGGCGCTGCTGGTGCGCTCTTCGGGTTGACTGCATCGGGCAGTCGTGGCGTGTGGATTGCAGCTGCGATCGTGCTGCCGATGTTCTGGATGTACGAGACGATGTTTCATCGCGAGCATCGCAAAGCTGGGATCATGATTGGTCTGGCGGTTGTGATTCTTGCAACAGGCGTCTGGATCGCGGGCGGCGATTATGTTGCAAGACGGGTGAATGACGCGCGCATTGAGTTTGCTGATGCGATCAGCGGCGAGGCCCGCCAGACCAGCGTCGGCCAACGCGTGAATCTCTGGCAGGCTGGATTTACAATGTGGCAATCGCGGCCCATCCTCGGCATCGGCGCTGGCGCCTTTCGCGATCACTTCATCGCATCGCCAGCTTATCACAACGTCGCAACGCAGCATCCCCATCTTGCAGAGAGGCTCGCCCAGCCGCACGCACATTCGGTTGTGCTGCACACGCTGGCAACCACGGGAATCGTCGGCTTCGTGGCCATGATGAGCACCATGATTCTGCTTGCTATTCGAACCGCCCGTGATCCGCGCGATCACATGTTCGCAGCTGCGTCATTGTGGATTGTGATTGGCTGGTTTCTCGGCAGCCAGTTCGACTGCTTCCACCTCAACGGCCACCTTCTGGGGCTGCTGTGTCTGATCGTGGCGCTGACACTTCCCAATCGACTTGCGGCGGCTTCGGATTGACGGTTCGTCCGGTTCATCACATGCCCGCTTCATCTGCACGCAATCCGCAGCCCGATCTTGAACGTTGGCGCTGCGCGCTTGCGCGATCTGCCAAAGCGACTCGGTTGTTTCAGCATGTTGAAGTCGTCGCGCAGGCAGCATCCACGCAGGATATGGCACGCGCGATGGCAGAGAAGCATGGCTGCGGCTGCGCTGCTGTGACATTGCAGCAAACGGCTGGCCGCGGGCGCAGTGGCAGGAAGTGGGTCGACACACCTGATGCCAGCCTGGCCGCAAGCATTGCCCTTACTCCGATTGAGCCTGCGCGCGCATGGGTGCAGTCGATCAGCCTTGCCATTGCTGCTGCCCGCGCTGTCGAGAACTCCGCAGCGCTCCAGGAAGGAACCGTTGCCATCAAATGGCCAAACGACCTTATGCTGCGCGACCGCAAACTGGGCGGCATACTCATCGAGCAGAACGCAACTGCAGCAATCTGCGGGATCGGCATCAACGTCGGAGATACTGCTCACAATCCCGCATTGCCTGCCAGCGCCATCAGCCTGTTCGATGCAGGTTGCACTGTCGATCGCTGCGACCTTGCCTGCGCTCTTCTTGCAGCGATTGATGATGTCTGTCGATGCAGTGACGATGTCATCGACGATACCTTTCAGCGACGCAACTGGCTGCGCGGGAGGACAGTCACGCTCCAGCACGACAACCGCACTTCGAGGGGCCGTGTGGTCGAGATTGAACTTCGGACTGCGATACGCATTGCATGTGCGGATGATCAGATCATCTCGATCCCGATTGCGCACGCACATGTGCAATCGGTTGAGAGTGATGTGTGAGACATACTCGCGTGGCTGCGGTCATTCGATGACGGATGCATCTGCGACGATCTGAAAGTCAATCCCCGCTTCCGCGACTGATCCGGTTGCATCATCACGCACGCGCACTTTCATGGTGTACTTGCCCAGCGTGAGCCGCTCGGGCAGCGTCACAATGTAGTTGATGTAGAAATCGGTGCGTTTGCGTTCCGCGACATCCGGTGCAGCACTCCAGTCCCGCCGCCATACCGGCACATGATCACGATCGTACAGAATGAGCTCGACCCAGAGATCGGTCACCCATTGGCCGTTCTCATTCTCGGTACTGGTGAAGTCTTCAACTTCCATATACACAATCACATCCTGTTGCGCACCTGCAAGAAACGCGCTCTTCTCGAAGGGCGTGTATCTGCCGAAGCCCTCGACACTGGTACAGAAAGCCGCCCGCGCAACGGTGAGCGGTCCGGTATTGGTGACAGCCTGGCGTAGCTCCTCAATCTTTTCGATCAACACTGCTTCGTCGCCCGTCGTTGCAAGCTCAGCTCCGATCTCGATGAAGAACTGCTGATAGGCCCGCAGGATTTCGCGCTCGCGGTCATCCAGATCGTTGAGCGCATCAGGATTGAGCGCGCGATCGGGATCGACCATGGCAAGTGCAGCCATGACCAGATATTCGCGCAAGGGCGAATCTGCATAGGCTGCGTTCTGAAAGAGTTCCCGCCGAAGTGCGACCATCGCTTCGCCAAGACGCATTTCGGGCGAGACTGTTGTGCGGCTATCCGTCATATCGCCGTCGCGATTCCCGCTCGTGCCAGCGTCAAGTCGCTGGCTGGTGCGTCGTCCGAAAGGATCGGTGGGGTCCCACTCGGCGTTGATGGCTGCAGCGCTGTTGGTATTGTTCGACAATGAAATCGCAGGTTGGCCCGGCGCGAGTGGCGACGCAGCACCTGCTGAGGGTTGCGTGAAACGAATGTCGTCGCGGGGAGGCCCTGCATTGGCGGGTCGAACGCCAGGGAAGTCGCGCTCCGGCGTTGCCAGTGGCTGCTGGGTTGGCGTTGAATCCTGCGGCAGGCGCACTCGACTGCGGTTCTGCAGCGCTTCGAAGTCTGCCATGTCGCGCTCGAACTGTGCTGCCAGGGCCGCTGCGCCAGTGTCGGGCACTACCCCGGCCCCGGGTGATGCTGCAGGCTGGCGAGTTTGATCGACGATGCTGCTGCTGCCATCGTTGATGTAGTTGTCGAGGCCAGCATCCACCCGACTTGTTGACCCATCCAGCGCGTGGGGCGATGATCCATCCTTGCCACCGCCACATCCGCTACTCAGCGCGAGTATGGCGGCAATGCAAAGGCTGATGCTGCCGGGCCTAGCAGGCTGCTTCATGGATGTCAAAACGGATCGAACGCTCAATGTTGTGTGCCTCCTGCACGTGCCAGACTGTGATCATCCTGATCAACCAACCAATCAGCGGTTCACCTGAGTGTATCGGCCAGTGTGACGGTCAGACCTTCAAGAGTTCGCGAGGATGTTGCAAGGCCGCTCTTGCTACGGGCGTCGCCTTCGGTGACATCGTCGAGCATGGCTGCAAATCGGGCTGGCTCACATCGCCGGGCTGCATTGAGAATTGCATCGCGCGAAGGCCCCCACAATCGCAGCGTACTGGCGATTTCACCAACCGGCCGCCTCGCCTTCAGCATCTGCGCAGCTGCATAAAGCTTGCGGGCCAGATCAGCCAGAGCCCAGGTAATCACCGGTTCAGGGGTTCGCGAAATCTCAACCAGCTCGCGTAATCGCTCGAGTGCAAAGGCAGCATTTCCAGAAAGCACCGCCTGTTGGATCTCCCAGCCCTGTTCCTCGCGGCTCTTCTCGACTTCAGCTGCGATGATGTCGCGCGTGATCGCAGCACCGTTGTCAACAAGCGATGCCAGCCGCCCCAGTTCCGAATCGAGATTTGTCAACCCTGTGCCTGATCGCTCAACAAGCAGGGCCGCCGCTGGCTTTTCGATGCGAACGCCATGCACCTTTTCAGCTCGGCTGATACACCAGGCCGTGGCTGCAGCGTCGCCAAGCGGCTCGCACTTCACGACCTCGCCGCCGATCTTGCGAACAGCCTTGTCAAAATTGCCCGGCCGCCAGGTTTCAGCCCGCAACAACAATGTTGCGTGATCGACAGGATTCTCTGCATAGCGCTCCATCGCCCTGCGATAGCCGCTGTCGTTCCGCGTCATGAAGGCATCTGCCTGATCGACCACAACCAGCTTGTGGGACATCATCAGGCCATAACTGCGCAGCTCATCGAGCACCATCGCAAGCTCGACGGTTGCGCCGTCAAACACAAACCGCTCAGCTTCGCCATGTGCTTCATCCAGGACACTCTGCAACTGTTCGGTGAAGTCGTGCAGCAGGAGCGACTCTTTGCCATGCAGAATCACGATGGGCATGTTGGCTGCGAGCGCAACGGCACCAGCCTTGGAACGCGATGAGGGGTCGCTTCGCCTTGTTGCCATGATGCCCAAGCGTAGCCGCGCGAATGCCCCGACGCCTGCGTGCGCTTTCTCGCTCGCCCTGCTACCATGCCTGCATGGCATCAGTCTGCTTCTACTTCCAGGTTCATCAGCCCTACCGTCTGCGGCGGTACTCGGTGTTTGATGATGACCCCTTCTATTTCGACAACGAAGCCAACGAGAAGATCCTGCGCAAAGTTGCAGAGAAGTGCTATCGCCCTGCCACCACCAAGATCCTCGATCTGGT
>JBPCKF010000072.1:0-50255 GCA_051004555.1 Phycisphaerales bacterium | reverse complement strand
AAGCCACACAACACCAAGTGCGAACAAACCAATAATTATGCATATGCCACGTGCCAACCGTTCCTGCGCATCATTACTCCAGGGGTATCGTTCCGGCGACGCGTAGTGCATATCAGGATCATTCGTCAAATAGTCGATGCCAGCCAGGACCGGCTCATACACCGGACCAAAATGGGCCCATTTCAGGGAAAAGCGCGTTGCAGTTGTATATAAGTTAGAAGTGGCGGTCTCTGATCCGACAAAGAATGGAGCGCTCATCGCGCTGATGACTATGATGCCGCTGAGTATTGCGATTGCCCAGTGCCGTGCACTTTGGCGGCGCAGGAGCATGATGCCGCAGATCGCAGCAAAGGGTTTGATGAGTGTCGCACATGCAACACAACATGCCCAGAAAGCGGTGCGGGTGACTGCGGCGGGCCGTGTATTGCCCGAGTCATTGCCACTGCGTTGCGGTTGTGATTGCAACCGGCGTGCAACCAGAAGTGCAAGCGCGATAAGAACAATACCAAAGACGTCCTGATGACCAGAGCCTGCGATCTCAACAAGCGGCAATGGATGCCAGGCATAGAGCACGGCCCACCATAACGAACACTCGCGGCGATGCAGAAGAAGCAATATGAACAGAATCAGAACCATGTCCGCTACAACCATCTCGCCGCGAAAGATGGTTGCACAGCGTTCGGGCGCGGCCTGCGATTCTGTCAGTGCAATCTCACACAACGCGCCCGCAACAGCAAAGGCATACTGACTTGCTGGCAGATAAATGGTGGACAACTCGGGATTGTTCATCCTTCTTGCAATTGCAGCACGGCCGGGCCATGGTTTCTGCTGCAACGCGCCCGTTACATCCAGCACCTGTTCATCACGAATATCAACCGGGACAACTTCATACGGATTGATTCCATTGACAGTATTGCGCCCGTCGAAGATGTACCGCCAGATATCGTCACTGTAAGAGGGCTGCGACCACAACAACACAATGATGCGGGCGATGAGCGCAACCGCCAGTATCGCTGTAGCAGCAGGTAGCACACGCTGGCGCGGCGGCGACGCAACGGGAGGCTGAGCTGACGAAGGCTGTTGCGACAAGGTGATCCAGACACCGCTGAGACAGATCCATCCCAATGCCTGCACCATGAATACAAACATCGCGAGGCGGAACTCAATCGCGCCTCCAGCAATGGGAGGCTCATCATGGAGCTGCATTGCGATCACCGCCGCATTCGCGATCAAGGCCAGGGCGCTGCCGCAAATGCACATCGTCCTGGCACGCGGGGACTTCCATCGCGGACCGGAGTTTTCAGCAGGTCGGCTGGGCATTTGATAGAGAGGGCTGGGCTGGGAGAATGCAGTTTCGGACGGGGATTACAGGATTTTTCTGCCGGCTGGCAGGCTCCTGTGCGTAAGAATAGGCGGAGATGGCTGAGTGCCCACTTAAATCCGAGGCTTTGGAACGCCTCTGGCAGCAACATCGCCATTGGGTGGCGGCTGTTGTCTATGCCCATAAACCCGCCGAGGCTGACTTGGAAGATCTCATGCAGGATGTCGCAATGCGGCTGATTAAACACAAAGATGACATACGGCTGGAGACCATTCGGCCCTGGTTGCGCACCGTGGCCATGAACGTCGCCTGCAGCTCCGGCCGCCGAGCAACTGTGCATCGCCGGGCACTCAACACGCTGCATGAAGAGGCTCGGGCCAGCGATCGGGATCGACCTGCGGTTTCGACGCAACATCGTGGCGTGCTGGCTCTGGAGTTGACATCATCGCTTCCTCTGCATTACCGCGAACCGCTCCTGCTCAACCTGCGCGGCTTGTCGCAGCGTGAGATTGCGGAAGCCTTGGAACTGCCATTGACAACCATTGAAACCAGGCTCATTCGCGCCCGTCGCATGCTTCGCGATGCACTCGAAACAGATACACGAGCACAACAAACCCCCGAGAAGTCGTGGGCAAACGCCGTTGACGACCTCCAACCAGAAACAGCAAGCCCACGAGCTCGTGTGCTTCCTTCATTCACGACAGGACATCGACCATGACCCCCGAACTTCCAAATGCAAATGCTCCGCTTGAGCCCATTGATCGCCTGTTGATGCAGCCCGATGATGCTGATGCCTGGGCCAGCGTCGAAACGCGCGCGTTGAAGGTGCCCGGCGGATGGGAGCAGACAGCCCGCGCCCTCCGCGATGAACTGCTGATGAGACTGGCTGTCGACGATGCGCTGGCCCCGGCCCACGCAATCTCTCTTGCAGAATCGGCCCATCAACCAGCATCGCACGCCCGCCTCCCGATCGCACATGCAACCCTTGCATCCCGCATCGGCAGATTTTCCGGCTGGGCAACAGCTGCATGCATTGGCCTGGTTTGGGCGGCAACCTCGCTCTCGAATCAGGTCTACCAATCGGTCACGTCGGATTCATCCTCACTTGAGAATGGTGCCACGTTGCAGCCGATTTCAAATCAACGCTCTGATGAGATACTCTCGCAATACAAGCTCGCGGGTGCGGCTGAAGGACGACTGATCGATGAACTGCCCAAGGTGCTGATCGGCTCGCAGCCGATGGGCGATGAAGCTGGACGCGTACAGGTGTTGTATCTTCGCCGCATCGTCGAAAGCGCTGTCGTCGACTCAGCCATCCAACTTGAAGAAGACGGGCCAGGACACTACCGCGCAGTGCCCGTCAACCTCGAACGTCTTGTTCCCAGCGATTCATCGCTGTAACCAATCATTCTCATGCAGTCTCAAGGGATTCATTCACGCAAGGAGCTTTTCACCATGAAACAGCGAGTCATACTTTTCTCAACAGCAGCGATGTTCCTCAGCACGCTCGCAATCACCACCTCAGCCCAGGAAGTTGAAGAGCGACGTATCGAACGTCGTGTCAACATCAACGTCAACAATCGAGCCGATGGCAACACAACCCGCCAGATCGCGCGCAGCTTTGTCTTTGTCGACGACGCCAATGGCGAAGTTCGCATCGATCAGAAGAACGATGATGTGAAGGTCACAATCAATGGCAAGAAGGTCAGCGCTGACCGTGTCGAACTCAGCGATGGCGTGATCAGGGTGCACGACGAAGATGGCAACGTCATCTTCAAACACACCATCGGCGAACTGGGCGGCGGAGCCATGGATGCTCGTTTGTTCGAGCCCAATCTTCGCCTTCCCGCCGAGGCATTGGTCGACCTCAACCGATTGCGAGATGTCACCGTCGACCGTCCCAAGTCACGCATTGGTGTGATGATGGTCGACCTCGACGAGAAGGCGTTCGAGGAACTCAGCATCGAGAACGAAGAAGCATTCTCCATCAGTCAGGTGATCGACGACAGCCCTGCAATGAAGGCTGGACTCAAGGCGAATGATGTCATCGTCCGCATCAACGAGCAGTCTGCATCACAGCAACTGCTGCGCGATCTGGTGGCTGGCAGTGCGCCCGGCACCGAGATTCGTTTAGAGATCCTGCGCAAGGGCAAGCCCAAAGTCATTGAGATCACAACCGGCGAACCCGAAGGCTTCCCACTTCCCGATGGCTTCGTTCTGGAAGATGCAGGCGGCGGCAGTCGAGTCTATCGCTGGCGCATTGAGAACGGCAACGGTGAGTTCGTCATCGAAACCGATTCCGACTTCAATTTCGATTCCGACATGCAGCGGAACTTCGATCAGGATTCCAAAGGCCAGATCAAGCGCGATCGCAATCGCGGTGGCCACTTCGATGTGCAGTTCGACTGGGATGCAGAGGGGGGCTTTGACGTCGAGCACCTCCATCGACTGCTGATGGAACAGATGCGCAATCCCCAGGTGCGCGATGCGCTGCTGCAGCTGGATGAGGTGCGCCCGCTGCTTCTCGA
The DNA here is from genome assembly GCA_051004555.1 of Phycisphaerales bacterium. Classification (GTDB taxonomy): domain Bacteria; phylum Planctomycetota; class Phycisphaerae; order Phycisphaerales; family SM1A02; genus JBPCKF01. The sequence goes on along the minus strand of JBPCKF010000072.1, from coordinate 46,406 downwards.
TGCACGTGAAGCGCTTCGCGACGTTGACATCCAGGAACTCCTGCGCGATGCTGCAAGCAAGATCGATCTGGAACTCGATGATGATGTGCGTGAGCGCCTTCACGAAGTGCTCGCAGATGCAATGGCCCGGATTCACGATGCTGGTGAACGCAAGGGCGAAGCCTGGCTGCAACTGCACGAAGGCGCGGGCGACGACGTGGGGATGGTCATTGAGTTGCTGCCACTAGTCGAAGGTGGGGAGCATGTGCTCGTGCTGCCGCGAATGGCTGAACGGCACAATCTGGAAGATCAGTTGGCCCGACCGCAAATGCAGCAGCAGCGCCGTCTACGCGAGTTGCGCCTCCATCCCCAGGCTGGTAATGTCTCAGATGGGATGCAGGATCGTCTGAACGAACTGGAAGCCCGCCTCGACCGCATCGAACGCCTGCTCGATCGCCTTGACCGCAAGCTCGATCGCTCTGGTGATGATGATGACGACACCGGCGACGACGATCTGTCTATGTGAGGCACATTGAAGGAATCCTGAATCCTCCCGACCCCCGCCTGCGACTGAGTGCAGTCGGGGGTCTTTTCATTTTTCAGCGAGTAAATCGTGCAGCCGCCGTCATAAAGCCGCAACCAGTGGTCGCGCTCCTGTGCCCGCGGTCATTCGCATGGTTCTCCGCTCAGGGCCTTTCCCGCCTGGTTGCTTGCACGCGCTTGTCAATGGCTGCGAGCAGCCGGCGTTCTGCTGCGTGGTCGCGTTTCACTGTGGTCCAGAAGCGTTCACCACCCTGGACGGGCTGGCCCGCTGCGTCGATTTCAATCGTGCGCGACTGGACGTGGTGTGTCCAGGTGCTGCGACGGATGCCTGGCCGATACTCGCGCTCGACCATCACAATCACATCCAATCGCAGCGGATGTTCGGATTGGGTGAGGTCATCATCAACCGGATCGAGAGGAACCACGCTGGCCTGCGAAGTTTCCCCAGGGACATCATCAGCATCGCCAGCCTGATCAACTGGCACGAACTCAAAGCGAGCGACCCGACGCTGATGCTGGAGTGTATTTTCCAACGACTGCGACAATGACGCGTTCTGTCGATCCCACGGTTCGAGGATCGAGCCTGCCATGCGTGGCGTGGTTGTGATGATACCTGCTCGCCGATCGATGGTTTCCGGGTACAGACCCATGTCGCGAGCGCACTCGATGGCTGCATCAAATGTCTGCGCGTATGCACCTGGAGAAACCACAATCGACTCGGGCCCTCGACTCGACGCGCAGCCAGCCAGTGTAAGTACCATCGCCATCATCATCAGCAGACACACGTGCATAGTCTTCATGTAGGCAGTGTAAATCAAACTGCTCGCGATGTCGAGGAGTGGCCGTCGCCCCGCGCAGCAGGCGGGGACCCAGTGAGCGCGCCCCAGACTCGCGCCAACCAGACTGGATTCCCGCCGGCGCGGGAATGACAATTGGCACACAACACCCCGGTTGAACGAAATGCGCCTACGCTCATGCCGACCGCCACAACGGGCAGGGACGCCCCCGACGACGTATGCGAGGAAAGGGGCCTTTGTGAAACTCTCATCTGATTCGCCACGCATTCTTATTGCCATCCCAGTCTTCAACGAAGCCCGATACGTGGCCCGCGTGCTGGGGCGGGTGCGCGAGTTTGCAGACGACATTCTTGTGGTTGATGACGGCTCGACGGATGAGACCCCCATGCTGCTGGCTCAGCAGCCAGTCGAGGTCATCCGCCATGCCAGCAATCGTGGCTATGGACGCTCGATGCAGGACATGTTGCGCTGGGCAGACTTCGATGGGTTCGACTGGCTTATCACAATGGATTGCGACGAACAGCATGAGCCCGAGGCAATTCCGCGATTCCGCGAAGCCATTCGGCGGGGCAACTCGGATGTGATCTCGGGCAGCAGGTATTTGGTTGCAACGCCCCTGGATGATCGGCCGCCGGGCGATCGCAGGGCCATCAATCGAACGATTACTGAAGAGTTGAACGCGCGGCTGGGATTGCGCCTGACCGATGCGTTCTGCGGCTTCAAGGCGTACCGCGTGGCTGCCTGCCGTGAGCTTGCACTCGATGTCGATGGCTACGACTTTCCCATGCAGTTCTGGGTGCAGGCTGTTGCGAAATCATTGCGGATGGAAGAGATTGCGGTGCGGCTGATTTACAATGATCCCACCCGCAGCTTTGGTGGGCCGCTGAATGATGCAGCTGAACGCCTGAACCATTATCGAGAGACCATGCACCGCGAGATTATGAAGTGTCAGCATCTGCTCCCGCCCGGCTCAACTGCAAACCTTGCAGATGGTTGCCAGGGCGACGTCTCAGTCTGTCGCTGCGGATAATTGCAGCGTGACTCTTGACCGTGTACTGCTGACACCTGACGCATCAACCTGGGCCGGGCTGGCCACTGCTCGCCGCCCCCAGCAAACGCTCTTCGGTGAACAGCTTGCACATTGGCAGCTGTGCACCTGCCGCGATCTTGGCATCATCCTCGAACGTGAAACGGTTGTGATCGCGACCGGACACCAGGCAGGCATCTGGCATCCCGGCATCCTTGCGAAGTTCATCGCAGTTGATGCACTTGTGCACAAGCTGGGACTGGAGAACGCAGTCGCTGTGCACCTTGTTGTCGATCAGGATGACAATCAGCCGCAGCTGGTTGATGTTCCTGTTCGCGCAGATGCAGAAGCGCCCATGCATGCCGAGACTTTACCAATGGTTGATGGACAAGGGCGCGCAGCCACGGGCATGCTCCCAGCTGCGCGTGCGTTGGACTTGACAGATCGGGCGGACATTGTTCCATCCGCCCGGGCAGGGGTACGCACGATCTGCGCAGCACTTGCAGCTGCCAGGGATGCCAACGCAACCTCGCTTGCTGCTCAGTTTGCAAGTGCGTGCACAGCGCTGGCCCAGCGCTGGGTGAAACCCATGCATCGAATTCGCGCAACTGTTCTGCTTGAAACGACGTTGGGCAAGCTGTTGGTGAAGCACATGTTTGAGAAGCCTGTTGCATGCGCGCGGGCATACAACCAGGCTGTTGTAAAGCATCCTGAAGCCGGTTTGACAATGCTCGAAGATTCGCACGGGCGCATCGAACTTCCGCTCTGGCAGATCGATGCAACTGGCAATCGCGCGCGTGTGTATGCAGACGATTTGGCGAGCCCGCTCAATGCAGAACAGCAGTTGGCACCACGGGCGCTGCTGATGACCGCCATCATGCGATTGTGTGTGTCCAACCTCTTCGTGCATGGGACGGGTGGCTACGCCTACGACAACGCGATGGAAGCATGGATTCGCGATTGGCTGCATGTGACGGCGATGCATAAGGCCTGCGCAACTGCTGATGTTCGCATGCGCTTTGATGATGTTGGTCATGATGATGATGATGATGACGATGATGTTTCTGGTGATGGAGCAGGCCAGGCCCTATCAATATCAGTCGAACGTGCCCAACACGACGTGCGCAAGGCTCTTCACGACCCTGCACGCAATAACCCGGCGAGCATCTCACAGGAGAAGCAGGCGTTTCTCGATCGGATCGCAGCTGCGCCCAGACGATCGCGTGAGCGCAGGCGGGCCTTTCTTGTAATGCACGACTGGCTACGCCAGCAGCGTGAGGAACATGCCGATCAGCTGCATGCGTATCAACAACGTGCTCGACGCGCTGAGCGTCGCGCAGTTGAAAGCAGCGTCCGCAACAAACGCGACTGGGCGTTTCCGCTGTACCCAACTGGTTTCATTGACCAGCTTGCTGCACGTATCCGCCAGTCAGTCGAGAAGGCCACAAACGCAAATCGAACATACGGCGATTGAACCGTCAACGGAAGCCTCGGCGGAGCCTTCGTCGAGAGCCGTGACGGAACCTGCAAGCAAAGCTACGAGAACGCCGCGACGGACGCCTTCAGCGATTGCCGCGCGTAGCCTCGCCGGAAGCGTCGACTCAAGCCCTTCGACAGATCCTCCCTATCATCCGGTTAAAGGCTAGCGTGGCACCACCGCCTGGCCGCTAGCCGACGTTCGCCGCGGGTTCCCCCGTGTATGCTGGCATGGATCTGTGGAGTTCCCGCACATCAGCGCGAGACTTGGACGTTCCCGAGGCTCTCGATACAGCCCTGCTCACGATCCAGTTCCCCTCGCCGTGAGGTTCTCGGTACCCGGGCGTGGGGCGTGAGCCGGGCGTCGCCGACCCGCAATCCCTGTCTCACTTGCATCGCGGACCCATGCTGCTAAGTATCACTGTCATCATGGATCAACGTTTCTCCGGAGGATTGCGACGAATGGGTTTGGCAAAGAACGTGAACGCGGCCTGCTGGCTGTTCCTCGGGCTGGCTGGGCTTGCCCCCTTCGCTTTCGCGCAGGACGGACCCCCCTCTGGCCCTCCGCCAACTGCGGTGCGAGTCAGTCCAGCCCGTGTCGAGACCGTCCAGGACGGCCGCCTTGTGACCGGTCAGCTTCGGGCCAGGCAGCGGTCACGTGTCGCCACGCGCGAGGAGGGCATTGTGCTCGACCTCACCGTCCAGGAAGGTGAGCTTGTCACGCCTGACACTGTCATCGCTCGCCTCGATGGCAGCCGACTGCGACTGGCGCTCGATGAAACCCGTGCTGGTCTGGCGACGACGCAGGCTGAAATCGATGAACGCAAAGCGGAACTCGATCAGGCCGAAGCCAACCTTGCAATCGTCGAGTCGTTGCGCCAGCGCGATGCAGCCAATCCCAAGGAACTGCTCGACATGCAGTCGGCAGTCAACATCAGCCGGGCCCGGCTGGCGCAGAGTGACGCGCGCAAGCACACGATCGAGGCACAGATCGCCATTCTGGATGATCGCCTTGCTGATATGGAAATACGTCCGCCCTTTGCAGGCGTCGTGGTGGCGACACACATTGAAGATGGTGAGTGGCTCAATCAGGGTGATGCAGTGATTGAGATCATCTCGACCGATTCGCTGGAAGCCTGGCTGGATGTGCCGCAACGATATCTCGCAGCTGTTCAGCAGCAGCCCGGCAGTGTGAGCGTGATTGTCGAAGGCATGGATGAACCGCTCTCGGGTGCGAAGCAGACTGTCATTCCGCTTGTCACCGAGCGCGCTCGAACGTTCAAACTGGTTGTGGAACTCGACGATTCAATCGGCCTCGCGCCGGGAATGTCCGTACAGGGCTGGGCGCCGACCGGCATCAAGGGTGATCGCATGACTGTCCCGAAGGATGCAGTCTTGCGTAATGAAGGCGGCTTCTTTGTGTATGCCGTTCGTGCCATGCAGCCGGACATGCCTCCATCAGCAGTGCCAGTTCCCGTGGCTGTGCTGTTTGCTCGAGGCGATCGCTTCATTGTGGACGCTCCGGGATTGAGTGATCACGACCTGCTTGTCGTTGAGGGCAACGAACGCCTGCGCCCGATGGCGCCACTTGCCCCCAGTCCCGCAGAAGAAGATGAAGATGAAGCCGATGCACAAGCCGCCAGCCCGGAACCTTCACAGACCAGAGGGAATCTGTGAACTTCATCAGGCTTGTGATTCAGCAACCGGTCACTGTCGCGGTTGGTGTGGCGCTCATCATCATGGCTGGGCTGGTTGCGCTGCAGCATATTCCCATTCAGCTCACACCCAATGTTGAAGACACGATCATCTCGGTGCAGACGTTCTGGGAAGGCGCCAGTCCTGATGAGATCGAACGTGAGATCATCGAGAAACAGGAAGACAAGCTGCAGGGTCTTGCCAACCTTCGCGCGATGACCAGCACATCGCAACAGAGTTCAGGATCGATCGTCCTTGAGTTCGAGCTTGGCGTCGACAAAGACGTTGCCCTGCGTGAAGTCAGCGACAAACTGCGGCAGGTGCCCGACTATCCCGACAATGTTGATGAGCCGGTCGTCGAGGCGTCCAACCCGCGCAATCGCGATTACATTGCGTGGATCATCTTTTCAACAACAGATGATTCGTTGGACATCCGCACGCTGCAGGATTTCGCGGAAGATGCCATCGAGCCTCTGCTCGAACGTGTCAACGGCGTTTCGGAAATCAACGTCCTGGGCGGACGCGAGCGCGAACTGCAAATCCGTTTCGACCCCGTGCGGCTGGCTGAGTATTCCATCACACCTCGCGAGCTTGTCAGCGCTATTCAGGGCACCAATCGCAATATCTCAGCTGGACAGGTGCCCGATTCCAAGGTGAATGTGCGCATCCGAACGGTGAGTCAATACGAATCAACTGAAGAGGTCGAGTCGACCGTCATCACGTTTACAGAAGCTGGGCCAGTCTTTGTGCGTGACGTTGCGGATGTTGTGCTCACTTATAAGGAAGTGCGGTCGTTCGTGCGCAGCAAGGGCCGTTCCGTGATCGCCATCAACGCGCAACGCGAGATCGGCACCAACGTGATGGAAGTGATGGCAGGCCTCAAAGCTGCGATCGCACGGCTCAACGCCGCGGGTGGCGTGCTTGAAACCGAAGCTCGACGTCGCAATCTCGATGGCAATCTTTCTATCGATATCGTGTACGATCAGACCGGCTACATCAAAGATGCCATCAGCCTGGTGCAGAGCAATATCTGGATCGGCGGCGGGCTGGCGATATTCATTCTCATCATCTTCCTTCGCTCATGGCGCACGGTTGGCATCATCGCGTTGGCAATTCCCATTTCGATGATCGGCGCGATCGTTGTGATGGTTGCGCTCGGCCGCACCGTGAATGTCATCAGCCTGGCAGGGATGGCCTTTGCGGTCGGCATGGTGGTTGACAACGCCATCGTCGTTCTGGAAAACATTTACCGTCACATTGAAATGGGAAAGTCGCCGCGCGAAGCTGCCTACGACGGCACCCGCGAGGTCTGGGGCGCGGTGCTTGCATCGACCCTCACCACCGTGTTCGTCTTCGTGCCCATTCTCCTTATTCAGGAAGAAGCTGGACAACTGTTTCGTGACATTTCACTCGCCATCGTCGCAGCTGTTTCGTTGAGTCTGCTGGTTTCGATTACCGTGATTCCAACAGCCGCAGCCCGGCTGATGAAGCCGATTGATGTCGATGCAAGGAAGGCCAAGCGTCCTGTCAACCCCAGCAGTCTGGCAACCAGCCGGGCGGGGCGCATCTCGCGCAGACTCCGCAGCATCATGCGCAGCGCATTCGATGTACCCGAACTGCTGGGACGCATTGTGTACGCGTTGTGTGGCAGTTGGATCGCGCGCATTGCCATCGTCGCGCTGCTGACTGCAGTCTCGGTTTACGGCACCATCAAACTGATGCCGCCCACCGACTATCTGCCCAGCGGCAATCGCAATCTCATTTTCGGCATGCTCTTCCCGCCGCCCGGATACAACCTTGATCATCAGCAGCGACTTGCAGAGCGGGCTGAATCGACCATCCGGCCCTATTGGGAGGTTGTCGAGCAGAATGAAAAGGGCAGCGACGCGTATGCCGATGCTGCAGCTGCGCTGCCTGAAGTTGCGACCTTTGACTGGATGCTGCAGGCGCCTGGCCCGCCCATCACGCCGCCACCCATCGAGAATTACTTTTTCGTTGGCTTCGAGGGGATGATGTTTCACGGCGCAGTCAGTGCCGATCCTGCCCGCGCGGTCGACCTGCCTCCGCTCTTCGCGCATGCCACTCGGGCCGAGATGATGCCTGGCGTTATGGGGTTTGCGATTCAGACTCCACTCTTTCAGTTGGGCGGCTCCACCGGATCAGCCATCCGTGTTGATCTCACCAGCGACAATCTTGCAGAAGTCACAGCTGCAGCCCAGGCTGCATTCATGACACTTGCGCAGAAGTTCGGCTTCGCCAGCGTGCAGCCCAGCCCCAGCAACTTCAATCTGTACGGCCCGGAGATTCGCGTCATCCCACGCCTGCGTGCACTTGCTGATCTTGGTCTGAGCGCTGCAGATCTGGGCCTGGCTGTGGCTGCCAACGGCGATGGTGCCATCGTCGGCGAATATCGTTCGGGCGGCACATCAATCGATCTCCGCCTGATTGCAAATGATGCGGTGGATCGAACCAACATCTCCAACCTCGGCGACATTCCCATTGCAACACCCACCGGCAATGTCGTGCCGCTCAGCGTAGTTGCAGAGTTCGTGCGCGGCACCAGTCCGCCTCAGATCAATCACGTCAATCGCCAGCGTTCGGTCACGATCGATGTGACGCCAGGCGACATGGCGATTGATGAGGCGGTTGCAGAAATTGAAGCAGTGCTCACAAGCCTGCGCGACAGTGGCGCGATCCCGCAATCCGTGGGCGTGCAGTATGCAGGCTCCGCAAGCAAACTTGCATCAGTCAAACAGGCGCTGCTGGGCGATGGCACATTCATCGGCACGCTCAACAGTTCGCTGGTCATGGCTCTGCTGGTTGTGTATCTGCTCTTGTGCGTGCTCTTCCAGAGCTTCTTGCGACCCATCGTCATCATGTTCAGCGTTCCCCTGGCGATGCTGGGAGGGTTCGCTGGCCTCTTTGCTGTGTTCATATGGAGTGCAAACGATCGCTATCTGCCCATTCAGAAACTGGATGTCCTCACCATGCTCGGCTTTGTGATTCTCATCGGCGTGGTGGTGAACAACGCGATTCTCATCGTGCATCAGGCTCAGAACTTCATGGAAGGAAGGGGCGACACGCGCGACTCCCGTGGCGAACGCATGCCTGCACGTCGCGCAATCGCTGAAGCAGTCCGCACCCGCGTGCGCCCCATCTTCATAAGCATGCTCACATCTTTGGGTGGCATGTTGCCTTTGGTCTTGATGCCGGGTTCCGGATCGGAACTCTATCGCGGACTGGGAAGTGTGGTGGTCGGCGGCCTGTTGGTATCGACAGTCTTCACGCTGCTGCTGGTGCCCCTGCTGTTCAGTCTGGTTGTGGATGCGCAGACAGCCCTGAGCAGAATGTTGCACCCTGAACAACATGGGACTGCCACAACCAGCGCGATTCCTTCTTCGCGCACTGGGGCGCAAACCTCTTCAACATCCGCACCTCCCATCGCAGAGTGACCTCCACTTGCGCTCCAACCACGAGTTGCCGCGTTAGAATGCGCTCATGCGCGGGGTGAAGAGGACCATGTCTCTGAATAGCATTCGTGCAAAGGAGATCCTCCGTGCACAACAACAATGAACACAATACACGTACTGATCACCCAAAATCGCAGGGCGAGCACGATCACAACCAAGGGAGCTACATTCGCTTTCTCGCAATGATCGCAACATCCATGCTTGTGATGTTTTTTCTCATGTACCTGCATTCCTATCAACTCCTCGATCACGCATGGTTCAGCGAAACCCGTCTGTTCATGACGCTCATCATGGGAGGCGGCATGATCATTGTCATGCTGCTCTTCATGCTCGGCATGTATCGCGACGCCACCAGGAACATTGCAGTCATCAGCCTCGCATTCCTGCTGCTTGCAGGCGGCATCGCGCTGGTACGCAGCCAGGTTACTGTCAGCGACACCGACTACATGGAAGGCATGATCCCCCACCATTCAATTGCAATCCTCACCAGCGAACGAGCACGCATCCAGGATCCGCGCGTGCGCAAACTTGCTGATGACATTATCAAAGCACAGCGGCGAGAGATCAGGGAAATGGAGTGGCTCATCCAAGACATCCGCGAGCACGGCATCGCAACCAGTCAGGCCGAAGCGCAAAGCCGTGCAGTGCCACCGTTTCAGGGAACGCCGGAGTAATACGTTGACATTCGCTCGATCTCCCCGTGCCGGTGGCAGCCACATTCTGAGCAGCGCTTCTTATAAATCGGATGGAGATGGACACTGAAATGAGCTCTCCGCAAACAGAAAACCAGGCGCTGCGGAATCGTCTTGTGTCGGTGGAGTCAGATGGTGGAACGTCTGGCACAGATGAATGACTGAAACTTCGGGCAGTTGCTGCAGGCGGTATCATCGCAGATGATTGTTGCTGGCTGGCTGCTTCTTGATCCGCTGAACGTGCCAGGCGATGGTCTTCAGCCGGGCGCTCTGGAAGTGCGCGACGGCTGCATCGCGAACATCTGGCTCGGCGACATTCCTGTGGACGATCATCATGATGATGCGAATGTGCTGGGTGGCAGAGATTGTCTCATCTCGCCCGGATTTATTGATGCACATGTGCACATTCCGCAGTGGGATGCCATCGGCCACGCTGGCCTGCCACTTCTCGAATGGCTGCGCGATGTCATCTATCCAGCGGAGGAGCAGTGGCACAGCGCCGCATTCGCCCAACAGCAATCACTGCGTGCCCTTCGCGACATGCTCGGGGCAGGGACGCTCGGCTGCGCTGCCTGGCTGACAAGTCATGCGGACGCGCAACAGGCGTTTGCGATGGCCCATGCACGGCTTCCGGTACGGACGCTTGCTGGTCGGGTATTGATGGATCGCAACGGGCCAGCTTCGCTGACCACTCAGCAAGTGGATGCTCCCCCTGAGCCTGCCTGCGGTGATGCACGATTGTCGCGCAGCATCAATCCGCGTTTCGCGCTGTCGTGCACATCTGCGATGCTTGCGCGGGCGGGCAACGATGCAGCACAGTCGGGCGCGTTCGTGCACACGCACCTTGCAGAAACGCAGGAAGAATGTGCAGCTGCGAGAGCTGCGTTTCCAGATGCATTGCACTATGCAGATGTGTATGACATGCATGGCCTGCTTGGGCAGCGCACGCTGTTGGCTCATTGTCTGCATCTCTCGCCGCCGGAGTGGCAACTGATTGCTGAACGCGGCAGCGCAGTTGTGCATTGTCCAACAGCCAACACGTTTCTGGGTGCTGGCATTTTCGACATGCGCAGCGCGATGGAACATGGCATTCGAGTCGGGCTGGGGTCAGACGTTGCTGCGGGGCCGGACATTTCCATGCCTCGTGTCGCGCGTGCCATGCTGGATGTCGCACGGCTGCGGCGGGCGCTGATTGATGCAGATGCGATTGCTCCCACAGCTGCCCAGGCCTGGCACATGATGACGCAAGGCAATGCGGACATCCTCGGCTGGCATGACACTGGCCGCATCGCAGTCGGTGCGTCGGCTGACATTCTGGTTCTCCGCCCGCCGTTTGCGATTGATCCAGGTGACAGCCGGTGGATCAGCCGCCTTCTGTACCAGTGGGATGATTGCTGGATTGCCCAGCGCATCCTCGCCGGCCGCGCGATGCATCACGTGGAGTGATGGCACGCAAAAGTCGCTGACATGGCGTTACGTTTGCAAGCTCGAGTCGTAGCGATCGCCACGCATTCGTCATTCCATATGCAGCAGTGAATGAGGCGGCGTGAATCGATCGCTCTGCGTCACTTGCTCCAGCGTATGACATGCTGCGATGCAGAGATCAGCACCGATGTGGGCAGCCCATTCAAATGGTCCACGCGGATAATTGACGCCATACTTCATCGCAACATCAATATCTTTCGAACTGGCAACGCCACGCTCGCAGGCAAGATGTGCCTGAACCATCAATGCAAGCAGCACGCGGCTCAGGATCAATGCGTCAATGCTGTCAAATGTCGCGCTCGTCTGACTGGCGCGGGTTGCAAACTGTTGCAGTGCATCAGCATCAGTGCCATGCAAAGAAACTGGATGAATGGGAGTGTTGACACTGAGCATATTTTCGGAGGGGTTGGCCTCGTCGTACACATACACCCCGCGGCCGGTCTTTCGGCCGAGGTTTCCCTGCGTCACAAGCGATTCCTGCAAGGGACTGGGTTCGAGCAAAGGCGGGCGGCCAAGTTGCTCCCAGACACTTCGAGTTGTTGCAGCATTCACATCCTGCCCGATTAGATCTGTCAGTTGAAACGGCCCCATGCGGAATCCGCATACTTCCGTCATGACGCGATCAACATGATCGGGCGACGCAACACCATCCTCAACAAGGCGAAATGCTTCCAGATAATATGGCCGGGCGACGTGATTTACGATGAACCCCGGAACATCAGCCGCGCGCGCTGTGACTTTTCCCCATGATTGTGCAATCGCATCAACTTGATTCACAACGGTTGCAAGCGTTCGCTCGCCCGACACAATTTCAACCAGCTTCATAAGTGGCGCAGGGTTGAAAAAATGCATGCCGACCACGCGATGCGACTGATCGATTCTTGCTCCCAGGGCCGTCACTGAGAGCGAAGAAGTATTGGTTGCAAGAATACAATCGGGCGAGACCTTTTCGCACATGGCGGAGAGGACATCAGCTTTGACATCCATATCTTCCACAATCGCTTCGATGAGAAGATCTGCGTGCGCGATGTCGCCATTCGTTGTATCTACTTTCAGATGTGCAACTGCTGCATCGCGCTCAGCAGCAGACATTTTCCCTTTCGTGACATTCCGATCAAAGCGGGAAGTGATACTGTCGATCGCGAGACTGGCCGCTGATTCACCACTGTCAGAAAGTAACACATCCCAGCCAGCCGCAGCTGCAACCTGAGCAATTCCCGCTCCCATCGTGCCCGCCCCGATGATGCTGACTGTACTCGCGCGTGTGCTTGGCATAGGAATATATTTACTTACCCCGGAACGCAGGTTTGCGCTTTTCAATGAATGCGACCACCCCTTCAAAGTGGTCGTGCGTTCGGCCAGCGGTGTCCTGCGCAAATGCTTCTGCCTGCAATTGCTCTTCGAGTGAATGATCGAAGGATTGATGCAGTAGTTTCTTCATCAGCGCGAGGCCTCGGGCTGGCATGGCTGCCAGACGTTGCGCGAGTGCCTGAGCCTCCTGCACGAGTTGATCTGCGGGCACAACATTATTCGCAATGCCGATCCGTTGCGCCTCCTCAGCGTCGACCTTTCGGCCGGTCATGCACAGTTCCAGAGCCCGCCCCATGCCAACCAAGCGTGGCAGAAACCAGGTGCTGCCCGAGTCGGGAATCAGGCCGACGTTGATAAACACCTCGATGAATGAAGCATGCGGAGAACAAATGCGCATATCGCACGCCAAGGCAAGGCTCATTCCCGCGCCTGCAGCGACTCCGTTGACTGCGGCAATGATCGGCTTGTCCATCGACGTCATCCGCATAATGATCGGGTCGTAGCGCCTGCGAAGATCATCACCAAGATGGGGCGTGTGGCCGGGTACATATTTCGATTTCAGATCGCCCAAATCCTGGCCCGAGCAGAATGCTTTGCCTGAACCGGTGAGCACAATCGCGCGACATTCGGGATTGCGGGCAGCCTGTTTCAACGCATCAGCAAGTTCAGTGGTAAACGCATCATTGATTGCGTTATACACATCGGGACGATTGAACGTGATGGTGAGTACACCCTCAGCAAGGTTGATGCTGATGGCCTGATACGCGGTGTCGGGGGTTGCAGTTGCGGACATGGTGATGTGATCCTTCGTCGAGAGGCGCGTTTATGTTTTCAGCGCCCGTGAAATGCAGGGGTTCGCTTTTCGAGAAACGCGCGCATGCCTTCCTTCTGATCTTCAGTCGCGAAGAGTGTGTAAAAGAGTTTGCGCTCATACTCAAGCCCCTCACTTAATGGCATCTCAAATGCTTTGAGGACCGCTTCCTTTGCCAGCCGCAATGCGATGGGACCTTTGCGGGCCATCTCATGGGCAATCTTGAGAGACTCTGAGTAATAATGTTCGACAGGAACAACACGACTGACAAGGCCGTGATGCAGCGCTTCGTGCGCGGTGAGGAATCTGCCGTTGAGAATGACGTCCATTGCAATGGCTTTGCCGACAGCGCGCGTGAGCCGCTGTGTGCCTCCAGCACCGGGCATCACGCCAATATTGATTTCCGGCTGGCCGATCTGAGCGGTGTCGGAGCAGATAATGACATCACAATGCATCATCAGCTCGCACCCGCCACCCAACGCCCAGCCGGAGACCGCTGCGACGATGGGCTTTTTCACGCGTTTGATGCGCTCCCAGGTTGCGAACTGATCGCGTTCGTACATGCTGATCGCAGACTGCTCTGCCATGTCGCCGATGTCCGCACCTGCTGCCCAGGCCCGTTCGCTGCCTGCGATCAGAATGACAACGATCTCGGGATCTTTGTCGAACGCTTCGCACTGTTGCGCCAACTGCGACATAAGCGCGGGATTGAGCGCGTTAAGCACCTTAGGCCGATTGAGCCGGATGATTCCCACTGGAGGATCGCGCTCGACCAGAATCAGATCCTCTGCGGTTGATTGCGGGTTTGCCTGTTGTGCGGGCATGTGTGGCGATCCTCATTGAAAACAACGATGGCTGGAACGAGATGGACGATACGCACCGCGGCAGCGGGGGCGGTCGGGCAGGGGGGTGCTACTCTATGCCATGCTCCATGGGCTGTGTGTTTCATTGAGGAGAATCCTCGCTCCGGTTGGGGCGGTGATCGTGTTGATGCTCCCAGCGACGGGCTGCGCCCAAGGCGGCGCGAAGTTTGCGAAGGGGGCCGACTCGCCGATCGCAGCCGAACAGGCGCGCGCGATCGCGCGGCGTGAAACAGATTTGCGCGAGCTCATCGAACTGCTGGATTCGGACGATCCTGTGGTCCGCAGCCTTGCTATCAAGGAGCTGGAACGGCTGACGGGCCAGACGCTGGGATACCGATACGATGATGGTGTCGCAGTGAGGAATGCTGCGGTTGATCGGTGGGTGGTATGGTTTGGTTCGCAGGAGTGAGATCAGGGTCGAACGAGCCTTTTGAAACAGCACCAACGATGATTCATCGTGAAACCAATCCCGCGCCCGCCCCGCCACTGTCCTTTGAGATGGTCAGCCAGCCGCGCTATCTGAGCGCTGTGCGGGCCATGATTCACAGCGTGGCTCAACGCCTGGGATTCAACGAAGCGGGCGCAAACCAGATCAGCCTGGCTGTGGATGAGGCGTTGTGCAACGTGATCAATCATGGCTATCAGCGACGCGAGGATGGACGCATCCGTGTCAGCGTGTGGCCCATCGACAACATTGCAGGGGTGCGGATTGTCATTGATGATGATGCGCCGCAGGTCGACCTCGCCACCATTCATTCGCGCGATCTTGATGATGTGCGCCCCGGCGGACTGGGTGTTCATATCATACGAGAAGTGATGGATGAGGTCATCTACACACATCGGCCTGAAGGCGGTATGCGGTTGGAACTCATCAAACACATAGAGGGGCAGCAAGAAGATGACAATGCATGACCACGGCAGCTTTGTGGTGAAGGTGGAATCCAGAGACGGCAGCGTGATCGTTGCGCCGCAAGGCGATGTCGATCTGGCCTGCTCGCCCGACCTGCGCTATGAGCTGCAGCAGGCTGCACAGCAGAAACCAAAGCGACTGATTGTTGATCTTGCAGGTGTGCCGTACATGGATTCATCCGGCGTGGCGACGCTGCTTGAAGCTCTGCAGCGGGCTCAGGCCACGGGAAGCAGCCTTGTCCTATGCAGCATGCCTGAGAAAGTGCGGGCGATTTTTCAGATCGCGCGCCTGGAAATGGTCTTTCACATTGTTGAGAATGTCGAAGCGGCCCTGGCTGATTGAATGTTCGTGTTATCTTTCTGCGTCTTTTGTCATGAGTAACGCTGACCGGTCCACCTTCCCATGGCTGTTGCCACACAACGCAATTCGAGTTCGGGCGATGAGGGTGCGATTGTCCGCCCATCGCTCATCGCCCGTCTCATCGGCCGATGGGGCAGAATGTGGCTGGACACCTTCAGCCTGTTGGGTGGACTTGCGTATCTGTTGGGCGATGTGCTGCGCTGGGTATGGCGGGCCCTCACACAGAAGCGGGTGCGCTTCGGCCGCTCTGCCATCGTCACTCAGGTCGTGCGGGTTGGTTGTCAATCGGTCGGCATCGTGATGCTTGTCAGCGCATGTATTGGATTTATTCTTGCGCTACAGATGCACGACCCGCTGGCGCAGTTCGGGCAGACTGACAAGATTGCCATGATTGTGGGCGTGGCTGTTTTTCGTGAGCTGGGACCGCTGATCGCAGCCATTGTTCTCACTGGGTTCGCAGGTGCGTCCATCGCCGCCGAGATTGGCACGATGGTGGTTGGCGAAGAGATCGAAGCGCTGGAGGCTCACGCGTTGAATCCGATTCGCTTTCTGGTCGTGCCACGCGTGCTTGCGACTACGATGAGTCTGGTTTTGCTCACGGTGCTTGGCGATGTCACTTCCGTCACTGCGGGTGGCGTGATGGCTGTGGTGTTCCTCTCGGTTCCTTATGAACTCTACAAAGCGAACACACTCATGGCATTGACATCAACCGATTTTCTCACCGGACTTTGCAAGGCAGGTGTGTTCGGCATGATGCTGGGCGGGATTGCGTGCTACAACGGCTTGCGAGTCTCGGGTGGGGCGGCTGGCGTGGGCAAGGCAACCACGGATACGGTCGTGCAGACCGTCGTGCTTGTGATCGTGGCGGATCTTATATTCACCGCATTGTTCTTTATGGTGGATCTTTCTTAGCGCCTGACTTCCGTGTCTACCTGCGATCAATGGTGGCGCGGCCGCGCTGTTGCTCTCTGTTGCGCTCGGCTTCGAGACGCGCCTTGTCGCGGGCAACGCGGAACTGCGCAAGACCAGGCGGTTCAGGAAGCAATTGCGCAACTGGAATTGCCCGCAACTGCGACCCGGCGATGGCGCGAGTGAGCGGCTCATAAATGTCATCGTACAACGTCAGTTTCACTTGCAGTGGCATGCCGTTGTTATAGAGCTGCAGACGCTCCTGCAACGGGATTGTGGAATCGTACATGATGGCTGCCCAGACCGAAAGTTCGACATTTTCGAGATTGCCAATAATGCCGCCGATCCGCTCTTCGCCAAACTTGGAAACAAAGTCGCTGTAAGCATTGCCCTTGAAATATGTCAGAACTTCATTTGCGAACTTTTTGGCTTCTGTATATGAACTCTCATCGCCCCGCCCGAGACCGAAGCGGATGCCGTACATCAGCGCCGACTGCGCATCGGTGGTCGCGACGTGAGGCTGCATGGCATATTCTTCCCAGGTCTGGTCGCGCACGAAGTTTTCTATAGGCTTCACGTACTTGTTATTCGGAATCATCCCGCCGCGACCGTAGCGTGCATCAAGTTTCGCGTAGAGGGCCTCAGCGCCTGCGCGATCGCCGATGCGGGAGAGTTCGCGTACTGATGAACTCATGAAGTTTTCGTGAAACGCAATAAAGTTGTCCGAACCCCATCCGCGTACCTTCTCATGTTTGACGTACAGATGTTCGAAGAACTGCTCGATGACATCAATCCAGCGACGGTCGGGCAGTCGACTGGGCATATCATTGGAAGCGGGATCGTACTGAATCAGGCCATACCGCGCAAGATCCTGCATGGCGCTGGTCGCCATACGGTCGTTATTAATAATGTTATAAATCTCGGTATCGTTGTTGGATCGGGCCTCAGCCATGGATGCTCCCCTGCGCGACCAGTACAGCGTGTGGGCACATCCATGTCGCCAGTCGATTGGCCCTGTCTCGCGCATCAGCTTCGCCATGAAACGGGCATCCATGTTGTACGCGTCGCGCAGCACCTTCTTGCGCGTAAACGCAATCAATGTGTCCCAGGCTTCTTTGAGGGCAGGGTCTGATGCGATCGCGTCATAAGCAACCAGGAACTTGGCGCCGTCCTCAGGATTGTTCCGGGCAGCACTCTCGCGAACAGCACTTTCAATACCCAGCGTGCGTGAATACCAGCTGGTCTTGAGCGCCACCCAGACTGCATGATTAATCAGAAACTCTCGATCGAACTTCAGCGAAAACTGTCTGGTGAAAGGGACCAGTTCCTTCTCCATACGTGAGAGTAACTCTGCGATGGCAGGCGTGGTTGCGATCGCCTCTTCGATTGTCTCGGGCGCGTTGGCAACAACTTCCATCCAGGCAATGCGATCTTCATGTTCATAGGGCGGCGTGCCCAGCAACTCATGCCATTCTCTGCAATGTTCCTTCTTATAATAAAGGTGGGCATCGTCCGCGATGCCTTCAACCTTGTGCATGAAGTAATACGCCAGTTCCTTATAGAGTTCGATATTGTTGGGGTTGTAGCGCAAGCCTTCGTTGCGCAGCAGATCGATTCCTTTGCGCACCCAGGCCCAGCGTTCAGCCTGGGTGTGCGTCATCACCGAAATGTTGTAGGCCATGTTGTGGCCCTGCATCGCCCAGACCGGAGCAAAGCGCGGCTGCAGGCGTGTAATCATTTCTGCCAGGGCGTTGGCCTCAAAGAAGAGCCCCTTTTCCTTCATCAGTGTTGCCCGCACCCACAACACATCGACGATCACGCCTCGGAACGCGCCGATCACGTCGCCAAGCACAACGATGGGCGGGGCGTTCTCAACAGCGACATCGTTGTAACGCAGCGTGTTAGCTTCAGATTGATGGATGATGGTGGGGATGACAGCGCCCGACATCACAAACGCGCCGATCATGATGATGGCTGCGATGAGTTGAACAATGCGACTTGTAGGCATGATGTTGGCTCCGGTTCAGATACTACGGCCAGCAGGGACGGGCGGTTCACAGAGAAAGTCTGTCTTCGCGCGCGACTAACTCTGGCCGCTATAGGTCGCAAGTTCGCGGTCACGAAACGCAAGAAATCCCAGAAGCAGCGCGATTCCCGACCACACAATGCCCAGCAGCCAGACAGCCCGCAGCACCATGCTCCACGGAATCATCAGGCCCTCGATGAGCCGTTGTGATGGGTTGAGGGCGCCGAACGGCTCGAATAGAAAGACCATGGCGATCCCCAGCGCCTTGACAACAATCTGATCGATACGCCAGCCACTATTGATGTAAAACTGATCGAGCGAAATCGCCAGGAATGGGCCGATAGTTGCTGCGAGGAAGATGGTAAAAGTTGTGAGCGTGGCGACGGGAAAACTGAGCACGGTCGACACTGCAATGCCGAACATTGCAAGGAACCCAAGTTTGATCCAAAGAATCATCAGGGCGCGAATGTAGTTCGGCTCGAACGCGCCCACGGTGTAGAGGATCTCAAGATCTTCTGCATCGAAGTTAAAAGGCAACTCGGTCCGTTCGCCGCGATACAGATTGCCTTGCTCATCGACGAAGCCATTGATGAGCGAAAGACGAAGCTGACCATCGTACTCGCCAATGTCGCCAACGGCCTGGGCAGGAATGTCCCACTTATTTGACATTGTCGGGACATATTCGAATGTGCGGGGATTGAGAAAGTTCTGCAGGTTGTACACCTGATTGTTCTTTTCAACCACAAGGGTAACAGGATGAATCTCGTGGGTGTCGTCAGCCCCGTAATGAATTCGGAAGCGAAGCTTGAGTGGCAGGCCACGATCTCGCGCCTCCTGCAGATTGGGGAAGACATACGTCTTATATTGCCCTGCTTCAATGGTGCGTTGCTTGGAAAGATGTTCGGTCTGCAGTTCACGCGCGATTCGCCTTCGTTCCGTCATTTCATTGCGATCGCCGATGCTGATGGCGGTTCGCAGGGCGATATCGCGCTCGATCACGTCGTCAACAGCCTTCTGAAGGGTTTCAGGATCGAGCGGCTTGAACTCAGCCAGTCTCGATTCGCGCGCGACGAGTATCTCATTTTCAACAGCCAAAAAATCCTCGAAGTCGTTGGGTGGCTGGACGCGAAGATACTGCACGAACATAAAGATGGAAAGGCCAGCCACGGACAGCACTGCGACATTCACCGCGCCGATGCCCACCCATTTTCCAATGAGATAGTTGAAGCGGCTGACGGGCTTGGTCATGAGCTGCCAGATCTGCCGATCGCGAATCTCGAACGCAACAGTTGAGCAGGCCAGAAAAATCGTCATGCAGGCTGCAATATAAAACGTCAAGGCCATCGAATAGCTGAGAAAGGATTGCACTCGATAACGAAGTTCCGGCTCGGATTTATCGAGCAATGGCACAATGGGAAGCAGAACCACCAGCAGCACAATGCAGACGGCAGAGATGCGATGTCGAATCGATTCCTTGACCACCGTGTGCGCTACTGCCAATATCTGATGAGGAAAGCGCAGCAGCAAAAGCAATACGCGGATGAGCAACGAGAATGTCAGCAGCAAACAGCCCATGCCGCCGATGGCAATGGCCCAATCTTCATATCCGAAGAACAGAGCCACGCCGGCTGGGATTGCGGTTGCAACTAATATAAAAAGTGAGAATAGCGTCGTTTCCAGCCAGATCACCAGCAGCCACCACGTGATGAAAATCCCCGCAGTGAGGACGATCATCACCGTCCTGTAGAAAAAGCGTGGCCGCTCCGTATCGGGCATGTTGCGCATCAGCACAAAGAAGGTGCACGCCAGTCCGATGATGATCAGCGACGCAAGTATCTTGAACCAGCGCTGGTGTTGCAGGTGATCAAGTTTGCGGTAGAGCGTGCGGATCATCCGTTGCTGCCCTTCGCGCCTGGGTCGTCGTTGTTGTCATCGCTGGTCGCTGGCTCATCGCCAAGTAATGATCGAATCATGGAGTCATCAACGTCCTGCGGCGCATCGGGAATATCTGCAATGTCGACAACCTGATCGACGGCCTCATCCTCGCGTTCAGTGAGAAGTTCATCGAGTACTTCATCGCGGCGTTCGATGGCCTTTCGCGCGGAGGTGGAACGATCGGCTTCTTTCTCGATGGCGAGGGCTTCTGTATCCTCGCGTTCCGTGAGCGAACTGATAAGATCGCGCCCGCCAGTGGTTTCAGCCCGCAGAAACTCGGCTGTGCCGTGACCTTCCTGAGCGCCCGAGGTTTCGATCTGTTCCTGACGTGCCTGCTCGACCATGTTCATGAACATCTCTTCGAGTTTCTGCCTCGGCGAATCAACGCGCTCGATGCCGACCTGTTCCATCTCAGTGAGCACCTGCTCGATACGCGCGATGGTGGCGGGTTGGAGGCGTGGCGTCTGAATGATGGTGCGTTTGGTGTCAGCCAGCAGTTCATCGGTCCGCCCGGCTGCGCGAATCTTGCCGCCATACAACATCACAATGCGATGGCAGACATCCTCAACATCTGCGAGCAGATGCGAACTCAGAAGAATCGTTTTTCCGCGTCGTCCCAGTTCGACGATCAGGTCTTTCACCTGCCGTGTCCCGATCGGATCGAGTCCTGAAGTTGGCTCATCAAGAATGAGAAAATCCGGATCATTGATGAGCGCCTGCGCGATGCCAACACGTCGTTGCATACCCTTAGAAAACTCGCCGACCGGCCGCCGTGCAACCTTGCTCAGACCAACCATGTCGAGCAACTGGTCGGTGCGCATTTTGCGGGTTTTTCGGTCGAGTCCGAACAGTTTTCCGTAATATTCGAGCGTTTCCTGCGGATTTAAAAAGCGATAGAGGTACGACTCTTCGGGAAGAAAGCCGATGCGACGCTTGATGGCGACATCGTTGGGGGCCTTGCCAAAGACCGAGAGTCGGCCTTTGGTGACATGCAACAGGCCGAGAATCATTTTGATGGTTGTTGATTTGCCGGAGCCATTGGGTCCGAGCAGACCGAATATTTCCTGCGGATAGATGTCGAAGTCGATGCCGTCGACAGCGCGGGCTTTGGTTCGGAACCAGAAGTCTTTGAAGGTCTTGGTGAGGCCGATTGCTTCGACCACTTTGTTGCGTGCATCTGCCATTGTGTGTTTTTGCTGTGCCTGGTTCAGCGCGATCGTGCGCGGAGGATATGAATGTGGGACGCGAGAGAGAAGAAAATCAATTGTCAGTGCGGCCGGTGACTGAGCCGTCTTCTTGAATTTCAAGGCGGCGGTTTTTGTCACGGTCACCGAAGCGATGCTCGAAGGGGCCGACGCCGCTGGTGCCGATGGCCTCTGCTTCGGCTTGTCCCTGGCGTGCACGGCGGGCCCTTTGCATAGCTTCGTAATCGCTCTTTACAGCAATATCGACGCCGCCAATGAGTGTGGGGAAGTAGAAGATTTCCGCGCCTCTGCGTCCCAATACTGAACGATACGCATCGACGACCTCAGCCTTCACCACATGGTCAGGATTGTTGCGATAGCGGGGCAGCAGACTTTCGAAACGGCTGCTGTAATGGCCGAGCGCGGTAAAAATCTCATCGCGATACGCATTGGCCGCAGCGAGGTTTGTTGCCACGTTTCCGCCTGCTTGGTCGCTCTGGAAGAACGCATTGATCTGCGCCAGAGCGGATTGTGCTTCGGGGCCATTAATGCCTGCATCGCCGGCTTCAAGAACAGCCTCTTCAAACTGCTCAATCAGATCAAGCAGCGTCTGATACTCCGGGCCAGCCATATCGACGAGCAAGGTGTTAGCCTTGGTGCGCGCTTCGGTGAGTGTGCGTTCAGCATCCGAGCGGGCCGTTCCGAGTTGACTGAGAGCAGTTTGCACTGCAAGTGGGGGCTTTACGCTGGTTGCCTGCACGACACTCAGGGAAATCCCGCATTCGAGATCGTTCAGAAACGACTGGGCTTCTTCTTTGACGAGTTCTGCGACAACTTCTTCCTGGCCGATGAACTCATCGAGCGTCATAGCGGCTGAAGCATGCACAACGCCGCGCTCAAGGGCCATGCGAACAATGCGTGCTGCGGTGCCTTCGCCGGGGATGCGGCTGACGAACTGGACGGGATTGCGGATGGCGTACACAGCCTGGAGCTGAATGTGACCGAGCGATTCATCTGCCAGCAGGACAAAGCCATCGCGTCCGGCTCCGAGGCCCAGGCGGACGTTCGCGTGAAACTCGGTGGATGGTGCTGCGGCTTCGAAACTCCCCTTGGCGCCGATCTGGGAGTCAGGCCAGAATGTAGCGTTGATCGTGGTTGAGCCGGTCTGCGGGAAGACGATGAACTCAGCTGCGGGATAGGGCCAGAGACTCACCTCGAGGCCGGGAGTGAGTTCAGCAGCGCCATCGCTGGTCTGGATGTTGCCGAAGAGGGTTTTGACGCCGGTTTCGCCGCTCTCGATGCTGCGGAATCCGCTCACCAGAAACAGGCCGAGCAGAATCACAATCACCAGTTGCAGAACACGATAACTCAGTCGCAGCGCTTCGGTGAGCGACTGATTGGCAGGATCCATCGCTTCGCGCAGGACCGATGCAGCACCAGTCTCAGCTTTGACGATGAACTCAGCCGATGCAGCTCTGCGCGGATGTGCATCTTCAACGTCAAGCGCATCGACATCATCAACGTCATAATTGCTCTCGATGGGAAGATCGCCATTCTGCTGTGAATCATCTGAGAAAATGGGATCGTTGGGATCAGCCATTATTTACTGGCCCTCCGGTGCTTTGCCAGAGGAGGCGCTGTTTTCATCGCGGGCTGTGATTGTTGAGGCAGGTGTGTTCACGGCATCCGCTTCGGCGCCGCCTCCCACAGATGGTGGGCCAAGTCGCTCAGCTGGCATCGGCACGCCGGATGATGATGCGGGATCGCTCACGTTCAGTACATGCCAGGGCGCCATGTTCGGCGGCAGAAAGAATGTTGATGTGCCTGCGGTTGTGGCTTTGAGTGCATCAATCCACATGAGCAGCATTGCCAGCTCGGGCTCTTCATCCATCACATTGAGCGGGGCAGTTGCCAGCATGTCGCCACGCGAGCGGATTTCATTGGCAAGGCGATCAGCATGTTGACGAATGCGCGTCGCAATAAGGTTGGCATTGGCAGTGATGCTTGATGCTTCTGCGCCAGCGCGGTTGCGCACTTCTTCAGCGCGGGCGATGCGCTCAGCCTGCATGCGTTCGATCACAGCCTTGGTGGTGGCGACCGGGAGCAGCACCTGACTGAGTCCAACCTGATCAATCACAATCCCCATCGCTGCCAGCGAGCCGCCACTGCTCCCGCCCTGCAGCCTGGCCCTGATGGCTGCCTCAGCTGCTTTGAGTTTGTTGTCTGGTCCAATGAGATCAGTGAACGCGTACTCGCTCAGCGCGCTGACTGCGGTCCGCATGCGCCTCTCGATATCGTCGCGAGCAGCTTCCATTGTCGGATAGCTGTCGTTGAACTGACGAATGAGAGCAGGGCTGCTGTCATCCACACGCCAGAACACAAATGCCTGCACGACAACCTGCAAACCATCACTGGTGGCCTGTGTTTCCAGTCGTGAATCAACAATCTGCAGACGACGATCAATGGTGCGGACAGCCTGAATGGGCGCGGGGAGCTTGAAATGCAGCCCGGGTTTGGTCTGCACACTGCTGTCTTCTGCATCGCCGAAGGTTGTGACGATGGCAACTTCATTGAAGCGTACTGAATATGTTGCGCTGTATCCCAGCAAAAGGATCAGCAGCAGTCCGCCCACAAGAAAGATGATGAACTTATTGTCCTTCATTCGACGTTCCTTCAAGGTCCTGAGAATCGAGGAAGCTGAAGGCAGAGTCGTCCTGCAGCATTTCGATCGAGAGGTTCATGGCTTTGGGATCAATGCCTACGAAATATTTGCGGGTGCGGGGAGTGACGATTGAACTCACCGCCTCCATGAGAAGATACTCGCGGTAGACGCTGGGACTGGCCCGCCAGGGTGCAAGGCGACCGGCAAAGCGCTGCCGCTGCGCTTCCGCAGCCAGCACGCGGCTCCACAGATCACTGTGAGCGCTTGCGATGGAATCGCCTGCAAGTCCGCCCGCCCGCGACATCGCTTCTTCGAGTTGTAACTGTCGTTCTGCGATCGCCTGGGCTGCTGCACCTTCTTCGTTTCGCATTGTCTCCAGTACGACAATCATGTCGTACAGCGTCAGTGCCTGCTGCACGCTTCCCGCCACCGCGGTCAGCCCGGCAGTTCGGCCGCGCTCCGCTTCTGCGACGCGACGTTCACGTTGAGCCTTGTTGTAACTGAGCTCCTCAAACTTCTGGGCGGCTTCTCCGGCTGGCCGGATCCAGGGATTGGTGACGGCGAGCACTTCCACACCTGTATCGTTTTCGGGCGCATCAAATGCAGCCTGAATAAGGCCGCGAAGGTCTTCTGCCATCTCAGCCCGATCTTCGGAGATGATGCGATCGAGATCCTGAGCCGAGAGATACTCCGTGATTTCCCGCAAGGCCAGCGCTTTGAGGGCACGCTCGCGAGCATTCCGCGATTGTCTGCGTTCAACATCATTGTTGCCAAAGCTGAGGAACTTCTTCAAGCCTTGTTCACCATCCGCACGGACGCGATAATGCAGCACAAACTCTGCTTCCACCAGCGCAAAACGCGATGCCAGAACCCGCGCCTGATCATCCGCGGGCGTGTCGTTGGCTTCGGATGCGACATCCTCTGATGGTGCGCTTCCTGCCACAGGACCGGTGGATCGTGATCCTCTTCCAGCCGGGCTGCTCAGCCTGGTCGAGACGACGAACGGTTCGATGCCAGCCGCCTTGTCGATTTCATCGATCCACAAAATCGGCTCGTTGCGACGGTCAGCATTCTCGCGCACCTGATTGGTCAAAGGGAGCATGCGAACGCTGGCGACATCGTGCACTTCCGCAGTTTCCACGGGCCACGGCCACTTGAGCATCAGACCCGGGCCGTGAATCTCGCCCTTGACAATCTCGCCACCACGCAGGCGGACTGCCTGTTGATGGGGCTCGACGATCACAATGCAGTTGAGCCCGACAATCACAATGATTGCGAACACAGCCAGCTTCCACGCAGCCCGCAGCAGGAGTTGATATCCCCAGGAGCTGGAGATATCGAAGCCGAACTGATAGTTCACAGCCTCGTTGATCGAGCGGACAATCGAATCGGGAGCTGAAAGCAGGCTCAGAAGTCGACTGTCAAATGCCGGTCGCGGCACTTCACCAGCCCGGCGCGGGCGATACAGATTCAGCAGGAAGTTGAAGACGAACTCAGCAGCCAGCACCATCATGAAAATGGGAATCGCACTGGCGACGATTTCGATCGCAGTCAGGTTGTCGAAGTATGTGAAGATGAAACCAGCTGCGGTCGCGAGCATGACCACCGCATTGCCCACCATGTAGCCCGCTCCCCCGCGCAGATTCTGCCAGGCGGGCTGGCGTGCCATACCTGCAACGAATCGCGAGAAGATGAATGACACAGCCGCGACGCCAAGGCAGATCGCAAGGGCCCACCCGCGATACTCGACCGCTGCCTGAAACTCTGCAATATCTGCATCGGATGCTGAGCGCAACGCTCGCAGTCCCATGAAGATCAATGTGCCCATGCCAGCCAGGAGGAGGATGAGCACCCAACTGACGATCGGCATCATCCACTTATGCATGAGCCGCAACCGCCTGGCTGCGACATTGAACTCTTCGGAACTCGAATCAAATGCTGAACCTGTGCCAGCTGCACGATGGGCTGCAAGCTCATCCGCTTCAAGCGCCTCGATGCGTTCCAGCTTGTGCTGATTGAACACAATGACAAGCGCCAGCCAGACCAAAACGCCAAAGAGCGCGTAGTACGATGCAATGACGAAGGTGGAGTCCGGTGCAAAGAGCCCGAACAGGAGCAGCACCAGACCAATCCCAGCCTGCAGGGCCAGGCCGAAGGCTGCCACCCGTGTAGCGCGTTGATAGGCAAGATCATCGATTCGCATAGAGCTTGTATCCTACTCGCGCCTGCCGAGGCAGGACCAGAAATGCCATCAGGAAATGGAAAGACACGCAGCAAAAGCCCAGATCCAGCACCAGCGGGATCGAGGCAGGAAGGTTCAGAATATCACGCCCGAAGTGTTGCCACCGCAAGAAATGCAATCAGGAGGCAGAAGGTCACATCGGGCAGCCGAGGTTCGGCCATGGGTCTGTACGACAGCAGCGGAGGTGAGTTCAGGGTTTTCTTCATCGGTTCTCGGTGACAGCGGGGTGGGTTGAGATGTTCTCGGACATTCGCCCATTTGAGTCGTTCGCGTGGGAAGCACGATCAGCGATCACTCCCACTCAATCGTGGCGGGCGGCTTGGAGCTGATGTCGTACACCACACGATTGACGCCGCTCACTTCATTAATGATCCGGTTGGAAATCGTCGCCAGAACATCGTAAGGAATGCGGGCCCAGTCGGCTGTCATGAAATCCTGCGTCTCAACCGCTCGCACAGCGACCACCGATTCATATGTTCTGCCGTCTCCCATCACGCCCACAGACTGCACAGGCAACAGCACCGCAAACACCTGGTCCGTCGAGCGATAAAGATTGTTTGCGACAATCTCTTCCAGCAGAATCTCATCACACTCGCGCAACAGATCAAGCTTGGGCCGAGTCACCTCCCCAAGCACACGTACCGCCAGACCTGGTCCGGGGAATGGATGTCGCCAGATGATGTGGGCTGGCAGGCCCAACACTTCACCCAGCTGCCGAACTTCATCCTTGAAGAGATCGCGCAACGGCTCGATCAGCTCAAAGCCGAGGTCTTTCGGCAATCCGCCGACGTTGTGATGCAGCTTGATGTTGGCTGATGCGCCTGCGTGTCCATGACCAGACTCAATCACGTCCGGGTACAACGTCCCTTGCGCCAGATAGCGAAAGCCGTTGTCGCTTTTGAGTTCCGCAGCTGCCTGATTGAACACTTTGATAAAGCGATGGCCGATGCGAGTGCGCTTGAGCTGCGGATCGGTGACGCCAGCCAGATCATCAAGAAAATCACGTGATGCATCAGCCACGTGCAGATCAACATCAAAGTGATCGCGGAATGTCGTCTCGACCAGTTGACGTTCGTTCTTGCGCAAGAGTCCGTTATCAACAAAGATGCATGTCAGCTGCTTTCCAATCGCCCGATGGAGCAGGGCTGCGACAACCGACGAATCAACGCCGCCCGAGAGTCCGCACAACACGCGATCGCTGCCGATGGTCTCGCGCAGGCGCTCGGTCTGCGTTTGCATGAAGTCTGCCATCCGCCAGGTGCCCGTGCATTTACAGATCTCATAGAGAAAGTTGCGGAAGATATCGACGCCGTGGGGCGTGTGCGTCACTTCCGGGTGAAACTGCACGCCATAGAAGGGCAACTGCTGGTGTCTCACCGCTGCGAAGGGACAGGTCGGCGTTGCGCCCAGCAGATCAAAGTCAGCCTGAAGATCGAGAATCTGATCGCCATGGCTCATCCACACCGTGGTCTGTTCGGGCAGACTTGCAAAGAGGTCGGAGTTGTCGCGAACATGCAGTCGCGCTCTACCAAACTCGCGCGATCGCGCTTTTTCGATGTTGCTTCCCAGCATCCTGCATGCCAGTTGCATGCCATAGCAGATGCCCAGGACTGGTACGCCCAGCTCAAAGAGTCGTGGATCGCATGTCGGTGCTCCTGCATCATGCACGCTCGATGGCCCGCCCGAGAGAATGATGCCCTTGGGCTTGAGAGCGCGCAGTTCATCAATCGAAACATCGTGGCGCATCAGCAGGCTGAAGGCACCCGCCTCGCGCACTCGTCTTGCAATGAGCTGGGCGTACTGCGCGCCGAAATCGAGGATGGGAATGACCTCGTCATGCAGCAGCGCTGAAGGAGCATTGTCACCGTCTGTCATGGATGAGGGTAGCACGAAAGCGCGCGGGCGTCACTGGCGAGCCGCCAGTTACAACGCTCACGCCTTGGTCACGCGGATGACTTCAGCCAGCGTGGTTGCGCCCTGGCGGACCTTGGCAAAGCCAGCGTCGCGAAGCAGCGTCAACTGGTTGGTCTCGCGGGCCCGCTCAGCGATCAGGCCTGCGTTGCGCTGCTGCATCACCAGCTCGCGCACTTCGGGAGTCATCGTGAGCAGTTCGTAAATTCCGATGCGGCCGTGATAGCCCGAATGACGACACTCTCGACACCCGCGTCCAACCCGAAGCTGGTCATGCTCAGTCATGGTAAAGTCAGCAGGCAGGTCGACTTCTTCAGGTTCCAGATCAACAGCGCAACTCTCGCACACTCTTCGCACCAGTCGTTGGGCCATGACGCCTTCCACTGAACTTGCAACGAGGAACGGTTCAACACCCATGTCGAGCAATCGTGTCATCGCGCCCGCAGCGTCGTTGGTATGCAGCGTGGAGAAGACCAGGTGGCCAGTGAGCGACGCCTGTATCGCAGCGTCCGCGGTTTCGCGATCGCGGATTTCGCCAATCATGACGATGTCGGGATCATGTCTCAGAATGGCCCGCAAACCAGCTGCGAAGCTGAGTCCGACCTTGTGGTTGACCTGAATCTGATTAACGCCCTCGACGTGATACTCAACGGGATCTTCGACGGTAATCGCCTTGACGGCGTCGCTGACGATGCGGTTGAGCGAGGCATAGAGCGTGGTTGATTTTCCCGATCCGGTCGGCCCTGTCACCAGCACGATGCCATGCGGCCTTGCAATCAGTGCATCCCACAGACTTAGCAGGTCATTGTCCATGCCCAGGCTGTTGAGATCAATGAGGGCAGCCTGTTTGTTGAGGATGCGCAGGACCACACCTTCGCCGAACAGCATGGGGATGACGCTCACGCGCAGGTCGAATTCATCGCCGCGATTGCGGAATGTGATGCGGCCGTCCTGTGGCGTGCGCTTCTCTGCAATGTTGAGATTCGCCATGATTTTGAGGCGGGAGATGACTGCATTGCGGAAGCGATTGATGGTGGCTGGCACACCTGCCTGCTGCAACACCCCGTCGATGCGATAGCGCACATCCAGCCGATCTTCATAGGGCTCGATGTGCACGTCAGTTGCGCGTTCGCGAATGGCTTCCAGGAGCAGCTCGTTGACGAGTTTGATGACGCTGGCTTCCTGAGCCTGCTCGACTTCATCGATCGCAGCGTCGCTGCCAAAGCCATCATCGTCGCGCCCGCGGGCTTGAGCGGTTTGCTCGCCGGTAAGTGCATCAAGCGTGTCGCCTGCAACGCCATAGTGTGTGCGGATGAACTTTTCCAGGTCGCGTTCATCTGCCAGCACCAGCTCGATGCCCAGGCCGGTGAGGAGTCGCAACTCATCAAACGCGCTGAGTTCGTAAGGATCGCTTGTCGCAATCCGCAGGGTTCCGTTGTAGCGGCCAATGGGAACGCAGCGCTGTTTGAAGACGAGCTTCGAGGGAAGCTGGCTGAGTACATCGTCTTTTACTTCGACCTGTGTCAGATCGACGATAGGCATCGAAAACTGTTGGCCAATGGCTTCAAGCACTTCGCTGCGGCTGACGAACTCGAGACGGACCAGCACCTCGTCCAATCGTTCGCCCGTTTGTTTCTGCTCACTGATGGCCCGCGACAACTCTTCGTCGCTGATCAGGCCGCGTTCGAGCAGGATGCTGCCAATACCCACGATGGACCGCCTCTCTCGCTTGTTTGTTCATGCCGCGTGTACTTAGGTCTTTCGGCTGAACGCCTCTGTTTCATTCCAACTTGCTCGCAGGCTGTGCGTTGCACCCTTGGCCGCCGGTATCTCTCTCGTTATCGGCAGCCGAAAGGCGCAACCACAGCCGGAAATCTCCAACGTGAACGACACGGCCCCCGATGCGGGCATTCCAGAGAATGCAGAAAAATGTCGCAAATCGGCGAAGGGTCGAGGGGGGAGCGTCGACGGCCAGAGTTAAGGGGGAGGGTTAAAGTGTGAGCGGTGATGGCGATGGATGGCGATGGCGAGGGTTCCCCGGCACTCTGAAGTCACTCGAGGGCGTGCAGCGGCCAACTGCAAGTGTCAAGTTGGGTAAAGACACAGCCGTGGTGCACCCCCGTAATCAAGCCAGAACCAACTCTATTATGGGCATAACACGTGACCGTCCACATATTAAAGGCATAACATATGGACGCTCTTGTGTTATGGGCATGACAAAGGTCGGCTCTCGTATGTATTATATTATGGGCATGACACTTATGTTTCAGAAGTGTCAGGGGCAACACGGCCACGATGTACTGATATCGAGCCTAAGTAACTGTGAACAATGGGTTTGTAATACATGACGCGATTGTGAACGGCGACTGGTGGGCGCAGGCGAGAACTGTTCCGGTCCCGTGCGTTCTCGCCCGGGCTATGGTGAACTTGAGCGACGCAACGCAGCGTCGCGTCGATGCGATGCGAGTTGATGCGACCCGCAACCTCGCGGCGGGGGTCATAGGGTTGGCTGGACGCGCAGGCGACTGATCGCGACACAGCCGCAGCCCTCCATCGAACGGGCTCGTGCCACATTCCGTCACTTCACGTTCGTGAGTCTGTTCACCCCCCCCGGCTGCGAGCCGTCCGCAGCCTGCCTATCGTTCCCACCTATGGACCGCGAACGCCTGAAAGAAGTACGCGAAACCGATCTCACCGAGAGCAAGGTGAATGAGGATTTCGTCCAGTGGCTGAAAACCAAAGCCCCCACCTATCTCCTCCTCATCCTCATCGTCTTTGTTGCCGTCATGGGATGGGAGCGCTATCGCAACTGGCAGGATACCAAAATCGAGTCTGCCTTCCTCGACCTTGATATCGAAAACGATCCGCAAGGTCTCCTCGCGGTTGCGGAAGATCACGAAGGCGTTGAATCAGTTTCGGAGATGGCCCGTCTTGCATCTGCGGATATCTCTCTGCGTCAGGCATTGATGATGCGCGATCCTGCCAAGCCCGAAGAACTGCTCGACCAGGCAGCCATCGAGTCGCGCCTCACTCGCGCTCGTGATCTCTATCAGCAGGTGTATGACGCAACATCAGCTGACAAGGCCCGCGCCCTCTTCGCGATCCAGTCTGCGTTCGGCCTTGCGACTGTGCATGAATCAACAGGCGATCTCGAACAGGCCCGTACCTGGTACGACACTGCAGAGAAGATCGCAGGCGAACGCTACGGCTCGCTGGCTGCGGTGGCGTCGCATCGCGCTCAAACGCTTGATCCGCTGCGCGATGCAGCCGAACTCCGGTCGCGCGATGACATCAAGCGCCCCTCACCAATCGACCCTCTCCTGCGCGACGTGCTGCTCGACGATGCAGCTCCGGAATGACCGATTGCAGTGACGATCATGTCTCACTGCTCGGGCGTGGCGGCAAAGTCGATCAGCAACGCCTTTTCGATCTGTACGAACAACAGAGCGAACTCGATGAAGAAGCGCCACTCAGCGTGCGCTTTGTGCTGGCGCGCGATCTCAACAAACGACTCGATCAGTACCTTGTCGACCGCATTCCCTTCCTCAGCCGTACATCCCTGCAACGTCTGGTGCGCGAGCGGGCGGTGACCGTCAACGGGCGGCCACCCAAGCCATCCACGCGGCTGCGCAAGGGTGATGAAGTGGTGGCTGTCCTGCCGCCGCCACCCAGCACCGAGATCGCAGCAGAAGATATCCCGCTTGATGTCATCTTCGAAGATGACTACATCATCGTCCTGAACAAGCAGGCTGACATTCTTGTGCATCCTGCACGTTCACATCAATCGGGCACGCTCATCAACGGCCTGGCATATCACTTTCAGCATCGAACTTCGGGCGAACTGTCGAGGGTTGGCGAAGAGTTTGCCCGGCCGGGCGTCGTGCATCGGCTCGATCGCTTTACCAGCGGCGTCATGGTGGCTGCCAAGACTGAGACCGCTCACTATCGACTGTGCAGGCAGTTTGAACAGCGCACCACACGCAAGCGATATCTCGCGATCGTGCACGGCCGCCCCGAGCCGCTGGCAGATGAAATCGACCTGCCCATTGGCAAGCACATGACCATCCGCGAGCGCTATCAGGTGCGCTTCGATGAGACTGCAAAGTCTGCGCTCACGCTGTATCACACCCGCGAGCTGTTCGAGACCTTTGCTTTGGTTGAAGTTGAGATTCGCACCGGGCGTACCCATCAGATCCGGGTGCATCTCTCCAATGCAGGCTACCCCATTGCAGGCGATGATATGTACAGCGGCCGGCATGTGTCACTCGCAGATGTCACCGGCAGCAACAGTCTTGCAGATCGAGAACACTTCGTGTTGACCCGCCAGGCCCTGCACGCAGCCATGCTGGGGTTCGAGCATCCGATTACGGGTCAGGCGATGACATTTCACGCGCCTCTCAAACCCGATATGCAAGCATTGATTGAGCTACTGCGCAAACATCAGTCGCGCGAGACCCTTCGGCTGCCGGGCGCGGTGCTTGATCTTGATATGTGAGGGGATCTGGTGTTGCTCGCCACCGTTGCAGTTGATGCGAAGACGCAAGCGTCCGTCGGACCGCGCGGGTCTCCCCAACTTCAGCAGAGTTTTGCGCGATCCTGCATCATCATTTTGAGACACATATCGTCCAGCGGCCATGACAATGGTGATCGAAGAAACCGGCGACGGGGATGCAGCAGACATTGTTGCTGCCCGCCTCGGCGACCAGAATGCGTTTGCCCGGTTGTACGACCGACATGCTGCGGTTGTGCTGTCGTTCTGCCGTGGCTGCCTCGTTTCAGGAGTGCTTGCGGATGCGGATGATGCCTGTCAACTCACGTTTCTCCGGGCATTTGCAAAGCTGGATGATGTCACTGCCCCAGCCACCTTTCGCAGATGGCTGCTGGCGATTGCGGGCAACGTCTGTCGCGAACGCATCCGCGCAGCAAGAAGGCGGAGTACCCACGAAATGACCGCAGCGCAACTTCATCTTCATCATCAACAACGCAACCACGTCGGTCCGGCTGCAGAAACAGTCACCAGCAACGCAGCGTCATCGAGCATCGAACGCCGTGAACAGCTCGACAAACTCACAACCGCCATCGATCAGCTCGATGAACGTCAGCGACTCGCGATTCATCTCTATTACCTCGAATCTGATCCGGTCGCAGCTGCAGCGCGCGACCTCGCGCTCTCACGCAGCGCGTTCTACAAACTTCTTCAACAGGCCCGCGCCCAACTCGCAGCTGCTCTCACAGCAAGTGGAGTACACCACCCATGACAACGCAACACAACAGCAACTCTCAACATGATGCCCTCGATGACCTTCTCCGTGCCTGGCATGATGAGAACGCGCAGCAGGCCCGCGCAAGTCGTGATCATCTGCTCGCACAAGTCGCAGGCAGTCGCAAGCATTCGCAACTGCGAACTTCGTCATCATCCTCGCCACGTCACATCGGACGCATCACCTATCTTCGTGCAGCAGCGGCGCTGGCGCTGGTGGCTTTTGTCGGCATGATGCTCCTGCCACGCGGATCGGGACTGATGTCTGAAGCGGTTGCTGATGTGGTGCAGATTTCCAGTGGCGGGCAACTTGAGGCCCGTGATGATCAGGGCCAGCTCATCGGCCCCTGCCCACTGCAGCACACCGATGTCAAGGTTGATGTTGCGGGCATCTTCACCCGCGTGACGGTCCGTCAGCAATATGCCAATCCCTACGACCGCAAGGTCGAGGCTGTGTACACATTCCCCTTGAGTCATCGCGCTGCTGTTGACCGCATGCGCATGATCATCAACGACGATCGCATCATCGAAGGCGAAGTCAAAGAACGGCAGGAAGCCCGCAACATCTACGAATCCGCGCGGGCAGCGGGGCATGTGACGGCTCTGCTCGAACAGGAGCGGCCCAACATCTTCACCCAAAGCGTCGCCAACATCGAGCCTGGAGCGCGCATTGATATTGAAATCAGTTACATCGAAACGCTGGAATCCAAAGATGGCCTGTTCACCTTTGCGTTTCCCATGACAGTGGCGCCGCGGTATATGCCAGGGTACGCATCGTCACACGACCCACGGGCGGCGCTGCTGCCCGACGGGCTTGAGTTTCGCGCGGGTGTGGTCGAGCGCAGTCCGATTGCATCAATCGATGTGCAGAAGTTTGATCCAAATCCCAAGGCCACACTCGAGGCCCACCAGGCTGGCGAACCTGCTGCCCACCTTGAAGATCAGATCGACCTTCACGTCGTGCAGACGGATCAGGCGATCACCAGAAGTAGCAACCCGCGTGTAGCTGAACACGAGCGCATCGTTCATCGCATTCTCGCTCACGCCATCCCCATTCAGTCGCCACAGAGTGGTTGGCGGATGCGCGAGGGCAATCAATCCAACTTCTGGTCGAGACCCAACATCGATTTCCTGGTGCACTCCATCGATGAAACATCCGAAATCGGCCAGATCGCAGGCGATGGTCTCGGCCACATTGCAGGCAGATGGTTCTGGTTTGATGTTACTCTGTTTGATGGCGAAGTTGCTGCCCATGTTTCGACATCGCGCGAAGGCGCAGGCAACCCGGGCGCTCCCTTTGCGCCTGCGACTGATCAGGTGCCTGATGCACATCGCATATCGCCGATGCCGGTCAAACCGCCCCTTCGAGCTGGACACGATATCGCAATCACCGTGAATATTGACACGGGCGGCCCCGCCATCACGCTGCTTGAATCGGAACTGCATGAAGTCACCCGCAGCGATGCTGTCGATGGCAATCGCAACAGCACGGTTGTCGCACTGTCCAATCAGAAGGAGATACCCAATCGCGACTTTGCCCTGAACTGGCGGCTGGATGATGCAACCATTCATGAAGCTGCGTTCGTGCATGTCGATGCTGAGAAGGGCGGCTTCTTCACGCTTGTGCTGGCACCGCCAGCGCGCGTTGATGATCACATGGTACAGCCGCGCGAGCTGATCTTCGTGCTCGATACGTCTGGTTCAATGTCGGGTGAGCCGATCGAAAAGGCCAAGGCTGTGCTCACGCGCGCCATTGATTCGATGCGCCCGGGCGACACGTTCAACGTCATCACGTTCGCGGGCGCGACTGATATTCTCTGGGAGCAGCCGCGTGCCAACACCAACGAAAATCGTTCGACAGCCCTGGCCTGGGTGAACAGTCGCAAGGGTTCGGGCGGCACCGAGATGATGACAGCCATCAATGCAGCACTTGATCCCGGACCAGCCCGCGCCGATGGTGTGCAGCGGGCGATGTCCCTGCAGGACCTTGCGAATCTTCCGGCTGATGGCAGAGGTGTTCAGGTGCTGGTCGAGGCTGGCGATATGGGTGAACTCATGATTGATCCCGGCATCACGCCCGGCCGCGTCAACCTGATCTTCGATCGCGCAAATCAGCGGCAACTCTTCGCAGAAGCAGGTGCGTTTTCTGACTTCTCACAGTTGCGTGATGGACGCGATCAGACATGGATATTCACCGGCCA
Organism: Phycisphaerales bacterium; assembly: GCA_051004555.1. Lineage (GTDB taxonomy): Bacteria > Planctomycetota > Phycisphaerae > Phycisphaerales > SM1A02 > JBPCKF01. Next base: position 10,657 of record JBPCKF010000072.1, on the reverse strand, counting down.
GTGGTTGACTCGTGCTGGCGAGCGCATCTTCGTGATCAATCAGGCAACCCGCGAAGGCGATGCACGCCAGCCTGCCTCGCCGATTCGCATCGTGATGTTCCTCACCGATGGCGAAGTCGGAAACGATGATGCAATCATCGCGGCTGTAAAGACGAATGCCAGGACGACGCGAGTCTTTTCGTTCGGCATCGGCAACTCGGTCAACCGCTATCTGCTGGAAGGCATGGCCAGAGCAGGGCGTGGCGAAGTCGAGTTTGTGACGCAGCAATCAGATCGGGAAGCAGCTGTTGATCGCTTCCTGGGCCGCATCTACGCGCCGGTGCTGACCGACATCACACTCGAGTTTTCCGATGGTCTGACGGTGCATGATGTATTGCCCATGAATGAGGCAGGGCTGCTTCCTGATCTCTTTGATCTCAAGCCGTTGATTGTGCATGGCCGCTTTGATGCCCGCAAGACTGTGATCAACAATGGCTCGGTGACATTGCGTGGCAACACGCCGCAAGGGCCATTTGAACGCACCGTGCAGTTGTCCATGCCCGCCGCTGCAGAAGGGCACGATGTGGTGAAATCGCTGTGGGGCAGAGCGAAGATTGATGATGTGATGAATCAGCATCTGGCAGCAGTGCAGAACAGCACCATCCCGGAAGCGGCCCGCGCGGAGATTGTCACGCTGGGAACGTCGTTCAACCTCATGAGCCGCTACACCAGTTTCGTGGCTGTTGAAAAGGCGCGCGTGACTGTGGATGGCCGACCGATGCTTGTGCATGTGCCGATCGAGTTGCCCAGCGATGCCCGCTGGGAAGGGTACTTCGGCGACGATGGCAGGTTGAACCAGGATGCGGTCGAGAACTATTCGTTCACCTATCAGTTTGAGAACCGTCGTCCAGCCATTGCGCCTCGTTTCCAGCAAGGACCCGCCCAAAGTACGACTGGTGTGGTCTATCCGCAGGACTGGCCTGCACTCGAGTTGAAGTTCGGCACCGCAATCGGCACGGATGCCGGTCTGGGCCTCTCTCAGGATTCCTTCAATCTGGCCAACCTCCATCTGCTTTGGGGCATTGTGCCCATTCGCATCGATTCACCAACCGAGTTTCATGCTGCCGCACGCCGGGCCATCGCATCCCTGGCCGCCCGCGAAGGTCTCGATGCAGCAAGTCGCCTGCACGCATTGTTTGACATTCATCAACTCTTTGCTGTCGAACGTATTGTGCTGAGTGCGGTCGATCTGGCGCTGGCGGGCTTGACCGAGGATGCTGTGACCATCATCGACTGGCTGATCGAGGTTCAGCCCGATGCCATGCTTGCCCGATCGCTGCATGATGCGATGACTGACCCAACGCTCGAGAGAGTTGCTCTTCATGAGCAGGTCCGGGCAATTGCAGAAGAAGCGCGTACGTCAGTCCGCATGCAGATCGAAGCCTGCTTCATGCACAAGCGCATTGAAGCAGTCCTCAGCAAATCGCTGCAGCAGCGGATGACAGGATCAGAGGCAGCGAATGCTCAAGAAAGGCAGCCTGTCACACTGCTGGTTGATGCGGTCTCGGATGAGTTGCGGGCACGGCTCACACATGCTGGCCTGAATGTTCGTGGCCAGAGTGATGATCCGCCCCTTTATGTTGGCGATGTGTCATTGAATGAAGTCGCAGCATTGGCGCTCATCAGAGGTGTTCAGCGTATTGAAGAAAGTGGGCTTGAAGAGGATTAAAAGAAAAGAGAGCCGGGTCCGCGAGGAAAGGCACGCGGACCCAAGCTCCCGGGGGAGAAAGAGCACATTGATTCGCTCCTCTCTCTCTCATCGCAACTTCGAGTCACATCTCACATCCCAGACGTGAGAAATCAGGCTTCGGGGCATTATCCTTTTGCGATTTGATGGCGAAGTTGATCGAGCAACTCAGCCAGCCGAATCGAATCACCTTCCAGGCAGTCGACACTGCTGTGGGTATCCAGCAGTTTGCGCACTCGCGCTGCTGCGGTGAGCACGGTTGAATGCGTGGTGCGACCGAAGGCCCGCCCGATCTCAGGAAAACTCATCGTGGTCATTTCATGAGCCAGATACGCAGCCACGCTGCGGGCCATCACAACACGGCGATGGCGACCCTTGCCCAGAAGTTCGCTGAGCGTCACCTTAAAGCGTTCACACACATTGTTGAGAACATCTGCAATACGCACGGGTCGCGTCGAGGCTGCCTCGGTCTGCAGCAGTCGATCAATCGCAATCACGCCAATCTCGTCATCGACTGACGCCCCTGGTAGCAGTTGAATGATGGCTTTGAGCTTGTTGAGCGCACCTTCGATATCGCGCACCGATCCAACGCAATGCGATGCAAGTTTTTCGACAGCGTGCTGATTGAGGCGCAGCCCTCGATCCCGGGCAAGGCGCTTGACCAGCGCGATGCGCAGGTCGCGATCGGGTCGATCGATGTGCACGACCATTCCCGAGAGGAAGCGTGAGATCAGCGCAAGTTTCACCTGGCGCAGCTCGCGCGGATGCTCATCGGAGGCCATGGCCACGCGGGCTCCGGAATGTGCGATGGCTTCGAGCGTGTTGAGAAACTCGTTCTGCGTGCCGGTCTTGTTGCACAGAAAATGCACATCATCAATCGCAAGCAGTTCCAGATTGCGCACCCGTTCACGAAACTCATCCAGCTTCTGAGCCCGCACAGCCTGAATGTACTCATTGGTAAAGAGTTCGCAGGTGGTATAGCGAGCGCGGGCGCCGGGGAAGCGGTCGAGGAAGCGGCCACAGAGTGACTGCAGAAGATGCGTCTTGCCCAGACCACACTCAGAATAAAGAAAGAGCGGCCCCAGCGCAGCTGCATCATCATGTTCAGCCATTCGCATCGCCCCTGCGTAGGCCAGTTCGTTGGATGTTCCGACGACAAAGTCATCGAAGCGCTTGTGAATGGGAAGATGAAGATCAGCCCGCCTGTTGCGATCACGACGGTTGTTCACAGAGCCCCTGTGTGCATGCTGTGCGCTGGCAGGCTGTTGCGGAATGGTGGCAGGCACGGATATGGGTGTAGCGGGAATGACTGCGACCGGGGCTGGACCGGGATCAATCTGGACTGTCACGGTCGCGCTCTCACCCAGGGCAGTGCGGGCAGCATTCTGCAGAGCATCATCAAAGTGCGATGCGATCCAGTCTGCGACATATTGGTTTTCGGCAGCCACGCTGAGCGACTCGCCGCTGACGTGCATGCTGGTTGAATGCTGAAACCACATGTCAAACATCCGCTGGCCGATCTGCTGTTGCAGATGTTGCGAGATGGCCTGGGTGGTTGTTGTGTGCCCTCGATCTGCGTGGGTCGGTGATTCCATTCGCCGGGGTGCAGTTGCGGTTGTCATCATTCCCTGGGTTCCTCCTTGCGCCTGCATTGCAGGCGGATTGATCGCGCTGACCGGGGGGATTGCGATTTCGCGCAACGATCACCCGTGGCTTGCGATCAGTCTCTCGAATTGTTCGTCGGCATCCATCCACCAACCCATTTTCACCGCTCGAGTCGCGCTGCGTCCACGAGTGATGCTGCCGTCCATCCGCTGTCTGCCTGATCGGTATGAATCCGAAAAGATAAGTTCGTCGAGGTTGCTTGTAATCGACCAGGCACAACCGCGATGCATGCGGCAGCTATGGTTCACCATCCTTGGCGAGCGTGCACTGTACACCCAACCTTGGCCAACGCAAGGGGTGCGCAAGACTTGCGTGAGACAACTGAGCGAAATCCGCGATCACGCATCGCTGGCAGCGGAATTTTTTTTAATCTTGCGTTCAGGCCGCATGTCGAAGATGTGTGGATAATCGTGGAAGACTTGCGCAACGTCGCGGCTTTCGCGCAGAATGTACCGACAGAATGGGAGAATCGGCGCGGCAGGCCGAAAGTCGCGCACCTGGCATAGAGTCGCACCGACTCATGCAACCACCTGCCAGTTCAATCACTGAAGCGGCGCTCCCGGGTCATCCACACCTGCCCGAAGCGCGGATGCACTTGGTGCGCCCCACACACCCAGCCACCGCAACCATCACCGCAACACGCATCTGCACCGCGGGCGGACGCAAAGCTGCGGGCATCGTGCGCCACATCGAACTCGACATCAGCCGCACGCCCATCGCTGGAAACTTCCTGGTCGGACAATCGTTTGGCGTCCTGCCACCCGGCGAAGATTCCCGTGGCAAGTCCCACGCTCTGCGGCTTTACTCCATTGCCTCACCCAGCTTTGGAGAAGACGGCGCTGGTAATGTGCTGGCAACCACCGTCAAACGCACCATCGCAGAAAGGCAGCCACAGAATGAACGCGATGATCCAGATGACCATTGCCTCTTCATGGGCGTGGCATCCAACTTCCTGTGTGATTTGCGAGTGGGGGATGAACTTGCGATCACCGGACCACAGGGGAAACGCTTTCTGCTGCCCAGCCAGCCCGAAAAACACGACTACATCTTTCTTGCAACTGGAACTGGCATCGCGCCCTTTCGCGGCATGGTGATGGAACTGTTGACCAATCCGCGCGGGGCCGTGCCGTCGTCGATTCACTTGGTCATGGGGGCGCCCTATCGCAGTGATCTGCTCTACGACGATGAGTTGCGGGCCCTGGCAGCTGCACACCCCAACTTCATCTATCACACCGCCATCAGCCGCGAGTATCAACCGCACTCGCCCCACGGTGAGTATGTGCATCAGGTCTTCTCGAATCGGCGTGACTGCTTCCATCCCATGCTGCTGTCCGATCGCACGCTGATTTATGTGTGCGGCATTCTTGGGATGCAGTTTGGCATCTACCGCGAAATCATCGCTGCTGGTGCCGCTGATGCATTTCTCTCGATCAGCAATGATCTGGACCCGGCACATGCAGCAGCCTGGAGCGGGGATGATGTCAAACGCAAGGTGCGGCCAACCGCGCGCATGATGCTCGAAGTCTATTGAAACCGCTACACTGCTGAGAAGGCAGGATTCATGATGCAGCGCATTCACGGCCAACAGCACGCGATCTCGACACTTGATGCAGCCCGCGCGGGAGAGCGCGTCCATCATGCCTGGATCTTTCACGGGCCGCGCGGCGTGGGAAAGTTCACAACCGCCATCGAGTTTGCAGCATTGCTTCTCGATCCCACGCTCACGCCCGATCTCACCGGCAACCTTGTTGCAGATCCCAACAGCAAAGTCCGCAGGCTTGTTGATTCCGGCAATCATCCCGACCTGCACATCATTCGCAAAGAGCTTGCGCTCTCATCTTCAAATCCGCAGTTGCGGGCACGCAAGCTGTCCAACATTCCTGTCGACATTCTGCGCGAGTTCATGATTGGTGGCGTGAGCGGTGATGATCGCTATCACGAGCCCATCGTCTCGCATTCACCAGGCATGGGACACGCGAAAGTCTTCATCATCGATGAAGCAGAGCGGCTGGACCAGGTCGGACAGAACGCACTGCTCAAGACACTCGAAGAACCAGCGCGGCGAACATACATCATCCTCGTCAGCACGCAGCTGGAACGGCTGCTTCCCACGATTCGCAGCCGCTGTCAGCCGGTGCGCTTTGCTCCCTTGAGTGAAGAAGCCATGTCGAAATGGCTGCGCGATGCAAAACACGAGCAGATTGATGATGCGCAACGTGCGTGGCTGATCGACTTTGCAGATGGTTCGCCTGGCATGTATCAGAGCGCGCTGGAAGATAATCTGTTTGCCTGGCATCAGCAGCTGGGCCCGCTGATTCATGCGTTCGTGAATGGGACGCCAGATGCAGATGCAGGCTCGCGCATGGCTGCTCTGGCAGAGGAATATGCAACGCTGTTTGTGAAAGCCAATCCCGAAGCGAGTAAAGATGCAGCGAATAAGGCAGGTGCGGAGCGCGTGCTCCTGCTGCTTGCCTCGATCGCGCGGGCGGGACTGCGCGGAGTTGTACATGATCCTGCCCGCACAGATCCCTGGCTGCTTGCAATCGATCTTGTCCGCAGAGCCGAACGGCACATTCACTCGAATGTCAACTACAAGAACGCCCTTGAGAATCTGGCTGCCCAATGGGCGACGGTCATGGCTTCACCCGCAGCTGCGCGAATGGCTGCGCTCTATGTCTGATCTCAGCATCAGCTTTCCAGACTTCCGAAGCGCAGCAGCAGTCATCGAGATGCTCGATGACGCAGCAGAACACATGCGCGAGCATCCGCAACGAAAGGGATCGTGCGTTCAGCTCGGACATCAGGGGACACTGCTTGTCACAGGCGATCTGCACGACAATCCCGAACACCTGAGTGTGATCCTCCGTCTTGCAAAACTGCATGCGTCGCCGCAACATCATGTTGTCTTTCAGGAAATCATTCACTCGGAGCGGCTGCTCAACGGCGTCGACCTTTCCCATCGAATGCTGCTGCGGATTGCGTGGTGCATCACGCAGTATCCGCTGCAGGTGCACATGGTGCTTGCCAATCACGAGCTGGCCCAGATGACAGGACGGGGCGTGAGCAAAGGCGCAGGCAACAGTGTTGAACTCTTTCGAGATGGTCTTGACTACGCTTACGCAGATGATGCGGAGGATGTTGATGACGCAGTTGCGCGTTTCATCGCAGCCCTGCCGCTGGCTGTGCGAACAGGGAATGGCGGGTTGGTTGCACACTCATTGCCTTCACCGTTGAACATGCAGCGGTTTGATGTGGACATTCTCAATCGCGAACTGAGCGAAGAAGATTATCGCGCCAACGAAGGCTCTGCGTATCTGATGACATGGGGACGCGGCCACACCGATGAACAGATCGCATCGCTCGCGCAGATGTGGAATGTACAGATGTTTCTGCTCGGGCACGAACACATCGAGATCGGCTGCGAAATGAAGGGGCCACAGGTGGTGAAGATCAACAGCGATCACGATCAGGCTGCGGTGCTGCCACTTGATCTGACTGGCGCAATGCCGAGTGCTGAAGAGTTGATGATGTCCGCAATCAGAATCCGCGCCCTGATCCGCTGAATGCAGCGAACATCTCACGCGCCCGGCCTGCCTCACATCTCACACAACAAGAGACTGATCAGCAGTTCGTACAGCTTCGCAAAACGCCTCGATGCGGGCTGCATCCTTCACACCCGGAGCCGACTCGACGCCGCTGCTGACATCCACAGCAAACGGCCTCACCAGTCGTATCGCTTCTGCAACCGCTGCGATGGTTAACCCTCCTGCCACGATCACGGGCTTTCTGATGGAAGGCATGAATGCAGCCAAGGCATCGTGATCAAACGCAACGCCGCTGCCGGGCGTGGTGTTGTCGACCAGCAGCGCGTGCACACATGCCGTCCGATCCCAGCGTGTGATTGCATCACGCCGATACTGCACAGCGCGAATCACCGGCGCGGGATACTTGATCGCTGCAATCTGCTTCTCTTCGAACGCGCCATGCACCTGCAGCGCGATGCTAAAGCGTCGTGCAAGATCGATCTGCCTTCCACTGATTTCAGTGACAACAGCAACGGGCGTCACACCTGCAGGCAGCGTTGCAATGATGGTTTCGATGAGGACCGGATCGGAAATAAAGCGACTGGAGGTCGGGGCCAGCACGAGACCAATCGCATCTGCCCCAGCAGTCGCAGCGGCCCGGGCTGCATCTGCGGTGGTGATGCCACAGATTTTGATGCGCGTGCGCTGCGCCATCTGATCACCACCGGGTTTTCGTTCAGGTATTGGAAAGAGCATATCGTCTCGACATGGATGTGCGATACCGCGCAGTCAGGCCCCTGATCGTAGCTCTGATCGTAATGCTGAAGCGAGACTGCGTTGGGTATCGCTTGTGAGTCTGGTATCAATATCGGCCAGCAACTCGATCGCACTTGCAGGTTGATCCAGATGACGTACATAAAGCAGCGCCAGGATGAGGCGAACTTCGTCAGTCTCGCGCGTGCCGGGGTAGCGTTTCAGCAGCGTCATATACGCTGCCGCTGCGCGGGCGTGCTCGCCTTCCCCATACAGCATGTTGGCAATCTCAAGTTGACGCTTCTCAGTCAGCACAACATCTGGCTCATGCATAAGCAGGCGCTTAAACACCGCAACTGCCTCGCGCGGCCGCTCTGCATCAATCTCCCGTGCAAGTCGCGCCCGCAACTCCATAATCGTCCGTTGCGATTCACTCAAAGGCGCTGCTGGTTTCGCCTTGGCCAACTCCTCAGCCGAATCTGCACGCGGCTCATCCCATACTCCCGGTGCCTTGCGGGTTGTGCTGCTGAAAGCGTGTCGTCGCCGCATCTGCCTGAACAGATAGAACGCATCAAACTCAGTGCGTGGCAGAATCTTCAAGCCCAGCAATGTGAATGCTGTTGCAAAACCATATACATATCCAGCAAGGTGGGCTGCATAGGCCACATTGCTGCTCCGCGCGCCGAACACATCCATCACTTGATTGATAACATCAAGAGCGAAGTAGAATCCGATGAACCACAGGGCAGGAATCTCAATGATGCCGATGATGATAATGAACATCAGCACGCGCACATGCGCTCGTGGAAAAAGGGCAAGAAACGCGCCGCTCACCGCTGCAACCGAACCGCTGGCACCAATCACCGGCGAAGGGCTGGCCATGCCATGTGCAATCGCAGCAACACAGCCACCAACAAGGTAAAAGCCGAAGTATCCCAGCCGTCCCAGTCGCCCTTCAACAGCGTTGCCGAACACCCAGAGAAACAGCATGTTGAACGCGAGATGCCAGATGCTGGAAGGATCGTGAATAAACTGATAGGTCAGCATCTGCCAGACACGCATCTGCTGCGGATCATAATGACCCCATGCTGCGATGGCGTGCGGCTCGAGCCATCCGCCATACACGCCGACGAGTCCCAGCAGAAAGACAGCCATGTTGGCCCCGACGATCAACTGATTGACAATTGGCCGTCTGGGCGAGGGTCGATCGGTGGAGAAGGGGAGGAACATCGCAACGCAGTGTAGCGGGTGTGCACGAAGGCTTGGCTGGTCTGCAAGAACGCTTCGCGGGTCTGCCACCTTGGCGCGGCGGGTGTTCTGGATGGCGAGCAGTGTTGGGCGTGGAGGTGCCAGCAGAGTGGCGGCTGATGTGCCAGCGCGCCGGGCGTTCTCAGGCCACAATCGCTGGCGGGCTATTCAGGCATCGCATCAATCAAAGCCTGCATCTTGTCAACCTTGTGCTGGGTGCCGAGTCTGGCGAAGAGATCACGGGCGGTTTTCCAATGCTGGCGTGCGATGTCTTGCCAGCCATCACCGCCACGTGTCATGGCGAGGATGCCGAGGTTGCCGTAGTCGATGGCCATGCCTTCGAGGCTGCCGAGTTCCTCATTGATCGCCAGCGAGATGCGGTGCATCGACTCTGCGGCATCCAGGTCGCCACGGATTCCCATGATGGTGCCTAGGTTGCCGCAGGCGGTGGGCCCTTCGAGTCTGCCGAGTTTTTCGTTGATCTCCAGCGACTTGAGGTACATCGCTTCTGCGTCATCAAGGTCGCCACGGATTACCATGATGTTGCCGAGGTTGTTGTAGTTGTCGGCCATGCCTTCGAGTCTGCCGAGTTTCTCGAAGATCTCCAGCGCCCCGTGGTACATCGCCTCTGCGTCATCGAGTTCGCCACGGGCTTGCATGATGTTGCCGAGGTTGCCGTAGTTGATGGCCATACCTTCGAGCCTGCCGAGTTTCTCCTGGATCGCCAGCGACTTGCGGAACATCGCCTCTGCGTCATCCAGTTCGCCGCGGATTTGCATGATGACGCCGAGGTTGGTGTAGATGCCAGCCATGCCTTCGAGGTCGTCGAGCTTTTCATCGATCGCCAGCGCTTTGCGGTGCATCGCCTCTGCGTCATCGAGTTCGCCGCGGGCTTGCATGATGAGGCCGAGGTTGCCATAGGCAGCGGCCATGCCTTCGGGAATGCCGAGTTTCTCATGGATCGCCAGCGCTTTGCGGTGCATCGCCTCTGCCTCATCGAGTTCGCCGCGGCTTTGCATGATGTTGCCGAGGTTGCCGTAGGCAGCGGCCATGCCTTCGAGGTTGCCGAGTTTCTCATGGATGGGCGCTGACCGGGGTGTCTGGAATGTGCGGGGATCGCAGGATGTGGTGTTCCCTGCTCATCCCAGCCGAGGCGGCGTGGCTTATCATATGCTTGGCACGAATCACTTCTGACCATTGGCGACTGCATCTTGCCAGCTTGGGAGGCCTCTCATGAAGTTCCACTTTTTCTTTCTTCTTCTTGCAGTTGGCGGCGTCGCGCTCGCCGGTGGCGCATTTGTGTCCAGCCGTCCGCAACCGCAACGATCTGTTGTCTCGGAGTTACCCATGCAACCGGCAAGTCGCTCGCCGAATCAATCGACCCCGCCAGCGCAACCTGTTCAGATGAAGTGGGAAGATTACGTGCGGCTGGCACGCCTGCTTGAAGATTTGCCAGCCTGGACGACTGACGCGCCCAGTACGCCCGAGCAATGGCGGCCGACAGTCCAGATGGGAGCAGCGTTTCAGCAGTTGCCCATCGAAGATGTGCAGCGCATTCTTATTCTGTACATGGCGCAACATCCCGACCCTTTTGCTTATGACAAGCCGCACCCGTGGACGCGCATTCGACTGCTTGGAGCAGTGTTGTACAACCTGCCGGAAGATGAGCTTGATAACACCACCCGTGGCGAACTTGCGACCCACGGCATTTCGGCGACCGGAGGCCCGTTTGCGCCAGCAT
>JBPCKF010000071.1:0-77362 GCA_051004555.1 Phycisphaerales bacterium | reverse complement strand
AACCTGTTGCGCATGACACGATTGGAGGGCGCGACCTGATGTCGAAGCGGACGCGAATCCGCAAAGTTACTTTCGATTCGGGAGAAACACAGACTTCAAATCGCCGGATCACCATTGCAACTCGTCGCCATTTACAAACCAATGTTCAAAAACACCGCTTGCTTAGCGGCCTGCTAGGCTGCCGATCGGGGAGCCGTAGGCGTCGTAATTAATACGCTCAGATATTGACCCGGACGTATCCATCAGTGCGACGACGTCGTGATGCCAGTTCTGTAAGTAACAACGGCGCTCGTCCAAGGTCCCATTGCCGGTGGTATCGCGGTCTCTTAATATGACATCGTCGATGTACGACGATCCGCCGTAGCCGTTCATCCCCGCATTCTGATACCAGAACTGCTCGGTGGGATCAGCATCACTGTCCTCAAACATCGCGACCTGTCGCCAACGGTCGTCATATGCAAAGTAATACCACGGAGCGGTTTCGTCGTGGCGCGAAGCGATGCGGTAGCCGAGACCATTATATTTGAACTCTGCTTTGACGTTGTTCGACTGGTCCTTCACCTTCACCAGTCGGTACCACGCATCGTATTCATACTTCCAGTCGCGCTTGTCGTCTGTCATGTTACCAGACGCGTCATAAGTCGGGGTGACATTATTCGTCTGATTGTCCCAGCCGGTGATCTCATTCACATTGTTGTGGGTGAAATCCCAGTCAAACTCAGTCGTCACGCCACCGGTTACTAAATCCGTATGTGTCCAGTTCCCGGCCTGATCCAGATCAAACGGTTGCTTGCGCTGCTCGCTGGTGATGTTGCCATTGATATCCAGCGTCCCAGCTTCCGCAACCGTCAATCGATCCAGCGCATCATATGTATACTTCCAGTCAAACCCCGTCTGCACGGAGTCATCCAATGTCACCGGGTTGGAGTTGCGATCGTAGGTCAACGCCACATTATAGAGGTCAGTCGAACCCTGCACCCAGCGCGACTTCTCGATGCGGTTGCGCAAAGAATGGCCTAAGCCAGTGTCCGCACGGACCTTTCGCGCTCCCATTGGCGTGTTTTCGCTGCAGTGATAAAACCCTTTACATCGTCAATCGTGACGACTCCCTTATCCTTTTCGATGTTGGCCGTGTCGAGCAGACTTTGCCCGCCTTTGTCGACAGCGATGGCCTTGAGATGACCGAATGCGTCGCGCACAAAATCGATCGCGGCGCTCTCCATCGACAGAGCCTCTGCGCCTTTTTGCGACAGGATGACTGCGACAGCGTCGAACAGCACCGATGGCGTACCCGCCAGTTGACCATCAACTGCCAGCATCGAGCCATCGGCTAGTTTGGCGCCGCCCACTTTGGGCGCGATCAGCTTCACCGCAGCGCCAGCATCGGTGACGGCCTTACTGATCTTCTTGATCGCAGCACCGTCTGAACCATCGGCGATGAGGATGCCAACCGCGCGGCCGACGAGCGTGTCTTTCATCTTGCCGATCAGTTGCAGTGCGGGCGAAGGCTGCAACTCCTTCACGGGTGCCGCGGCCACCGGCGCCGCGGGAAGTTTGTCGAGCGCCAGCCCCGTTGCAACTCGCTTGGCGAGGTCTTCTTCGATATGGCGCAAGTGGCCGACCATCGCTTTACGCACATGCACATGTTCGACTTTGGAAAGCTCAAACACCAGTGCTGAGGCGAGGTGGGCCTGCTCATGCGGCGTTTGGCTGAGATAGAACTGCCGCGCCTGGCTGTAGTGATCGGCGAAGCTCTCGGCACGAATGCGGCCCTTCTCGCCGTTTTCAGTTACGGCAGCACTGCGAAAACCGTTGGTCGGTGTTTCGCGGGGCGAGTCTTTCGATAAGGAGTTCGGCTCGTACGCTACCCGACCGACCGGCTGCGCCATCTGCATGTGGCCATCGCGTTGATGGTTCGCGAAGGGACACTTGGGCGCGTTGATCGGGATCTGATGGAAATTGGGTGAACCAAGTCGCGAAAGCTGCGTGTCGAGGTAGGAAAACAAACGGCCTTGCAGCAAGGGATCATTCGAGAAATCGATGCCGGGCACAACATGCGATGGACAGTACGCAACCTGCTCGGTTTCAGCGAAGAAATTGTTCGGCCAGCGGTCCAGCACCATGCGGCCGATCACTTTCAACGGCACCAGTTCCTCGGGAATCAACTTGGTCGCGTCCAGGTGATCGAACGGAAATTTGTCCGCTTCTTCCTGCGTGAAAAGTTGCACCGAGAACTCCCACTCGGGAAACTGGCCAGTCTCAATAGCCTCGAACATATCGCGACGGTGGAAGTCCTGGTCCGCGCCTGCGATCTTGACCGCTTCATCCCAGATGGTGGATTGCAAACCGAGTTTGGGACGCCAATGAAATTTGACGAAGGTGGACTCGCCGGCTGCGTTGATCAGCCGGTAGCTATGCACGCCGAATGCTTCGATCATGCGGAGCGAGCGCGGGATGGCGCGATCGGACATCACCCACATGATCATGTGCATGGCTTCGGGCGTGAGCGAAATGAAATCCCAGAAGGTGTCGTGGGCTGCAGTCGCTTGTGGGAAGCCGCGGTCCGGCTCCATTTTTATGGAATGCACCAGGTCGGGAAACTTGATTGCATCCTGGATGAAAAACACCGGGATGTTGTTGCACACCAGGTCCCAGTTTCCTTCCTGGGTGTAGAACTTGACCGAGAATCCGCGCACGTCGCGGGGCGTGTCAATCGAGCCCGAGCCGCCCACCACGGTGGATATCCTGGTGAACACCGGCGTTTTTGCACCCACTTCAGTGAGTATTCGTGCGGTGGTGTATTTCTTCAGCGACGCGGTCAACTCGAAGTATCCGTGCACGCCCGTGCCGCGCGCATGCACGATGCGTTCGGGAATCCGCTCGTGATCGAAATGCGTGATCTTCTCACGAAGGATGAAATCCTCAAGAAGTGTGGGGCCGCGTGGGTTGGCTCGGAGCGAGTTTTGATTGTCAGAAAGTGCGACGCCCTGGTTGGTTGTTAACTCGGCGTGTTCTCCACCGGCAGTTTGATGCAACTCGCCACCAACGGGCCGTGAGTCTTTGACGGGAGCCGTGCCCTTGTTCTGTTTGCGTGGTCCAGCATTACTCTTCTTTGTCTTCTTCTTTGACACGATTCAATCTCCCGTGTGTGTTCATGATGGCTGGCGGACTGCTTGGGGTGCTGTGAATTCGCCGCGCCGCATCCGCCTCAACGCAAAAAGCCGACGTGGTTCGTCACCCAAGGGTGAAAAACCACGTCGGCTTACTCTTCAACTGACGTCCAGCCAGGCCGGTCCGTCCTTCGCGAAGTCTTCCGACTCGGAGCGCATCGCTTTGCGTTCAACGCTCCGATGATTTCTGACTGTAGCGCGCTGAGCCTAGGCCAGCAACGCAAGCCCGACACCTTGGACAACGGGCGGGTGGGATCGTCGCGGACTGCAAGTACTGCGATCTGCATAGAATCGCATCGGACCATCCCCTCGACCTCTTCTTCGTGCCTGATCGACGCAATGATTACACTATGGCTTTCGCACCAAGTCAGCGTGTTGAGGACCGGTATGATGCGATCGTGATTGGCGGCGGGCCTGCTGGTTCCACAGCAGCGCTGTTGCTGGCCCGGGCTGGCCACCGCGTGGTTGTGATCGAAAAGCAGCAGTTTCCCCGCTTTCAGATTGGCGAATCGTTTCTTCCCTCAGGCTATCGGCGGCTGCAACAGCTTGGGCTGACCGAGCGACTGGCGAGCGTGCCGCACGCGCAGAAGCTTGGTGCCGAGTTTGCGATGGGAGATTCGGCGAAGTCCAGCCGCTTTGCGTTCAGCAGTGGACTTGTGGGCGGCCGAAACGAGACGATCAACATCGCGCGGGCTGATTTCGATCAGATGCTGGTCGAAGCAGCCCGCGATGCAGGCGCGGAGGTGCGCATGCCTGAAGCGGTGAAGCAGATCGACAGGCTGGCTGACAATGATGTCGTGGTCGGGACCGATCGTGGACATTATCACGCGCGCTTCATGCTGGACGCGAGCGGCCAGGCAGCGCTGATCGGGAGGCATTTGGGGTTGCGGCAAGTTCGCACAGAACATCATCTGCGCAAGGTCGCCTTCTTCGAGCACTTCACGGGCGTCGGGCGGCTCGAAGGCGAGATGGCAGGCTATCCGAGCGTAGCCATGTGCGATGAAGGCTGGTTCTGGTTGATCGCGCTCAATGATGAAGTGACGAGTGTGGGCCTTGTGCTCGCGCCAGAGATCGCCCGCGAGATGCGCGTGCCAGCCACGCAGATGCTTCGCTGGGGAATCGACCGCTGTCCCTTCGTGCGCGAGAGAATGGCGCACGCCAGAGGGCCTGCAAAGAACAGAGTGTGTTCTGATTTCAGTTACACCTGCAGGCCGTTCGCCGGCCCGGGGTACTTTCTGCTCGGCGATGCAGCCACGTTTCTTGATCCGGTGTTTTCGACCGGCGTTGATATTGCGATGGAGTCGGGGACTCTCGCAGCTGAGATGGTGGACGACATTCTGGCAGGGCGAAGAACATCAACTGCGGCGTGCCAGCACTATTGCCAATTCATTGAGCGCACCACCGCAATCTTTCAGCGGCTCATTCGACACTTCTATAACCACAGTTTTCGCGAGCTCTTTCTGCACGGCACTGGGCCGCTGCATATGGAGCGCGGCGTGTTGACGGTGCTGGCTGGGCACATTCACCCGCGGCCGGCGTGGAAGGCATGGTGGCGTTTCAGATTGTTTGAGTGGTCGATTCGGCTGCAGCGGCATGTGGCCATCGCGCCGCGGCGCCCGCGGTTTTCACTGCTGGCGGCGGAACCGGCAAAAGGTGGGCCACGCGGGTGCCTCGAAGTGCTTGCCAGGCTCGATCGGCATGCGAGTGAGCGGCCGCATGACGCAGCCGTTGTCGAAGTGAATCAGCCGGGCGCGAGCCGCACCTTGACGTGGCAAGAGTTGCGATCGCACGCATTCGCGCTCGGCAGCCGCTTGCGCGAACAGATAGAACCGGGCGCGGTGGTGATGCTGGTGGCCCCGAATGTGGCGGAGTATTTTATCGCCTTCCTTGGGGTGTTAAGTGCGAACGCAGTCGTATGCTCGCTCTCGCCCGATCTTACCGCGAGCGAGCTTCTGCACGTCGCAAGAGCGACGTCTGCTGCAGCCGTCATCGGCTGCCCGCGAACAATTGATGCACTGCGGAGTGATGTGGCGTGTTTGATCGAACTGAAAGAACTGACTCGTTATGATGCCACGAACCCGCCCGAGTGCCCTCTCGAGAGCAGCGGCTGTGGACTTATGCTGCAGAGCTCCGGCTCGACTGGCCGGCCCAAGATTGTGTTTCGCAACGGCGCAGCGCTCGATGCGGTGGCCATCGCATGTGAAAAGGCCGTGGGCCTTTCGTCTGTTGACCGGGTGTTGGCTGCGATTCCTGTGCATCACTCCTATGGCATTGAACACACCGTGCTCGGGCCAGTCGCGGCGGGAGCAGGAGTGCATTTGTGTGGCCGTTTTGATATGGCAGCGATTGAGCGAGAAGTTGAGGGTGGCGAGATAGCGATTGTGCCTGGTGTGCCGTTCATGTTCGAGGTGCTTACGACATCAGACTGCTGGAGCAAGGCGGCGTGCAAGCCGCGGCTGGTGTATTCTGCGGGCGGCCCGCTGCCACGTGCGGTGTACGACGCGTTCGCCGCGCGGCACGGCATTCACGTCGGCCAGTTCTATGGCGCATCGGAACTCGGCACCGTAACCTTTTGCGACACCGCATCAACATCGTTTGAACCTTCGAGCGTGGGACGCCCACTGGATGGTGTTGATGTGCGCATTCTCGACGTTGACCATCCTGACACGTCGCGTCCCCTCTCGATCGGCCACGCGGGGCAAGTGGCTGTGCGGGCACCATCGATGCTTGATCACTACGTTGGCGGATCGGACCTGCAACTGCTCGACGGATTCTTTCTGACCGGCGATCTTGGCCGCATGGACGAGGCGGGCAATCTGAGCATCGTCGGCCGCCTCAAACTGATGATGGACGTTGGAGGCCAGAAGGTGAACCCACTGGAGGTGGAGGCTGCCCTGATGGAACATCCGCATGTAACCGAAGCGCTGGTGCTGCCGATGGCAATCACCGCCACGATGAGTCGGCCGCGCGCGCTCATCGTGCCGCCTGCCGACACGAGGCCGGATATCGAATCGATTCGCCAGTTCCTGCGCGAGCGTCTCAGTGCACATAAGGTTCCCCGCGCGTTTGAAATCAGATCTTCGTTGCCGAAGACCGCTGCGGGGAAGTTGATTCGTCACGAAGGAGCCGCCGAAAAGTGATCCGGTGCCTTCACATGTTGGCATGGACGGTGTTTGCACTGCTCAGCACAGGTTGCGCCGCGAAACTGCCGACCTACGCGTGGCGGGGTCCTGATGCAGCGCTGGACATTATTTCCGAGCGGGTCGGGAGCATCGAAACCTACAGTGCACGCGGCGTCCTTCGCCTTGAGCGCGCGGGCGACGGCCCGATCGTTCTCGATGCGATCGTCATCGGCAACGCAGCGGGCGATCTGCGGCTGCAGGCATCGAAGTTTGACCGAACTGTTTTTGATCTGATCGTGAGAACCGATGGCCAGTGGCTCCGATTGTCGCCGCAGATCGAGAACGATGAAATGTTTCATTCGCTGACAGACGACGCGGAGAGGAGCATCTTCTCGCCGCTGTGGTGGCTTGGCGGAGCGCTCGATCGCGAAGCGTTGATTGTCGTCCGCGCCACAGATCACACCTTCACGGTCCGCCAACCGATCCTTCCAAACACTGGTGATCTCGAAGCCACGATCGACAAGGCTTCATGCACGATTCGAAGATTTGCGTTCTTCGACGAGGATCACAACAAGCAGCAAGAGATCGTGCTTGAGAGGTACATCGTCATCAACGAAGTCGTGTGGCCCATCGAGATGCACGGCAGCGGAGACGAGGGACAACTGTGGCTGCGCTTTGATTCTGTTGTGTTGAACGAAGCCCATCCACACCGGGCTTTTGAACCGACTGCTGTGATGAAAAAGATAGCGCCGGCGGGCTTTAAATGATGCGCCAGTCTGATTTGCAGGCCGGCCTGATCGCTCGCTATCCGCGGCTCACGTTATTGATCGCAGCGGTCGTTGTGGCGGCCGCGGTCGCCACCGCTTTCATGCGCATTCAGCCTGATACTTCGATGCGCAGCATGCTGGCGGGCGATCAACCGTCGAGCCGCGCCTTCGTGACCATTCTGGATGAATTCCAATCAGTCAATGAACTGCTGATCCGGGTGAGTCTACCCGAAATGGAACGGCGCATCGCAACCGCAGCCGACTCTCGCCCGCGACTTGTCGCATTCGCGCGGCGGCTGATCGATCAGATCGAATCCGACAAGGAAGCGCAGAAACTGATTGCCCCTGCGCCGCAAAGCCTTGAAGAGGCATGGACAACATTCGCAGGAGAGGTCGTTGCGCCCGCCGCGCAGTATTACCTCGACGATGAGGCATTTGAGGCGCTGGTGCATCGGCTCAGTCGCGATGGTATTGTTGAGCAGATCAGAAAGAACGAAGCGATGATCAGCGCTCCCGGTGGGAGTGCTGGTGCGATCTCGCGGCGGATTCTCCGCGATCCACTTCGGCTCTACGAGTTTGTGGTTGAATCGCTGCGGCCACTGCCGCCGGACTTTGAGTCGGACCGCACGGACGTAGGAATGCTGAGTCGAGATGGCACCGCGCTATTGCTACTGCTCAGACCAGCCCACTCCTCAAGCGATATGGATTTCAACAAGCGGCTGGTCGCAGCGCTTGATCGCGTGGTGGCAGCCGCGCAGCCGGGCGAACTCGTTGTTGAGTTCACGGGTGCTCATGTGATCGCGGCGTTCAGCGAGCAGCACATTCGCAACGACATGTTGCAGAGTGTTGCAGCGTCGAGCGCCCTTCTCATCCTCCTTCTTTTGTGTGTGTATCGTTCATTCTGGAGCATTCTGTACATCTTCGTGCCTGTCATTGCTGGGATTGGAGCCGCGTTCGGTTTGTTCAGCCTGCTGTCTCGTGATCTTTCACCTGTCGCTGCTGCCTCGGCAGCCATACTCACCGGCCTCGGCGTGGATTATGGGATTCACAGTTACGCACGCTATGCGCAGCGTCGACGTGGCGGCATGGATGTGGTGGATGCAGCGTTGTTCTCTGGTGGGTTCGGCCGAACGCTTTTGATCGTGTGCGTGACATCAATCATCGCCTTTGCGGCGATCGGCTTCTCGGTCGTGCCTGCAATCGCTTCGTTCGGAGTGCTCGGCGCGCTTGGGCTGGCAGCGGTGCTGGTGGCCACGTTCCTGGTGTTTCCGGCAATAGCCGGTGTCGTTGACGGCAGAGATCTGCGCGCGTCATGCAGGACAGTTCACTCACGCCCTTCTCGCAGCAGCCTATTCCTGCGTGCGGTTGGGGCACAACCTCGAGTCGCCATCACAGTGACAATCCTGATTCTACTCGCAGGCGTGCTGACGCTCATCATCGGTCAGGGCCCCGAGTTTCGGGCCGACGCGCGGCAAATGCACCCCTCACCGAGTCGGCCGCTGGACATTCAAGAGCAAATTGAACAACAGTTCGCAACGCAAACCCCAACCGCCATGATCCTGGTCGAGGCGAAAACACAAGCAGGTCTGCTTTGTGCCACACACGATCTGCGGCGGCGACTACTCGATTCTGAGCAACCAACTGCTTTAGCCACGCTCGATCTGGCGATGCTTCTGCCCGATCCGCGCGTTGTCGCGGAGCGCGCACGGCGCGCGACCAGGATTGATGTGGACCGTGTGATTGAAGACTTGCGCGAGGCGATCAAGGAGAGTCTCTTCAACCCGGACGCGTTTCACGATTACATGACCTTTCTGCGCGCCCTGCTGACGCCCGGCGAAGCGCCCGGGATTGACACGCTTCGGCGGTATCCCGGACTAGCCGATCTGGTGCTGCCTGCTGACGTTGATGGCGAGGCACATCATCATCAAACTTTGATGCTCGCTTTCATTGAGGCTGACGAGTCTCGAACCGAAGACGGGCGCGATTGGATCGCATCGATGGAGGAACTTCAAACCCAGATTGACAACGTATCCGGCAGCACACTCGCTGATGTGTCTTTCGTCACCGCTGAAGTGCTGAGAACCGTCCGTTCTGAACTGCGGCGCCTGCTGCTGATCGCGGCCATCGTGGTGCTGCTCTGGCTGGGGCTGATGCTTCGCAGCCCCTCTCTGGTGTTTCTCAGCGCCCTCCCAGCGCTCTTTGGCATGTTGATGCTGTTGGCAACGATGCAGGTGACCGCAATGAGTGTGAACATCGTGAACCTGATCGCTTTCCCCCTTATTGCAGGACTAGGCGTTGACGACGGCATTTTTCTCGTCCGGCATTTCGTGAGTCGAGGCCTTGAGAAAACGCGCGAGCCGCAAAGCCCTCGTGCCACACTTCACGCCATCACGATGACGAGCATGACAACGATCATTGCGTTTGGCTCGCTTGTTTTCACAAGCACACCTGCGATACGCTCGCTCGGCCTGACGGTGGCCATTGGTATGTCCGGTTGCCTGGTGGGGGCGACTGGCCTGCTTTTGCCTATCATGATCATTCGCAGCGGCCGTGACACTTCGTGGAGTCATCCGACAACGATTGCCAGCCAATGAACATGTGTTCCTTCACCCGCGTCGCCGCAGTGGCCAGCATGCTCCTCGCCATGATGAGTTGCGCACCGCCCGGCCGTTTGAGTTTTCCCAGTGCTCCGCTTGAGCGCACCGATACTGGTTGGCTGTACGACGTGGACAGGAACGGCGTGGTAGATTTCAGCCTCGCCGCTGACGAGAGTGGCGCGCTTGATCTGCTCGCATATGACGATGATGAAGATGGCCATGTTGACCGCATCTATCGTCTGAGTGCATATGAAGACGACGCAGTTCCGCACGTGATCATCATGCTCGACTCGATCGCGTTTCGGACGGCTGCAATGATGTACGATCAGGGCGAACTGCCGCTGTTTCACTCGCCGGTCAAAGTGATCCCGCCCTTTCCGAGCATGAGCGAAGTGATCTTTGCAACGCTGTTGCACACCGCCCCGCAGCCAGGCATGATCAACCGACACTACGATCGTCGAACAGGCGCGACGAACAACATGATCCTCAAACGCGCCTTCGGCAAGCCGGTACCGATGGACAGTCGCCTCGACTACCGGCTGCGCTATTGGGAGGGCGGCATGATGTTTCTCTCGCCGCGGCCGTGGTTTCATGCAGAAATGAAGCGTGCCAAGGCAGCCGTCGATGACAACCCTCTTCCGGTGTCCATCCTTTACTTCGCGTCAACCGCAGGGTTGGTCAGCAAGTACGGCGAATCAGGCGCGACCGAGTCTCTGACGGGAATCATGCAGCTCTGCATGCAACTGCTCTACGAGCGACAAGGCGCCATCAAAATATCGTTACTGGCTGATCATGGTCACAACTATCGCGAAGGTCAGCGATTTGATCTTGAAGCACTGCTTGAGGATGCAGGTTTCAATCCGACGAGTCGCCTGAATCGTCCCGAGGATGTTGTGATTGATGTGGATGGCATGGTGAACTACAGCGGACTGCACACGTACGATGCAGCAACCGTGGCCAGGATCGTGACTGAGGGCGCTCCGGTGCAGATTGTCGCATACATGGAAGGCGAGCGCGTCATCGTGCGATCAAAGCGAGGCGAAGCAGCCATCCTCTATCGCGATGGCCTTTATCACTACGAAGTAGTCACGGGCGATGTGTTGGACTATGCGCTGATCCTCGAACAACTGGCAGACGATGGCGACGAGGGGACTCTGAACAGCGCCACTGGCGAGGCGTGGTTCGCCGCCACCGTCGATCATCAGTTCCCAAACGCTGTGCCGCGCCTCTGGCACGCCTTTCACGGCCTCGCCATCAACCCTCCTGATGTCATGCTGGCGTTCGATGGTGGCTATTACTACGGACTTGGCCAGTTCGAGTGGTACATTGATATGGCATCCACGCATGGCGGGATCGATCAGAACAATAGCGCTACGTTTGTCATGAGCATGACCAATCGTGTCCAGCGACCAATGACGAGCAGCGAGGTGTTACCCACTATTGAACCCGCATTTCTCACCAAGGGCGGCACCTCAAAGCAGCCATGATCGCAACTCTGGCAATCTCGGCTGGGCTTGGTGTTGCGGGCGCGTCGGGTCTGGTTGGGTATGGCATCTTCCACCCTCGAAGTCAGTTGTTTGGCCGAGTCATCACCAATGGCCGTCGAGAGATATCGAGTGTGGCGCTGACCTTTGATGATGGCCCGCACCCCAATGGGACGCCTGCGATTCTTGATCGTCTGGCAGTTCGTGGTGTGAAAGCTGCCTTTTTTGTGATCGGCCGGCATGTGCAGCGTTGGCCAGAGTTGCTGGCCCGGATTGATAGCGAAGGTCACCTCATTGGCTGCCACAGCTACGAACACGCTCATGGTGGCATGTTCGGATCTGCAGCCTACTGGCGCGCCGAACTCTCGCGCACGATGGATGCTGTGTCGGCGGTCACCGGTCGCTGCCCCGCGTTTCTCAGGCCGCCGATGGGATTCAAGAGCCCGCACTTGATGAGGGCTGCGCGGGCGGAGGATATGTTCATCATCACGTGGTCTCGCCGCGCATTTGACAGTCGGAAAGCCACGCCTGTCTCGATTGTGCAGCGACTGCAGCGGGCGCAGCCGGGCGATATACTCGCGCTGCATGATGGACACGATCCGTCTGCCCGCTCCGTCCAGCGCGACCTGACTGCCACCGTTGCGGCCATCGACCCGCTTGTGACCGCTCTGGCTGATGGCGGTCTTGGCTGCGCGCGGCTCGATGATCTCATCGGCCTCCAACCCTACACGAATCATGAATCGACCCACGAGTGATTCTGCTATCCTGCACGAGTTGAATGACCGCAGACGCGAACACTCCATTTCGGCCGGTCGTGATTGCGCCGACGTACAACAATGCCCGCACCGTCATTGATGTGGTCGCGGGCGTGAGCGCAATCGGACTGCCGATGATCGTCGTCAACGATGGCTGCACTGACATCACGGCCAACCTCCTGGCCGCTTGCAATGAAACGCGTACCGACCTCACTATCCTCACGCACAACGCGAACCGAGGGAAAGCCGATGCTCTGCGCACAGGATTCTCGCATGCGGCGAGCAGGGGCTACACACACGCTGGTACGATTGATACGGATGGCCAACTTGATGCGGCTGACCTTGCCTTACTCTTCGATCGAGCCCGGGCCGTTCCCAGCGCTCTGATGATCGGCTCAAGAATTCCCGATTCCAATGCGCCCGAGCGCTGCGCCATCGGGCGGCGATTCTCAAGCCTGTTCGTCCGCATCGAAACCGGCCTCAGCATCACCGACAGCCAGTGTGGCCTGCGCGTCTATCCGATCGCCCTCCTTGAAAGCGTACGAACTCGGTCGCGCAGGTTTGCGTTTGAAACAGAAATCATCACGCGCGCTGTCTGGGCAGGATTCCCGATTGAGCAAGTTCCGGTTACGGGCAGATACTTTTCCGAAGAGAATCGCATCAGCCACTATCGGCCGTGGATTGACACTTTGCAGATCACAGGGCTGCACTTGCGACTGATTGGGCGGGCACTGGTGCCATGGCCCCACTGGAAGCGAACCCGTAAGGAGCAGTCGTGGCTGCGGGCGCTGGTGCGCTGGCTCGACCCGCGCATTCCGTGGCGAGACGTGCGCGGCACGCCCGATGAACGCGGGGCGGTCGCGCTCGGCCTGGCGGTGGGTGTGTTCATTGGCAACACACCCCTGTACGGGCTGCACTCGATCTTGAGCCTCTATGTAGCGCGCAGGCTGACGATCCGGCCTGCCCCTATTCTGGCAGGATCATTCATTTCAACGCCGCCCCTGGGACCCATACTCATTGTGGCTGCGATTGCTGTTGGGCACTTTCTGCTGCATGGAGGTACACTGCCTGACTGGAGCACTATGGATCTTCGTCCTGCCAGCGTGCTCAACTTCACCGCGAATATGCTCGTCGAATGGATTGTCGGTTCGGTGGTCGTTGGTTTTGCATGCATGACGATCACATTTTTTTCAGCCCTCTTCCTTCTCGGAAAACTGACCCGTCGTTGATCGGACGAAGAGGGTTGTTTGACGCTCTCGGCCGGTTTTGCTAGTCTGAACACTCACGGAACAGCATGAAAACTTCATTTGAACATTCGGCGGATATCCGCAGCCGTGTCAAATCGCTGCTCCGCGTCGATCTGAAACTGGGCGATGACTATCGCGTGGGCGACGATGATCCGCTCTTTGGCGGCGAGTTCGATCTTGATTCACTCGATGCCCTGCTGCTCGTCAGTAGTGTTGAAAAGGAATTCGGAATCAAGATTCCCAACGAAGCGGTCGGCAAGAGCATCTTTCAGAGCGTGAGTGCGCTGGCTGACTACATCGAGAGTCAGTGTGATGTGACTGCAGCAGAATCCATCAGCGACAGCGGGGAGGACTGTTCGGCGGCGCTTGAGCGGCTTCCGCATGGGCCGGGCTTTCGATTCTTGACCCGCATCGAGTCACTGACGCCGGGAGTGGAAGCGCGTGGCATCTGGCAGTTGCGCGGCGATGAAGCGTTCTTTGCCGATCACTTTCCTGCGCGGCCACTCGTGCCGGGCGTGCTCATTGCGGAGGCGCTGGCTCAATTGGCCGGGATCGTCAGTGCTGCGAAAACAAGCGCACAGGCGGCCCTCCTCGTACAGGTCGATCTGCGTTTCAAACATCCCGTCGCGCCGCCGGTCGACCTGACACTCTGCAGCCGCTGCGACCATGTGCTGAGTGGACTCCACCGCCACGAGGTCGAAGCGTTCGTCGCGTCCACTTCAGTGGCCCATGGTTTTGTCACGCTGTCGCTGAACTCAGAGTCGGCGGAAGCTGCGAGGTCGGCGAATTCATGAGGCTGCTGAACACTCAATGGCTGATGCTGGCGGCTGCCCTGACCATCGGCGCGTACCGGGGACAGCAGGCAGAATCGCCGCCGCCGCAGGATGCCCAGTTGTGGACGCAACTGAAAGTCATGGAACCTCTTGCAGCCAGCATCACGACGGTGCAGGCCGTGTTTACGCAGTGGCGCTATTCGCCGCTGCTCAAGGAACCGTTGAAGTCATCAGGCGAGGTGTTTGTGGCTGAAGGCAACACACTCTGGCACACCCAGCAGCCGCGCGAGACATTCATGCTGGTTTCCGCTGAAGAACTGCGGATGTACTATCCACAGGAGAACCTTCTCGAAGTCTACGACATCGGCAGGCTTGGCGGCGAACTGGCGTCATCACCCGTTCCGAGAATCGAAGCGCTCCGCACCAGGTTTTCCATGACTTCGCTCACGATGGCGGAGAAGACCATCTCGGTGCAACTCGCGCCGAAGGATGCGGATCTGGCCGAGTTTGTGTCGCGCGTAGAAGTTCGTATTCAACGAGAGACGGCGCTCGCAGAGCGTATTGAAATATTCGATGCCGAAGGCGAACGCACGGTGATCAGCTTCACCGAGATAAAGGTGAACGAACCGCTTCCGCAAGGCAAGGTGCAACTGAACCTACCTGCTGATGTGCGCATCACCCGCCCGTTAGACCCTTCCGCAGGAGGGGGCCATGAAGGTGGCAGCCTGTAACGGCAAAGGTCTGTCGGGGAGTACTGACAGGGCAACGCATGCATGGCAATCAGAAGCGCCATCCACTCGTCGCTGGGCGGCTGCCCGCTGGCTGGCTTTGCTCTATTGGGGTGCTGAGCGTGCCCCGTGGGCGGCGAACTTTTCGATGTCGTTCTTCATCGCGTCGGCCTGGCTCTTTTCGCCGCGCCTTCGCGCGCGCACGCTCGATAACGCGAAGTGGTTGCTTGGATGCGAATCGACGCAGAAGGAGCGCAGCCGACTGGCAAAGGCCGTCATACGCAATTGCTATCGGTTCGTGCTTGATGTGGCGCGAGCGCGCCGAGAACCGATGGAGGTTCTCCGCAGCCGCATCGAATCGACTCACGGAGAGGAACATTACCAGCAGGCGCGAAGAACCGGCCGCGGACTGATTGTGGCAACAGCGCACCTCGGCTCCTTCGAAGTCGGTGCTGCAGCCCTTCGCGATCTCGAACCGAATGCACGTATTCACATCGTCTTTCGTCGCGATCTCTCCGGACGTTTCGATGATGTGCGTCGCGAACTGCACGAGCACCTCGGCCTTACCGAAGCGCCCGTCGATGAGGGGTTGAACACATGGCTGCAGCTGCGCGACGCGCTTGCGAAGGATGATCTTGTGCTCATCCAGGCCGACCGTGTCATGCCCGGCGACAAAGGCATGCGCGTGCCGTTCATCGGTGGCCACATTCTGCTGCCATCAGGTCCGGTCAAACTCGCAGCGCTGAGCGGTGCTCCTCTTCTCCCGGTCTTCGCATTGCGCGAGAGGAATGGAAAGATCAGGCTGGTGATTGAGCGCCCACTCAACGTGGAGAATGACCGCGCGGCGATGCATGATCGACTGGTTGACTTGGCAACGGTGATCGAGAAGCATGTCAGGGCGCAGCCCGAACAGTGGTTGATGCTCCACCGTGTGTGGTGTGAGGACGTCGAAGTTGAACCGGGAGAGGAGCGGTGAGTCAAGCAATCGCGATCACAGGGACCGGCCTGGTCACCGCGCTGGGCCTCGATCGCGAAACGACCTGGAGGGCCGTCTGTGCAGGAGAGTGCGGTGTTCGCACCTTGACCGGTCTCGAACAGGCTCTCGAAACCGACATGGAGGGTGCCGAGGCACCTGCGCTCTCCTCTGGCGCGATGTCGGGCATGCCACGTGAAGTCCGGTATCTCAACCATGCCATCACACAGGCTCTGGCTGAAGCCTCACCTTCGGGTGGTTTGCCCTATCCACCCTCACGCTGCGGCATCATCCTCGGCACCACGCTGCATGGCATGCGGGCGGCGGGTCGCTCACTGCGTGCAAACAGTCTCCAGCCGCTGGAAGATTTCCTCGCGACTTCCATCGTCAATCTCGCGCTCGGTGATCTTGACTTGCGAGGCATGGCGATCACCACATGCGCCGCATGCGCCTCGGGACTTAGCAGCATTGGGCTGGCGATGACGATGCTCAGGCAGGGCGAACTCGACTTCGTTATTGCAGGTGGCTACGACGTGATCAGCGAATATTCCTACGCAGGCTTCGCCAGCCTGCGCCTCGTTGCGAAGGGCCCCTTGCAGCCATTTGCTCATGGACGCAAAGGCATGAAACTGGGTGAAGGGTACGGCATCGTCGTTCTGGAACGGGCGGAAGATGCGCGTGGCCGCCATGCCAAGCCACTCGCGCTGGTGCGTGGCTTCGGGGCGTCGGCCGATGCGCATCACCTCACCCATCCACATCCTGATGGGGAAGGTGCCGCCTCCGCGATCAAAGCGGCGCTGATGGATGCGGCGTTGACGGTCGAGCAGATCGGCATGATCGCAGCCCACGCGACCGGCACTGAAGAGAATGATTCGTGCGAGTATGCAGCCGTCAGCCGCGCGTTCGGCGATCAACTGAAGAACATTCCCATGGTTGCGTTCAAGAGCCACCTTGGCCACACGCTGGGAGGGGCAGGGGCTGTTGAGTTGATTCTTTCGTTGTGCGCTTTGCGCGATCAGATCGTGCCACCTACAGCAAACCTGCGAGACGAGTCGCTCGAGTTTCGATCTCTTCAGCTGATCAGCAAACCAGGGTTCAGAATTGCCAGCGACTACTCCATGAACCTGTCGTTCGGCTTTGGTGGCTCGAACGCGTGCATGATTCTGATGCGCCCACCTTCGATATTGAACTCGGGCATCAGGACGCACGCTCGTGCACACGGCCCTCCTGAAGAAGTCGTCATCACTGGCGTTGGCGTTGTCGTGCCAGGCGCGGCCAGCAATGACGCGTTCAAAGACCTGATATTCGGCTGTGACACAACAACACCGCTTGCTGTTGACATCGGCCCGATATCAGATGAAACCCTTGCAGCACTCCTCAATGCGCGACGGGTGAGGCGAATGTCGGAGTACGTCAAGCTCACGCTCGCAGCGGGGAGCGCAGCCTGGCAGGATGCCGGTATCGCAGACCCAACCCAATTTGCGGATGCGTGCCCGGCCATTCTCGGCACGACGCATGGTTCGGCCACGCTGAGCCATCAATTCTACGAGCAGATCATCCGCGAGGGAATCATGGCCGCCAATCCGGTCCTGTTCGCAGAGAGTGTTCCAAACTCCGGCGCAGCACATCTGAGCCTCTCACTTTCACTCAAGCAAGAGTGCCAGACAATCATCGGGTCTCGGACCGCTGGATTGGAGGCGCTGACGCTCGCAGCCGCGCGGATTGCCTCCGGTCAGTGGGAGCGTGCCCTCGTCGGTGCCGCGGATGAGTATGCAACGATTACTCAAGCCACCTATCAACACTTCGGTTTGTGCAACGACCAGGATCAATTCCGCGATGGTCAATTCCGCTTCGGATGTGGAGCGGCCATGCTCGTACTCGAGTCGCGCAGCGCGGCCGAGTCCAGAGGCGCGCGGATTCGAGGCACAATCCACCGTTGCGCGAATGCGCGTGCCGCAGGTCGTGGGCCCCCTTCCATCATGAATGCATACTGCCAGGTGATTCGTGAGATTGAATCGCCTCCAAACATGATGATGGACGGCAACGACACATGGCTGCACCGCGCGGCGTTGGCTGCGATTCGGAAGGAAACAGGATCGGGGCGCACGTCCACATCAACGCATTACCACCGCACGGGCGAGTGTTTCAGCGCAGCCCCTCTGCTCGGATTGATTGCGGTGTTACTGGGTGGTCGACTGCCCGGTGTGTCCGCATCTGGCAGCGATCCAAATCTCTCGTTCGGCGTTCTCGCTGGCGACTACTTCGGCCTGGCCGCAGGTGTGAGCGCAAGCGTAGCCCCCACAGCGTCGGAGGCAGCCCGATGATCGTGCAACGAATCACGGGTTCGAGTTGGCCGTCATGGGTGTGTGCCTTCCTCGGACATGAGGCTCGCGTTTGTTGCCATGATGTCGGCGACATGCGTGTCCAGGTGTGTGAAACGGACGAAGCAGCGATGATCGAGGTCGTTTTGCCGCATGCGCACGAACTCGCTTCCGCGGCATTCGAACATTCGGTGCTGGGGGCCTACCGCCAAGTTCAGGATGAACTGACCGCACGAGCGCCCCTCGCCCCTGCGAGGTGGTGGAATCACATTCCGTCGATTCGACGGACCGCTGAAGATGGCCGTGACTGGTACATGCTTTTCAATGCTGCTCGGCATCGTGCCTATGAGCGTTGGTCGTCGCTCTTGCATGTTGATCGACAACCACCGGCTTCCACAGGGCTGGATACCCGGACCGGCGCTCTTGTGGTGCAGCTGCTCGCAACGTCGATGCCTGCCCACCCTATCCAGAACCCATTGCAAACACCAGCCTCTCAATACTCACAACGCTTTGGTCCTCTCCCACCCCACTTCGCGCGGGCGACCCAACTGACAGGCAGGGACCGGCGACTGCTGCTGATCTCCGGCACATCCAGCGTCATTGGCGAAGAGTCGATCCACCCAGGCGATCTCCGCAGCCAGTTGAAGGTGACCCTTGCGAACATCGAGCGGGTCGTCATCGAGGCAAACTCGCTCGACCCGGTTGCGATCTCTAAGCAAGAGTTCAGGATTGATCAGGCACGGGCGTATGTCAAGCGCGAGAGCGACTGCACCATCGTCGCCGAAGCGGTCGCCCTCGCGCTTCGTGGCCTGGTGCGTTTGGAGATCGTCGAGGCCGACCTCTGCCGATCTGATCTGCTCATTGAGATAGAGGCCAAGGCGGAGCGCGTTTGACACCACCGCGCGAAATCGTCGAATCTGTAGCGATTTTCGAGGATGGTCTGTTAACCAGTTCAGAGAGCGGTGTGCGTCAACCAAAACGACGCCGCGAGTTCGCGACGGCGTGGTGAACTCCCCGTGCGAAACTCTCTTCGAAACTTTGCGCGCGAGAGCGCGGTGAGGCGCATGATCGAATCGCGCGGAATCGCCCATTCCATGGGCATTTTCGGATGAAGTGGGGAGGCCGAGGTGCTCGCGCCTGTTCCGACCTCGATATCCTTATAGCGCAGCTTGTGTCGCGTGCGCTCGCGCGCCTGTTAACCAGAAGGCGTTTTTGGTTTGTGCCAAAAAACTGAGGCGCTCTGGTTAACATTGCATCACGCTCAGGTTTCGGAAGGGATACGGGCTCGCAGAGTCGCCTTCCGAGCGGACACGAAACGCGCGCCGAGCCGCGATTCGCGCCCGGAGGAGGTCGCCAGGACTGAACAACCTGTGGTGCCGACAAGCTCACGTCCATTGGTCTTGCACGGCTTCACCCTCTCTGTGTATCGAATGAGCCCCGACTACCGCGAGCGTCAAACCACGACGTTGCCCCCATCGAAATTCATGGCGTCGGTGCTGACAACATCGCTGTTTCACCGGCACTCTCCGGGTTTTCTTCCGAAACCACCTTGACTCGCCGACCAAAGGTCGCATACAGCGCAGGGAGAATGAGCAGCGTCAACAGCGTGTCGGAAACAACGCCGCCAATCACAACCGTGGCGAGAGGTCGCTGCACTTCAGCGCCGACGTGGGTATTGACAGCCATAGGGATAAAGCCAACGCTCGCGACGAGCGCAGTCATCAGTACAGGCCGAAGTCGGACCAGTGCGCTGCGCTCGATGGCCTCGTGCCGCGGGATGCCATCGTCCATGAGGTTTTGAATCATCGATACCATGACCAGGCCGTTGAGCATCGCCACCCCAGAGACCGCTACGAAGCCGACGCCAGCCGAGATTGTGAAAGGCATGTCACGCAGCCAGAGTGCAAGTATGCCGCCCAATGCCGCAAACGGTGCGCCGGTAAAGATGATGAGCGCATCGCGGACCGAGTTTGTGCTGGTGTGCAGGAGCAGCAGGATGAGCAGCAGCGCAACTGGTACGATGAACATGAGGCGCTGCCGGGCGCGCTCCAGGTGCTCGAACTGGCCGCCGAATGCGACGTAGTAACTCGCGGGAAGATCGACCTCGCGGCTGATCCGCTCGCGTACCTCCTCGACAAGACTTGCCACATCACGATCCCGGACATTGCACTGCACGACGATGCGGCGCTTCTGCCATTCGCGCGTGATGGTTGACGGCCCCTCGAACTGGCTCACCTTCGCCAACTGTCTGAGCGGAATGCGCTCGCCGGCCGCTGTGGGAATGAGGACCGCCCCGAGCTCTGCGGGATCGTGTCTGAATGAATCGGGCATGCGCACGACGAGGTCGAATCGGCGCTGACCCTCTCTCACCTCACCGATCACGGTGCCACCGACCGCCTCGACGATCTCCAAGACATGTTGCGCGGGCACGCCGTAGCGAGCGATGGCATCCTGATCGACGCGCACTTCGACGATGGGCTGACCAGTGATCTGCTCGACGTAAATGTCGGCGGCTCCCTGCGTGCTCTCGAGGATTGTCTCGACCTCGGCCGCCTTCTCACGAAGGACTTCCAGATCGTCACCGAAGATCTTGATGCCGAGGTCGGTCCGGATGCCGGCAATCATCTCGTTGACGCGCATCTCAATCGGCTGGGTGAAGACAAGCCGCATGCCCGGCATGTCGCCGAGCGTGGCTTCCATGTCGGCGACGAGATCGTCCTGGTGATGGGCCTTTGTCCATTGATCGCGCGGGTGGAGCATGACGAAGATGTCGGAGAGTTCGATACCCATGGGATCGGTCGGCACATGTGCACTGCCGATGCGCGTCCAGACATCACGAACCTCATCCGGATACTCTTCGAGAAGAACCCGTTCAATCTGCGTGCCGTAACGGACCGACTCTTCGAGCGACACGCCAGCCAGCCGTATGGCATTGATCGTGATGGCGCCTTCAGACAGGCGGGGGATGAACTCTGCCCCAAGGCGCGATCCAAGCCACGCGCCGCCGGCGACAAGAACTATGGCAAGGAGAATGACCAGCGGCCGCAGCCGAATGGCAGTGCGAACCACCGGCCGATACACCCATTTCAGACACCGTACGAGCGCGATGTCGCGGTGCTTGGCGCGGCTGCTGAGGAAGAGACTCGCCAGTACGGGCATCAGCGTCAGGGAGAGGATCATTGCGCCGATCAGGGCCAGGATGACGGTCATTGCCATCGGCCGAAAGAGTTTTCCTTCGATGCCTTCGAGCGTGAGGATGGGCAGATAAACGATGGCGATGATGAGCTCGCCGAACATTGTCGGCTTGCGCACTTCGATTGCCGCATCACGGACGATGTCGAGCTTCGAGCGCGAGTCGCCTTCTTCAGCCAGACGTCTCGCACAGTTCTCGACCATGATGACCGAGCTGTCGACGACCAGTCCAAAGTCGATCGCGCCCAGACTCATGAGACTCGCGGCGATGCCGATCTGAAGCATGCCGCTGAAGGCAAACAGCATGGAGAGTGGAATGGCCAGCGCGACGATTAACCCAGCGCGAAGATTACCCAGGAAGATGAAGAGGATGGCGACAACGAGGATCGCGCCGATGAACAGGTTCTCTTTGACCGTGTCGATGACCTGATTCACGAGCTCAGTGCGCTCGTAAACGGCGCGCACCTCGACGCCGGGTGGCAGCGAATCCTTGATCGCTTCGAGTCGCTGGGCCAGTCGTGCGGTGACATCATGGCTGTTTTCGCCCATGAGCATGAAGCCCAGTCCGAGCACCACCTCGCCTTCGCCCATTGCCGTCGTGGCACCCCGACGAATCTCGTGACCAATCCGAACATCCCCGACGTCGCGGATACGGATTGGCACACCGTTGTGCGCCTTGATGACGATGTCACCGATTTCCCAAACGTTCGTCGTGAGACTGATACCCTGAACGAGCTGAAGTTCGCCCGCCTGTGTGATGTTGCCTCCGCCGACGTTCATGTTGTTTCGGCGCAGCGCATCGAAGACATCATCTATGACGATGCCGTATTTCATGAGCCGCGACGGTTCGACAATGACCTGATATTGGCGTTTTTCACCGCCCCAGGTATTGACTTCGGCCACGCCAGGCACCGATCGGAGCTGCGGCTTCATCACCCAGTCATGAATCGTCGTCAGTTCTTCAAGCGAGTAACCGTCGCCGCTCATGATGTAGTGGAAAACCTCGCCGAGCCCGGTGGAGATGGGGCCGAGTTCTGGAGTCGCAATGCCTTCGGGCAGCTTCGCAGTCTGGAGCCGTTCCATCACCATCTGCCGCGCGAGATACACATCAACGCCATCCTCGAAGATCGCGGTGATGACGGACAGGCCGAACTTCGAGACCGAACGGACCTCCTTCAGGCCCGGCAGGCCGCTCACGACCTGTTCGATGGGGAACGTGACCTGCTGCTCGATCTCAAGCGGAGAGAGTGACGGCGCAGTTGTGTTGATCTGCACCATCACGGGTGTCGTGTCCGGGTAGGCGTCGATGGGCAGGTATTGCATTGAATACGCGCCCGTTCCAACGACGATCAGGGTGATGGCAATCACCAGCACTCGGTGCTGCAGCGACCAGTTGATGATAGCATTGAGCATGAGGAGATCCGCAGTGTGACCATGGGAGCCCGTATCGTCTACTTGCTTGCGCCTGGATCGACTTCACAACATCCGGCTCCGATGTTGCCCTTCAGAATCTCGGTCTTCAGAAGAAAACTTCCTTGTGTAACCACTGACTCGCCTGCGGAGAGTCCCTCTTCAACGACGTAGTGCCCGTTGCGCTTGTATCCGAGCGTCACCTGGTATGGCTGAAACACTGTGTCAGTCTGCTTTACGAAGACGAGATTGCAGCATCCATCCCACTGCACTGCGGATTCCGGAACGAGGACGGCGTTCTCGATCGCGCGCACGTGGATTTCGGCGCGGCCGAACATGTTCGCACGCAGCAACCCGTCAGTATTGGGCACCTCAGCCCTCGCCCGAATTGTTCTTGTGTTCGGATCAACATGCGAACTGACCCACGTCAGGGTGCCTTCGAAAGTGCGAGTTGTCATGGCGTCCACGTTGATCGTCACCTCCTGCCCCTTCTGGAGACGGGCAACTTCGGATTCGTATACGTCGAGCATGACCCACATCTTCGAGGTGTCCGCAAGCGCGAACAGCGGCTTCGATGTGGAGACGATTTCGCCTCTCACTGCGTTGCGTTCCACAATAACGCCCGCGAATGGCGCGCGCAGTTGCAGGTACGAGGAGGTGTCGTTCTCTTCGGCAACCCGCGTGATGTCCTGGGCCGAAAGCCCGAGGTTTTTCAGACGTTGCTCGGCACTGGACAAATGAACACGGCTTTCGACGAGCTTCGTTTCTGCCTCGAGGATGTCCTTCTCGGTGCCGACGTTCTTGTCGTACAACGCGCGCTCTCGCTCGTGGTTCTTCTTCCACAAATCCACCAGCGAGCGCGCCTGGAGATACGCGGCCTTCGCCGAACCGAGCTCGGCTGAATCAATGACCGCGAGCACATCGCCCGCCTCAACACGATCGCCGAGTCCGGCATTGACCTCGGCGATGTGCCCCGATGCGCGCGGCGCGAGATGAGCAAATCGATCGCCGTCAAACGCCACCTCCGCATTGCACACAATGGTCTCATCGATCGTCTCTGATCGAACCTCGGCGACTTCGAGGCCGACACGTCGCGCAATCTCAGGTGATTTCAGCACGACCGTCGAAAACGCGTTCGTACATGTTGTCGATGGTACCCGGTTGGCCCGCATGACCTCCGGCGCCGACCGTTCGCTTGTCAACGAGGCCAGCTTCATTGACGAGGCACCCGTACTCTCGCCGCCACCACAAAGCACGCATTGCGATTCCGGCAACCCGTGCTCTGCACACCAGTCGTTCTCGACCTTGAACGCTGCAACAAGTTCGCTGTTGCAGCGCGTGCAGAGGGCCTCGGGAACGCCATGCCCACCGCACATGCCCATCGAGTCGATGAGATCGGGATTGCAGAACGGACAGCGCGCGGCGTCGATCTCGTGTCGGCAGGTGTCAGCGGATGCGGCCGAAATCGCTTGCGCGCGGGGAAACCAGCCATAGTGGTTGGCTGCGAAAAGCAAGCCGGCACCACCGGCAATTGCCAGGACACCGAATGCGGTTGTTAGAATGAATTTTCTCATGGTGTTGCCTTCCTGAATGCAGCTTTGGGGGAGCGAGTTCATCCGTCCGATGGCGGGTTGCAGATGAGGCACTGGCTTTCGGGCAGGCCGTGTTCCTCGCACCAATCGCCCTCCGCCTTGAACGCTGCGACCAGAGCTGGATTGCAGCGCGTGCAGAGCGCTTCGGGCACATCGTGTCCACCGCAGTGGCCGAGCTTTTCGATCAAGCTCGGATCACAGAACGGGCACATCGATTCCGGCACGTTGTGTTCGACACAGATCGCACCATCCGATTCGTTCGCCGACTGACCGCCACAGATCGTGCACTGACTCTCGGGGAGTCCATGCTCCGCACACCAGTCGCCCTCTTCCTTGAACGCAGCGATGAGAATGGGGTGACACCGCGTGCAGAGGGCTTCGGGAACGCCGTGTCCGACGCATTGGCCTGCGTTGTCCACGAATTCCTGATTGCAGAACGGACAGACCATCTCCGGAACCCGATGCTCCGAACAGATCTCAGCCCCAGCCGGAATCTCCGGAAACGTGCCGTGCAGGGCAGTGTCCGTTGCTGTGGTTTCAATGACGTCCGACCTCCCGTCCGCAGGTTCCTCCTTGGCACATCCACCGGCAAAGCCGACGAGAGAGCAGACGAGGACGATCGCGATCATACGAGTTTTCATGGAGTATCTCCTGTTGTGTTGTCGTTGCGAGGATGCTCGCCGAGGATCTCGAGGATCTCGGAGAGCGATTGACTGATGGTTCGAGTGAGCTGGACCTGCGCGATGTTGGCTTCGGTGAGCGTACGCTGTGCGTCGAGAAGGTCGAGGAATGCAAGTGATCCGGCCTGGTATCCTGCAAGCGTTTGTTCGTAGGAGCGATGGGCCTCAGCGAGAATGTCTGCTTCGAAGACGCTGAGCCGGGCAACAGCCGATTCCCATCGCCTGTACGCCTGTGCCAGTTCGCCGAGCAGTTCGCTGGACACGGCGTCTGCCTGAGCCCGCGCGCGAATGACTGCGAACCGGGCTGCGAGTACGTTCCCCTGATTCTGATCAAATATGGGCAAGGGAACGCCGAGGCCAGCCTCGATGAATCCCTCATCGTCTCGGTGATTGACGCCGACACCGAGGCGAGCGGTGATGTCCGGATAGTGCCGCGTCCGCTCCAGTTCGACCGTCCGCTCAGCCGCTTCGACCGCAGCTTGTGCTGCCATGACTGCTGGATGGTTTGCCCGAACCTCGGACTTCAGAACCTCAAGCGCTGGAAGCCCTGGAGTGCTTGTGTCCTCCAGTGATTCCGTCTCGAGTTGATCCACCGGAACATGATGTCCGCCGAGCAGCGCATCGAGTCGCTCGTTCAACTCGGCCAGATCGCCGCGCAGTCGCTCAACGGCAAGCCCGAGACGATTGGCTTCGACTCTTGCACGAATCGCCTCCGACTCCGGGGCCGCTCTTGCCTCGAATCTTGCAGACGCGATGTCAAGGGTGCGCTGCGCGAGTTCGAGCAACTCTCGATGCAACTCAATCGCGCGCTGCGCGTAAACAATCTCGGTGACGACACGACGAATGCGGCCGTGCACCTCGCGCCGAACACTCTCAACCTCGAGTTGCTCGACGTTCATTCGGGCTCGACCCGCAGCCACCGCGGCGTCCCTGCGGCCGCTGACGATGATCGGCTGCGCGACCCCCACGGTCGTCTCGCTGACGCCGAATCCCCGGTTGGACGGTTGCACATTCTCACTCTCGACCTCAATCGACGGATTCGGATACAGGCTGGACTGCCATGCCTCGCCACCCGCCATCCCGACCTCCGCACGGGCAGCTGCGATTCGTGGGTTCAATCGATCAGCCGCCTGAAGGAGATCTTCGAGCGTCAGATGGCCGTCGCTGGGAAACGCCGCCGGGAACGCATCTCGCGCTCTGTTCTCCGTCCGATCCCTGCTGAAGGCCGGTTCTGTGGAACTTTCCGCGAGCAGACCCTCGCGGCGCAGTGATTCGAGGATCTCCATGCCATCCTGGTTCGGCGCGCAACCGACGACGCTCAGCACCGGGAGGAGGGCAGCCAATTGGATCAGCAGACGTTGCAACTCGAATGCTCCAACACAACGGAGAAAAGAACGGATACGAGGTCGAAGTAGGCGCGCGGACCTAAACGAACAAGGCGCGTGCAACAACGTTCGCGCGCACAGATCCGATGGAACTTTAGATGAGAAGGACGGTGGTGCGTATGACGCGCATGGACGGCGGCTGTGGTCCGTCTCGACCGGTGTAGCGCTCGATCGACGACGAGGCGCGCAACGCGAGCCAGGTTTGGGCTGGCATGGGAGGCAAGATCGCGGGAACCGTCACGTGCTTCAGGTTTGGCTGGGCAGAAGAAACCGCGAAGCCATGCGAATGCTGTTCAATGCAACAGTCAGAATCGACTGGCCCATCGGGGGTCATCGACCAGGGAACCGCGTGCACATTCCTGATCTGCGCGGCGGGCTCATCGAGGTGACAGCACCCACTCGCGCAATCGTCGACCGGCGCGAGGGGCGCCGAGTAGCACAGACGACCACCCTGCGCAGCGATCACGACCTGGAGGCCAATTGCCACCAAGGCGCAGTATGCCGCGAGTTTTTTCCACATCGTGGGGATCGTCTATGTCTCCAACGTCAGCGGATGCCGCTGATACCAATATGGTACACCATATCGGCCAGTCAAGCCACCTGCTCTATGGGAGCCCAACTGGACTGGGACGCAAAAAGCTAGCCCAGACCTCGCCTCAGCAGCGGGAGTCAGCAGCCCTCTGTGTAGGTAGCCGGGGTACAGCGGTGATGGCCCTCATCTGCGGATGATGCGCGCGGATTCGCGGCGTGGCCACGATTCTCATCGCGACATGGTTCTTCGCTTCCGCCGGAGCCGCAGGACTCCGCTACGCCCAGTCCTCCGACGATTCCCACCAGCAGGAACACCAGCACACGCATTGACCGTTCGCGCCCCTAAACTTCGCCGGAAAGACGAGGGAGATGACCCATGAACGGTGACGGATACTTGGAGCGCACGCCAATGTTCTTCCCGCATCTGTTCGGACGCCGAGGAACTGAAGGAATGTCCCCCACATGAACACCGAGCACAACCATTCAGGGCAAGACCGCGACTCGCGTCACAGCGAATACAAGGCAAACAGTCTGTCGCTCGCCAGCTCGGTCGCGATGGGCACTGGTGTGATGATCGGTGCCGGCATCTTCGCGTTGACCGGGTCAGGTGGCGGAGCTTGCCGGCGGGCTGTTCCCGGTTGCGTTCATTGCCGCTGCGGTCGTCGTTGCATTCAGCGCGTATACCTACATCGCAGTCTGCAACAAGTACCCATCAGCCGGTGGGATTGCGATGATCCTCAAGAAGGCGTATGGCCCGGGTGTCATCACCGCTGGCTGCTCGCTGTTGATGTACTTCTCGATGGTCATCAGCGAGAGCCTCGTTGCCCGAACGTTTGGCACGTACACGATGCGCATCTTCGGCAAGGGCTCTGACCACTGGCTCGTGCCAGCACTCGGTGTCGCGTTGATCCTCGCTGCCTTTGTCGTGAACCTGTTGGGCAATCAGGTCATCGGTGGACTAAGCAAGATCACTGCAATCGTGAAGATCACAGGCATTGCCATCTTCGCTGGCATCGGGTTGTGGGTATCGGGATTGTCGTTCGACACGCTGACTGGTGATGGGTCGGGATCGTTGGGTCAGGGCAGCGTTGGCGGCTTCCTCGCAGCCGTGGCGTTGTCCATCCTGGCCTACAAGGGCTTCACGACGATCACCAACAGCGGCGATGAGATCGAAGAGCCGAAGAAGAATGTCGGACGATCGATCATCGTAAGCCTGGTGATCTGCACGGTGCTGTATGTGCTCGTGACGCTCGCAGTCGCGGGGAATCTGAGTATCGAGGAGATCGTGGCCGCGCGCGATTCGTCACTCGCCGCAGCCGCGCGCCCGGCGGTGGGACAATGGGGTGAGTGGCTCACGATCGGGCTCGCTATCGTCGCGACCATCTCCGGCATCATCGCCAGCATGTTCGCCGTCTCGCGCATGCTCGCGATGCTCACCGACATGGAGTTGGTCCCGCACCGACACTTCGGTATGCCGGGGCGCATCCAGAAGCATACGCTGGTCTACACCGCAGTCATCGCCCTGGTCCTGACCGTGTTCTTCGATTTGAGCCGCATCGCCTCCCTGGGGGCGATCTTCTACATCGTGATGGACATGGCGATCCATTGGGGTGTGTTCCGCCATCTCCGCCGTGATGTCGGAGCACGTGGCTGGATTCTCCTGACGGCGATCGCACTCGATGGACTCGTCCTTGGAGCCTTCCTCTGGATGAAGGCAACGTCAGATCCGCTCGTCCTTGTCGTGTCTGTGGTGGGCATGGCCGCCATCTTCGGAACCGAGTGGTGGTTTATTCGCAAACGGGAAACGAGCAGGGTGGGATGAGCGCAGTTTACCCGACGTGGCGGGAGCGAATCGCCGATGATCTATTTGTCGGCGAAGCACGAGCGAGACTTTGGCGCGAGTTTGATTTTTTTTCAGAACGTTCACCCGACGTCGTTTTTGTTCCGGGGGGGGCGATTTCCTAGTGAGTTTCCTTGGAGCGAGCGGCTGGCTCCACGGAGAAAACGGATTGTTCCAAGGGGAAGATGGCCGGCTCCACGGGAAGATCGCGATTCTCCACGGTGCGAGCGAAAGTGACCTTAAGAGAATGGCAGATGGGCCACCCCGACACTCCCGGAAGCACCCCCTCATCCGCTCGGCGGATGGGTGAATCGCGATCGCGCGGGCCGGTATTGGCGGTCCGGAATGCGCAAGAAACGCTCCTGTCCTCCGACCCGTTTTCCGTTCCATCAACGAACAAGCAGCCAGGATTAGCGCCCGAGGCGCGACACGTTGCGGGTTGAACGGCGTGAGGTGGGCTTGCCGAGTTGCTTGAGGACCACAGTCATATCTTCGATGTCTTCCGGCTCGTCGAGCACGACACGGGCTATTGGTCGGGCCCGAGATGCGGCGACGACCGGTGGCGACGGGGCAGCGACGTCGTCGACGATGACCCGCTGCTGATCAGAGAGCACCTCGCCTAGGTGCCGCGCTCGTCGCACCCGCTCTGGGATGATTTCGGAGTTGACGAATTGTGGCGCAAAGCGCTGAACCAACGTGCGGAAAACCGTCGCATGATCGAATATCTGGTGGGCGACCGACCTTGCGGCAACGTGAGGCGATACAATAAACGCCGGAACTCTCACGCCGAAGGTGTGCGCATCGGGGTGCGACAGCGAGATGTCGGCGGCTCCACCAGGATGGCTTGAGTTCGGCGCTCCGGGCGGCGGCACGTGATCGGCGAATCCGCCATGCTCGTCGTAGATTACCACGATCATCGTCCGTTCCCATTCGGGGCGATCCTTGACCGATTTGATCACGTCAGCCACGAATCGCTGGCCGAGACGCACATCGGTCGGCGGCTGGTCGTCGTTGTTCGGGTTGCTGTTCGGCATACCAGTGAAGTTCGGATCGACGAACGTAACGGGCGGCAGCTCATTGGCGGCGAAAAACTCCGAGATCGGGCGGATCCGTTGATTCTCTAACCGGAGGCGTTTGAACATGCGTGCGAAGGTCACATCGCTCTCAAACACCCGCCAATCGACGTCAACGTCAACGTGATCAAGCACATCGAACACCGTTAGCTGCTCGAGATATCCGGCGTCGTCGATAATGCCCGAGTTGGTGAGCGAAGAAGTCACTCCCGTGTAGTAACACGACCGGTTCGGGTAAGTGCCAGCCGGGACGGAACTGAACCAGCGGTCGCACA
Organism: Phycisphaerales bacterium; assembly: GCA_051004555.1. Classification (GTDB taxonomy): domain Bacteria; phylum Planctomycetota; class Phycisphaerae; order Phycisphaerales; family SM1A02; genus JBPCKF01. The sequence goes on along the minus strand of JBPCKF010000071.1, from coordinate 47,447 downwards.
CAGCGTATTTGTCTGCGAGATCGGCATAGGTTTCCACAATCTCTTTCGTCTGGAACCGCAGTGCGCGTTCCGGGTCGTTCAGAAAGCCCTTGGGATTGAGTTCGTGGGTGCTGGCAAGCTCGCGGGCATATTCCGATGCGAACCCGTTCATCTTACCGTTGTTGATCTGGCGCAAGACCGACTCATGATGGTGCGGGAGATTTGGCCGGAACTGGGGATTCGGGCCGGGGAGAGGCGTGGCGACAGTGCCCTCGAGATCGCCGCCCAGCACACGCGATTTCGCGACACCGCCCCCGAGAACGCCGCCCAACCCCGGCGATTCCCGTTCGAGGCCATCAATATCGGTGCGAGCGCCGTGACTGGGATGAGACAGGAAACCAAGCATGTGGTCGAACGACCGGTTTTCCATCATCACGAACACAAAGTGATCGATTTGGCCCAACAAGGCTTCGGGCGACGGCCCGATCTGAGGCGGCGTCGCAACATGGTCGATGGGCAGCACCGGGGGTGCAGGATTGCCGATGCCTTCTGTTGGAGAACGGCGACGGTTGTAGTCAGGGTCGTGAGGAACCTTCAACTGATCGCGGTTGATCGTCGCGATCGCCAGTTCGGTGCGAGACGCCGCCGCCTTGTGGAACACTTGGTCGCGATCCGCAATGGTCGCCAGTGCTTCGGCGACGAATTCGCCGATCTCGACCGAACGATCGTGGAACAGTCGGTGTACGACGTCAGGGACTTCTTTTTCAGCACGACCAGCGAGGTAGTCAAACAGTGCCTGACCGCCTTGCTCGATAATGAACGCGCCGAGGGTTGCCAAGCCGGACGTGATAAAGTCGACCCACGGCGGCACGTCGATATCGATGTCCAAATCGCCAATGTCGAGGCGGAAATTTAGCAGCGGGCGAACACCACCAATAGTGAAGCGATCGCGGGGCAGGTCGCCGTGCGGGGCATCAACCTGTCGCTGCGCTTGGCGGAGTGAAAGGTGCGCTGTTGCCTTCACTTGATCGAGTTCCAAGCCGACCGCACCCAAGCTCCCGTGAATCCCAGTGATTCGGTAGGTTGCGGCAACACCAATATCAGCACGGTTATGCACCTTATGCACCGCCGCATCGGTCAGCAACGGATATCTCTCGTTCAACTCCTTCAATGCGTCTTTGAAGAGTCGCGCCTGACCCAGCCTTGTATCGGAGAAGTTCAGTAGCTGCTCAATCTTCAAGGCGAAATCAGGGGTCTGGCCGAAATAATCGTCTTCCAGCTCCTCTTGGTCGGCGTCGGTGAGCTGGCTGTCAACGAGGAAAGTGCTCATGACTTCGTCAAGGTCCGCCATGTAAAACGTCAGCACTTCACGAAACAGGTCGAGAGAGCTCATGATCTCTATGTCGCCAGGTTCGAAGGTCGCGCCACCTTCATTCCACGAACCCGAACCGGGCAGGTCGGCTTCGAGCGAATGAAGCCCCAGTTCTTGAGCGACGGGACCCTGGAACGAGGCGCGCACCCGCCCCGCATCAATGATGACGGTCGGGGTGAGCGACCGCAGCGCATCATTGAAAACCCGCGTCAGCATCGTGGTCGGCAGTTTGACCACATCGGTACGAACGCTGCGTGTTACCTCTACATAGCACGGCACACACAAGATGGGCACCGCGTTTGGGTTGATGAATGTGACGTCAACCACCTCGTTGCGGTCAATGCCATCCAACTCAAACCGCACTGGTGCAAGGCTTTGATCATTGCCTTGAAGACGCTGATTGCCGATTTCGTCTCCGCTCCGGTATGTCACGATCACATCAACAGGAAGCGATGGAGGGGGATCAGGCGGAGCAATCGGGCCAATCGGGCCGCCCGGTACAATTGGACGATTCGGGCGGATGCGGCGGAACACCGAACTTGGTGTGGTTACCGGGACATTCTCCCCGGGCCGAGGCGCAAGCACGTTGCGGAGGTTCGTGGCTGCCGCGTTTAACGAGATCGCGGACCTGCTGGGGGTAGCCGGACCTCCACCCGCGATCGGTGAGCCTAGGTTGCTCCACGCCACAACCGGTCCCGGCTCTGAAGGGATATGAACGCGCGGCGCATTGAGTACTTCGAGAGACATCCAAGCCTGGGCGCGCACACGGATCGCAAGCCGGGTGCCGGGTGTCGCTCGAAACGAAACACGGTGGTGTGTACCAGGGCGAAGTGCAAAATTGTCGAGGTCCATCAAGACATCGTCGGCGACCGATCGAAGCTCGCCCACATCGGACACTGCCACGTTCGCAGTACCGGCAAAGTCGACCGCACTTGCATTAATCAGAAAGCTGTTGTCAGTTGGCATGGCCCATGTTAGCAGTCTGTCGGACTTGAAACCGAACCGATTTTCTGACAGGTGGTAGATGGGTGGGACGAATCGGAAAACGGGACAGGAGACAGGAGCGTTTTTTTGGGGTCGCTGAACTCGGTGGTTACTTCGTGTCTTTGCCGGGGATGACGATGAGGCCGCATGAGAAGCATCTGTGAGCGCTTCGATCGTGCATTGACTCTTCGAGTTTCTTCTTTCGGCCGGCGTAGTCGACGAAGTACCACTTCTGATCATCATAGGATGCGGGGGCTGCGGTCGAAAAGAAGGATGTCTTGCTTTTCAATGTCCCCTCAATCATTTCGATGTCGCATGTTTGGCACTTCATTGCGGGCTCCCTGAATCTGACTGATCGTTGCATATCGCATCGTGATGGAGAAATGTGAACACTTTGGAATCTTCAGGTTATTGGAGAGATGCTGCAGAATCTTTCGATCGAGGGAGGATACGCGATCTTTCAGCAGGCAGGCCGGCGCGGATGAGGGGGTGTCGGAGAATTTGGCGATCTCGTGATTTGGCGATTGGCGAGTGTGGGGATGCTCGGCAACAAGGCAACCGATCGGGGTACACTTCCCGTGGTCACACACGCGCACGGGGCGGGAGATCATGGGATGGAACAACATCACGACCATCACGAACACGAGCATCACGATCAGTCGGAGCATCAGCGCATGGCGATGGAGGCGGCGGAGCCGGAATCCGATCATGCGCATCACGATCATCACAGCCACCATGACCACATGGTCGCGGACTTTCGGCAGCGGTTCTGGGTGTCGCTCGTGCTCACCGTCCCGGTGATCGCGCTTGCGCCGATGATTCAGCGGCTGGTCGGACTCGAAGAATCGCTGCATTTTCCCGGCGATTCGTTCGTGCAGTTCGCGTTCGCGACGGCGGTGTATTTCTACGGCGGCTGGCCGTTTCTCAAAGGGCTGTTCGATGAGCTGCGCAAGCGCCTGCCGGGGATGATGACGCTGATCTTCGGCGCGGAGTGGTGGTTCATCAAGAAGGAGGCGCAAGCCGATGACGAACAGTCCTGAGTCCCACATCGATCCCGTATGCGGCATGTCCGTTGCTCCCGGCAAAGAGGCCGAGCATATCGAGCACGACGGCGTGACATACTTCTTCTGTTCTCGTGGATGTGCCGAGAAGTTCCGCAGCGACAAGAAACGGTACGCAAGCAACGCCAATGAAACTGCGGGTGCGGATCATGCGTCCTGCCATGAGCACGGCGAACACTCTACGACACCGTCACACGATTCCCCACCAGACGCCGTGTACACCTGCCCGATGCACCCTGAGGTTCGGCAGGTCGGCCCGGGCGATTGTCCGAAGTGCGGCATGGCGCTCGAGCCGGTGGACGCCACGGCCGAGCATGACGATTCCGAGTTGAAGGACATGACGCGCCGATTCTGGGTCGGCGTTGTCTTCACTGCACCTCTCCTGCTCTACGTGATGGGCAACATGCTCTTCGGGCATCCGTTCCATCGCTGGATCAGCGCGAGCGTGAGCCAGTGGGCGGAACTGCTCCTGGCGACGCCCGTGGTGCTCTGGTGCGCGTGGCCGTTCTTTGTCCGGGGTCTGCGGTCGATCCAGACGCTGAGCCCGAACATGTGGACGCTGATTTCGATTGGCGTCTCCATCGCCTACCTGTACAGCGTCGTGGCCACGATTGCGCCAGGTCTCTTCCCCGACGCACTTCGCGATGATGCCGGCCGCGTCGGCGTGTACTTCGAGGCGGCGGCGGTCATCGTCACGCTCGTCCTGCTTGGCCAGGTGATGGAACTGCGCGCACGTCGCCAGACCGGAAGTGCCATTCGGGAACTTCTCGAACTGGCACCGCCGACCGCACGCCGCATTACGGCGGACGGGTCAGATGAGGAAGTCCCCGTCGACGAACTCGGCCAGGGTGATCGCGTTCGCGTTCGCCCCGGGGACAAGATCCCGATCGACGGCGAGGTGGTTGAGGGACGGAGCACGGTTGACGAGTCAATGCTGACGGGCGAACCAGTGCCCGTCGAGAAGTCCTCAGGAGATGAAGTCACCGGGGGCACGCTTAACAAGACCGGCTCATTCGTGATGACAGTGAGTCGCACCGGCTCAGCGACGACGCTCGCTCAGATCGTTCAGATGGTTGCCGACGCACAGCGCTCCCGAGCGCCCATCCAGCGTCTTGCTGACACCGTCGCGGCGTGGTTCGTCCCAGTCGTCGTCCTCGTGGCGATCGTGGCCTTTGTCGTGTGGCTGCTTGTGGGTCCAGCCCCTGCGTTCAGCTACGCGCTTGTGGCTGCTGTTTCAGTGCTCATCATTGCCTGCCCTTGCGCCCTCGGGCTCGCGACACCGATGTCCATCATGGTCGCTGCCGGGCAGGGCGCCAAGCAAGGCGTGCTCATTAAGAACGCCGCTGCCCTTGAAGCGTTTGAGTCCATCGACACGATTGTCGTTGACAAGACCGGGACACTGACCGAAGGCAAGCCGAAGCTGGTCACGGCCGACGTGTTTGGTGAGCATAAAGAAGGCGACCTCTTCGCGATGTTGGCGGCAGCGGAACGCGGGAGCGAGCATCCGCTTGCCGAGGCCATCGTTTCAGGACTCGAGGAACGATCAGAGCAACACTTCGACGCGAGCGAGTTCGAGAGCATTACTGGCAAGGGCATCGTTGCGACGGTCGGCGGGGCGCGCGTCGCGATCGGTTCGCCCAAGCTGATGGAAGACGAGGGTGTCGATATCGAAGCGGCACGAGCCGCAGCGGATGAGCATCGACGAAGTGGCGGCACTGCGATGTTCGCCTCTGTCGATGGTCAACTGGCGGCACTGCTCGGTGTGGCGGACCCGATCAAGGCGACCACGGAACGCGCGATCAAGGCACTCCACGAGATGGGCCTCACGATCATGATGCTGACCGGCGACAATCGAACGACTGCCGACGCCATCGCCGAGAAGCTCGGCATCGATCGGGTCGAAGCCGAGGTACTTCCTGAACAAAAGGCCGAGATCGTCCGGTCACTTCAGGCCGAAGGCAAGAAGGTCGCCATGGCGGGAGACGGTGTGAACGATGCACCGGCTCTTGCGCAGGCGGACATTGGCGTAGCCATGGGAACCGGCGCGGGAGTCGCGATCGAGAGTGCCTCGATCACGCTCGTGGGCGGAGATCTCAACGGCCTCATCCGCGCCCGCGAGTTGAGTCGCGCGACAATGCGGAACATCCGGCAGAACCTGTTCTTTGCATTCGCCTACAACGCGGCCGGCGTCCCGATTGCGGCCGGCGTGCTCTACCCGTTCTTCGGCGTGCTGCTCAGCCCGATGATCGCAGCTGCGGCCATGAGCTTCAGTTCCGTCTCGGTGATCCTGAATGCGCTTCGCCTACGGCTACGCACCTAGCAACGCCAGTAATTTCGGAGTGCTCGGGAATCTCGTCGTTGAGATGGAGTCGTTCCGCAACGGTAGAAGTCCAGCGAATCACCCTGCTTGGTCGAAGAAACGCGCCTTCCGCGCCTGAGCATCAGCCTCCGCCTGCCATTCGCGGAATCCATTCTGCTGCGCTGCCAGTGCTCATCGCGCAACCTCGCCGCCAGTTTGTCGTGGTCGTCTTGCAGTGTCGCTTTCAACGCGGAACGACTCGATTCCGTGGTGTTTCCAACTCCGGGTGCTACACAACACACCACGAACTCTCGCGCTCGGCGGATGCGACCTCTCTGGGCCAGTCTCACCGACCAGCGGACGCCCTTCGCGTTCCGCTGTTCAGCCGCGAAACTCCCCGACTTGGATTCGAACCAAGAACCTAGCGGTTAACAGCCGCTCGCTCTGCCGTTGAGCTATCGGGGATTCTGTACATTCTTTCGGCTCGGTGTGGCCGTGACTTTCACGGTAGCCGCTGACTGATCGCGGTCAAGTGATGGTAGGGGGTGACTGCGGAGGAAGCGGGAGCAGATCGCGCTCCCTCCTTCCGGCTCGGCGGCCTCGGCGAATCGACAGCGCGCGGCCGTCGCGATGCTGTCACAGCCTTAGCGGTTCATCATCTGCCGCAATGAGCGGCGGACCATGTTGCGCATCTGGTTCATTTCGCGTTCGCCCATGGCTGACTTGGCCATGTCGACTTCGATCGCCTTGATCCACTCTGCACCTGCATCGACATATCCAATCTGCTTGAGGCGTTCCTCGAAGTCGGACATGTGCGCAGCGCCGTAGAAGATGGCGACAGATTTCACATCCGGCTCATCAGCGCGAATGCGGGCGAGATCAGTCATGACAACTGCGTTGCGTTCGCCGACGATGACATCCGCAAAGCCTGCGCCCATCTGTTGTTCGATGGCGCGAGTGGTGATGGATTCATCGCCAAGCATTTCGATGAGCATCACTTTCATCAGGTCCGAGACTGCACCATCCATCATTGCATCAGCAGCCCGCATGAGTCTGAGCATCAGTTTGATGGCTTGGGCGGGAATGCTGGAGCCTGCGAGCGTGCCGCCCAGCACATCGAAGTCGAGGCCGCGGGCTTCAAGTGCCCGCTGGACCTGATCTGCGGACATGTCGCTGCACACCCAGTTGGCGCGATCGTAGTCGATCGCGTTGAGTTGAAACTCCAGATCGAGCGCTTTTGCGAGTTCAGCCTGCAGACCATCTTCACTGCTGAGGGCGAGCGCCTGCGATTGTTCTTCAGCGTGGATATCTGCATTGACATCGCTGCCGCCGGGAAGCGCATCGGCTCCGAGTGAATGGACGAGCACACCATCACCCTGCGGGTTCAGCGTGTATACAACTTCGGCGCCCCACGCATCGATGCGGGCAAGTTCGATCCACTGCGCAACTCGCGGATCAACTTCTGCGATCGATGCAGCGAGCTGGTCGAGGTCGGCTGGTAATTCGCCGGTGCGTTCCTTTATGGTTGCAGCTGCATTAGCAAGGAAGTGCAGACTTGCGCGGGTGCTTTCGATGCGTTCGCTATCAGTGTCGCCACCCGGCCTGGCTGCGCCCGCAGGCTTCACGGATTCGTACAGGACGCGGTCGAACGAGTCGAGCGATTTCTGCAGGGCGTCGTACAGCGCTGCGTCGCCAATGTGGGCGACGCCCACCAGGGCAACTTCCGGGCCGATGCCATCGCTGGGCGTATACCTGCGAATGGCGACTTCCAGAGCGATGATGGATGAGCCTTCTGATTCATGCACCCGCAGGAAACGGCCGGTGTCGGACGCATCGCCAGCAGCAACAGCGGCAGCGCTGGCTGGATGAACTGGAAAGAGGACTGTCCAGACAGTTGTCGCGATCAGGGCGCAGACAGCGCAACTGATTCGATCAAGACGCGTCCGTTGCAGATTGGCCATAATGGGGGGTGCTCCTTAACAGTCTTGTTCGGTTGATGGCTGCTTGTGTTTCATGATCCCGTCACAAATCGGCGCCGAAAACGTCGCTGGAGGAATCATCAGAACCCTCACCCTCCGGCCGATTCCAGCCGCATTCGGGACAGCCTCGATCGTTAAGGGCGAAGCGTGGGTACCCGCAGACTTCGCATTCATCATTTGCGAGCGCTGAAGAAATACGCAAGCGACGGCGGAGCGCTAACAACGCGTAAATTGCCAAACCGACACAAGAGACATTCAGTGTGAAGGGGAGCAGACGCGGTCTGAGGGGCACACCAACTGCATGCACATCATACGCGCGACCAAACACCGCGACCGGTCGCCGGAGCATCCATTCTCTCTGAACGTGTCCCTGAGCACTGATGATTCGGCCTTGGAGGCAGGGGAAAGGGAAACCTGATTCAATTATGTACACTTCACCTCTTACTCCCGTCGTTTCCCCCTCAATTCGGGTCATCCGCACGCCCAATCCTTGCTTCACGATCCCACTGTACGCCCGCGATGAGAGAGTGCCAAAGACCTGTTCCCATTCGGCGCGCACCACTGAGCGTGGAAGTAACTCGTGTCTCCAAAACGTCGAAAAAACTGCGGCCAGAACGGCAGCGACATAAGTGATAACAATGGATGCAATAATGATTGCGATAACACCCCTATGCAATTCATTCCGAGGAACGGAAGACAAGGTCATATCTCACGTCCATGCGCAATCATCGCGTTCCCAAAGGAGTTGTCGTATTGATCGCCGCATCGGTAACCCCTTGAATACAAACCGTGCCAACAGTCCTGCCAGTTCGCTTCACACCAGCGAACGCACGCGGCATGGCCACCGGGCCACAAGTCTTGTGCGGAGTTGCACGCTGGGATGCAAATCAAAGTCCCTAGTTCGCGCGTACCCCTACATCCCTTCTCTTCACACATTGCCTTATACGCATAGCTACAATACGCCTCAATCTCCGCACAAACTTGTGATTTCGGGCTCTCTAACCATTTCCAGAAATACTCCCGTTCGTATTCATTGTTAGCGAAGTATCCCCAACGACAAAACTGCAGTGCATGGGTTAGCTCGTGCAACAAGGTGCTCTTCAGTTGCATTCGATTGAACACACATACCTCAATGGTGGCACATCGAGGACCCCAACCCTTAGTAGGACGTGCAAACCCGCGCTGACCTTTGTCGCACAAGCGGCATTCGAACCTAATGCATGATCCAGGACAGGCCCGCTCAATCTGCCAAAGAAGATTAAGGACGTCAGCGTCAAATCGCTGTAACTTGGCTATATCTTGCTGGCATTGCCAAAGGTCATCTGGTCCGACATATTCGTCCCGCAAACCGAACGCATCAACAGAGCCCACGGGTCGCCCGCGCGTGTAGCTAGAGAGCGCAACGGATTGGGCATATCCTAAGGGATCACGGCGCGTCCAAACCCCCAGATCACTTCGATACACACGATGGCGGATGTGATACGTGTGACTACCAGCAGCGCCGCCAGTCGAGATATGCGCGTCATATTCGTAGCCAGCATACCCCTTACGGTTCGCGATACTGGTGAAGGTTCCGATCGGCGAACCGTAGGCGTCGTAGTTGATGCGTTCTGATATCGAGCCAGAAGTATCCATCAACGCGACGACGTCGTGATGCCAGTTCTGGAGGTAGTAACGGCGTTCATCGAGTGTGCCGTTTGCATCTGTGTCCCGATCGCGCAGGATGACATCATCAATATATGAACTGCCGCCGTAGCCGGACATTCCCGCGTTCTGGTACCAGAACTGCTCTGTTGGATCAGTATCACTGTCTTCAAACATCGCAACCTGTCGCCAGCGATCGTCGTATGCGAAGTAATACCAGGGTGCGGTCTCGTCGTAACGAGATGCAATGCGGTAGTTGATGCCGTTGTATTTGAACTCGGCCTTCACGTTATTACTTTGATCGCGAACCTTCACCAGCCGATACCACGCATCGTATTCATACTTCCAGTCGCGCTTGTCATCCGTCATGTTGCCAGCCGCATCATAAGTCGGCACAACATTATTCGACTGATTATCCCAGCCGGTGATCTCATTGACCTTGTTATGGGTAAAGTCCCAATCAAACTCGGTGGTGCTTCCACCCGTGACAAGGTCGGTATGCGTCCAGTTGCCTGCCTGATCGAGGTCGAACGGCTGATTGCGCTGTTGACTGGTAATGTTGCCGTTGATATCCAGCGTGCCCGCTTCCGCAACACTCAATCGATCGAGCGCATCATACGTGTACTTCCAGTCAAACCCCGTCTGCACGGAATCATCCAATGTCGTCGGGTTGGAGTTGCGGTCGTAGGTCAACGCTACATTATAGAGGTCAGTTGAGCCTTGCACCCAGCGTGACTTCTCGATGCGGTTGAAGCGATCGAGACCATCGTAATCGTCGCTGGAATCGAAAAGATTCGATCTTACAGCCGTCGATGGTTGTTGATAGACCGTGCCGACAAGCTGAGCGGCTCCGAGGTACCAGTAACGCACACGATTCGTGGCGCCGCCGCCCGAGCCTTCAGCCACGCGCGTGACTCGTGATGCTTCATCATCATGCAGATCACCCGCTGATGAGTAGACGTTCGTCAATACGCTGGTGTCGGGCAGTGTCATGGTCTTCCTGCGAACTGTTCGCCTGGCGTTGGTTGGTTCCTTCTTTTCGTAGCTGTAGCTGATGGAATATTCATTGCCAGCACTCGGCGCAATTGCGCCATCCTTATCCCGATTGAACGTTGCAAGATTGCCCCAGTCAACGCGCTGAGAACTTCGAACCCGGTCCTGTCCATACCCACGGTCCTTGAGCTGCCGCCCTTGCCGTTCATCACTCGAATCGCGCCACGCGCCTGGTCTACATCAATCACGCGGAGCGAGCGGGCCTCGGCAATTCGCAGACCAGCACGATAGAGCACTGCGAGCAGAGCGCGGTTGCGCAGACCCGCTGGTGATTCGCCACACGCATCCATCAAGGCCTTCACCTCGGTGGGCGAGAGAACTTCAGGCGGAAAGCGGCGATTGGGTTTGCGGCGTTTCGTAGGCGCAGCAGACGATCGGCGTCGGTACTCATTCATGTTCGGTCTCCTGGCGAGCCGGTACAGATGATCTTTGATCGCCACGAAGAACTCAGGCAGGCAATCAGACGCGCTGAGTCGATCAACAGCTGAAGGGGTCGGTGACTGCGGTTGAATGTCGCTTACTCAAACAGCTGATGGGTGCGGATGTAACTCATGACAGCAGGCGGGACCTCTACGGGTGATCCTCCGTTTCTCAGCTGCGCGCGGATTTCGGTTGCGCTGATGTCGATTTGCTGCAGGTCCGTCAGCAGCCAGTTGCGCCATCGGGCGGCTTCGGCTGCATCGTCAGCGTCTTGTGCGATCAGACGTTCAAGTGTTGCGGGATCATGCTCGTTCCTTAGCAGTACAGCTGGCGTTGCAAGTTCGAGAATCGCGTGTGGTTCGCGCCAGCGATAAAAGGTGGCAGCAGCATCTGAGCCAAGTAAGAGATGCAGTTCGGTTTCGCGTGGCAGACGAGCGCGGAGCGCCCGCAATGTGTCGATGGTGTACGACGGTGGCGGGCGAAGGAGTTCGATCGTCGAAACGACTGCATCAGAACGATTGATGAGGGCGCGATGAAGCATTGCCACACGGTGATGGCCGGGTGTTGGCTGATGCTGTTTCAAGGGGTTGCTGGCTGCAGGAATGTAGACAATGCTCTGACAGTTGCGGGCTTTCGCAGCACGTTGCGCAAGTTCGATGTGCGCTCGATGCGGTGGATCGAACGTGCCGCCATAGATAAGGATGCGACTCATCGCGGTTCATCCACGTTGTGGGAAGGTTGTTCATCAAGCTCATTCAGCAGCGTTTCGATTGCGCTGGCGACGGCGGTCATGGCTGCGCGGCTGCGCTTGCGGAGGCTGGGCAATTGGAAGATTGTCCAGGGTCGTTTGAGCAGGCTGAACAGCAGTTGCCCGTAATGTGTTTGGCCTTTGGCGTTGACCCATTTGCTGACATCAACAGGAAGTGATGTGTCCAGATCATCACTCACGCCACGAATGATGGCCCAGCGCCACCCGAGTGTCGTGCCTGCCTGGGCGAAGGGAGCAGATTCAAGATCAACAAGATCGCTGCCAGTTTTCTCGGCGAGAGCGATTCGAGCAGAGCGGCTGCGGACAACTTCGGTCACGGTCATGACGTTGGCTTTGCGCAGCGACAGTGGTTCGTTGGAGGCAGCGCGGGGCAGAATGGCGCTGTGGAAGCGCCCGCCGCGCTCGCTGATTGCGGTTGCAATGAGGAAGGCATCGCCGATGTGATTTGACGGGCGCAGGCTGCCAGCGAGTCCCGCAAGGATGATGAGGCCGGGCTGATCGGGATGTTTTTCTGCAAAGCTGATGATGCCCTCGCCGCCCAGGCCGCAGCAGATGAGATTGCACGACGCATCAAGGCCAGAGCGGGCCAGCGATGCGCGTTCGAACTCGAGCGGGCAGAGAATGGTCGGGCGATGGGGATGATGAACGACCTCAGTCATCGTTCAAGAGCGTAGCAGATGTGGGCGACTCCCGGCTCACGATGCGCGTCGGGCGCGGCGGGCGCGTTTGAGTTCCAGCGCGCGAATGAGCTCGCCCAGTCCTTCGATTGGTTCGCAGAACTCGATCCCGATCGACGTGAGCCGGCTGTCTGGCTGGATATGCCGAATCTCGATGCAGGCGGTGATCTTGCCCACAGGTTCGGGCAACTCGAAGGTTGCTGTGCCACGCTGCCCGATCGCCAGTGATTTGGTGGGCGCGTTGGTTCGCACCATCATGCCACCCACGCTGAGATCATCAATCAACGCTTCGATATGGCTGGCAACTGCGCTTTCATCTTCGTGATTGAGCGCAAGCGCGGTGGATGGCGCAAGGTCGATGCCGACACGGATGCGGAACATGGCGCGTTGTTGCGAGCTGTGATTCACTTCGCTGGGCATCGCCAATCGGTAGCCATAGATGAGTCTGTCATTGCTGCCTGCATTGACCCTGGCACGGTTGAGACAGCGCGTCAGCGCGGTCCATCGTTCCTTTTCGATGCGGAAGGTCATGCGGCATTCCATGTTGCGCGGCAGCTGAATGGTTCGCGCGCCGATCGATGGCTGATTGATGATGAAACTGTCTTTGGAGTCGATGGCTTCGATCGATGCAACCATGACGCCACTGGACCCCACTGCGCTGAGTTCGATGAGTTCGATTCTGGCCCGGGTCTGGTAAGCCTCTGCGACGAGTTGCTGCGCATGCGCAGCTGGATCAGTTTCGCCAGAAAGAGCGCGACGGAGTCTGTCAAACCACTCGGACATGTAGATGGTATCGGCTGGAACGGGTGTGAGAATGAGGGCCGTCGTAGCGATAACTTTGCGTCAGTCGCTCTCGCCATCGCTGCGTTCTTCGCGCAACGTGGTGGAAGGTGGCGGGGGGTGCTCCTCGGGTGGATCGGCTTCGCTGTCGGCGTCTTCGGCCATGATGTCGAGCAGATGCACGCGCGCGGTGCGATCTTTGAGGTCGAGATCATCCATTTGCGCAGGGCGATTGTCGAAGGGCACGCGCGCGACAGCGTACCAGTCGAGAAAGCCGTAGTCAGGATTGCCATCGAGGGCTTCGAGGATCAGTTCCTCGAGTTCGCTCAACGATGATGCAGAGGCCCACACCGAGAGCATTGCTGTGGGGCCTTCATCAAGCAACTCCTCATCAGCATCCTCATCTACATCAATCAGTACCTGAGCGGTTTGATCATCGTCCTCGCCTTCGTCACTGCGGGATGTACTCACGATGATGGCTGCATGCCAGAGTGTGAGCCCGAGTTCGCGGCCACCTTCATCGACATTGGTTTCCGGATCGATGTTGAGTTCCATACTCCACAGATTGCGCAACTCGACGAGCACATCATCGACAGTCAACGGCCCCTCGCTGTCGGCTTCGAGGACGGGGCGGATTGTGGCTTCGTAGCGCAGCTTGCTGTCGGCTGGGGGCCAGGTTGCGGGCACTTCGCTGAGGAGATGACGGGCAAGCAGTTCATCCACCGCCGGCCGCATCTCCAGCGGGACATGAATGGAGAGGGCCTTCCATTGATCGATAAAGATTTCCACAAATGGTTCATCGGAGTTGGCTCCCACGCCAATGGCGCCATCTTCCAGCAGCAGCGGTTCATACTGCGACCAGGCCGCGAGGAAGGTCTCCCGCTCGATCGGTTCATCTTCGCGGCCGATGTAGACGTCGACCGTGCGATAGGCGTCGTAGGAATCGACTTCGATGATGGGTGAGATTTCCTCAGGCAGAAGCCCGAAGGCATCGCGGAGCAGTGGCTGCAGGCGTTCATGCGAGACCACGATGTGGAAGGCGTAAGTGTCGGGCTCTTCGTTTTCGCCTGGGTTGTAGGTGACGGTGTATCCCTGGACCGGCTCGCGCAGATCGACAGGGACGATGCCCAGCGGCAGGGCAAAGCGGCCGAGGCTGACTCGCTGAATATCCGTCCGCAGCTTAAGAGGCTGAGCGTCCATCTGGTATGGTATCGTCACGCCCGGACCGGGGCTTGATGGCCCGGATCGGCAGACCCGGCCCACACCCCGAATGCATTTGGTATGATGCACTATTCACCTGACGTTCGCATCCTGTTTTCCCGCTCCCGCTATCAGGACACGCCATGATTCAACGAGCACAATGGAGCAGCCGCCTTGCATTCGTTCTCGCAGCTGCGGGATCGGCAATCGGCCTCGGCAATATCTGGAAATTCCCCTATATCACCGGTGAGAATGGCGGGGGATGGTTCGTCCTCATTTATCTTGCCTGCATCCTTCTCATCGGCATCCCCATCATGATGGCGGAGGTGTTCCTGGGCCGCGAGACACAGAAGTCGCCCGTGGGCGCCTACGCAGCAGCGTCGGGCAAGCCGCGCACGCCTTGGATGCTGGCTGGCTGGCTGGGTGTACTCACCGCGTTCGTCGTGCTTTCTTACTACAGCGTCATTGCAGGATGGTCGCTGCACTACATCTACATCTCGATCACCGACGGGTTCACCGGACAGACGCCAGATGAGATCGCAGCAACATTTGGCGGCGTTGCCACCAGCGTGCCCATCTCCGTGTTCTGGCACGTCATTTTCATGGCTATCACCATTGGTATTGTTGCAATGGGTGTAAAGGGTGGCATCGAAGCGGCTGCGAAGATTCTCATGCCGCTGCTCTTTTTGATTCTCGTTATTCTGCTGATTTACGCGACGACACAGAGCGGCTTCAGCGAGGCGTTCGACTTCATCTTCATGCCTGACAGCAGCAAGCTGAAAGCGGCTGGCGTGCTCGAAGCGCTCGGCCATTCGTTTTTCACACTCTCGCTTGGCATGGGCGCGATGATCACCTATGGAAGCTACATGAACAGGAAGGATGACCTTGTCAAAGCATCCGTGCTTGTCAGCGTGCTCGATACCGCGGTCGCGCTCATGGCCTGCCTGATTCTCTTTCCGCTGCTTTTTTCTGTGAATCTGGATGCCGCAGCTGGGCCCGGCCTTGTCTTTCAAGGCATGCCCATTGCGTTCTCGTCGATGACAGGTGGCGCGATACTGGCGCCGCTGTTTTTCCTGCTGCTTGCCTTTGCAGCCCTCACCAGCGCCATCTCGCTTCTTGAGGTTGCATCCACGTACTTTATCGATGAAAAGAACTGGTCACGACCCGTGGCGGCACTTCTCATTGGCGGAGCAATCACGCTCATCGGCATTCCCTCAGCCCTCAGCAACAGTACCGACCTCTTCGGCGCGAAAGTCCAGAACGCGACGCATGGCGTGCTTGAGACTTTCGGCAAGGAGGGGATGAACTGGCTGGACCTGCTCGATTACATTGCCAGTAACTGGCTGCTCCCCATCGGCGCGTTGCTTGTTGCCTTGTTCGTCTCCTGGCGGGTGGGCGGCGCAGCCCGTGAGCGTGGCATCAAGGAAGGTTCGACATGGGGAGGCATCTATGTCGTCTGGCTTCTGCTGCTCCGCTTTATCGTGCCGCTTGCAATTATCGCTGTCTTCCTGCATGCTTCGGGTATTCTGCAGGAGATTGTCCCGCAGCTGTATCCGGCACAGGCGACACCATGACATTCACTTTCTTTCGACTGAACGTCTAGACACACTCACAAGAAGCCTCAACCCCTCACGAGGGAACCCCCACCGATGGAACAATTCAACAATATCCTCGATGTTATCAATGGTGTGATCTGGCACAACTACGTGTTATATATCGTACTCGGTGTCGGTGTGCTCTTCACATTGTGGTCGGGCTTCTGTCAATATCGCGCGTTGACGCACGGTGTTGCGGTCACGCGCGGCAAATATGATGATCCCAACGATCCCGGGGCGATCAACCACTTCCAGGCACTCTCCGCAGCACTTTCTGCAACCGTCGGACTGGGAAACATCGCAGGAGTCGGCGTCGCAGTGGCACTGGGGGGCCCCGGCGCAGTCTTCTGGATGTGGATGGTGGGAATCTTCGGGATGGCGCTCAAGACCACCGAAGTTGCCCTGTCCATGATGTATCGCAACACCGATCAACCTGACAATCCCCACGGCGGTCCAATGTACGTCGCCGCCAAGGCGTTCAAGGAACGAGGGATGGCTGGTGTGGGCAAAATTGTCGGCGGGATTTTCGTCGTCACGCTCCTCATTTCCACCATCACCGGCGGCAACATGTTCCAGGCATGGAGTGTTGGCGAAATCACCGAAAACTATTTCCAGGTGCCCTCGATCGTCTGCGGCATCCTGCTGGCTGTGTTGGTCGGAGCCGTCATCATCGGCGGCATCAAGCGCATCGGAGCCGTGGCAGGACGCATCGTTCCCTTCATGTGCGTGTTGTATCTCCTCGCTGCGGGCATCGTGCTGGTGATGAATATTGGCATCATCCCTGAAATGCTCAAGCTCATCGTTGTCCAGGCGTTCAGTCCGACAGAAGCCCAAGGCGCGTTCCTCGGCGGAACAGCGGGATACGCACTCCTCTGGGGCATGAAGCGGGCACTCTTCTCCAGCGAATCCGGACAAGGCTCCTCACCGATCGCACACTCAGCAGCCAAGACGGATGAACCCATCCGCGAGGCTGTTGTTGCAGGACTCGAGCCATTCATCGACACGCTCGTTGTCTGCACCATGACAGCACTCGTGATTCTCTGCACCGGTGCACACATTCGCGGGCCGGAGGCAACATTTGTGGATGCATCCGCTCTCGCAGTACAGGCAGTTGATGCAGACGGCGACGGCACGCAGGACACGAACAAGTCCGACGATCCGCTCTGGACCGTGACATCGTCTGCGCCATCCCAACGCAATGCCGATGCAGCAGCTATTGCGGGACCGTGGCGTGGCGGCGAGGATGTCTTCATCATCGTCAACGCGGGAACCGATGACAACACTGGCCTCACGCTTCATCGCATGCATGGCGAGGTGAAGATGCTCGATACCTCGCCTTCAATCGCATGGGATACAGACTTTGGATCGAGTGTTGCCCCAACCATCACCTCACGCGAACTCTATGTGGATTACCCCGGTCCTTCTCTGACTGGCCACGCATTTGACCGGTCGATTCCGGGTCTGGGCAAATACCTCGTCACATTCGCAGCCTGGCTCTTTGCAATCTCCACCATGATCTCCTGGAGTTATTACGGCGAACAGGGAATGGTCTTCCTCATGGGAGAGAAGTCGGTCCTGCCTTACAAAGTGATTTATTGTCTGCTCATCGTCGTCGCAGCGGCTGGCTTCATCACTACAGATAAGGAACTCGACAACCTCACCGCGCTTGGCACCGGTGTAATGTTGTGGGCCAATATTCCCATTATGCTCATCTTCGGCAGCGTGGCCATGAGGACCTATCACAACTACTTCCGTCGCCTCAAGTCAGGAGAGATGGAACCGCCCCACGGTGCTCGCTCGCTCAGTGACATGCAGGATGAAGAATAACCAACGCAGACGGTGAGATTATGATCCGATGAACCGCTGCGGCTCTGTCGCGCTGATTGCAACCTGCGCATCCAGATCTTGGAGTTCTAATTCTCGTTCACCACACGCGGTTGTCCGACCATCACAGCGTGACGGCTGTGGGGCGACTCGTCGTACAGAAACATGCTGATGACCTCATCCATGTTGAAGAGCAGTTCCGTCGCTGCGTCTGCGTGCATGCGGCGTTCGGGAATGAAATCGTCGTGATACCGGGCGGTGCTCGAAAGCCTCACGCTGTCAATCCTGCCGTTGAAGTATGAAACGGGGCGGCCATTCTGGTCAACATCAGCGCCGATGTAAAGCGGCAGTTGATTCTGCCGTCGTGCTGCGGCTCGTTGGGTTGTTTGCACGTTGCGGCCATCGATGTACAGCCGCACTTCCTCGCCATCGTACACGCCCGCGATGTGATGCCATTTGCCGGTCGTGATCGCGTTCTCAGCCGCTTTGAGGGTCACGTAGCGATCGCCCAGCAAAATGTCGAACTCTGCGATACCTCTGTTGAGGAAGAATCCAAACTCGGAGCTCTCGGTTTTGTTGATCAGCCCCATGCGTGACGAAAACTCGGTCGCGTTGAACCAGCATTCAAGTGTGAGCGGGCCATCGGGCAACTCACTGAGCGAGTCCGCTTCGATACGAAGACAGTCGTCGCCATCCACCGCGAGTACGCGCTCTGATTCACCTTCATGCACAACAGCGGGGGAATTGAGCTTGACCCGCAGGGGGATCGGCATCTGCCGCCGCCGCATTGCAAATCGCCTGCCTGAGGCAATGTAGTCGACGTCAACACACAGCTCAACTGCGCGAAATGTGTCATCCAGCGGCGCAGCACGCCTCGTCACTGCGAAGCGGACTTCCTGCGATTCGCCCGGCTGCATGCGGAGATGCAGATGATCAGGCACACTTCGCCACCGGCTGTCATCACTGGCAATCCAGGCTGCAACTTCAATCGGCGCAGATGTGGGATTGTTCAGTTCAAACACAACTTCGCCAGCGCCCGAGCCGTGCATGCCAAGTTCGAATCGCTCGCGAATAGACAAGGGCGATTGAGCGAGTTGTCTGGCTTCATCGCTGACTTTGCCGGTAATGGCCCGCACATCCATCACCTCGCCGACTGGCAGCGCTGCCAACGCGATGTGATCGTGGCGCACCGTGATCAGGTGCAACTGGTGCAGGTAGCCTGCCTGAGCTGAATAGCCCGGCTGGGCGCCGCCCACGGTTGCAAGTGCGATATATTCGATGCCATCGCGCGGGCCGTCATAGCGCATGTTGTGAATGTGACCTGCAAAGACGGCTGTGACGTTGCCAGCCTCAGCCAGCAATGCGTGCACACGTTTCCAGTCGTCGCCATACCCACCTTCCAGCCAGCGGGGATGATGCAGGAAGATGAAGATGTGTTCGGCTTCGCGGGCGCGCCCGAGTGTTTCGCGCAGCCATTGAAACTGGGCGGCGCTCATGCGCTGCGACTCGGGTCGCTCGAACGACTTGCGTCCGGTTTCAGGATCACCTTCATCTGAAAAGAGGGCAATGAACCAGCTGTTCTTATGTTCGAAGGCATACCACAGCGGGCCGAAATGAGTTTCGAAGTTGTGCTCATGCTCGCCACTCGGACGTTCGCCCTCGCCCCGCCAGTAGATGTCGTGGTTGCCAGCGACGGGGAACCAGGGCATGGTGAGCGCGTCCATCGCACCTTTGAACTCGCGCATCTGCGTCATCCACTGAGGGGTGTCGTTGTAACCTTCCACAAGATCGCCGACGGTCATGACCAGATCAGCTTCGATGACATTGGCATCTGCGACAGCCTGTTTCAGAATCTCGATGCCTTCAGCTGGTCCGCCGGTGCGATCGCCAAAGACGATGAAGGTGAACGAATCTTCTTCGTGTGGCAGTGCGAGTTCAACAGGAGATGTGCGCGAGGTAATGAATCGCACGCGCGATGATGTTGTTAATGATGATGGGGACTCGGACGCATCCTGAGATGCAGTCTGCTGCAACTCTGGTGGCCATGCGTGAGCGCTGGCAGCAATGAGAACTGCGAGAGATGCTGCGAAATATGGTGCGAAATATGGAAGACTGTTCATGCGAGCATGATACAGCAGAATCTGCAGCGTCCGCGAGATGATCAGGTGGCGAGTTTCGCGTTCCGCCTCCCGAATATTGCAAAAAGCGCAGCGAGCGCCATGGGAATGGCCAGGAGCCACATTCGCCGCTGATGCAGGAACGCAAACTCATAACACGGCATGAGAGCAATCATCACACCTGCTGCTGCGATCAGCATGTTCGGGCGCGGCCGTGACCAGTTGCCCATGCTGTCCTTCCTGAGGAAGAGCAGCACGTATCCCGGAAAGACCAGCCCATAAAAGACAAACCAGCGGAGATACATGTCCTCTGCTTCGCCTGATGACGCATGCCCCGCGACATTCATCAAAGGCAGGATCGCTATCGCAAGTAATGGCAGGAACAGCACAATCTCGCGCGACATCGCGCTCGTGGCGGTGTCATCATCATCATCAAACCGTTCGCGCACTTCGCGCATGTGAGCACCCATCGTGAACACAGACTGGGCTGCAATGTGAACCACCGCAAGCAGCGCCAACGACGTATCACTCAGCCACATTACCACCGTCAGGATCAGCATCACCGTAAACGCAAGGCTGAAAATGAGAAACGCGTGGCGGCTGGGCGACTCAGCCAGCGCGCGATGAAACGTCAGATCAAGATACGGACACAGCAGAAAGCCGAAACACAGCGCTGGCAGCACCCAGATGAGATCGATCGGCGCGCCGCCCGTCAGCGATGCGAGATCGAATGTCAGGAAGTCAGTTCCGTTGCGATTGAACAGAATGATGAGCGTCGTGATCGAGAGCGCGTAGGTGAGCACAGACAGAATCAACCAGGTCCGATTCCCCAGAAAACTCAAGCCCAGGCACATCGCAAACATGACAATGGGAATGGCAATGGATGCAGCACCGCGCAGATCGGCTTCGACATCGAACGCGTTGATGTGCAGACTGCGCAGCACATGGTGAGCAAGAAATGACAGAAAGAAAAGATGAAACGCAATAGTGATGATTGAAAATGCAATCGCGACACGGCGATGGGCGGGCACTGAAAGCATGGCCCGACTGGTGTTGCTGTTTCTCATGCGGTAGCCGAAGGCAGCGCAGCCGATGACGTTGGGAATTGCAAATGCTGCGAACCCCAGCCAGCCCAGGCGATTGATCATGATGATGGGCATGTACATGCCGATGCACCAGGTCCAGCTGCATGCACAGAAGATGCCCCAGATGGTGGTCTGCATCGGGCGGCTGCTTACTTCTTCTTGTCAGCCTGTTTGCGCGAACGCTTGCGATCGGAGCGGTCGCGGTGATTGGCCTTGGGCGTGCAGTGGAAGGTGATGCGGCAGTCGCCCACGCGAATCTCCTTGCCTTTCTTCCTGAGTTGCTGGCGAATCTCAAGGGCAAGATTGATGTTGAACTCTTCGCCGCCTGCAAGCTTCTCGCTGAGGTCTTCAGCATCGACGACCGTGTACACAGCCGGCCCCATGCACGGGCGCAGGAAGCGATACGTCATCTCCTTGCAGACGACGATATAGTCGCTGCCAACTTCAGCAAAGAGGTACATGCCCGCTGCAACTTCCGAGTTGCCCAGCAGTGCCGCGCCAGCCATCGCGTTGTACCAGTTGCGGTTGAAGCGCTTGAACGGAAGCACAGCGCGGAAGCTCTTGGGATCAAGGCGCTTCATGCGGATGCCCGAGCTGAACGCATATGGCAGCCAGATCAGCGAACAGACTTTGTGCCAGAAGTTATTCTTGGTACTCAGGCGACTGATGTATGCTTCGATGCGCTGGGCCAGGCTGGGCTTGCGCACCGGCTGATCCCAGCCGCGCAGCGAACCCTGTTGTGGCGTGGCAGCATCGGGAATAGTCGTGTCAATCTGTGCCATCGTTCAATCGTTCATGATATTCGAAGTGCGCGGGCGCTTCCAGCCGGGCATCTGCCACTGCAGTTATCGGCAGGATCGGGGCTTCCCTCCTACGGTGATACGCAAGCATTCTCATCGTGTTCCTGCCCTGAATGGGATTTCACGTTGGGAGAATGATGAGATGTCGTCGCGCGGCCACCGTGCGAGATTGGGCGTCACCCCCAACCCGCCGTGATGAGTCCGCGCGGCTGCAGCCGGTCTGCCATGCCGCTACACTTGGTGCGTGAGTGACGCAACCATTCCATCTCGTATTGGCGTGTGCAGCTGGAGCCTGAGGCCGGAGTCGCCCACGGACCTCGTCGCATCGCTTGATCTCTTGGGAATCAGCACTGTCCAGTTAGACCTGGGACCGCTGCTTGATGAAGCGCCCGGTTGGTTGGAAGCACCGGCAATCCTGACGGATGCCAAAGTTCGCATTGCGTCCGGGATGCTGGCCTTTCCCGGCGAAGACTATTCGACACTCGAGAGCATTCGCGCGACGGGCGGCGTTGCACCGGATGAACGATGGGACGCGAATCTCGATCGTGCAACTCGCGCTGCAGCCCTTGCAAAGCAACTGCAGATTCACCTGGTGACGTGTCATGCTGGGTTCATCCCCGAAGAGCCTGACGACCCCAGCATCGAGATCATGCAGGAACGGCTGAGCGCGATCTGCGATGTGTTCGAAGAGCATGGCGTCGAACTCGCGCTCGAAACCGGGCAGGAACATGCTGATTCATTGTTGCTTCTGCTCTCCTCACTCGATCGCAGCAGCCTGGGCGTGAACTTCGACCCAGCCAACATGATTCTTTATGGCATGGGTGATCCCACCGAGGGGTTTCGCACGCTGGCACCATTCGTCAAACAGGTGCATGTCAAAGATGCCTTGCCCGCCGAGACGCTTGGCGAATGGGGACGCGAAGTCCCCGTTGGTGATGGGGCTGTCGGCTGGAGCGCGTTCTGCGGCGTCCTGCAGCAGCTGCTTCCCAAAGTTGATCTCATGATCGAACGCGAAGCAGGCGAGGATCGCATTGCGGACATTGCGAAGGCTCGCGATCTGCTCTTCAAGATGTGTCGCGGCTGAAACGCTAAGGAAGAGGTGGCTCAGCAATTCTCGCAGTCGCAACTGGCCCCTCGCTGGGGAAGCGATACCACTAAAAAACGAGCGATTTTACTTGCCCACATGCGAGGCGGGTGGTAGATTCAATTGATCCGTTCCGGTCAGATCGAGTCTCCTTTGGTGGCAGCGATCCTCCCATTCATTGAGTTAGGGGTTGGAGTCTGCCTGATGGCCAGGTTAGCACTCTTCGCTGCCCATGCTATGGTCTCGACGCTCCTGACAATCTTCAGTTTGGCACAACTGAGTATCGTGGCGCGGGGTATTGACGATGTGGCGTGCGGCTGCATGGGTCCGTTCACCGATGCAACCGTGACGGGGTGGGCCGTCGCTCGCGTCAGTGCCCTGGCAGGGCTGGCTTGGATACTGCTGGTTTTCCGCTTTGCGGTGGGTGCGGAGGGTGGATCAGAAGACAGGTCTCCACGTGGCAGGCATCGCGCCGTCGCTCTGCTCGGGTGCATGATGCTCGCGTTGGCCGTTGCTGGTCAAGCCGTAGCGCAGGGCGCTGATACGAACCGCGAGAATCGTTCAGCAAGGACGTACGTCGAGGCTGGCAAGGCACTCGTTGAACTGAATTGGCAGTATCCGGGCGCTGTCACTTCATTCCTGAATGATCCATCACAACCAATGAGTTCGGAGATCAGAGCGCTGCTCGCCGCTGCGGAGCCGCATCTGGCGCAATTGCGAGCAGCAGCGCTGCGCCGGGAAATTCCTGATTTCGGGTTCCCATACGCGACCATCATGGGAGGCGCAAATCCGCATCTCTACGAAATCGATACCGCAGCCGAGATACTGCTTGTCCGAGCCCTGGCGGCGCAGCAATCGGGTGATTTCGAGCGGTCGTTGCACGACGCAATTGCTCTGGACGCAATCGCACATGACCTCGCCTCAATTGGTCGAAGTTCGTATGCTGCAAGCGCGACGGCTGTCGGTCGCGGATCGCGGCGTCTGATCGACTCAGCCCTTGCTGAAGGTGCAGTCACACCGGTCTGGGCGAGCCGGTTGGCGCAACGCCTGCAGGTTGACTCTCCGGACGATCCATTTCGCGTTGCGGACTCATTGTTTCTCGAGTTTGAGCGAGGGCTGGCGTGGGTCAACGAGCAGTTGATGTCCGAAGAAGGGCGCGCCATGATGCCTCTCTACAACATTGATGCAATGACTGAACTTGCGCAGCTTGACCAGGGCGGCTACGAAGCGGATGTCGCGAGTTTCGATCGTTTCCTCTCAGCGTTCGCCGATGGCATCGAACGTGTGCTGGCAGGGGAAGAGTGGTCGCCGCGCGAGCTCGAACAGGCCGCCCGCGACGGTGAGTTCGGCAGGCTGGCTGAACTGTGCACGAATCCGAACGCATTCCCGCTTGGGTTCGAGCGCAGCATCCTCGCGATCGAGGAGTCATCAAGCGCAATCGAGTCTATGGTGACAACGCTCCGGGAAGTGGCTGCCGAGCCAGCGCAGTCTCGCAGCAATGCAGCAACCTGGTATCTACGCGCGACGGATTCCGTCAGGGAACTCGATGGAATAGCCGCCGAAGCACCCGAAGCACAGGGATCAATCGACGCCGAGCATCGCGCGCGGGCGGAGAAGCTGCTGGAAGTGCGCGGGTTTGTGCTTGAGTGCCTTCACGAGGCTGCGGCGATTGAGCACTGTGACTTTGGAACAGCCGGTGCCATGGATTCCATCATCGCGCCCGAGTTCAGCACCCGTCTGCAGCAGATCGTTGACATCGCGACGCTGGCCCTTAATCAAGGGATTGCGGCTGGCGACTTGGAACAAGTGCAGAAAATCATCGCAGCGCTCGCAGCCATGTGCGCGCACCTTGCAGATGAGGATTGTCTGGCACTTTCGGTTGCAGCGCAACAAATATACAACTCGGCTGCGGCTGCTGCTGAATCACTGAGCGACATGCAGACAAACGCAGAGAGCAATACCGATCCCGACAGCGCAACGGATACTGAAGCGGATGTGGTTCGCGCGGGCGACGTAGCGCCGGACGAGTCGGAGCAAAAGAAGCAAGGGCTTCAGATCCTGAATGCACGAGATCCGTTCGGGTACACAGGTGTTGTTGCCCGAATCCGAGGTCAGGTGTTTCTCAAGCGGAGGCAGGCGGTTGCCACGCCGGCAGAGTGGCAGCGCGGGGTGGCAGCATTCGATGAGTGGCTCAAGCAGGCTGCGCCATCCGAGCTTGTATTCGAGTATCTCGTGCTTTCGGATGAGAAGGAACTCGAGCGATTCACCACCGCCATGATCTCCCTCAATGTTCTTGCAGAAGAAGAGGCTGCGACCCTGCGCGAGACCCGAATCACAGCCCGTCAGACCGATGCTGGCTGGGAGGAAGAGCCGCTTGCTCCCGCTCGCGCTGCCTTGGCGGAACTGGCCCGCCGCATGGATAGCGCTCGCGGAGATGTGCGGGGATCGATCCGTACGCCAGTCGATCTCGAACGATAACGCGACTACCCCGGTTCCGGGTGCCTTTCAGCCCCTTCCAATGGGATCGATGGTCCTGTCGCGACTTCTGCCGGAAACTACTACACTGGCTGAATGTCGATCTCATCATCGAACGCGAAGCAGGCGAGGATCGCATTGCGGACATTGCCAAGGCTCGCGATCTGCTCTTCAAGATGTGTCGCGGCTGAGGTTCGGAGAAACACTCGGGGAAAACCACATTTGGGAGGAAGGACGATTTGATTCGCATCGGATTGATCGGATTAGGATTCATGGGGCGGGTGCACCTGCGCTGCTACACAGCAGACCCGCGGGCTGTCGTCACTGCCATTGCGGACCCGAATCCCAACGTGCTCGACGCATCCGCCGAGCGTGGCAATCTTGCTGATGATGCTGGCCTGACCCCGGACCAGCTCAGTGCCATCCATCGCTACGACTCACATGCAGCGCTGCTGGCGGATGACTCGATCGATGCAGTTTCAATCTGTTCGCCAACGGCGTTGCATGTTCCGCTTGCGATTGATGCACTTCGCGCGGGTAAACATGTTCTGGTGGAAAAGCCACTTGCCCTGTCGAGCGAACTTGCGATGCAGACTGTGCATGTTGCCGATGAGCATCCGCATCTTGTTGCGATGCCAGCGATGTGCATGCGTTTCTGGCCAGCCTGGCATTGGCTGCATGAGGCGATTCATGATGGTCGATTCGGGGCGGTGCGATCAGCCACATTTACCCGCATCGGCAGCATGCCACGCTGGGCCGCGTTTTACGCCAATGCCGATGAGTCTGGCGCAGCCATTCTTGATCTGCACATTCACGATGCTGATTTCGTGCGTTACTGCTTTGGCGATCCTGATCAGGTTGAGTCAACAGGCTACAGCGAAACGACATCAGGCATCGATCACATTGTGACGCGATATCAGTTTGCAGATGGACCGCCGATTGTTGCTGCAGAAGGTTCGTGGTGCATGAAGCCCGGCTTCGCATTCACGATGCGCTATCTGGTGAACTTCGAACGCGCAACTGCAGCATTCAACCTTGCAGGCACGCCTGAGCTGCGCGTGTCGACAGCAGAAAACGCCAGCGAGTGGGAGCATCTGCCGACCGGGACTGGTTATCAACCAGAGATTGCATCGTTTCTCGATTGCATTGCCAGGAAGAATGGCAGCGAGCAGCGCGTGAGCATGCTGGATGGTGCCCTGGCTGTGCGACTGGTGGAGGCAGAGCGAACCAGCGCACTGGAACGTCGGCCGGTGGAGTTCCGCTCGCACGTGAGTTGATGCTGCGCGTTTTTTTGGTGGTTTGCAGAAGAGCGCGCACGTCAGTCAGCGTCTTCCCGTCCCTGACCATTTCATGTTGGCGATTCGTTGAAAACCCCGCTTGAGCGTGATAATAACCGCTGCACCGCTAAATGGGCCGCGATCATGGGTTTGCGGAATTGTGGCTGGTATGTGGACAATTCGCTATGGTCCGAGAATGATAGAGCGTGTGTGGGTGGCGACTGCATGGAGATTCTGCCTGCGGTTGGTCGATGGAGCAAGCCCGGTGAATCCCATTCTCAAGAGAAGGAACGCGATCATGATGCGCACATTGTTTGGTTCGATACTGGCTGGAAGTCTGCTCTTGCCACTCTCGGGGGCGACAGCCCTGGGGATTGGGACGGTCGCAGCGGAGGATCCGTTCCCGCCCTTTGCCAAGGTCTCGGAGGGATTCACCAAAGTCGTCTCGACAGCAGATGGCGAAGCGTCGCTGTACACGCTGTACCTCAATCCGCAGACCAATGACATCTTGGCTGAGTTGCCCCGCAACTTTACATCGCAACGGCACTTCTTTGCGATGACCGTTGCCAGTGGCGACATGTGGGCGGGCCTGCAGTATCCCAACGATCGCTATGTGTATTGGAAGCGATTCGACAAACGCCTCGCGCTCATCGAGCCCCAGATCGGAACCCGCTCGACCGGCGACCAGGAATCGCGCAGTTCTGTCGAGCGTCACTTCACCGACACCGTCCTTCTCGATGTGCCCATCGTGTGCATGGGTCCAAACGGCGGACCTGTTATCGATATGGACAGCCTTCTGCTTGGCAACATCGGAACGTTCTTCGGGCCCAACGGTTCAGGTGCCAACGCCGCCCTTTCAACCATCACCGAAGCCAAGGCGTTCCCGCAGAACATCGAGATCGAAATCGAACTTCCCGTGCGCGGCGTGATGAAGGGTTTTCACTACTCAATCAGCAACATTCCCAACTCGACCGGCTATGCGCCGCGCGCTGCTGATGAACGTGTTGGCTACTTCACCACAACCTATCGCGACCTCGGCAAGTTTCAGGACGACGAAAAGTGGATCCGCTACATCACACGATGGAAGCTCGAGAAGGCAGACCCCAAACTGCGACTGAGCCCGCCCAAGGAACCCATTGTGTTCTACGTCGAACACACTGTTCCCGTGCGCTACCGCCGCTGGGTGCGCGAGGGTGTGCTGTATTGGAACAAGGCATTCGAGCAGATCGGCATCACCAACGCCATCGAGGTGCATCTGCAGGACGCATCCACAGGCGCGCATATGGACAAGGACCCTGAAGATGTGCGCTACAACTTCGTCCGCTGGCTGAGCAACGATATCGGAACAGCCATCGGCCCCAGCCGCGTGCACCCGCTCACCGGCCAGATTCTCGATGCAGATATTGTGCTGACCGACGGCTGGATCCGGTACTTCAACTATCAGTTCAACGATCTTCTGCCTGACCTTGCCACGGAAGGGTTCACGCCAGAGACGCTGGCCTGGCTCGAACGCAACCCGCAATGGGACCCCCGCATTCTTCTGGCTGAACCCGCGCAGCGCGATTATCTGCTTGCTGAGCGGGCATCTCGTGGCGTGCAGCGCTATGGCGGCCATCCCGCAGCCATGGTCGATCCCAGTATTCTCGGTGACGACGAGTATGACGGCCTCATCGGACGCGTCAGTCAGGTGAACGGCCTGTGCATGGCTGGTCGAGCCAAGTCGATGGGCATGTCACTCATGCGTATGCACATGGGCATCAATCAGATGCTGACAGTGCAGGACGCTGATGATGATGATGCGGATGAGGATGATGCAGAAGCGGGGGATGGCGAGGCTCCGAAAGACGAAACCCCCCAAGCGGATCTCATCGATGGCATTCCCGACTGGTTCATCGGCCCCATGCTGGCTGATCTGGTCTGTCATGAAGTGGGGCACACCCTCGGTCTGCGCCACAACTTCAAGGGTTCTTCTGCATACACACTGGCTGAGATTAACTCGGCTGAGTTCAAAGGCAAACGGCCCATGGCGACAACCGTCATGGATTACCTCCCAGCCAACATCGAGTTCGAAGCTGGCGAAGTGCAGGGCGACTACGCAATGATCGGCGTCGGGCCATACGACCTTTGGGCGATCGAGTACGGTTACACGTTTGATGATCCCA
Source organism: Phycisphaerales bacterium (assembly GCA_051004555.1). Lineage (GTDB taxonomy): Bacteria > Planctomycetota > Phycisphaerae > Phycisphaerales > SM1A02 > JBPCKF01. The sequence continues at coordinate 18,811 of JBPCKF010000071.1, read as the reverse complement.
AGAAGGCCCTTGCCCGAGTAGCGGAACCCGAACTGCAGTACGCAACTGATGAAGACACCAGCGGTCCCGATCCGCTGGCGCGGCGATACGACTTTGCGGCCGACCCGCTTGATTATGCCAACAATCAGATGCGGCTGGTGAAGCATTACCGCGAGCATCTGCTCGACAAGTTTGTGCCCGAAGGTGACAGTTGGGCCAAAGCGCGGCAGGGCTATCAGATCACGCTCAACGAACAGATGGGCGCTGTGAGCATGATGTCCAACTGGATCGGCGGCGCACATGTCTACCGCGATCACAAAGGCGATCCTAACGGACGTGCACCCATTGAAGTGGTCGATCCTGCAAAGCAGCGGGCAGCGCTTGCGTTCATCATCAACAACATGTTCAATGACGAAGCGTTCGGCCTCACACCTGAGTTGCTCAAACACCTCACGGTGCAGAAGTGGCTGGATGGCGAAGCCATCGGCGCCTTTCAAGATGCAACGTGGCCCGTGCACGATCGCATCGAGGCAATGCAGGCATCAGCCATGACCATGGTGATGAATCCTTCCACACTCAAGCGCGTGTATGACAATGAGTTTCGCATTCCCGCAGAGCAGGATGCCCTCACACTTCCCGAAGTGCTGGGCAGCGTGGTTGATGCAGTCTTCACTGAACTGGGAACGGAACTGGATGGCGAGACATTTACCAATCGTCAGCCGATGATTTCCAGTCTTCGCAGAAACCTGCAGGCTGAGTTGGTCGATCGCCTCATTCCGCTGGCGCTGGACGAAGGTGGTCTGCCCCGCCCGATTGAGAATCTTGCATCCATGCACCTGCGAACCCTGCGCAAGAAGATTGATGGCATTCTTGAGAAGGCTGGCGAAGGTCAGATTGATGCCTACACCCAGGCTCACCTCTTTGCTCTGGGTACACGCATCGATGAAGCGTTTGAAGCCATCCATGTGAAGACATCAGGCGGCCGCGGGTTCAATCCCTTCCTGTTCTAACGGCGCGAGTGTTCGCAACACACATCCTGTAAACTCAAGACGCGCGCGGCATCAACGCCGCGCGCTTTTTCCTTTTGGCATGCCCCGAGAGCCCGGTCACCACAGGCTGAGCCCGGCTGCGAGCTTGTGCAATACAATCGCGGCCTTACGGATGTTGATTGCCACTCACATGTAGTCGGAACGATGTTATCGCAGTGACGCACACCATATTGCAGTGGATGGATCTGGCCAGATCAGTTGGCCGTTCCGGCGCGTTCAATGCACGCACCTTGCGACGCCGCGAGCGCTTGCGCGACACCTATGCAATCGTCGCGCGCAGTCTCATGCAACATCGCGACTTTCAAAGCGCCTTCGATGTCGGCTGTGCCAACGGCTTCAAGTTGGAGGTGTTTCTTGATGCTGGGATTCGTGTCGGCGGGATCGATCTTTCACCCGATGTGCTGGATGTGATTCCGCCTGCCCTGCGCCCTTTCGTCCAGGCAGCTGACTTTGCAGAAGCGGCAGGCAGGTGGGACCTTGTCACTTGCGTCGAGATGGCTGAGCACATTCGCCCGGGGCGCAGTGGTGAACTGGTGGAGGTGGTCACGCGCCTGGCTGAGCGATGGATTTACTTTTCCGCAGCTCCGCCCGGCCAACTCGGACATGGCCACATCAACCTTCGGCCGCAAGCAGATTGGCTGCAGTTGTTTGCTGAACGGGGCTGGGCCCGAGATGATGCCCGCACCAAAGCGGTGAAGCATGATCTTGCCGGCCTCGAAGCAGCCCCCTGGCTGGCGGCCAATGTCATCATTCTCGCGCCTGCATGGCTTCCCTGACTTTCCCCGTTGGAACATTCGGGCGGGTTATCACTCACTCCGGCGGTGTTCACGAAATCGAGTACGCCCGGGCGCCGATAGAGAGTCTATGGCTATCAACTCGTACTTGGCCAACACGGTTCAAATCATTGATCGCAGCATTCGATCAACGGTTGCTGCTGCAAAGAACGCGGTTGAGCAGCGCCGCTTCGGACGATTCAAAGCCTCGCGCACCATTGCCTGCAATCTTGGGCGCGTCCTTGATTTTTCCGCGAGTGGTATGCGGCTGCTCACTCGCCGCGAGTTGCCCGATGTCGTCGCGCTTGAGTTCGGCGAACCCGACAACATCGTCGCAGTCAACGCACGAGTGGTCTGGCGCAAACAGCATGGCAGGCGCGAGTTCGAATCCGGTCTGGAGTTTGATGGCATCACACCCCGGATGCAACAGCAAATCTGGGCCTTGGCCCGGACAGTGTAACGCGTCTTTTCATCCCGCGGGTGTGCAGCGCCCAACCGCCCACTGCGGAAGGATCGCCAGTTTCTCGCGCATCGTCACGCTCAGGGGTGGCGAATGTTCCAGAGCAGCACAGATCATCGCGGTGTCCAGCGGCCCGCCTGATGCAAATGAATCATGCATGGCAGAGAGCACGCTTTGCTCGATCTCCGCGCCGCTGTAGCCACTGGACGCCTGAGCCAGCTGATCGAGATCGATTGCATTCACATCACGATCGCGCTTGCGCAAGTGAATCGCAAAGATCTGCTTGCGCACTTCAGCATCGGGAAGATCAACAAAGAACACCGCATCGAAGCGGCCCTTGCGCAGCAGCTCAGGTGGAAGGGCATCGATGTTGTTGGCAGTTGCGACCAGAAACACCGGTGCGGTGTGTTCCTGCATCCATGTCAACAGCGTTCCGAACATCCGTTGTGAAAGTCCGCCATCGGTTGACTGACTCGCAGCCGATGCAAAGCCCTTTTCGATTTCATCGATCCAGAGAACGATGGGTGCCATGAGTTCAGCCTGCCGCAGACACTCGCGCAGCCGCCGCTCTGATTCGCCGACATAGCGATCGTAGAGTGCGCCCGGGTCCATGCGTAACAGCGGCCGCTTCCAGCCCGTTGCGATCGCCTTGGCGCACAGGCTCTTGCCCGCGCCCTGCACGCCCAGCATCAGCACGCCCCGGGGCGGTGTCAGGCCGAAGGACGCTGCCTTGTCATCGAACGACCTGCTGCGGGCAGCCAGCCACTTTTTGAGATGCACGAGCCCACCAATGTCGTCCAGCGATGCGGGCGATTCGACATATTCAAGCAGGCCGCCTTCATGCAGCAGCTTGCGCTTTTCTGCAAGCACATGATTGAGATCATCGCGATCGAACGTGTGATCGATGATGACAGTGTCGCGGATGATCTGTTCACACTGCCTGCGGCTGAGGCCAGCGAGGTTCTTCACGATGAGATCAAAGTCGCTGCGCGTGATCGCGACTTCAACATCGGGATGATCGCGCTTCATGCTGCGCAGGGTACTGCGCGCGATGTTCTGAATCTCATCTGCTTCGGGCAGGGAAATGTCAAAGAGCGTCGCCTCTTCACGGATGATGGAGGGGATGCTCTCAGCATGTTCGATGAGAACCACCGTCCCGCCTTCCTGTTGCATGCGCTGGACCAGCTCACGCCAGGCGCGGAGTGTGCGTGCGTCCTGTTGCGCATGCCCAGCCAGATCGAAGATGATCGCGACTGTTTCCCGTCGAGCTTCCTGCGCGAAGTGGTACAGCGCAGCCGCGGGATGTTCACTGTCCTTGCGGGCGCTGGTCACTGCAAAGCCTTCATACGCGCCTTTGACAGCGGTCCACTGCATGATGCGGCGTCGCAGGCGCGAGGCTGCCTCGCGCACGATTCCAGCAGCGTGCTGTTCCTCCGACGTCTGAATCAAAACCGCAGCGTGACGGCCATGCAGCAGCCGTGCAAAGCGATCAACATCAGAAAGTGGGGAGGACATCGCAGCAATGATATCGGAAAACAAAAGAACGGCGACCGCGTCGCTTCATCGACCCTTGGCGTCCAGAGCTATTGCTTCCCGCCCGGTCCCCAATGTTTCTGGTTGTAAGCCTCGGATTGGCCGCGCGGGATTGAGAGCGTGGTCCAGTGATCACCTGCGTGAATGCGCGCGATGAGCACAATCTGGCCGACGTGATATGCTGTGTGAGCAAGCGAGCGCGTGAGCGCCAGCGCGACGCTGTGGGCCTCGCCGCGGATCATGATTGTTCGATCGAGGTCTGCATCATCAATACTGCCCAACGCGCCCAGGAGCACGTCCCATCCAGCATTCCAGCATGTGAGCATTGCTTCGCGGTCTTTGAAGGTATCAACAAACTCACTGTCGCGATCCCGCCAGGGCTTCTCGCCATCGCTTGTGAGAAAGTCGGTCCAGCGGGAGGTGAGATTGCCCGCGATGTGTTTGATGTTGATTGCGATCGAGTTGGTTTCAGGATCGAGCGGCTGCCGGAGTTGCTGGTCATCCAGCTGCGCGATCCCGCGCTCAGCCATGTGTTTGTGCGCGAGAAATGCAGTGATGGCAGATGCAAGCACGAGGTTGGAAGGGGTGGCGCGATTGTCGCTCATTGCTGGATGATAGAGGAACGCATCGGCGAAGCGAAATCCCGCGCAGTGTTGTCATTCCCGCGCATCAGGGAATCCAGTCTGGCCTGAACCCCGGCTCGCGCGATCCGCTTCCATTCGCAAGGCTTGCCCTCCGAGCGAAGCCGTGGCGCCCGGCAACGTTCGTCTGGGTCCCCTCCTTCTGAGCGGGGACGACGCGCGTCTCGAAGTCACGACACTAACTATTTGAGGGCGAGTTCTTCCGACTTCAGGGCCTCGAGTTCGTCACGACTCAACTCGCGGACACTTCCGGTCGCGTTTGACACAGCCAGTCCCAACATGGATTCGCCATGCACCATGGTGATGAGTGGCTGATCGGCGACACTTTCCAGACCTCCCAGTGCGTTGAAGACGATTGTGTCGGCACTTGTTCCCGTGAGCGAAAACGTCACTCCCTGCGCAGAACGTCCGCGGCCGTACCCCAGTGTGATGAAGTAGGGTTCCATCGTGTCATCACGGACGATGGGCACAGCCGGGTCAGATTCGTGTGCCAGCCAATATGCGTTGCCTGCTGCATCGAATCGTACGACGATCGGGTCGGAGGGATTGGCGATACTCATGGTCTGCGCGTATTCGAGGTCGGAGGCAATCAGAGCCGATGCAGCCAGGACTCGCAACTGTGAGTCATCGGTCAGGCGAGGAAGCGCCAGGACCGCAACCGTGGCCAGAATGGTCAACGAAACCAGCAGTTCAATCAGCGTGAACCCTTGCGGATTCCTGTGAAAGTTGACGCGATGCATCGCTCGGTTTCCTGCAGAACAATCGCTCATGGGAGGAGTTTCTCAATATCGACGATCAGTGACCAGACTCTGTTGTGGATATCCGCGCGGGTCGGTGCAGCTTGGTACATGAGGTCGGCGTAGAGCAGTTCACTGCCGTCGACGCGGCGTTCGAGTTCCGTGAGCGAAAGATGTGCGGCTTCGAAGTTCTTCGCAGTCAGGTCGTCGGCTGCGTCCTGAGCCCAGGTGGCCAGTTGCGTGCGGTTGTTGAACTGGTCCATGAGTGAGCTGCCGACAAAATCATTATCCATGGCAGCTTTGATAAGGTCCGCGACATCCGTGGACCGCGATGCAAGGGCGCTGCTGTCGACACTGCCTCCGCCATCCTCCCATTCGCTGGGATCGACGCCGACAGAATGAATCGCAAGGTCGACGCTGATGGTGCGTGGCGTTGACTCTGTCGGAGGCACTTCGGGAGGCACGGAGGGAGAGTCGTTGTATATTGTGCCGTCAACTTCGACAGGAATGTCCTCAGCCACAGCCGCTGCTTGAACAGCGCCGGGATTGAGCGAGGAGAGTGTTTTGAATGCTGCTCGCAGACGGCCATTGTTATCGTACAGTCGTGACTTGGTGTTGGTGAAGCCGCGTCCTTTGTTTCTTGAGGGATCCGCAAAGACTGACGCGTGGTTCTTGACTTCAACAAAGAGGGTCGTCGCTGCGCCGTAAAGTGCGGAATTGTTCCCAACTTTGAGTTGTCCCTTTGGCGCATAGATGGAGCCCTTCAAAACAGAATGGTCCGTGACGTTCCAGTTGGCAGTGTCGGCGCTGGCTCCGAACATGCGGATGCGCCCGGGGTTGATGTAGCTGGCATCACCCGACGTGTCGCGGAGAGTGCGGTCGCTGCGCAGGTCCCCGATGTAACTGTCGCCGATGTCCACCTGACCGCCAACCCACATCGTCAGACGTGCACCCGGAAGCAGTTCAATGAAGCTGTCATTTGTGATCTTCAGATTGCCGAACACGATCATGCGGACATCACCATCCACAACCATCCCGGTGCCATTGATGAGGTTTGCATCCGTATCGACAATGATGCGTCGATCGCCAGTGACGGTGACCATCGAGCCGCTGAGATTCAGCAACTGAAAGCCCTTGTGTCCAATCCACTCTCTGGTCTGATTTGTGATGTCGAGGACAGTGGTCGTCCCGGTGGGGGAGATGCCGCTCGAAGGTGCGTCGGGCCAGGGCATGGCATCAGGCAGTTCGATGGCTTGGACCGCGCTGCCTGTCCCGTCTTCAGAGACGAGGAATGATGACGCTCCGGGATTGTGAAAGATGTCAGTATCAATCGCGTTCGAGACAAGTTCGACGCGGACGCGGCCAGCCGAGACAGCCGCTGTTCCGACGGTGATGCGAGCGCCCTTCCCGCTAGGTGCGGATGTCCAGAAGCCGATGGTTGCATTGTCTGAGAGGTTGATCTCATCAGCCCCGAAAACGGCGAACTCACTGAAGTCGACCTCGCCCGGCGAAGTTGCGCGACTGGGATGGATACGTGCGTAGGCGGTTGTGACCTGCTGCATGCCCCCAGCGATTGCTATCGATGTGATCTTCACCTGTGAAGTGTCATCGGTGGGTGGCGACTTCCTCTGAACGTCCTCAAGATCGATATCAAGCAGTGCAGCGCCGACGGGAAGATCGTCCACGATCTTGCCTGCCACATGGTCGGTGCGCCAGTCGGTCTCGGTTTCAAGAATGGCTTTGGCATATTCGATGCCGACTTGCGACGCCCACCGTGCAGTGGCAGACTCGACGACATTCGTGCCGATGCCGGTCGAGTTGTCGCGACTGGCGAGATAAGCTGAAGCCAGAATAGTCGCCATCGCCAGACTGATGATGACCAGCAGCATGGCGACGCCGCGACGATGCGGCCGTGTGGTTGAGCGGGAAGAATGAGTCATGGGGTCACCTCAGAGAACAGGCGGGTTGTGCATGCGGAGCGCGGTGGTTTGGCGAATGAGTTCGGTGCTGTTCTGTGTGGTGAATTCAAGATCAAAGCTGACGACGTCAGCCTGGAGGACGTTCGGGTCATCAAGGCTGATGTCAATGCTCTGCAGACCATCAACAATGCGGACAGAGCCGAGCACTCCCTGGGCGGTGTAGCTTGCGAGAATGTTGTTCCAGTCAGTTGCCGCTGGAAGTTCCTTATCCGCGACCCTGCGTTCGTTCTCGGTCCAGTTGACGGGGAAGGTGATGAACAGGACATCGATAGCGCCCTCCTCGGGGTCAAACCGCAGCCAGCGAACCTCCGTTGTATGGACCGTATCGCCCGGCCGTTCATCGCGATACCAGATCACCAACTCGCCCGGTTGGTGTGCCAGTATGCAGCGGGCCGGAAGCAGATATCCCGACAGGCGGCTCTGGGCTGCGTTGGCGCGGATCATCACTGACCGCGTGTCGCGCTTGGCGCCCACACCTTGCGCAGCCGCAGCCATCATGCTTGCAATCGCACCTGCGATCATCACTGTGATCGTCAGCGCCAGCATCATCTCGACCAGTGTCAGGCCGCGACGGGTTGTTCGGGATGGAGCCGATACGTGGTGCATTGAATCAGGTCCCTGAGTCTTCCTTGGGTTCAGCGAGGAAGTGGGTGAGGGCGATGATCTCGCGGCCTTGGTCATCGAAAGCCCGTACCGTCACGGTGCGGCCGCGGACGTTGACGCCAGGCGGATCGAGGCGGAAGAAGGAGCTTTCCACATTGACTTCGCGCCCGATCATCCAGAAACTGTCTGGCATCGGCTGCCCATGCTCATCGAGCATTGCCCCCGGCGCTTCGAGGAAGCCGTCCCATGTCGCGAGGTCGTCGTACTCCACGCGGATGATGCGACTGATCAGGGCCTCAGCTGCGAGTGTGCCCGCAACCCGTGTCTGCGCTTCAAGCGCGTGCTGATGCCCAGCTGTTATCGCAGCTGAAATCGCGGTGACGACACCCAGCAGAATGGTGGATGCCATCAGCGCCTCGAGTAGCGTGAATCCACGCGGCATCGGACTCGGAGATCGTCGGGATGGGCGAAACAATGACTTCACACTTCGATTGTCGAATAGATTTCATCGGAAGATCGCCCACTTCTTGCTGCCTGATAAGGGTGGCAAGCGTTTGACATGGGAGATTTCTCACAACCGCTACAGGCTGCCAAAATCGCGCATTATCGTCCTTCCGAATCCCACGGAAGATAACTCCCGTCATGCGCGATAATCTATTGCACCCATGCTCTGGCGACTCTGGCGATCCATCACCGCTGAACTGCTCAAGGTCATCAGCCTCACAACCGCTGTGCTGGTTTCCGTGATTGCTTTCGGTGCCACCATCAAGCCCCTGGCTGCCGGTGGCTTGGCGCCTGCTGATATTCTGCGCTACGTGTGCCTGGCGATCGTGCCCATGCTGCAGTTCGCACTGCCCTTTGCAGCCGGGTTCGCCTCGACCATGGTCATGCATCGCATGACATCTGACAACGAGGTTCTCGCTGTCTCATCCAGCGGCGTGAGCTATGCACGCTTCCTCACGCCGGTGTTCGCCCTGGCCATCGTGCTCAGCGTGCTGCTGCTCGGTCTCACGCATTATGTCATCCCGCATTTCTGGGTGAAGATTCAGCACGTCGTTGCAAAGGACGCAAGTCGACTGTTGCAGATGGCGGTGAAGAATGGCGAAGCGTTTGCATTCGGCGACTTGCAGATATTTGCAGAGCGGGCCGAACTGGTCCAGCCGTTGCCCGGCTCCGGCGCCACCACCCGCCTCCTCCTCAAAGGACTGGCTGCTGCGGAGATGGATCAGGATGGCGTCATCACCAACGACGTCACCGCAGAGGTCGCGACTGCAGACTTTTACCTCATCAATGAGCGACCCTATCTGAAGCTCGCGCTGCTCGAGACTGTGCACTTCAACGCGACGCACAATCGCCTTGCCTATGCACCAAGGCTCAATACCCGCCTGATTCCGCTGCCCAGCGCGCTGGCTGATAATCCCAAGTTCATGTCGCTTTCGCAGCTTCTTGCAGTCCGCGATGACCCGAACCTGTTCGGCGATGTGATTCGCACCAAACTCGAACTTGCCCTGGCCCTGCAGCAACTGGAATTGTGGGACGCGCTTGCTGCAACGCTCCAGGCCGAGGGGCGCATCACTGCCTTTGGCGAATCCAGAGACGAGCACATCATCCTGCACGCAGAGCGTCTGCGCGACCGCACCATCACGCGCGAGAGTGCCCAGCCAGTCATGGTCGAGATCGTGCGTGAAGGAATGGTTGTTCGTCGCTACACCTGCGAGTATGCAACGCTCAACATCATCGAAAATGGCACGTTTGGCGTGCTGTTTGATATCGTGCTCAACAACTGCAATATCTTCATTGATCCCCAGTCCAGCGAGTCGTACCAGCGGACGCAGCTGCTCTTGCCTTCGGTCACCATTGATGGCCTTGCAGCGCCGGACATGTTCGACCTCTCAGCCGATGAGCTTCTGCAACGGGCTCAGCCGCAGGTTGCGGTTCACCAGCACATGCGCGAGCGCGTGGATGATCTCGAGGAGCGGCTGCATAATCTGGATGGCGAGGTGGCAGCCCGCATCGAGGAACGCAACGCCACCGCTGCAACCGGTGGATTGTTGCTGCTGCTTGGTTCCATCCTCGCGATGTGGCTGCGCAACAGTCTGCCGCTCACGATCTATGTGATTGCGTTTCTGCCTGCGATTGCTGATCTTCTTCTGATTTCCGGAGCCAGTCAGTTCATGCGCGATCAGTCGATCGAGGGAGGCCGACTGATCATGTGGTCGGGCAACATGGCCATGGCTGGCATCACGCTCTTTGCCTATCTGCGATTGGCGCGCCACTGATGTTCTTACTGGTCGATCGCTATCTCATTCGCCGCTTCCTCACGAACTTCGTGATTCTGTTTCTGCTCATGTACATTCTTGCGACATCGATCGATGTGATTCTGCAACTTGATGAGTTCATGAAGGCGGTGCGGGCCCGAGACGGTCAGGACAACACACTGTTGCAGACACTTGTGACACTTTCAGGACTTATTCTTGACTATCACGGTCCGCGGCTTTTTCAGCTCTATGCATACCTGCTCGGGCTGGCAACAGTCGGCGCGATGGGGTTTACGCTGGCGCAGATGCAAAGGCATCGCGAACTCGTCGCAATGCTCGCATCGGGGATGAGCATGTACCGCATTGCCTGGCCAATTCTTGTTGCAGCCTTTGTGCTCAATCTGCTGCATATGGTGAACAGTAATGTCATCCTGCCGCGGCTGGCACCTGATCTGATTCGGTCTCATGGCGAGCTTGAATCTTCAGCAGCCAGCGCATTTCCCATTCCATTTACTGCTGACAGCAACGGTTCGCTGCTGCAGGCTCGCGCGTTTTTGTGGACAAAGGATCGCCTGGAGCGCCCGACAATTCTCGTGCGCGATGCACGGGGCCGCACCAGCGAACGCATCGCAGCCACCGCTGCAACATGGGATGAAACCGCTGGAGCCTGGCGGCTTGAGGACGGGCGATCGCTGGCGCGCGGGAACGATAATCTGGCTGAGGGCAGTCCCGATGTGATGATCGATGCGCCCGCTGATTTGTTTGTCACCGATCTCTCGCCACGCGTTCTGATGATGAGGCGCTATCGACAGTTCGCACAGATGTTGGGCCCGCAGCAGATTCAGGAACTGATGCAGAGTGAAGGCGTGGTCGATGTTGATGCACTCGCGCGGATTCGCTACGGACGCTACTCGGTCGTACTCAGCAACATGCTGCTCCTCATCATCACGTTGCCGTTCTTTCTGACGCGGGCGCCCGGCAACCTGCTGCGGCGCAGTGTGTCGTGTGCAGGTGTTGCACTGGCAGCCATGCTCGGAAGTGTGGTGGGCATGGAGGTTCCATTCGAAGCACTCAGCCCCGCGGCGAGTGTCTTTTTTCCGGTCATCGTTCTGGTGCCGCTCGCGATCGCAGCGATGACTTTTGTGCGTTCATAGATTCATCTCCCCGCGCGAAGCGTGCGCTGAAAAGCTGGCGCATCAGCCGACTTAAAACACGCTCCCGCGTGCGTTTTTTGGATGATCGGGACCCTGCAAAACCCGTGAATCTGGCCGAACTGTGGGCAAATCCTTTCCTGGGCAGCAAAAAGACTCGAAAATTTCTGAATCTCGCGCTTGCATCCCTACGACAATGGTAGTATGATACTCCGACAGCTGTAGTAGCACCCAGGTCGACCATCGGAGGACCTTGAGAAACCATGAACCGCAAGCGCCCGCAACTGCCCGATCTCGGCGACGCTGAGCTTGAAGTGCTCACGATTCTCTGGGATCACGGACCTCTGCCGGTGCGCGAAGTGATGAATCATCTGCACGCTGCTGGCCGCGCGGTTGCTTACACGACAGTGTTGACATTTCTCTCGCGTCTTGAAACCAAGAAATGTGTCGCCGCTGACAAGTCGGGCATTGCCTATGTCTATCGTCCGCTCATCGCCCGCGAGTCGATCGTGCACTCGCGACTGCATGCCTTGATCGCGCAGCTGTTCGATGGCAGCGCGTGTCCGCTGGTGCTGCAACTCATGCAATCTGAATCGTTCACGCAGGAGGAGATTGCCCAGTTGCAGGCTCACATTGATGCGCTGGATGCAACTGCTCATTCACGCAAGAAGGAGCAGGACGCATGAGCGCTGCTGCGTTCTTCAATCAGTTGTGGATGAGCGCGATTGCCATCGTGCCGTTGACGTGCATCGTGTTACTCCTCTGTACAGCGTTGCCTTTGCGGCCGAGTACACGACACAGTCTGTGGGTGCTCGCGATTGTGTTGACAGCTGCGCCCTTTGCATCTGTTCTCTTCATGCCGCAAGCGCCAAGTCTTGCGCCAGGGGAACCGATCATCACGCTGCCGGAAACAGCAGCAGTGCCCCTCGCCACACCTTCGCCTTTGCAACTTCCGGCCGCGACTGACCCAGCCATAAGCACCGCTCATGCAAAGAACATCGATGCTTCGATTCGTCGAACCGAACAGATGCTCGCAAATCTCATCCCGCACAGAAACATGCATGTGCAAGAAACTGACAGCGAGCAACCTGTTCATGCCCCCGCCGAAGCGCGAAACTTCACGCACGCCGATGAGATTCCCCTTGCAGTGAGCGATGAAAATGCGACAGAACCTGTTGCAGCCTCTGCTGCGCCAACCATCGCTTCACGTTTCGCGCCGTTCATGACATTGTGGGCGGACACTCGCGCGATTCCTGCACCCTCGCCACTTTTCTGGATCATCGGCATGGGTGCAGCTGCGCTCCTGTTTCTGCTCCGCACGCTGCATGTCCAGGCGATTCTTCGCCGCAGCCAGCCTGCAGACGGCCCGATCCGATCGCAGGTGCAGCAATGTGCAGAGCGTCTGCAGTTACGGCGAGTGCCTGAGGTTCGCATGACACGCGCCAACATTTCGCCACTGCTCTGGTGTGGGCCGCGGCCGACGCTGGTGTTGCCGGGCGCGCTGTGGCAATCACTCGATGCAGCCAGCTGCGATGCAGTTCTGCTCCACGAGATGGCTCATCTCAAGCGGCGCGATCACCTGACATGCTGGATCGAAGCGCTTGCATCGATTCTCTACTGGTGGCATCCGCTGGTGTGGTTCATTCGCAGCCGTATCCGCAACGAAGCTGACCTCAGTTGCGATGCATGGGTGACGGCCCTGCTTCCAGACGCCCGCCGCGCATATGCCACTGCATTACTTACATCACGAACATTCTCATCCGCATCACCCAGCCGTTTCAGCCCGAGTGGACCCGTTGTCTCACTGGGCGCTGACGCTGCTCGAACACGAAGACTTGCAAGGAGACTCACCATGATCATGACGCATTCACACAATCCTCGAACATCAATCGCTGGCAGCGCGCTGCTGGTTGCATTCGCGCTTGCGGGCATTGCAATGGCGCCCCTGGCTGCGTGCCCGCCCGAAAGCGAAGAAGTCGAACAGGTAACTGAAACTGTTGAACTGGTCGCATCGCAAGCCCCGCGCGAGCGCAGCCCGCTGAGCGTATCTGCCGCAGCACCATCATCAACATCACCATCAACATTCGAAGCACACATGCAGTCGCGCGAGCAGGAAAATGTGACGGCCGTCACAGAGAACCCATTTGCGCGTGTGACAACGACGAAAAGTCCCCGCGCCTCGAGTGGCCTGACAGTCGTTACAACTGCTGCGCCGGAACTGCATGCTGCAGTCGCCATCGCGGGCGTGCCATCAGCAACGACCACCTCCCCACGTGTCGCGAGTGCATTTGCCGTTACGTCGACCCATAGCGATGATCTGGAAGCCCGCGTCGCGCGCTTGGAAACGCAACTCGATCGCATCACCATGCTGCTGGAACGCATGGCTCAACAGGCGCCACGGGCGTCGAACATGGGAGCACCAGGGGCTCCCGGCAGCGGCGGACCAGCGCGTGTCCGAACCTTCGAGGCCGCCCCGATGACCACGGCCGGTCCAGCCGCGCCAGCACCGCGTGTTGAGCGCCTCGAACAACAGGAACGTATGGAACGTGAACGGCAAGTCTCTGTTGAACGTCGAGTCGCGGAGCAGTCTGATCTCTTTACGGTTGAAGGTCACGCACAACAGATCATGATCCGCAGCTATCGCCTTCCCAAAGGCAAGCGTGCTGCAATGCTCGAACTCATGCAGCGCGACGATGTGCCGATCGCAGTCCGTGGCATCGAAGGTGGCATCGAAGTGCATGCATCACCCGAACAGCACCATGTCTTCGAAATGTTCCTCAAGGTAATTAATCCTGATGGTGACCGTGAGCGCGAGCGCGAAGCATCCCGCCGCGACCCGCGCGCCCCTGCAACTGACTTTCACCGCGCCATCGAGGAGAATGAGGTTGCAATGGCCCAGAACCAGAAGCGATTGGCTGAGATCGAACGAGCGATCGCTGAGGGGCGCATCCAGGGGGCCGATCGCGAAGCTCTTGAACGCGCGCGTGCTGAGCTCGAAGCTCATCGGGCCGCCCTGGAGAACGCTCGCCGTCAGATAAAGGAACGCCTTGGAGATGGTCACGTACGGTAAACGCAGACACGCGATGAAGTGACAACAACGTCAAACGCTGCGCATCTGAGACTTGATCAGATGCGCAGCGTCTTTTTATTGGGCGTGTTCCTCCGCATGCGTTGCGTGGATCAGCCTCTCTTGCGCAGCTCATCGCGAATCTCAGTGAGCAGCTTGATATCCGCGGGTGGCGGCGCTGCTGCCTCTTCTGCCTTGAAACGTGCGGTTGCCTTGTTGATCATGCTGATCAGGATGAAGATGGCCAATGCAACAATCGCAAAGTTGATGACCGAGTTGAGGAACCTGCCATAGGCGATGACAGGTGCGCCCGCAGTTTCTGCTTCGATCAGTGAGGCGTACTCGTTGCCATCCAGCGGAATCAGCAGATCGCCGAAATCGACGCCGCCCATCAGTTGGCCGATGGGTGGCATGACAATGTCCTTCACCAGCGAACTGACAATGGTGCCGAAGGCAGCACCGATGATAATGCCGATCGCCATATCCATAACGTTGCCACGGAGCGCGAAGTCTTTGAACTCTTTGATGAATCCCATGATGTATGTAACTCCTCCTTGAGTTGCGTCGAGAGACAGTGTCTTGCGTGACGGGGTCAGACTAACTGAGTTTCACGCGCAAGGCAAATCCATCATCCCCGCCTGCCGCGCGGGACAACGAGGTGGTTGCCCGCCTGCGCGTTGAAGGAGTTCGAGCGGTTCTACAAGACCTTTCCCTACCGCACCAAGCTGGACCAGTATCTTGATGAAACGCGCATATTCGAATGCGAGGCTCTCGATCCGGCGACTGCGCAGGACCGGCAGGTGGAACGAACTCGAAATGGAGATGCGGGCACGGCGGGATCCGGAGTACGCTGCGCATCTCGACCATTGGACCTATGCCAAACGCGAGAGACTGCCAGCGTTGCAACGGGCATCCGGACACGTTGCAGCCTGGCAACCGTGGCTTGCCTCTTCGCATTATCAGGGCGCTTATGATCCCCCGTGCATGTTGCGATGATTCTTGATCGGGAGCGGCTGCGGAATGAAGAGCCGATGCTGACGCGCCTGTGTGTGGGCCTGCTCAGTGAAGGTGCATCGCTGGTGCGGGTTGTGCCCGATTCCATGGCTGACCTTGAAGCAGAGCGCGAACTCGCCCTGGCTGAGCGCGTGCGCTATCAGGCCCGCCCGCCCTTCTGGATGCGCGGCCAGCGCAGGAAGGGCATCCTCGAACATTTGCAAAGCAAGCCGCCTGAAGTCATCTACACCGCTGGCACCGAAGCGTGGCTGCTGGCTGCGGCCCTTGCGACTGCACTCAAGGTTCCCCTGGTTCTGGATGTATGGTCACGCGGGCAGATTCGCCCGTTGGCTGCCCGTCGGCTCAGTGCCCTGCGGCCGGTGATCGTTGCAGCATCCGAGGGACTGCGCGGGTGGATTCTCGAACGCGATGCAACTGCTGATGTGCGGGTTGTCTCGCCGGGGGTGACCATTCCCAAAGAACCAGCAGCAGTGCTCGAGCACGCTGACAGACAGATTGCGATCGCCATGCTCGGGCGTGGCAGTCACACCGCATCATTCCGGGCAGCGCTTGAAGCGACATCAGCATTTCTGACGCAGCATCCGCAGGCTCACCTCTTTCTCGAACTGGAAGGTGCTCACGATCACCAGCGCTGGCTCGAGGCAAGGCAGCATGACATGCTCGGCCGCACCTCCGCCCTCACGCATGCGGTGCATCATCGCAAGTTGCTTGCACAATGTGATGTGGCGCTGCTTCCCGGAGCCGAAGCGGAAGTCCGCACAGTCGTCTTCGACCTGATGGCTGGGGGTGTGCCGCTCATCGTCAACCGCGATCCGGTCTTCGACTGTTTCAATCAGGATGGCCCGGTTGTTCTCGCGCATCCACCCGATGACGCTGATGCGTGGGCTGAACCGCTGAATCGGATGGTCACATCGCCGCAGGCGCTGCGCGATCTGGGCCTGCGTGGCCGCGAACTTGCCAAGTCCGATTATCGGTCCAGCAGACAGGCTGAAACGCTGTTTGGCGTCTTCCACGACGTGCTGAGCGGCGGTGCAATCCCCTTCGCTGAGGCTGCCAAGAGCCAGCCGGTGTGATGCCAGAAAAAAAAGTGGCCACTTCGCTTGCCTTCTGCCGATCCCTATTTTGGCTGAGTTTTTAACGTGCATCTTTCTCCCCTCCGCCCCGTTGTGTGCCTTGCGCAGCAACGGGGTTTTTCATTACCAGCATAGAGTTGACCGCTCTCGCCACTGACGCAATCGTCAAGCACATGAAACCTCTTCCCTCAGCAATCGCGAGCACGCTTCTTATCACGACGAGCGCTGGAGTCATGTGCGTGTGTTTGCAGGGTTGCGCGACTGCAACCAGATCGGCGCCCCCATCCGAACACACAAATGTTGCAACTGACACCGACAGCCCTGCAATCCATGATGATGATGCGCCAATCAATACTCGTCGCGTCATTGCTGGAACAGCCGGCCGCACGCTTGATATGCCTCCCGCAGCAGCGCGCGGGTTGCGCCTTGCTGTCCTTCCCGATCAGACCACCGGCCGCGACTGGGGCTTGCGCTACCTCACGCTCGCTGTCGAGGATCTCAACCGCTTGCAACCGGATGCAGTCATCTCCATCGGCGACATGATTCAAGGGTACACTCGCGACCCGGCTCAATGGGATCGCGAAGCAGATCGCTTTTTTCAGATCATTGAGCCGCTTGCCATGCCGTTCTTTCCGTTGGCAGGAAATCATGAAGTCATCTCAGGCACGCGCGATCGCAATGACCTGACATTTCACGAGCGCTATCAGCAGCGCTTCGCTCCGCTCTATTACGCACTCTGGTTTGATGAGATCAGCGCGATCATCTGTTTCAGTGATGATCCGACATTTGCAGAAGGTGGCGAAGGCATCGGCCCTGAACAACTCACCTGGCTGCGGACAACGCTGGCCCAGGCAGCTGCGCGCAATCGGCCGATCATCGCTCTGATGCATCGGCCACTCTGGCGAAACAGCAGGTCCAACTGGGATCGCGACATTCATCCACTGTGCGTTGAGCATGGCGTTGATGCAGTTGTGGCAGGACACTTTCACTCGCTGCAGCGCGATCCCGATCGTGATGGCATTGAGTATCACATCCTCGGAACATGTGGCGGAATGATCGATCAACTCCCGCTGGCAGGGCAGTTGCAACATCTGACCTTCATGCATGTCGATGCCAATGGCAGTCTTCGCACGTTTCACCAGCCGGTCGGCATGACGTTGCCGGATGATTTTGTCGTGCGGGAGGATCAGGATCGTGTCTTCCGCCTGAAGACTGACACCCGCGTCTTTACCATCTCCGATCTGAAGCGCGAACCTGTGGCCGGTGAGGTCTCGGAGACGCTCACGCTCACGTTTCGCAATCCCATTGATGTTCCGATTGATGTCAGCGTGCAGTTGATTGACCACGTGCCGGGCCCGGAACTCTGGCAGGATTCGCTGTGGGTGTCGACAGTTGGGCGCGATCGTTTCAATCCACATGTGACTGATACCGAGACGCCATTCACAATGCATCGCGAGAGTGATGATGAGAGCCGCGATGGGGCCGATGCACCGCTTCGCATCGAACCGAATGCAACTGCAACGATGCATGTGACACTCACCTCGCCGCAGATTGCATTGCCGAGGAATCCGCCCGAGCTGCACGCCCGCGCGACGTTCACAGACAGCAAAGGGCGAAGCGTGCCTGTGATTCTGCGGGCTCGTGTTCCCATGCAGCGCGAGATTCTGCTGCGCG
Source organism: Phycisphaerales bacterium (assembly GCA_051004555.1). GTDB lineage: Bacteria > Planctomycetota > Phycisphaerae > Phycisphaerales > SM1A02 > JBPCKF01. The sequence continues at coordinate 820 of JBPCKF010000071.1, read as the reverse complement.
ATGTTGAAATGGCGACTGCTGATTCTGATGCATCGCCCCTGCTGCAGTGGTGGCCAGCATGTGCATGGACCTTCAGCGTGTATGAAACGCTCGAAGCCAATCCGACGCTCGCGCTTTCGCGCGATGGGAACAATCTCATCATCGACATCCGTGTTCCAGACGATCGACGCAGCGCCTGTGCAGATGATCCGCGAAGTATTGCTGAACGTCTGAACGATCCAATGAGTGACGCAATCATGATCCGCGTCGGCAGACGCGGCGAGGAACGAATCTGGTACGTCGAGCCGTTCCTGAGTGACACGCTCTGGAGTGTCGATCGCAACCGAAGCGATGCGCGCTCTGTTGGAAGTGTTGACACAACAACATCAGAAAGCGGCTGGACATGTCGCGTTGTTGTAAATGATGTCCTTGGCCACGCAGGCCAGAACGAAGATGTCATCCTCATCAACATCGGCATCGCGGATAATGATGATACCTATCACACCCAGTGGCGCTGGCTGGCACCTAAGCATATGCCTGCCCGTCTCCTGCGAAAGTAAGCGTCGAGTCTGGTGTCGTGATTTCGTCGTGCTTGCACCGCGCAAAGTGCGGGAACCTCTGCGGAATCGCGTACTCGTCATTCGCGATCAGGGCGCTGTTGTCATTCCCGCGCAGGCGAAGCCCCAGGCATTCCCGCACGTACGCCGTGCGCTCCGCTGGGTCGCCGCCTGCGCGCTTTATGCATCTGCATTCCACTTTTCCCCCTTTGCGTCTGCATAGTCGTCCCCGCGCAGATTGTCCGGTCAAAGTCAAGTCGTAGTTTCCGGGATTTTGAAGTGTG
>JBPCKF010000070.1:0-15543 GCA_051004555.1 Phycisphaerales bacterium | reverse complement strand
ATATGTCGAGGCCTGGCAGAAGCTGCACGGAGCGGGAGATTGAGAGCGAGGTTCGGGTGTGGGGGTCTCCAGATTCGAGTTTGGGGAGTCGAGGAAGAATACCCTTTCATATACCGAACATCATGCTATCATGATGGCATGCTCGATCGTCAGCGACGTGACATCATTGACCAGCTGGCGGGGCTGATTGCAGCCAGGGAGGGGGGTGGTGATGCGATCAGTGGAGAACGCAGCAGCAGCATGTTTCCACCCGGCTGGAGCGGGCCGCAGGATGGTCTGCCAGCCGGGGTGGTGCATGAGTGGCTGGATGGCAGCAGTGTTGGGCAGCATGGTTGCTGGACGCCGCCACTGTTTGTGAGTTTACATGTATGCAGTCAGCGTCTTGCGGGGCGGTGTGGAGCAGCGATGTGGATTGGCTGCTCGGGCTGGCCCGACATTCACGCTCTTGCGCGTTTGCGTCTGTTGCAGCATTCAGTGTTTGTTGATCCGCCCGACACCGCCAGCACGATCTGGGCTGTGGACAGTGCGTTGCGATCGCCAGCGGTTGCGTTTATTGCAGCTGATGGCAGTCGGCTGGACATGGCTTCAACGCGACGTCTGCAACTGGCAGCTGCCCGCAGCAATGCTGTGATTCTGCTGTTGCGGCCGGGTTGGGAAGCGAAGTCATGTCTTTCGGCTGCTGCGACGCGCTGGCTCATTTCGCCAGTGCAGTCGCATCATGCGCGGCCGCGCTGGTCTGTTGAACTGATTCGCTGCAAAGGTTTGCAGCAGCAACAGCAAAGCCTGCATCAACATCGAGACGCTCAACAACATCGACATCAGAAACAACAATGGATTCTGGAGTGGAATCATGCGGAGAATCATCTCAGTCTTCCTGCCGATGTGGCCGATCGACCGCATTCGGCGTCAACAGCGTGCTGGGCAGCGCAGCGGCGTTCTGCATCGTGAGAATGGAAATGGCAAAAGAAGTTGCGATGGTCCCATCTTCGTTGTGCATACACAGGCCAATCGCCAGAGTATTGTGACAGCATGTGCGGTATCACTTGCACATGGTGTGCGTGCGGGAATGACGCTTGCGCACGCTCGAGCGCTGGTGCCTGGTGATCGATTGTCGCCACGGGTGTACGAACACGATCCAGTTGCAGATCAGGAATCGCTGCTGGCCTTGGCACGCTGGGCAGTACGCATTGCGCCGCGGGTGGCGACTGATCCGACATGCAATGGTTTGCTGCTGGATGTTTCGGGGTGCGAACGGCTGTATCAGCACAACGAGCGGCGGCTGTTGAACTCGATCGCCAATCGTCTGGAGCGCTGTGGTTTGACCGTCCGCCTCGCAGCTGCATCGACTGCTGCTGCTGCGCGGGCTGTGGCACGATTCGCTCGGCATCAACGCGTCATCGTTCCTGCAGGTGAAGAACGGCAGGCACTTGCGGATCTTCCCATTCAAGCGCTCGATCCGGCGCGTGAACAGTGTGATGAGCTCAACGAGGTCGGCATTCACACCATTGGTCAGTTGCTTGATGTTCCCCGTCTTCATCTGGCAGCCCGGCATGGCAACGCGCTGCTGCACACACTCGATCAGGCACTGGGTGAAGCGATTGAAGTCATCACGCCCGTCTCGATGCCAGAGCAGTGCGTGGCTGAGCAGGTGTTCGACGGCCCGCTGATTCAGATTGAAGGTGTGACTGCATGTTGCAGAACATTGCTTGCATCACTCATTGGGCAGTTGCTACAGCGCGAAGCAGGAGCCATGGAGATTCACCTCACATGCACACGTGTCGATGCATCGCCACTGCGCGAGATTGTCAGGCTCAGCCATCCCAGCCGCGATGAAAAGCATCTCTGGTCACTGCTGCAGCCACGCCTGGAAACGCTGCACCTGGGGTATGGCCTGGAAACCATGGCGCTGACTGCCGTTCACATCGGGCCGCTGGTGCATCAGCAACTGCTGACACAGCAACAGCGTGATCAGCGATGCGGGGACGATGAAGAACATGATGATCGTGCTGCATCAGTTTCAACCTCAACAGCCTTGGGCCAACTCATTGACACATTCACGCAGCGGTTGGGATCAGGTCGCGTGCATGTCCGCAGTGCTGTTGCTTCGCATCTGCCTGAGCGCACCTGGCAGGCCCATGCAGCCAGTCATGCTGTCGCAGGCGGAAGGTTCACCGACAGTTCATCAGAGAGTGCAACACTTGCGTTGACACATGGGTCGCGTCCATCGCAGCTTTTGGCGACGCCTGAACCGGTGGCTGTGACGACACTCTCGCCCCATGGTCCGCTGCTCTCGATCACCTGGCGGGCCCAGTTTCAGCAGATCATCACAACTGTCGGCCCCGAACGCATTGCAGATGAATGGTGGAGAACCGCAGCCATGCACAGCAATCATCGCGACTACTACCGTGTTGAAACTGCTGCGGGAAGATGGCTGTGGCTTTTCCGCTCGTTCAATCATGGGACTCTCTCCGGCATGTGGTATGTGCACGGCATCTGGGCGTAGCCTCAACAGCCAGCGCGCGGGTGTCTGAGCATATGTTCATTTTCGACTAAGACAACGCTCATCACTGCACCCACGAACGTGGACTTGAATCGTGCAAACGCATAACCTTTTCGCGACATCGTCATCGGCCGTTCTTGTAAGGCGCACTTCGTCTGCGACTGGGAACATCCGGGTGTCACGGGCACTGGACGCCCGATACTCCAGATCCAAAGAGCGATCCTCTTATGACATCAGAATCTCCCGGCCACACATCTGGCCAGCCACGCGGTTTGTCGCAGCGCACCAACACCACATCTTCCCATGACGACGTCAACATTCACCAGGATGAAGTCAATGTCGACGCACCTCCTGAAGTGCATCAGCCAACATCTGCGCCGATCACACTCCTGCACCGAATCATCAATGGATTTGCGGTCGTCGTTCCCTTTGTGGGTCTTATCGTTGCGATTGTGCTGCTCTGGGGCGTTGCCTTCAACTGGATCTGGCTGGCGCTGCTGGGCGGCATGTATCTGCTCACCGCGCTTGGCATCACAGTCGGCTATCACCGCTACTTCACGCATCGCAGTTTTCAGACTTCGAGATTCATGACAGCTGTTCTTGCAGTGCTGGGATCAATGGCTTTTGAGGGTCCGGTGCTGCAATGGGTGGCAGTGCATCGCAGGCATCACCATCACAGCGATGATCATGAAGATCCGCATTCGCCGCACGCACACGGATCAGGATTCTGGCAGGTAATTCGCGGCATGTGGCATGCACACATCGGGTGGCTGTTCAGATCAGATCCGCGCGGCCTGGCACGCTATGTCGCAGACCTTCGCCGCGATCGGCTCATCATCTGGATGAGTCGCCTCTTCCCGGTCTGGGCGCTCGTCGGACTTCTCCTGCCTGCTGCTGTGGGCGGCCTGCTCACATCGAGCTGGATGGGAGTGCTGTTGGGCTTCATCTGGGGCGGCCTGGTTCGCATTTTCCTTGTGCATCATGTCACGTGGAGCATCAACAGCGTCTGCCACATCTGGGGCTCGCGGCCATTTCGCAGCCACGATGAAAGTCGCAACAATGTTCTCTTCGGCATCATTGCACTGGGCGAAGGCTGGCACAACAATCATCACGCGTTCCCGACATCAGCCAGGCACGGCCTGCACTGGTGGCAGATCGATGTGACATTCATGGTGATACGGGCCATGGCATGGCTGCGACTGGTGCACAACGTCAAAACACCAACGCCCGAACGCATAGACGCCAAACGCAACACTGCTTGAAGCATGCGGCAGGGGATCTGAAGATCGCTCAAGCTGAGCGGGTTATCAGCCGATGAGAAAGCGTGATGACTCGCCATGTCACGCATGCAATCCTGCTCGCGGTCGCGCTGATGTCCACAGTTGGCTGTTGGCAGCGTGATATTCAGGTGACCGATCAACCCGTTTCGATCATTTCTGAATCGATGGGCATCGGCACGCCAGTACAGAAGGGTGACCTTGTCACGATTGATTACAAAGCCATGCTGCTCGATGGCAAGGTTGTGCAGGAACACGATGGCTACCGCTTTGAAGTGGGCAAGGGACAGGTGATTCTTGCGTTTGATGAATCGCTGCCGGGCATGCGCAAAGGCGGCATCCGCCGCATCGAGTCGCCACCCCACAAACACTGGGGGCGACAGGGCTATGGCAACATCCCGCCCGGATCGAGACTCATCTTTGAAATCCACCTGATCGCGGTCAACGAGTAGGCGGGACCTCCGGACGGCTGCGGTCACTTGCATCAAATCCGACAGCGCTGCAACGTGCTACACTCACACTGCGTGTGTGAGGTCAGAACTTTCGATTCATCAGGTCGTGGGGGCGGCTGGAGGCATCGCCCATGCAGATTACGAGTTCTGTCTTCCGCGCTGTCATAGCCCTCACGGGGACCTTCATTCTTGCCATTGCAGCAGCCAACGCAGCGCGTGATTATCAGCGCGCCGCGATAGTGCCTGTCGACCGCGCATTAACAACCGATCACGCTGCGCCGGTAGCGTTCTGGCGGAGTAGTCACGATTTTTTGATGGATTCATCACGCCTCGACCCTTGGGAGAGGCTATCTTCGTAGGAGACCTGCACCTTCTTTCGGTGCATCAAGAAAGGGAGATTTCGTTATGCATGCTGTCCATTCACTCGCTCTTCTCGCGGCTGTGACCGCGTTGAGCTGTTCAACGTTTTCCGCTTCTGCCCAACTGCCCCAGCTTGACCGCGATGTGTATGTCACGGGGCTTTCATCGCCTGTTGATCTGGTCCAGGATCCATCCAACCGTGATGTGCAATACGTCGTCGAACAGGGCGGGCGCATTCGTGTTGTCCTCGATGGTGTCCTGCAGGGCACTGATTTTATCAACGTGTCGGGCCTCATTTCATTTGGCGGCGAGCGCGGGCTGCTCGGCCTGGCTTTCCCGGCGGATTATGAGACCGATGGCAGGTTCTATCTGAACTACACAGCCAGTGGAACCGGCGCAACGCATATCGTGCGGTTCAATCGCGATCCCAACAACCCGCTGCGTGGCGACATCAACTCGCGCGAAATTATTCTGACTGTCGCGCAGCCGTTCGAAAACCACAACGCAGGCGATCTCGACTTCGGACCCGACGGCATGCTCTACATTCCGCTCGGTGATGGCGGCTCAGGAGGCGACCCCGGCAATCGCGCCCAGACCCCCAGCACCCTGCTTGGCAAGGTGTTGCGCATTGATGTCTCGCCTGAAACCGGTTACGACATCCCGGCTGACAATCCATTTGTCGATGACGATCCGATTGATGCTCTGGAAGAAATCTGGGCGTTTGGAACTCGCAATCCCTACCGTTTCTCGTTCGACAATGTCAACCTCGGCGGGACTGGTGCCATGGTCATCGGCGATGTCGGACAGATGGCATTCGAAGAGCACAACTACGAACCTGCAGGGGAAGGCGGACGCAATTATGGCTGGCGCCGCTTCGAAGGATTCTCGGTATTCAGCGCTGGTACAGTCCTAGCCTACGAGCCTCATCAGCCGCCCATTCTGGTTTACGACCGCAACGCGGGACGCTCGACAACCGGCGGCTACATCTATCGCGGGCGGGCTTTAGGCTGCAATCACATCGGCCGCTACTTCTATGCAGACTTCATCACCGGGCGCGTGTGGTCGGCTGGACTGACATTCGACAAGAATGGCGAAGTCACGAACGTGAGCATTGTCGATCATACAGCTGACCTGGGTGGTGTCGGCAATGTTTCCAGCTTCGGCGAGGATGCCGATGGGGAACTTTACATTGTCAACTACAGCGGAACAGTGTACAAACTCGTGCCGCAGGAGCCCACCACCATCGCAAGTGTCAATCCGCAGTTTGGGACGATTGTTTCAGGCGGTGTCGCAGAGTTGCTTGAATGCGATGGCGAGAAACTCATCATGCAGTCAGCGTTTGGGTTTCTTTCCTCGGAACCCAATATCGCCACGCTGCATGTCATTGCCAACAGTCAGGCTGACCCAGCCGTTTCGCTGGATCTCTACATTAAGACACGCGACAACAACCCGCTGGGAATGGCTGATCTGCGGATGTACGACTATGTCGCTGACCGATTCGTGAAAGTCGGCAATCATCCCACAAGCACGACCATGCAGTTGTATGTATTCAAGAATATTTCTGATCCTGATCGCTTCCTGCGCAACGATGGCCAGATTCGTCTTCGTTCCAAGCATGTGGTCGTTGCGACATTCTCGGTGCAGGGTTTCCGGGCCGAGTACGATCTGATCCAGATCGTCGCCAACGAGTAGTCTCGCATCCGGGACGCTTCTTTTTTCTCGCAGCTCAGAGCCGCGTGTGTTTCACGACGTGTGAACACACGCGGTTTTTCTTAGCAATGCCTCGCAGCCACATTCCGGGCACCGTGCGTCGCCAGCAATGCCCTTGCGCGAATAGCCGCAGGCATGGCAGCAGCCGCGACGCGCACGGCGCAAGCTTCGAAAGCCTGCAATCATGCGCAACAGCAGCCACCACAGCAGCCCATACAGAAGCACATTGATCGCAAAGCCGGGCCAGATCGGGCGCAATGGCAGCGCCCGTGGATTGAATGATCGGTCGCGCGGCAGCTGTACGCCGCCCGCGACTGTGTAGAGAATGTCAGCGTTCTGCACCTGCGTCTGCCAGTGTACTTCGCACGACACTGCATGCATGGGCCAACCAACGGCATGGTACCACGACGCCATGGTGAGATCGTCCAGCGACTCCGGCCGAAAGTGCGAAGGCAACTGACGAAAGTCATAGGCCCGCGCATCAAAGTCAGCCTGTGGTATTGACACATTCATCCCTGAAATCTGCATCCGGTGGTACGCCACCACTTCGTGCCAGGCATTCTCGCCACGATTGATCATCCACAGTCGGTTCAATGTTTCACTATCCCAGCCCATCTCGTTGACTGTGCGGGGCCCGTACCATGCGTTCCCGCGCGGCAGCACCATGGCCAGCCACGAGATCAGGTATGTCGTCGCAACGCCCAGAAGTATTGCAATGATAAAGTTGCGCACCGGGTCGCTCCCGGGTATGGACCGACTGGGAAAACGCTCACACCAGCAATGTTGCAGGGTGTTCAATCAGTTGCTTGAGCGTCTGCAGATATTGTGCAGCCATTGCGCCATCGATGATGCGGTGATCGAGCGAAAGCGTGGCCTGCATTTCGTGGCCAATGACAATCTCACCGTCGCGAACGACAGGCTTCTCGATGGCTGCTCCGACCGCGAGAATCGCAGCATTGGGCGGATTGATGATCGCAGTAAAATGCTCCACGCCAAACATGCCCAGGTTGGAAATGGTGAAGGTTGTATCAGACATTTCTTCGATCGTCAGGCCGCGCGATCGCGCCTTCTCAGCAAGTGTACGGGCCGAGTCGCTGATCTGGCGCAGGCCAATCTGATCTGCATGACGAATCGTCGCGACAACTAGACCGCCGCCACGTTCACGTGGCAGCGCAATTGCGACGCCGATGTTGATGTCCGGCTTGATGGTGATCTTGTCGCCGCCGAAGACAGCATTAAACTCTGGATGCTGCCTGATTGCAAGAGCGCAGGCCCGCACCAGAAAGTCGTTCACGCTGAGCTTCACGCCCTGCTGCTGCAGTTGTTCGTTGAGCGTTGTCCGCAGATCAAGCAGCGGGTCCATATCAAATGACATCGTCACCTGATAATGCGGGATCGAGGTCTTCGATTCGACAAGTCGTTTGGCAATCGTCTGCCGCATGTTCGAAAGCGGCTGATCGCCTGCTTCAAACGCGACGACGGACCCCGCAGCGGATGTCCCCTTGTCACGGGATGGCTCACCTTCGGACTTCGCAGCGCTGCCGGTTTCAATTGCTGCCAACACATCGCGTTTGATGATGCGGCCGCCCGGTCCTGAACCCGTCAGACTTCGCACATCGAGATCGTGATCATCAGCCATGCGGCGCGCGACTGGTGAGACGAGCATGCGCGACTGTCCGCTACTCTTGCCATTGTCGTGCCCGTTGCGCTCCGCGCTTGCGGGTTTGCGCTCGGTGGTGGTGCCACGCTTCGAGGTGGCAGCGGACTTTGCAGCATCAGCGTCTTTCTCTGTTGCCTTAACATCGACTGCGTCTGTCTCGGCATCGACAGAGCCCGATGCTTCCACGCGCTGCGTTTCTTCCTGCTTATCTTCTTTCGCGCCAGCACTTGCTTTCGCACCAGCACTTGCAGCCGCGGGTGCTTCCACGTCGCTGGCATCCTCGCCCTCTTCTGCAAGCACTGCGATCACCGTCCCGACATCAACTTTCTGTCCTTCCTTCACGAGAATCTTCGCAATGGTGCCATCATCGAAGACCTGCATCTCCATGGTTGCCTTGTCGGTCTCGATGTCTGCAACAGCCTGGCCGGATGTGACTTCATCGCCTTCGCTTACCGTCCACTTGATGACGGTGCCACTTTCCATGGTGTCAGACAGCCGCGGCATTGTGATTTCAATGGACATGAAGGTTCACCGTTTGGTTATGCGTTGTACGTCACTGCCCGCACCGCTTCTGTGATCTTGCGCGCGTTGGGAAGCATCGCCTGCTCAAGCTCAAATGCATACGGAGCAGGGACATCATCCGCGTTCACGCGCACCACATGATTGTCAAGATCATCAAACGCAAACTCCTGCACCTGCGCAACCACTTCCGAAGCGATCGACGCGAATGGCCAGGACTGATCGACCACAACACAGTAGTTCGTCTTCGCGACTGACTTCACAATCGTGTCAATGTCGAGCGGACGAATAGTGCGGCCATCAATCACTTCACAACTGATGCCATCCTTTGCGAGCGCTTCGGCTGCTTCCAAGCAGAAGTGCACGGGTCGTCCGAAACTCACAACCGTACAGTCGCTGCCCTCGCGCGCGATGTGAGCCTTGCCGAACGGAATGAGATACTCCTCTTCCGGCACTTCGCCAGTCATGCCAAGCATGCGCTCGGACTCAAGGAAGAACACGGGATTGTCATCGCGAATCGCAGTTTTCAGCAGACCCTTGGCGTCGTACGGGTTGGATGGGATCGCCATCTTCATCCCAGGCACGTTGGCGTACATTGATTCAACACACCATGAATGCGTCGAACCCAACTGCCCGCCCGCGCCATCGTTGCCGCGGAAGACAATGGGGCAGCCGAATTGTCCGCCCGACATGTACAGCATCTTGGGCGCGTTGTTGAGTATTGGATCTGCTGCAACCAGGCTGAACGACCAGCTCATGAACTCGATGATCGGCCGCAACCCCATCATCGCAGCGCCGATGCCCAGCCCTGCAAAGCCCGACTCGGAAATTGGCGTATCGATGATGCGGCGCGGGCCGAACTCTTCAAGCATGCCGCGGCTGACCTTGTAGGCGCCGTTGTATTGCGCAACTTCTTCGCCCATCAGAAAGATGCGTTCATCCCGCCGCATCTCTTCTTCCATCGCTTCGCGGAGTGCGTCGCGGAACTCAATTTCTCGTGTGGCTGGCATAGTGTCTTTTACATACTCTCTTGTTGCATCAATATAGAAGCTCGCGGATTGCATCCGCGGCAACGCATGTTCATTCGGCTACGACGACTGCTCATCCGACAGCATGTCGGGCAAGGAAGTTCCGGTATACGGCCCCCAACGGTCGACATACACATCTTCATACAGATCCTTTGCAGGATCAGGTGGCGGCGACGCTTCGGCCCAGGCAATTGCCTCGCGCACCTGCGTCCGCACATCTTTGTTCATTTCTTTGTAATCATCAGTCGAGAACTTGCGTTCCTTCTCCAGATACTGCGCGAGCTTCTCGATGGGATCACCCGACTCAAACCGCTCTTCTTCCTCGCGCGTGCGGTACTTGCGCGGGTCGGACATCGAATGTCCCTTATAGCGATACGTCTGCATATCCACAAACGCTGGTCGAGATTCAGCGCGAGCGACATCGACAACAGCCTTCATGCCGTCATACACGTTCATCACATCCATGCCATCGATTTTCGCGTGCGCGATGCCATACGCCTTGGCTTTGACGGAAAGGTCGTGTGCCATGGTGGTGCCGCGTTCGATGGAAGTTCCCATCGAGTACCCGTTGTTTTCCACGACATAAATCACAGGCAGATCGAACAACCCAGCCAGATTCATCGCTTCGTGCAGCGCGCCCTGATTGAGTGCCCCGTCGCCCAGGAAGCACAGCGTCACACGATCAGACTTGCCGCCATTGATGACTTCATCTTCGTACTTGGTCGCAAATGCAAGCCCGGCGCCGAGGGGCGTTTGAGCGCCCACAATGCCGTGTCCGCCAAAAAGGTTGTTGGCCTTGTCGAACATGTGCATTGATCCGCCCTTGCCTTTGGCACATCCACCAATACGGCCGAACATCTCAGCCATGCAGTGTTTGGGGTCCATCCCGCGTGCGAGGGCGTGCCCGTGATCGCGATAGGCCGTGATCATCGGGTCTTTGGCTTCGATGGCTGCGGTACATCCGACAGCAACTGCTTCCTGCCCGATGTAGATATGACAGAAGCCGCCAATCTGCTTGTTCTGATAGGCCTGCATTGTGCGGACCTCGAACTCGCGGATCAGCACCATGTCGCGCAGCCACTGCCGCAGCACATCAGTTTCGAGCGCAGCAGCAGCAGCTTTGGGGCGATCAGATTTTGCCGCCTTGGCACTTCGCGCAGCAGCAGCGTCATTGGAGGATTGGGCAGTCGTCATAGTTGACATATATATCGGTCTCTGGGAGAGGCGTCTGGATCACAATCGTAGGCGCACAGAACATCACAGCGGCGGCCGAGCAGGGGCGGCCATAGCGCTGCCGTGGGGGTCCGATAGGTTGGGCAGCGTGCTTCGAGTCACTCAAACGCGCTGGTCTGCGACTCGCGGCTAAACGTCAGGAGTAAGGCGTCACGAACGACCGGGTCTGCTTCTTCTTTCCTTCCTTCAGTGGGTTGTTCTCAACATACCTGATCGCCCGAGGTACATCCTGCGGTGACAGAAACACTTTCCAATGACCGCGTGCCCAACATTTGGGAAGTTTCTTGCCTGCTGCGCGTAGGACATCATCGGATGAGTGCCCTCATTTTGGAGTTCCCGCGTCGCGGCACCCTTGAGTAGAATCACCAACTGCTCCACTTTCATCGCTGGCCTGCCGGTGATGATGTGCACATGGTCCGGCGGGACCGCACAGGCCTAGACCGCCAACCCAGTTCGCTGATTTAGCCGCGAGTCCCAGACGGGCGCGTGTTTCAATTCAACGTCACGCCCCCGTTTAGCCGCGAGTCGCAGACGAGCGCGTGTTGCTGTATCATGTGCCGCTATGGGCACGATAACTGGCCGTGATAAGGAGATCACCAAGGGGCGTATCGACCGGATTGAGTCGCTGTACGTGTTGCCCTTGCTCTTGATCGTCATGCTCTTGGCGATCTATATGATCGCGCCCGCCTTCTACCTCGAACACGTGCTGCAGGAGTTGAAGCGGGAACAGCAGGTGGTGGAGATCATCACCTTCTTGTGCGGCCTGGTGGGGAGTCTGCTGATCCTCAGCAGTGCGGCGCGTCTTTTGATGCGGAGCCCGAAGTGGCTCGCGCTGCGCGGCCCAGCGGGAGCGGCGGCAATCATGGGTGTCATCGGCCTCGCTGGCCTGTTCTTCGCTGGCGAAGAGATCTCCTGGGGGCAGTCATACTTCGGCTGGGAGACGCCCGAGGAATACCTCGAGGTCAGCATCGAAACGAACCTGCACAACCGCAAGGACATCCCCATTTCGGTGCAGGGGTTGGGCAGTTTCTTCCTGATCTGCATGTTCATGATTCTGCCGCTGGTGTGGCACATGGAACGAAAGGCCCGGGACCGCGACCCGCACTCGCGACCGCTGCTGCCGCGCGCGTGGGCGCCTGCCATCGCGGAAGGCCCTGTGGTCTTCACCTTTGTCGTCGCATTCGTTTGGAAGGAGTGCAAGAACATCTACCTCGCTGTGGTGGATGTGGGCGATCGGCCCGACCCGCGCTTCTACTGGGATTTTCTCGAGCAGGTCAACGAGCACAAGGAAATGCTGGTCGCGGTGGGACTACTTATGTACGGCCTCTACCGCATCCGCGCGACGAGGACAACGCGATCGATCGAGACCTCGCAAGCGCAGGCCGAGAGCGACGATTGACGACGAATCGAACCGAGGAACTCGCTGACGACTTGCATCCACCATCGCATTGATCTCATTGGAGTTTTTCGTTCGGCAGGGCTGAACATGGCACGGGCGCAGACTCCTGCTTCGGCTCAGGAAACGCGTGCCGTGTGCGATTGCCGAAGACAAGCGATGGCGAGCGAAACAGGACCGGGCATCGGCGAAGCGCGAACACCGCAGGCCGTGCTCGATCTCATCCCCGGTTCCGACTGACTGCACGCTCATCGAAGTCGAGAGTAGACACAAGTTGCACGAAAGAATGGACGACGCAGGTCATCGCGTCGATACTGCTGGCCAGCTCTTTTGCTCTTGTCCTGTGCGCGCGACTGATGGCTTCGCAACAGAGCGAGCCGGATGGCCCGCTCGTCGAGGCGATCGTGTACACGTCGCTGGCCCCGCCGGACTGGGAAATCGTCTTCATCCGGAATGGGGGCAGGGGCTTCCCCACCGCAGACGAAACAGGTTGTGATTGCGACGTTCTCAACCAGCGGCTTCGTCGCGTCGTTTGATTATGTTGGGATTGCGGTGGAGTAGTGCACACGGGTTGGAAACCCGTGCCACCCCCGACCGCTCCATCTGGCTCCCACAGGCGGCGATTTCGTCGCACAGGCCACCAAATCCGTCTCGCCCGGCGACCGCCCGGCGATATTCGTCGAAACGGCTCACATTCCTCTTGCAGAGAGGCAGAAATCCTGCTACGCTGCGGCAATACCACTTCTCCGGGTTGGAGGACCCCCATGTTCAATCGCACGATCGCCGTCGCCACGCTCATCGTGTTCCTCGTTGCCGCAGCGGCCTTCCCGGAACCGGCCGCAGCCCAATGTGAACTTCACAAACTCCTGGCAAAGGATGGGGTGGCGGGTGACACCTTCGGCTGGTCCGTCGCGATCAGCGGCAACGTCGCTATTGTCGGGGCGTACGGGGACACTGACAACGGGTTCCAATCCGGCTCGGCGTACCTCTTCTATGTGAACACCGGCCAGCAGATCGCCAAACTCCTGCCACTGGATGGGGCGGCCCATGACTGGTTCGGCCTCTCCGTCGCGATCAGCGGCGACACCGCCATTGTCGGGGCTTACGGCGACGATGACAACGGGGGCAGTTCCGGCTCGGCGTATCTCTTCGATGTCAACACCGGGCAACAGATCACCAAACTCCTGCCACTGGATGGCGCGAGAGATGACAACTTCGGCTACTCCGTTTCGATCACCGGCGACACAGCCATTGTCGGATCGTACGCCGACGATGACAACGGGAGCAATTCCGGCTCGGCGTACCTCTTCAATGTCACTACCGGCCAGCAAATTGCCAAACTCCTGCCACTGGATGGCGCGAGAGATGACAACTTCGGCTACTCCGTCGCGATCAACGGCGACACTGCCATTGTCGGATCGTATGGAGACGATGACAACGGGAGCTATTCCGGCTCGGCGTATCTTTTCGATATCAACACCGGCCAACAGGTCGCCAAACTCCTGCCAGAGGATGGGGCGGCGTATGACGGGTTCGGCTACTCGGTCGCGATCAGCGGCGACACCGCCATTGTCGGAGCTCGCTACGACGATGACAACGGACCTCATTCCGGCTCGGCGTACCTCTTTGATATCACCACCGGCCAGCAGATCGCCAAACTCCGGGCCCAGGATGGGGCGGCGGGTGACTCCTTCGGCTACTCGGTTTCGATCGGTCGCGATACCGCCATTGTCGGAGCTCACGGCGACGATAACAGCGGGAGCGATTCCGGCTCGGCGTATCTCTTCGACGTCAACACTGGCCAGCAGATCGCCAAACTCCTGCCGCAGGATGGGGCGGCGGAAGACTACTTCGGCTTCTCCGTCGCGATCGGCGGTGACACCGCCATTGTTGGGGCGCGCACCGACGATGACAACGGGGGCAGTTCCGGCTCGGCGTACCTCTTTTCGACGACAGCCGGGGCATCGACCCGACCCCTCGACATCGTCTCCCCACCCATCGTCAACGGCGAAGCATCAACCGATCCCGTCGCATACACGCCATCTGTTTTCGCACCTCTCAACGGATTCGCAGCCGATGGTGTGACGCGGATTGTCGCCCGGATCGGTGTCTGCGAAGCCGGGAGTGTGACCTTCAAACTTCGTGATGAAAACAACCAGACCAGCACCGAGGTCGGCACGATTCGCCGCCTCAACGACACCGGCGAAAACACAAATCAAATCGCTGTCGATACTGTCAACATTGGTGGCCAGGACTGGGCGTTCGCGATCCTCCAGTCACCCATCGACTTCGCCCGCGATTCGGGCGACTGGGATGACCCCTATCGCATCATCAAACTCACCGCCGAGTTCACACCAGACGGCGGCGGCGCACCAATATCACCAACACTCAACATCCAACTGCACCGCCCGCCAGTGTTGTTGTTGCATGGGTTGTGGTCGAGCGGAAGCACATTCCGCTGGGATATTCAGGACGATCCGAGGTTTCATGTGTACGAAGCGGATCATGATGGCTTCAGCGGGATTTACAACAATACATCCGTCACGCAGGTGATTGTCGATGCGACGCTGGATTCGTTTGTGTTGGACACGAACGTTGCAGCGACTCAAGTCGATTGCATCGGCCATTCACTGGGGGGCTTGCTGCTGCGACTTTATGCAGGAGAATATTGGCCGAAGTTTTCTTACTATCGAGATGACAACTACAACGAAGGCGATATCAATCGATTGATTACACTTGATACTCCTCACTTCGGTGCGCGGCTCGCTCATATCCTCGTCACAGAGACGAACGAGTTGAAATGGACAGGACGGCGGGTGGAGCAGGCGACCGATCTGGAGGTGGATGGGGGCGCGATTCGCGATATGCGTCTTGACAGTGATGTGCTGGAAACGATTACTGCCGCTCGGGTTCCTGTCCATGCAATCGTCGGCAAAGGCGGAAGTGATCTCATTCAGGAAGGTGCGTTGACTCTCGTTGGATCAGGGTGGCTGAAAGCGGTCATCAAAGCGGTGCAACTTCTCGACACGATTCTCATCGGTCGCGACATCATGGGCGAGTTGTTCCCGCCGAACATGCAACATGATCTGGTCATCAGCCGACCGAATCAGGAAGGACGTCTTGCGAATCAGCACGTCACTCGATATGGCTACTCGGTAGTACCGCCATTTGGTCTGGGCATTCATACTTCTGTGACAAAGGAAGATCGTGTGAACGATCGGATCGTTGCACTTTTGAACGCACGGACGACGGACAGCACGATCTTCGCACCAGAGTTTCCGGCAGCGGGCGGACTCTACGGCGAAGAGCCGCCGCCTGAGTTCCCGGATTTGCGCGATGAGGTGGATGGCCTTGTCATTACAGATCCTCTCGGAGGCGAGAAAGTCGTTGCAGGGGGCACGATTGAAG
>JBPCKF010000069.1:0-19006 GCA_051004555.1 Phycisphaerales bacterium | reverse complement strand
GTTACGATTGCGCAACTGGAACACGAAGGTATTCGACACCATTCATACGTTCCCAGCAGGCACGACTGAAGCAACGATGAATCACACAATCGATGACGCCAGTGTGTATATCAACGCAACCACAGGCGAGATCGAACTGCGCATGAAGCACATCGTGATCGCAACATTCTCAACCAGCGGCTTTATCGCGGAGATTGATCGCGTGCGTATCGGGGTTGAGTGAGCGGACGCATGGGATGGAGCAGCGAGATTTCGCCTCAGCGCTTCACACATCCAAAACCACGCGATAACGAGCCTTGCCCTGCTTCAGATGCTCGATCGCATCGTTGACCTTGTTCATGGGAAAGTGCTCTGTCATGGGAGCGATCTTGTGTCGTGCACAGAAGTCGAGCATGGTCGCGATGGTCGCAGGGCTGCCAACCGGCGAACCCGAGATCGAACGCTGACCGAAAATGAGCGGGAAGGCCTGGGCGTCGATGGGCTCCATCACCGCTCCCACAAAGTGCAGGCGACCGCGCGGACTCAGCGCTTCGATGTATGCGTTCCAATCCAGAGCAACATTCACCGTCGCCAGAATCAGATCAAATCGACCTGCATGTTCTTTCACTGCATCGGCATTGCGCGAGTTGATGATGTCATGCGCGCCGAGTTTCTGTGCTTCCTCGTGCTTGGATTCGCTGGAAGTGAATGCTGTCACATGACAACCCCAGGCCCGGGCAAACTGCAGAGCAAGATGTCCCAACCCACCAATGCCGATCACACCCACACGCGCAGTGGGGGAAAGGTCGAACTGAAACATCGGGTTGAACACCGTGATGCCGCCACAGAAAAGCGGGCCAGCATCTGCACTGTCGACACCATCGGGAAGTTTGCTGACACTCACATCCTGGGCCCGCACGACATCTGCAAACCCGCCATGCCTGCCGACGATGGTCGAGACCTGATTTGCACACATGTTGTGATCGCCAACCAGACATTGATGGCAATGCATGCAGTATCCAGCATGCCAGCCCACTCCCACACGATCGCCGACGCTGAGTGTGCTGACACCTTCGCCCACAGCCACGATGCGTCCAGCCGCTTCGTGTCCAGCGACGAGTGGATATTCGCTCATCTCCCATGCATTTTCGATCATGCTCAGATCACTGTGACAGATCCCGCAATGTTCGACCTTGATGTCAACCTCATCGCGTCCGAGTTCTCCCAGTTCGTATTCAAGGGGCTCGAGGGAGGATCCTGCTTTGCGTGCAGCCCAGGCGTGGACAGTTGTTGGCATTCTTGCGCTCCGGTTCGGGTCATCGAAGAAAGCCGCATGATACGCCGCGCAGTTGCACCGTCACTTACCATGTGAGTTGAAGCTGCGTCCGCAGGACAATCTGACCATCTTCATCCGCAGCATCACTGCGCCAGCCAGCACCTGATGATGCCCAGAAGTCGGTCACCTGATTCAAGCCATACCCGATATCTGCAACAGCCTTGATGCGTTCGCCATCAATGAACCATGTCACACCAGCCGTTGCAATGCTGAGGTCCTCGCCGCTGGGCTCATCTTCATCGCCCCATTCATAGCGCGCGAAAAGTTCAACATCTTCTGTGATGCGAACGCCCCCCTGCAGGACAGCCGCGACCACATCACGTTGATCATCATGCTGGCCAATCGCTGCTGCGAAGAGTGTCAGCCCATGTCCTTCGAGTGACGCATCGAAAGTCCAGGCAAAGAGCGTATCTTCATCACGATCTGTAGTGCCGAACTCATCGCGTTCAATGTGACCAGCCACGCCGATCATGATCGCAACGTCGTCATCAGGATCGCTGGTAAAGTCGCGAAACTGCCGCCACGAGCGATCACCTTCGAGGTTGAACAGAAGTTCGATGCGGGAGGTGAGGCCAGGCAACTCAGTATCGCGCATCAGGGCTGGCGACGTATTGGTATCAAAACCATCATGCACCGCAACCTGCCAGCGCAGCCAGTCGCCCTGGTGCTCGAGTTCAACGCCCTGCGCTCGCCCCTGTTTGAGCGACTGATGCACCAGCGAGCGGTCGACGGCCAGCAAGCGTGTACTCGACATCAACGCCTCGCGCAGGTAAGGCGGCTTGAACTTGCCAGTTGACACCGTCCACCCATCTGCAAACTCATACCCGATCAGCGCTGTGATCACGCCCAGGCTGCCTTCATCACTGCGGTCAAACTCGGTATAGATATCAAACGTGAGGCGGGGATCAATCACATGGCCGCGAAATCCCACCCGCGTGCGTCGGTTTTCAAAGCCGCTGCGCCAACGATCGCTGCTTCCTTCGCCACGCTGATGGTTCACCGTCCATTGCGCCTGCATGTGGCCGCGCATGACCATCCGGAAACTGTCATCAGCGGACGCCAGAAAAAAGCCTTTGTCCCATCCCGCGGTGAGTGATTGCTGCAGGAACGCGCTGCGTCGATCTGCATCATCAAGAACATCCACAATGATCTGCCGAATCGTTGCATCACGAACTGCATCATACGACCGCAACGCTTGGATTTGTAACTCAAGTGCACGCACACGTTCTTCAAGCGAGCGATCATCCGCCCCGGCATTCGCTGCAGTGCACATCACGAGAACGACACTGATCACAAGCAGGATCTTCATGCTGCGATTGTACTGTCTACATTCCGCCGAGCGTGGGGCAGTTGCCGCCGTTGCTGCCGTTGCCACCTGCTGCGCCTTCCGCCGAGCCGCCATCCGCACCGCGGGTGCCGGTCTGCCCGCTGCCGTGCCCGAGTCCATCGCCGGGTCCGCCATCGCCACCATTCCCACCTGAACCTTTGCTGCCCTGTCCCGGCGCGCCCGGCCCGCCACCTGTACCCGGCGGGGTTCCGTTTCCGCCAATGCCGCCCTGACCGCTCGATCGTCCGCTTCCGCCGCCGCCGTTCCCGCCGGTTCCGCCATCACCACCATCATCAAGGAATCCCGCTCCGCCGGTGCCGCCTTTGCCACCCGCTCCGCCGATTCCGCTGCCACCATTTCCACCGGTTCCACCATTTCCGCCCTGTGCTGGCGGATCGCAACAGGCACCACCAGCTCCGCCCGTTCCGCCGAGACCACCGGTTCCGTTGCCGCCCTGTCCGCCGAGTCTGCCCGTTCCGCCCTTTCCGGAAGGTGCGGTTCCATCGCCACCTTGTCCACCCTGGCCGCCCGCGCCACCGGTTGCTGTAGCGCCGTTGTAGCCAGCGCCTCCGTTGCTGCACGAGCCGCCCTGGGTGCCCTGCCCAGCGTTGTCACCTGTGAAGCTGTCGCCAGCGGTACCACCCGATCCGGTTCCGCCGGGATCGAGGCCGCGCTGGTGGCGTCGATCGTTGCGAATGATTGCATCGCCGCCCCGTCCGCCTCTTTGCCCTGCACGGCCGCGCGGATTTCGTGCATCGCCATCGGGGCCGCGTCCACCCATCCCGCCATCGCCGCCGATGATGCTCACTGATGATTCAAGATCGAGACCGCGCAGGAATCCGTGCACGATCACATCGCCGCCACGTCCACCTTCAGCGGTGATACCAGCATCGCCACCATTGGCACCACGAAGGACGATGGAATCGAGCAGGATGATTTCCGGCGCTTCCAGAAACAGCGTGCCGCCATTGCCACCCGCTTCGCCAGGCGATCGCCCGTTCAAGCCGCGGGCGGGCACGAGCAGGGCATTGATGATGATGCGGGTTTGTGATCGCAGCGTGATGTTGACACCACTTCGCTCATTGCTTTCAAACAGCCGCGCCTGGGCCAGCATATTTCCATCAACCACAATGTCAGATGCAGCATCAATGATCAGGTCATCAGTGACTAGCACCATTGACGCCGCGGGGACTTCGAAGGTGTCGACGGTGTGTCTCCCTGCGATCATCTGAATGTCGGGCACAACTCCGGTGCGGTGCGCATCGGCACGGGCGATGGAGGGGTGCGGCGTTGCAAGGAGCGCAGCGATCAGAGATACGATGATGACCAAACTGAATGGAATGGACTTCTTCATTGTTTCACCCTTTCCGGGGAAAGTCGTCGACGGGTCCGGGGAAAGTCGTCGACGGGGCGCGACACAGAATGTGCAACCGCAATGTACTGGAATCCGCCGGGCGTGTCAACGCCTTTCCCGGCGAATGTCGCGTTCTTGTGGTGCAGTGCGGGGGACGAGCGTGTCGTGCAAGGGCGGGGCGTTTGCTTCGGCCCGGCGGTGTACATCGCGGGAACGCGAGAAGGCTTCGTCGCCTGCAGCGCATCTTTGCTTGCTTTCCGGGTCTCCTTGCATAACGGCAGGGCATCAAGGCATAACGCTGGGGCCTCATTGCGTTATGCGAGGGGGTCCGTGCGTTATGCGAGGGGGTCCGTGCGTTATGCCTTGAAGTCCGTGCGTTATGCAAGGAGATGCTGGCGTTATGCGAGGAGGTTCGTGCGTTATGCCTTGAGGTCCGTGCGTTATGCGAAGGGGTCCCTGGCCTCTGAAATGGGTGGTGCAGGGTGATGTGATGATTTATTTTCGGATGTGGTAAAGTGGCTGCGCGTTGGCGTCGATGGACCGTGATGATCTTCCCGGAACCGCAATGGGACGCATTTCTCCTCCTGTCTCGAACACGGAGCGTCAGCGTCAGTTTCGCGAGCGCAACCCTGGCTATTACGGCCGGCTGCATCGCAAACGCAAGGAGCAGGTGCGGGTATGTCGAGAAAAGCGGCTGTTCCTTGAGGCGTGGCGCAAGGCGCACATTGAAGTGAAAGCTGATCGTCTGCTGCCAGCTCCTCATCAGGTGAGTTGCATGAGCGGGAGCGACTTCATCCATGAGATTGAAGAGGCAATCGCGCTGCGACTTGCTGAGAGTGTCGCTCAGCCGCGGAGCGATCAGGCAATGTGATACGCAGCGGTGGCGCGGTCGGGTCCATGGTCGCTGTTGCGCTGGCTTATACGGATTGAGATATAGCCATAACTTGATATATGGCGCGCAGCGGTGGTGCGGTCGGGTGGGAAGATTGCATATCTCAGCGGCAGAAGTGCGCGAAACTGCAGGTGTCAATCGTGATGGGGCACATCGAGATGCTTTTGGTGCCTCGGTGAGAAAACGCACGCTACGCTTGGGGTCTGGCAGGTGAAAATATTCATCATGATGTTCATGGGCACGTTCCTGTTCTGGCCGAGCAGGTCGTGCAGTTGCTGCTGTTCGCAAAGGAGAGCGAAGATCGTTGCAGCGCAGAGGTTCTTGTTGATCTGACCATTGGCAGAGGCGGCCACGCAGCACTGCTGATTGAGGGCGCGGGATCGGGCAATGTGTCGCGGGTGGTGGGGTTTGATCGCGATGCTGAGAACTGCAGATATGCACAGCAGCGACTGGAACGCGCATTTCCGGATGTGCATGTCGAGGTGATTCATTCATCGTTTGTTCACGTCAGAGCGGAGCTGATGAAGCGCAGCGTCGCAGCGGATGTTGTTCTTGCAGACCTTGGCTTTGCATCGAACCAGATGGAAGATGCAGCCCGTGGCCTGAGCTTTCAGGATGACGGTCCATTGGATATGCGGCTGGATCGGGATTCTGTTGGGCGTACGGGGCGTGATGTATTGGCTGAGTCGAGCGAGTCGGACCTGGCGGAGATGATCTTTCGTTTTGGAGAAGAGCCGCTGGCACGACGAATCGCGCGCGAGATTGTTTCAGCACGGAAGCAGGGGCCGATCGAGACCACATCGCAACTGGCTGCGATTGTGCGGACAGCGTATGGCAGTCGTGCCCATCAGTCGCGCATGCAACCTGCGACGCGGACGTTTATGGCGTTGCGTATTGCGGTGAATGATGAGCTGGCAGCGCTGGAAGTGTTGCTGGATTCGCTCGGGCAACGGGCAAACTGGCTCGCCCCTGATGCGAGAGTGGCCATCATCTGCTTTCATTCGCTGGAAGATCGACTGGTGAAACGCAGCTTCCGTGGGTTACAACAGCGCGGCATGGCTGAGTTGCTCACACCCAAGCCCATCGTCGCAGATGCAGCGGAAATCGCCAGCAACCCGCGCAGCCGTTCCGCGAAACTGCGGGCGATCGCGATGAAAACGTAAGATTGTGGGCCTCGCAGGCGGGCTTGCCCGATAGAATGCATTGTGTGACCAGGTGGGCACGCTCAGCAGCACATCGAGCGGATACCATCAGTCTCGTTCCCACCTCTGTCAGCCGTAGCTGGCAGGGGAGTCGCATGGATGCGGATGGGTGATATGCAATGACGCGCGAGAATAAACTGGCTCTCATCATCGGCTTTGGCTTGATCCTGGTGATCGGCATTCTTGTCTCCGATCATTTCTCAACCCAGAAACGGGATCAGTCCTACAGCCTCTCACAGCAATCCGACCTGCCCTTTCAGGAGCGGTTGGACGACCCAACGTTTCTGACGCCGGTCTTCGATGAAGAATCGCGCAGACGTGGCAGCGATACCAATGGCAATCAGCGGCCGATCGCCCAGGTCGAGCACCCCGGCCATCGCATCAGTCAATCGACAGGTCTCGACTTCGAGGAAAATGCAGAGTCATCCTTTGATGATGATGCACGCGAGGACTCCAGCGGGCCCGACTTCGCCGATGCCATGACCATCACCATGCCCGGCCAGCAGGCGCTGCTTGCATCTGATCGCGCGGGTGGGTCATCATTTGATCTGCCGCCTCCCTTGCCGGGTGCGTACACCTGGCACACCATCAAGCCCGGCGAGTCGCTTGCCAAAATCGCCCGCGAGAAATATGGCGATGAGAAACTCTGGAAGCGATTGGCTTCATTTAATGTCGATCGCATTCCCAATCCCGACATCGTCCCGGCTGGCGTCACCATTCGCCTTCCCTCACGCGAAGAACTCAGCAGCGGAACACCCGCATCGCCGTCACAAGGTTCGCCAGCCAATGGCCCATCTGCAAAGAAGCCGGATGCACCAGTTGCCTTCCGCACCTACACCGTGAAGCGTGGCGATGTGCTTTCTGAGATTGCCAAGTCCGAGTTGGGACGTGCATCGCAATGGCGGCTTCTCTACGAACTCAATCGTGATGTGATCAAAGATCCCGATCACGTCCCCGCGGGTGTCACGCTCAAGATTCCTGCACTGCCACCTTCGAGCTGATGTTTGCCAAGCTGCTCGTCATCGTGCTCTCACTTGGCATCTGTGGATGTTGGCTGTTATCACTTCGTCAGGAACGCCTCGCGATCACGCATGAGATTGCCCTTTCACATCGGCGCGTGATCGAACAGGAACGCAACGTCTGGCGGATGCGGGCTGAGATTGCAAGGCGATGCAGCCCTGCACACCTCAAACTCATGCGCGACGCCATCGCAGCGGACTGGTCGCCACTGGAGCGCTCGCTGCCAACGCTGTTCAACCCCGGTCCGAATGCAGGACCGCCGTCTCCAACGGATGAAGATCATGCACCCTGGTGATCCACAGCAACAGCAGCGCATCATGCGGGCGTCGACGCTGTTCATCGCGATCATTATCGTCGGACTGTTCGCAGTGCTGGCCCGCGTTGCAAGTCTCAAGCTCGATCCGCCCGCCCGCCTCGCAGCAGCAGCAGGTTCGACAAACTCCTACGGCCCCGCATTAGCACGACGAGGTGATCTGCTCGATCGGCAGGGGCGCATCATTGCAACCAGTCGTGTCGGCTATCGCCTGTTTGTCGATCCCGAGCGTGTGGATGATCTCCGCACGATTGCAGTTGAACTTGCGCAACTCATTGGCGGCGACCCGGTCGAATACGACAAAGCAATCATTGCCCGCGAAGAGTCGCGCTTTGTCGTCATCAACCATCTGCTTGATGATGGACAGCTTGATGCAGTGCGGCAGGCTTCACTGCCCGGCGTGGGGCTGGAACCACGACTGGTACGCGATTACGTCAACGAATCGGTCGGCAGCCTCATCATCGGTCGTGTCGGCTTCGAACACAGCGGCCAGGGCGGCATGGAACAACGCTTCGAACGCAGACTCGAGCGCGCTGATGGGCGCTACCGCTATCAGCGCGATGCAGCAGGCAATCCCCTCTGGCTGGAGTCAGCTGGATACGAACAGGAATCCGATGGCGATGATGTACGACTGTCGATCGATCTTGTGGTACAGGAAATTGCGGAGCGCGTGTTGCGCCAAGCAGTCGAACACTGCAATGCGGGTGGCGGCCGCATGGTTGTCCTCGATACTAACACTGGCGAAGTACTTGCATTGTGCGACATTCTGCACGATCGCGCAGACCTGCCTGCGATTACTGTTGATAAGGATCGGGCTGTACACCCTTCGCTTGGCCGCAATCGCTGCGCCACCGACTTATATGAACCCGGCTCGACATTCAAACCATTTATATGGTCGCGCATTACGGAAATGGGCATTTACCAGTTGGAAGATATTCTTGCAACGCCCGCAGATGGCGCTGGTCCATATCGCACAAGTCGCGGCCGCTCTATTCGCGATGCTCATTATTATGGTCCATCGACGTGGGAGTTTGTGCTCGTAAAGTCCATGAACAGCGGCATGGCCATCGCAGCAGAAAAACTCACAGAACGACAAATGCAGGACAATCTGCGACGCTTCGGCTTCGGTGAACGCACCGGCTCGGGATTGCCCGGCGAATCCATCGGCATGATGACAGATGCAAAGAAATGGAATCATTACACACAGACTTCCGTCGCAATGGGCCACGAGATTGGCGTTACGCCTCTGCAGATGGTGCAGGGTTTCGCAGCATTTGCCCGCGATGGCACCCTGCCTGACATTCGCCTGACTGCAGTTGACGATTCGCAGCAACGCGTTTCTATTGTTCGCAGAGCAGTTACAAGTGATATTGCCTACCGCACCCGCTGCGTGATGCGGAAAGTGATGACTGATGGCACCGGCCGAAAGTCACAATCAGAACTATACCAACTCTTCGGCAAATCAGGCACCGCTCAGTTGCCCAAAGCGGAAGGCGGGGGCTATTACGAATATCGTTATGTATCAAGTTTTATTGCAGGGGCGCCACTCGAACAGCCGCGTCTGGTTGTATTATGTGTGATTGATGACCCCGACAGACGCATCGCCCACTACGGCGGCGAAGTCGCAGGACCCGCAGTCCGCGACGTGATGGACGAAGCACTGCAATACCTCGGCGTCGCCAGCGATATGCCGGGCGAAACAATGTCGCATCAGCCGGAGATGGCGCGCATCGCAACTTCTCTACGTGATACTGATGCAGAGGATTGAACCGCCGAGGCGCAGCTTCGTTCAGTCATTCCTCCGCGCCTGCATCTTCGCGCATAACTTCTGTGAGTCTGCGGATGCCTGCGGTCTGCGTGTCATCAAGTTCGGTTGTAATAAAATCATCCGCGAATGATTCATCACGCCAGTTGATCTGCAATGCTGTGATGTCACCTTCTTCAGTCGCATGCACAACTGCAATCTTCTGTGTCATCTGATCTTCGAAGATGATGGTGAGCGTGGTTTCGCGCGGGTTGTGATATTGTAGGAATGTTCCAATCTGGCGATGGTCGCGATCGTAGCCGGTGTATATCGCGCCGGTTTCGTCGATGATGTAATGATTGGCAAGTTCCGGCCCAGCCATGAACATGCGGAAGACGCCTTCGATGTTGGTGTTGAAGGGGGCATGGGTTTGCCAGTCGGGATCGTAAGGCCCTTCGTTTCCCCAGCCGGTGCCATGCAGTGTCCAGCGATGCATTTGGCCTTGTCTTAACATAAGGACTGTCACATCATCGAGTGTGGTGTAGACATAGTCGCATGTGATGTCCCAGTTGTTGTAGAGTTCTTCGGCGTGCTCCTCGATGTGCCCCATCATGGGTGTACACATGGTGCCGTGCCTCTGACGGTGTGCCATGAGCGCGTCGGCCTGTTCGCGTGTCCTGCCGCCGTTGCCATGCAGAACATCGCTGATCCTCTTAACCATGCCGTGCATTGTTGTTGATCGAACCAGAAACACGCCTGCAATGCCTGAAAGCGCTTCTGGGGGTCGCCTGTGGGAACCCCGATACACGGAGTCAGCGACACAGCCGAACTGGAGTGGTCCCCCAGCGCGAGGGACATCGAGTCCTTCCTGAGTCAAGATGTACGTGCCGTGTCCCAGCCCCGTGTATCGAAGAATTGATTCGCTGTCATGTGGCAACAAGACGAACGAAAACGGCTTGTTGGGAGCACCTGCATTGGTGATCGTCACAAACTCACCCGTCGTCGACCGCACGATCTCATCGGCAGGATTGTTGAGCACGCAGCCCGCTGCGATCATGAGCATTGAAAGAATCATGGTGTTCGCTCCAATTGGGCCGAGTCATGGACAACCATCAGCAACACTCTCTCGGCATCAGTTCCGCGGCCGATGCAATTGTGACCGACTGCGGGGGCGTTGTCAAAAGGGAAACACCTGGAATCTGAAAAGTCTTTGCAATCCCACCAATCGAACCCGGGGCTTCGCATGAGGCCTGGATGCATACTATCATCCACCCCGCAGCAGTGGCTGCGTGCGTATCTGCGTTCCTCTGATTGAGTTTATGGAGGTGTCTGCGTTGGCCCATGTGATTGCGGAACCGTGTATCGGAACCAAGGATGTCTCGTGTGTCGAGGTCTGTCCGGTCGATTGCATTCACCCCTCGAAGGATGACTCAGACTTCGAGGAAAGGGACATGCTCTACATTGATCCTGACACCTGCATTGACTGCGGCCTGTGCGTGGATGAATGCCCGGTGCAGGCGATTTTTCCCGAGGAAGATCTGCCGGACGAATGGCGCAAGTACATTCAGATCAATGCGGATTATTACGCAGACTGATGCGCTGGAAGGCAAAAAACAGCCCGCACAACGTGGTGGATCGTTGCGCGGGCGGGAGGGGGAAGTTCGATTTTGCTACCATCAAGACCGTCAGTTGCGACCAGCGAAGACCGCCATGTGAGTGGGGCGTCCCTGCCCCACTCGTGGCGGCGAGAGTCAGCGGATCGTCCGTGATCCGGCCGCGAAGCTGTGCGAAATGTGTTGTATCGAAATGGCGGCCCGTGGCGATGGGTCGACAGCTCTGCTGATACATGCACGCGTCCGTGCGTGCGGCACATTCCACACTGCTGCCAATGCGTCCCTGCAGTGGCAGCGAAACGACTCGCGGCAGCCGTCTCGAAGAGAACTTCCATCCAGCAACAACTCGTGCACTGTTTCAAGCATCACGAGTCTCTTTCTCCCTCTCCGCCTCGATGTGCGCGATGTGAGGGTGTTCCGGCACGAGTCCGCAACATCGCGCGGGCTCGATTGATAATCTGCGGTCGTTGCGTTCGCTTGGCTGCTTTGGTGGCAGCCCATGCTTCGGGATCGCGAAGCTCGATGTGATCGCGCATGCCGATCACAACCACTCGTTTGCCCAGACCGGCCTCGGCGAGCATCTCTTCCGGAACACGTATCCGCCCAGCACTGTCCAGCGTGGCTGGCTGCGCGTTCGGGTAGGTCAGCTCGTCGAAGTCGATCAACTCGTCCTCGGGCATGAGCGACGGATCGAGCAGCTCCGACATCTGCTCGAACGTCCTCTCCGGCCAGATCCAGATCGAGCCTGGCGGTCCGGGCAAAAGAATGAACTCGGGTTCCAGTTTGGCACGCTCCATGCGATTGCGAATCATGGCTGGAATCGCCAGCCGCTGCTGCGAGTCGATCGTGTGCTCGTGTTCGCCTGCAAATATCACGCATGAAGTCCCTTGTGTGCCTCCAACGCGATGATCGTACTACAGGATGCCCAGATGTGCAACTAAACGCCCCAGACTTCTCCTAATTTCTTATGGATCGACCCAAAACGCCCAAACATCTACCAGTCATGCCCTTTCCGCATCCTCTTGTATCGACAACTTGTCAACAAGCCATGCACAACAACTGAGTTTCTACGGATCACGCACGTCGGTCCAGCCGAAGAAACCTGTGCAACACAGCAATGCATGATCACGCGCCCCAACCACTTTCCAAGCTGCTCTCGGCCTTGACGACCGGGCCATTTCTGCTTGCCAGCGCCATCGGGCAATCGCGGCGCGGTTGCAGAGTCCGCTGGGTTCAGCCGTGTTCCGATGATCCGCCCATGGTCATGCTCAGTGTCCGCAAGGGTGCACCAACTGCTCCGCTCATCCGCGACAGCCGCCACTTCGCGCTCAGCCGCATCACGATCGACAACGCTCTGATACGTCGATTCGTTGATCAACCGCAGCTGCCAGCCGATTTTGATGAGTCGCATGAACACGAGATTGACCCATTCATCGGCATCGACATGGTAAAAACCGCACACGGCCAGCCGCGACTGCGATCATGCAGCCTGTGGATCGAATGCGAAGTTGTCCGCCATGTTGATATCGAATCAGACTTTGAGCTTTACGTCGGCCTCGTGCTGGCTGGGGAGCGTCTCGATGATGGCTGCATCGCGCGATGATGGGCGCAGCGACCGTCCTGATCCAGCGTCCGTAACAGCATCATCCGCCCTAGTTGCTGGCAACGCTATCCCAAGCAGCCCGCCGGCAGATTCTCGCATTGCCTCATCAAATCGATACTCGCTGAAACGGACAGCGTGCGCAACGCAAGCTTCTGAATCTCGACCTTCGCGCTCGAAGCGGGCAACTGCATCTTGCAGAGCGTCAACATCCTGCGACGCAAACCACACGCCGGTTTGATCGGTCACAGTATCCAGCGCTCCGCCCCCAGCGTATGCAATCACGGGACAGCCACATGCCTGGGCCTCAACCGCTGTGATGCCAAAGTCTTCCTGTTGCGGGTGAATCAACGCCCGGGCCCGTCGCATGAGGTCGCGCAGTTCGAGATCATCAACGCGGCCGAGCATCTCGACGACGTTGCGGTCTGACACGCTGATCATCTGCTGCAGCGATTTCGCCTGCGAGCCCGATCCGACCACCTTCAAACGCAATCCGCCCTGCAAAGCAGCCTGTATGGCAAGGTCCATGCGTTTGTACGGTTCGAGGGCCCCCACTGCCAGGTACCAATCTTCGCGCTCAATGGAACTATCGGGTGTAAAGAACGTTGTACGCACTGGCGGAAACACAACATCAGCTGCGCGGCCGTAGACACGCATGATGCGCTCAGCGGTGTGATGACTGTTAGCAAGAAAGTGCGTCACATTCTCGGCCCGCGCGACGTCCCACTTCTGAAAGCGCCTGCTCAATGCACGCAGGCCAAGCGATCGAACTCGCCCGCCGCGGCCATGGGCATAGTCGGCCCGCTGTTCCCACACATAGCGGGCTGGCGAGTGACAATAGCACAAATGCGGCACGTCATTTGGAGCAGCGATCGACTTCATCACCGCTGAACTCGTTGAGATTAGAAGATCACACGCTTGCACGCGCAGGCGATCAACAGCAAGCGGCATCAAGGGCAGATACGCCCGTCGCAAACGCGAGCGGGCGCCCGGCCACTGTTGTAACCATGATGTTCGAACCGTACACGCATCGATTGCAGTTGTGAGCGAGCGCCCATCATTCACAAGCGTGTAGATTGTCGTGGGGCCGAACTGCTGGGCCAGACGATCCAGCACGCGCTCGCCGCCTCGCATCCCGACCAGCCAATCGTGCGCAAGATGAACAACAGGAGGCATTGGGAATGGTATGCGGTAGTTCCATCCAGTGTGGTTGGTCTTCAATCGCGCACGTTCACAACCGCTTCCAACCGCCTGGTGTATTCCGCCAGTTCGCTGATCGCTTCAGGTGGCGTGAAACCTTCGAGTGCGGATGGGTTCTTGCCGAGTGCAGCATCAATCGCAGCAGCCAGCTCCCACTGATGCGGACTGAGGTACTGTTTGACATCTGCCCTGCTGAGCAACGCTGCATTCACTCGCGCAGCCTGCATTGGCGTGAGCGGCAGGTAACGCAGTGCAGTCCGCTTGAGGTGGTACTTCTGATCACTGTCCTGAGCCGGCCGCATCGCTGATGCAGATCCGCTGCGAACCACAGCGTCGCCAGCCAGCTGCCTCGCGGCTTCGTCCTGCTCATCGTCCTGGGCGAAGATACGCGAGGCACACTGCACTTCCTGGCCGTGCTTCGCAAGTTCCGTAAAGGAAAGCGTTTCAACGTCGAACGTGACTTCGACAACTTCAAGGCCGTCCTGCCAGGCTGCTCGTGTCGCAAGGACACCATCGACACTTCCGAAGCGGGCTTCCCCCTCCCAGTAACAGTCCATTGCGAAGACCGCAGTCTCGGCGCGACTCGCTCCAGATTCTTCAGCCGCAACCACTTCGAGATAGCCGGGCACGGGCTGTCCTGCTGTTTCGAGCGCTTGGATCATTCGCGCAGCCAGCGGACCTGATGTCCAGACACGTTCTTCCCGCGCGATGATGTCACTTGCATCATCTGCGAGAAAGCGCACGACGGGAAAGTTCCACGACGGTTCGTTGAAACGCGCGCAAACTTCTGCATCGGGGCCAGACTTATTGTTGTGAATTGCAAGCGGGATGAACTCAGTTTCGATCGCCTCAACCAGCAGCGGATGCGACAGTGACAACCGACCGAAGTCCACGCATGTCGCGCAGCCGGGAATCTCCTGAAACAAGACCAGCACAGGACGCGTTTCTCGCTGGGCCAACTCCATTGCGACATCAAAGTCGCGCAGCCAGTCGACCGTGCCAAGCTCGGTGGGCCCATCAGTCCTGGGCGATGAGGTTGCATACATCGTCACGACAGGAATCGCAAGTAACGCAAGGGAGAAGGCGGCCGTGTTCAGGAATGTCATTAGCAAATGGTATCCGGGAGACTCAGAAACGATGCGACCCAGAAACAATGCAGCCCGTCCAGACGATATTCCCGGTTTCGGCGCTTGCGATGCGGTAGCAGTGTTTTCGAGCATGTGATACCATGCATCACCTATGACAGATGCCATCCCACTCAGTCGTCCCGACATCTGCGACGCAGAGATCCGCGCCGTTGTGGAAACGCTCAAGTCCGGCAGGCTTTCGCTCGGACCCAACACCCCGAAGTTCGAGCAGGGGATTGCCCAGCGGGGCGGACGCAGTCAGGGCGTTGCAGTGTGTTCCGGCACAGCGGGTCTGCACCTGGCGTTGCTTGCACTGGGCGTTGGACCGGGCGATGAAGTCATCACCCCCGCTTTCAGTTTCGTTGCCTCAGCCAACTGCGTTCTGCACGTCGGCGCGACGCCTGTCTTCGCTGACTGCGATGCTGGTTCGCTCAATGTCACTCCGCAGGCTATCGAGAGAAAGATCACGCCCCGCACCAAAGCCATCATCGCGGTCGAGGTGTTCGGCAACCCAGCCGGTTTCCCCGACATTGAACGACTCGCAGCCAAGCACGAGATTCCGCTCATCGAAGATTGCTGCGAGGGCCTCGGCTCAAAAATCGATACGCGCCCAGCCGGTTCGTTCGGCCGCGTGGGCGTCTTCAGCTTCTACCCCAACAAACAAATGACAACAGCTGAAGGGGGCGTCATTGTCACTGATGACAATCACCTTGCGGATATGTGCAGAAGCCTGCGCAATCAGGGACGCGCATCCGGCGGCGGCGACACCGGGCCAGGTCTCGGTTCATGGCTGCAACATGAACGGCTGGGCTACAACTTTCGTCTCTCAGAACTGCACGCAGCGCTTGGCAATGCCCAGCTGAACCGCCTGGACAACATTCTCGAACGCCGCGCTCAGGTGGCTGCGTCCTACACCGAAAGACTGGCTGGCAATACCAATCTCATTCTTCCGACAGTCGAGCCGGGCGTCGAGATGAGCTGGTTTGTGTATGTCGTGCGTCTGACCAATCAGTTCAGCCGCTTCGAGCGCGATGAGATTATTGCAGGACTGCGGCGACACGAGATCGGCGCCAGTGATTACTTCCCGCCGATCCCCTTGATGCCGTTCTATCAGGACATGCGGAAGTACAAGCCCGGCGACTTTCCCGTGGCTGAATCGGTGAGTCAACGCACCATCGCGCTGCCGTTCTTCAACTCACTGACGGAACACGAGATTGATCTTGTGTGCCAGACGCTGGATGTGATGATCCAGCGCGTGAGTTTCTCGCGCGGGTGAACTGCCGCATGAACAGACCGAACAGCGAAGCGAACCCGCGCACGGACAGAGAGCAGTGCGGATCAGTGTGAATCATTGCGAGTAGAACACGAACTGCTGTTGTATCATGAGTAGAGGCTGAAGTGTGCTCATTTGATCGGGACCAAGCAGCCGCTCGAGCTCTTTGAACGTGGTTGCGTTCAATGCGTTTCGCTGTGCGCAGAGTAGAGTCATGGCCGACCTGCGCGGGCCTCAGGTTTCGAGATCAGGTGTCATCGTGGGAAGCAGCGCTGCAACTGGTCGGAGCACCTCCACCATGTCCCGGCACAGAATCCAGTATCGTGCACGATAATCGTTGGCCAGAGCGTCCAGCGATTCGCGATCACGCGGATGAGGCAGTTCTTCGGCCCGCTTGAAAACCTCATGCAGCGCGCCAGGGTCATCGAAGAGGCGCGGCCAGGATGCCGTGAGATACGCACGCTCGACCGCATCGAATGATTCTGCATCTAGCCTCTCTTGCAGCAGTTCCAACAAGGCTCGCCCCTCATTAATCACAGCCTGACTTGCCTCTACCAGCTGTTCTTGGAGCGGATCGAGGGCGTCGGAGTTGATGTGCCTCGCCGTCGCAGATCGAACCTGATGTTGCAGCGTTACACTGTCGATG
This sequence comes from Phycisphaerales bacterium, assembly GCA_051004555.1. GTDB lineage: Bacteria > Planctomycetota > Phycisphaerae > Phycisphaerales > SM1A02 > JBPCKF01. The sequence continues at coordinate 2,380 of JBPCKF010000069.1, read as the reverse complement.
CCCTCCCAGAGTTCCGTGAGCCGCTGTTCCTGCTGATGATACAACCAGTGGCTTTGTTGCAGATGGCTGTCAAGAGCGTCGAACGCAGAATGGAGGGATGCTCTATCAACTCGTTCGAACACGATCATCGGCAGACTCGTTTGCCATTCGAGCGACGTGAGAATCCCGTATCCGGGATCGGTATAGATAGAGCGCAGGACGACCTCATGCTGCCTCGCCTGTTCGAAAACTGCCAACATGTCAGCGTGTTTCTTTGCTTTGAGCAAGGTGCGAACATCATTAAGGAGCGCTGCGTCAAGTGCGTGGAAGTCGCTGATTGCTTTCGTACGAAGATCGCTGCGACTCTGAACATATTGAGCAATCTCATCATGGCTTTCGAGAACCAAGTCCGTCCGATCCATTTCGCGGACAACACGATCGGCGACTTCCATCAAGCGACCTCGTACACTCGTAACGGCGCATCGAAGATGTCTATCCAGTCGGCGGGGAGTTCAAGATTATCAATGAGTTTTGTCAACCGCTCCCGGTCGATTGACTCCGGAACTCGAATCCCGGCGGCAATGGTGCTTTGAATGTCCGAGCCCGCGCCTCGGCGAGGACCGCTCGTTTGTGTGTCATGTGACGAAGCGACGCACGTTCGGTCAGGGCAGCCTGCTTCTGTTCGGCGAGTAAATCGTTAGTTGAAATCCCCTCATCCTGCAGCAGGAGACGCAAGTCCCTAGCCAGTGCACTGCGTTGCAAGTCGACCATCTCCAGCCACTGTAACTCGAGTTCACGACGTTCGCGAGGACGGGCCACTTCGCTCCCAGCCAGGCGGAACTCGTCATACTCATGCATCATCGTGCGAACCATCTGCTGCCAGCGTGGCATTCGTGCACTCAGGAGCGCACTGGCCTCGGTCGAATCGGGGAAGTGGGATTCGATCACCACGTCCCAGCCGTCCAACAGGTGCGACGCGAGAGGAAAGATGGTTACGTATCCGCTTCGAAGGTACTCGCGCCGAAGCAATGAGCTCTCACCTTCGGTAAGAAATGGCTGCACCTGGTTCCAAGACCTCAGGTTCAGTTCAATGATGCTCGAGAGCGTGTCGAGGGCGCCGGATGCTTCGGTGCACGCATGATAAAGGTGCCCATTTCTCTGCTGCAAAGCGGCATTGTCCTCCATCATTCCGCCATTTCGGACAGCCTCGACCCATGCTGGAAAGATGTCCGGAGTCTGTCGATACAAGTCGCGCTCGAGCGCAGTCAACGACAGCTCATAGCGCGCGAGAATGGCTGAAGCATCGGACACTGAGTCCAAATCCACATTTAAGCGGCGGAGGAGTCCTGTGAGATCAACGACGGATTCCCTGCCTTCGCGCAGAAACAGTTCGCCAAGCAGCCGTTCCCGCTCACGCCGAAGTCTGCACCGCTCGATTCTGAGGATCTGGTCGTTGCTGGCCAGTGCGCCCAACTCGACAAACAGTTGGGTGTCAGCTCGAGCCATCGATTCACACGCGTCCCGCCAGCTTGCGACGATCTCTTTCCAGGGGTCCGGATCGAGCCACGCGTCTCCCGCATTGGTGTCCTGCTTACCGCTTCCTTCATAGTATCGCGCATAAATGTCGGAAACGATCGCTTCGGTCGCAACTGAGTAAGCGGCGAACGCAGCATCAGCTTGCGCTGTTTGGTTCGCATCGAACTCACACTCCGCAAGGATCGCAGCAAACTCGCTGGCGCTCAGCGGTGGTGGCAGTGCATCAGCGGCCGAGACAGGGAGGCTCATCGACACAACAGCAGCGACAATACACCCGATGGGGAAATTCATTCCACTGCCTTTCCTCTAGGTGTGGGCCCCTTCGCTCTGTTGACTGCCCAGCGGAAACCGATGACACTCGCACAGAACAATAGGAGTGTGCGGAGTACAGACAGAAACGAGATTTTGCTCGGTTCAGCGAGATCAACGATGCTCTTCATCTCTTCCAACCCGGGCGTGCGCGCCGCAGCCACTATCACAAGTAAGGCTACCGCCCCGCCGAAAGCAAAGACATCCACGATCTGTTTCATTTGAGCCACCTTCCTTTGAAAGATGTCCGTTCATCGCTATGTTCTCTCTCTACTCTGTCTCTTGTCAAGACTATTTCGGACAAAATCTACACTTTTTTTGGCACCCCCGCGCGCAGCTTCGCGGATTTCGCCTCGCGGCGAACCGAGTCGAAGCCCCGGTGAGAAAAGAAAAGGTCCCGGACGTGTGTCCGGGACCCATGTTGGATCATACTTGAAATCGAAGTCTCAGTTCGGATCAGCCACGGTTTCCATCGCGCTGGGTTCGCCATCGAGCGCCTCGGCGGCTGCTTCGTTGAGTTCATCAGCGCGATTCTGCTCGATCACAAGGCGGATCT
>JBPCKF010000068.1:0-45109 GCA_051004555.1 Phycisphaerales bacterium | reverse complement strand
GATGCCGGCTCGGGCCACACCCTTCGCGGCGAGAGCGGGGGGGGGGGCGTCGGCGGCGGGGCGCAGTGTTCATGCAGGTGTGAGATATCGTCGCTGTTCGTCACTGAAGTTCTGCGTCGTCGGGATGGTCCCGGATGATCGCCCCGGCTGTCGCCTCAGCGTTTTCACTCCCTCCGAAACGCTTCGATCGATGCGATGTACTCGCCGGGCGGCTCGGTCAGTGCTGCGGCAGCGCGTGCGTACTCACGCTCGTACTCAATCTTTTTGTCATCGGTCAGGAGCTGCAACTGGGTGCGGCGGGTGCGTTCGCGCAGGGCTGTGAGCTGCTGATGGAGTTCATCGAGGCGTTCGAGCAAGCCGGGTTTGATCGAGTCTGGAACCAGCGGCGTTGCAGCCCCATACACTGCGAGATACTCGCGCTCAATCTGGGTGAGGATATGGCCTCTTCGCTCCAGATACTTTTGTTGTTCGATGATCGCATCGCCGCCGATCCAGTTGAACATGTGCTCGATGAGATCTGCGCGATAGATTTCGGGAAAATGAGCCTCATCGACACGCCAGCTCCACCTGGTGGCTGCTTCAGGGGCACCCAGTTCGCGGAGCAGCAAAGACAACTCACCAGCAGCACTCTGATTGATGCGCAACAGCGCTGTTGTGCGCCCCCTGCGTTGTCGATGCAACTGCATGACTTTCTCGTGATCGCCCAGCCGAAGAGCAGCCCGCATGTCCTGGCGATCATCTTCCTGCAGCAAAAACGCACGCTGCTGAATGAGCACACCAAGTTGAAGATTGTACTGATTCACAATCTCCCGGGCACGAGCCCTGGCATGGTGAATCTTCGGCAGCTGCTGTGGTTGTGCAGCAGCATCAATGGCACCAAACAGCAGCGCAAGCTCATCCCCGGCTGCATCTCTGATGAGCAGGTTAAGATCGATGGCTATGCCGAGATTCTCGCGGGCGTTGGGGCCACGCGGATCAATGCGCGGGTTGAGAGCCATTTGTCGTTTGAGAGCCGCAAGTTCATTGTCCCATCGCTCAGCTTGTTGTTCATTGAGGACAAGGCGCATCGATTCGAAGAATGCATTTGCGCGCTGATCCGCGTCGTCACGACTGTCCCGCACCAGCCGCTTTAGTGTCCCGATGAAATGAACCTGCTGCTCCGGGGTCAGGGCGCGAAGGGCCTGCTGGACTTCAGCGTCGTCATTGCTGAGGCCGACATCTGCCAGTGCCCGCGTGAGGACCTGTGCATCAAGGGCTGAGAGCGCCTCTTCATAGTCATCAAAGAAGTCGTTGACGATCGACTTCTGATCAGCGCTCAACTGCAAACGGTCCATCAGTTGCTGCACATCGAGGTTGCGGATGCGGAGATCAAGGACCTGCTGCGCCCGAGAGCCAGCAGGCGGCCGGTCATCCTGCGCGAACCCTGCCGACGGGACGGTGATGAGGGTGCAGAGCGCAACGAGTAGTGCTCCGGCGAGTTGGGTATGGTTAGAGAGTTGCATGAGCGCCCCTCCGTCGAAGCAGCGATCGGCGCAGGAGAAACAGCGAGAGCATGACAACGGCTGCTGCACCAACAGCCGTGGCGATCGCTCGAAGGCGGGTCCGGGGAGGGACGCGCGTGGGCAGCCACAAGTATAGGCACGATCAATCGTCGACGGCATCTTCGGCTCCGTGGTGACTCACTCCCCAACACTGTCGGGTGCCGTCGCGGTTTCGATGAAGCGCCCCAGCGCAGCGTAGAGCTCTTTCCCTCCGACGTAGAAGAAGTCGTTGTGGTCGGCGTCTTCGATCACCATGTGTTCGACGAGGCGGTCGCCAGCGATCCGCGCGAGCTTGGCCGACATTGCGGCGGGGATGATGCTGTCGCGGCGGCCGTGGGCGAGGAAGACCGGGGCATCAATCGTCGCGAGCTTGCGTTCGTTGTCGAACTTGTGCTGCAGGATGAGCGACACCGGCAGCAGCGGAACGATCCGCCGGGCCATGTCGCTGATACTCGTGAACGAACTGAACAGCGCCACGCCCGCGACTTGCCTGCGGGATGCGAGATCCACGGCTGTGCCAGCGCCCATCGACCAGCCAGCGGCGATGATCTTCGTCTCGTCCACGTCGTCGCGAGAGAGCAGGTAGTCATAACACGCATCGGCTGTCGCATAACAGCCAGCCTCGCTGGGGGCGCCGCTGCTCAGGCCGTAGCCGAGGTAGTCGGGGATGAGCACGTTGGCACCGAGTTGGCGAAGTTCGTGATGAATGTCGAGCGCGTCGGCCAGGCACATGCCGTTGCCGTAGAAGAACAGGATGGTCGGGCGGTTGGCTGCGCCGGGGTCGCTGCTGCCGTCCTTCATGGCCCAGCCGAACAGCGCGGTGACGGTCTGGCCGTCGGGCGTCGTGAGCTGAACGAGTTCCGTATCGGGCGCAGCGATGACGCGGGCGTACGGCTGCCCCTGCGTCGCGGCCCCTGGGAAGATGAACTTTGTCTGGACGGTGCCGAGCACCAGGGCAACTCCGATGTGAGTCAGCAGCACGACGCGGCCGACCCGCCACAGCCACTGCCGCCACGCCGGCGCCTTGACGCGCGGCGGGGGCGGTTGATCGAGTGATTCCGCCGTGATGGGTGTGACGTCGTCGTCGTCCATGTTCCGGAGGATTGTACGCCCAGGCCCAACGATTCGTACCCGTGAACACCCGCGTACACTGTTGGTTGCCATGTCCAAGCGACGCCAGGCCCGCTGACCACGCTCGCGGCTCATGGGGCAACGGCGGCTACCAAACAAGAGACGCCGCAAGGTTGTGGTGAGGAGAGGATAGATAGATTCCTGTTTAATTGTCAGTGGTGAAAGAACAAATGGAGTCGATTCGTCGCCCACGACCGATCGCACCTTCTTGGCTTCAGCTTCTATTCCCGATAGTCGCAGCCTTGCTACTGCGCACGTTGATTGCCGGTGCCTTGATACTCTCTCTCATGTTGTCCATTTGGGCAGCAGGTGAACCGTTCAGAGATTGCGCGCAAATCATCTCGACATCGTGCAACGATATTGCTGCTCAAAATGCGGGTTCCCACTTGCAGAATCCGGTCCGTTCTGCCCGGAGTGTGGCTGGCATAGTGACGGGGATCGGTGAGTAACTTTATGGTCCGGCAGCCCGTACGATACTTATAAGGAGCATGCCATTGAGGACTCTTCGTTCGCCTCTGCGATGGCATGAACAGTACTTTCCCACACTCTATCTAGCCATCCCTGTTTTCTTAATGGCCGAGGGCGCGCGCGAATGAGTCACTTCGTAGTCACAACCGCTCACGTTTTTATCATCGTCCTGGCCACTCTTTCCGGGGTGGCAAGAGCGCAGGAGTATCGTCCACCGTTCAATCCGTGGGTCCCGGGCTTGGAAACGCCATGGTCTTCGTCGCTGGATCGCCGAATGCTCGAACTCTTTGTGGAAGACTTGATGCTGGACGACGAAGCCGCCGCCCTTGCTGCACACTTGTTCACGCTCCACGAGGAGCGCTTTGCCGCGTTTGTGACGCGAGGCCGCGCGATTGAGTCGGCCATCCATAAGCGGATTGGAGAAACCGAGATCGCGACGCTCGAGCGATGGCGCCTGGACCTTGAACGCGAAGAGAAGCTCGCCCCGCTCGCGGACGAACAAGCCCGCCTTGATCAGGCGTTTCTGGATGATTGGAAAGCCCTCACCGACCCGGAGAACAGCGAGCGATGGACAGCCTTCCGTTTTCGCGTCAATCGCCTTCGGTGGTTGGGGCGACTGGGCGGCGGCGGCCAGGTCGATCTCATCGCGATCGTCGATGCGCTCGAACTTCGAGATAAGTCCATAGATCCCGCACAGTTCAGCGAACTTCTGCACGAGTACGCCGCCTCGCTCGACGCCGCGCTCGTCGCCCGGAACCGTTTCGAAATCGACGTGAACCGTCGGTTGGTTCGGCGGTTAGAAAGCGAGATGGCGACCGACGGAGTGAATGTCTGGAACGCCGGCATCCGAGACCTGCGCGGCGTGGCGAAGAAACATCGGGAGCGATTCGAACTCGGAGAGGCGATCCGAAGTGTCAACGAGGCCTATCGCTACAGGCTGCAAGCCCTCCTCTCCGCTGAATCGATCGTCGTATTCGGTGATGCCTGTTTCTGGGCGTCGCTGACAGGAAGCTGGGATTGCACCAACCTGTTCAACAAGCCGGGGACGCAGCTGCTCCGATCGCTCGAAAAGCGAAGTGCCGTTTCGTCGGAACAGCGTGCCCGATTCGGGGAGTTGGAGGAATGGTATCGCCGTGGCCTTGGGTCACTTGGTCGCGCCTTGCTCGAAGCGGATCGCGAAGCGACCTTAGCGCGGGCCGACTTGCTTGATTCGAGCGGCGCAATCAAGCACGAGCGCCGAGCGCGTGAGATACGCAACGAGATGTACGCTCTTGAGGAGCGGCTTGCCGAACTTCTGTGGCAGGAACTGACCGAGGCGCAGCGCAAAGAGATCGATCGACCGGCACCGGTCCGTTTCGTTGATCTCGATACCGGGTTGCTATCGTCTCAACCCTCAGGCAAACGCTGAACGTCCTAATGGCGTATGCCCGGAGTGAGTTTTCCTGCAATGACCGTCCGCCCGCATTGACGAAAACGCGTTTGCCCTTCCGTTTGGCTGGCGTGGCTTGTCGCGCGTGTGAGGGAACGGATCGCCGGGTGCAATCGTGCATCCAAGGCAGCGTTCCATGCCCGTCCAGCCGCGTACACTGATGGTTGCCATGTCCAAGCGACGCCAGGATGTTGATCTTTCGCATGTCGATGATGAGTTGTCATCGTTGCAACAGCCGGACCTTGTCGGTTGGGTGTGTTTCACACAACTCAAGAAAGATGGACCGTTTGTGTATGCCGGCTGGCTTGATGCCGCAGACCGCGAGATGGCGCTGCTGCTGGCCCGCGAGCATTATGGCCAGGATCAGGTGTGCACCGCTCTGCACGTTGCCCCGCGCGAGTATGTTGGCGGGTTGCGCGAGAACGCAGATGGCGCCCGCGAGCAGGTCGACAGCCAGCGGGCGTATCAGATCTACACCCAGGCCAGCGCTGGCGACGCTTACCTTTCCAGCGAAATCATCGAAGCCCGCAGCGCCCAACAGGCCATCGACGCAGCCCGCGCCAGCATCGCTGCAGATGCCAATCACATCTGGGCCATTCCCGTTGCGGCCATCGCAACCACGGACCCCAGCGATGTCATCTGGCGCATGACCGATCAGTCGTATCGCATGGCTCGCGGATATTCCAAAGCAGTTCGGCAGAAGTGGGAAGTCATCCGGGCGGAACGCGATCTGCACGAATACGAACGCGATGACCTGCAGGATACATTCTGAACATGGCTGCGAACACCAGCAAGTTCATCGTCATCTTCTTCGTCGTTGCAGTTGTCGTGACGGGTTCGTTTGCATCGGTGCTGATCTGGAAAAGCCGTGCAACTCTTCCCATCAATCAGGCCGGCGTGGGCATTGCCAATCTGCACAAGGCTGCAGCAGTGTGGGCCCAGGACAATGGGACATACTACCCCGGTCACATTTCTCTCCTGCAGGCCAACAACTATTTCCGCGTTTCGCTGTTTACCGATCCGCGTCTTCCTGAAGGCACAACCTGGGAAGTGAGCGGGCTGGATGCACGGCCGTTCCTCGAAGAAATCCGGCGTGAAAGCAATCGTGACACGCGGCTGGATCGCGCGCCTTTACTCAAAGCAGCTGCGGCTGATGCAGCCAATGGCAACGCGCTCTACCGCTATGGCGATTACTGGTTCGTCAGGCTCGATCGCTATCGCAACGATACTGATCTGATTTTCGGATTCTCGCTCATCGAACCCAGCACCGGCACGACTTTTGTGGTGACTGATGATGGCACAGCCCACGTGGTCGATGAAACGGGCTGGCAGCAAGCCTGGCAGCGCGATGCTGAACGCAGGGCTGCTCTGGGTCTGCCGTCACTGGCGGCTCCTGCGTTTGATGATCCTGCGCTGCAATGTGTCTCGCAGCGATGAATCTGTATTTCGCGATGCTTCAACTGTAACGCTTCACTGTCCGTTGCCGATCGACTGGCGCAGGGCGCGCAGTTCGCTGCTGTCCAGAACAGTGATTGCCTCGTCGATGGTGCGAAGTGCTTCGTCGCGCCTGCCTTCTTCTACGAGTTGGGCTGCCTGGGCGCTGGTGTGACGGATGAGTTCATCTTCGAGTTGTACCACTGTCGAGCTGGCTTTGTCACTGGGCGTGATGGCTGCGATGGCGCGGGCTGCCTGCAGGGCGCCGATGCGATCGCCTGATTCCATTGCGTCGAGGAATGCGTTGTGATGCGCTTCCAGTTCGGCTGATCGCGGCGGTGCGGTGACTTCGGTCACATCATTATTGTTATTCTGCGTGCTGGCTGCGCCGCTGCGGGGTGGCAACTGATTCAGTTGTCGTTTGATGGCTGGATCGCCGGGCGTGAGCAGCGATGCACGTTCGAGCATTTCGCGGGCTCGATCGGTGTTGCCTGCGCTGATCTGTGATTGCGCGCCATTCACAAGAGCCTGTGATTCACGCTGATCGATGATTGCCAGGAGATCGCGCGTGGGGCCCTGATTGGCTGGCGCTGCGTTGAGCGCCTGTTCGCCCAGACTTCGCGCCCAGCCAAACTGATTCTGCTCCAGCGCATCGGACGCCTGTTGAAAGAGCTGATCGCCAATGGCTGCCTGCGAGGCATCGACCAGTGGCTGCCAGCCGCGGTCGAACTCGACTGCAATGGTCGCCAACCGCAGCGCTTCATGCGGATAGCCAAGTTCGAGGTTGCGTTCTGCATCGCGGGCCAGATCAGCTGCGATTTCAGCGCGCGTCCTGGCAAACCGCTGATCAAATCTGCGATTGCGGTAGCCCTCATCGTACGCGCATCCACTACTCAGCATGACACTGCTGAGCAACACTGCCCCGACTGCAACAACACCAAACGCTCTGGTTTTGTTCATTGTCAATATGTTCTTTCTCATTGCGTGAAGCCTCCTCGCTTCGCGTTCGTCGCCCAGGGAGTACGGTAGACTCATTGCTGCGGGCGCGGTATTGTCGCCCGAGGTGTGCATGCGTGTTGTGATGGACACCTGCCGCTTTGGAGTATTCCGCTTCTCACTCGCCACGACTCTGGACCAAACCTGATATATGCCACTCATTGTGACAGGAACGATCGGCATCGACACCGTGCATACGCCACACGGCTCGATGGAAGGTGCATCGGGCGGGTCGTGTGCCTACTTCGCTGCTGCTGCGTCGTTTCATGCGCCGGTCCGCGTGGTTGCGGCTGTTGGAGGCGACTGGCCACTTGAACACCGGAATCTGCTTGAGTCGTTTGAGGGTGTTGATCTGCGTGGCCTGGAACACCGGGCAGCCTCGAAGACCTTTGCCTGGGGCGGGCGCTACTTTGATCAGATGAATCAGCGGGAAACGCTCTTTACCGAACTGGGCGTGCTGGAAGAGGATCCACCTGCGATCCCCGATGCCTTTGCAGACAGCGAGTTCATCTTTCTTGCCAACACCCACCCTGCGGTGCAACTCGGCCTGCTGGATGCGTTTCCGCGTCGCCGTCTTGCGGTGGCTGACACGATGGATCTGTGGATCAATATTGCCCATGAACCGCTCATGACACTCCTGAGCCGAATCGATGGGTTAATCATCAATGATGCTGAAGCGCAGCAGCTCACGGAACACAGCAACGCGGTGTCCGCTGCCCGCGCCATTCTGGAATATGGCCCTGCGTTTGTCGTGATCAAGAAGGGCGAGCATGGCTGCGTGATGGTGCATCAGGATGGCATCGCGGTCCTGCCTGCATTTCCTGCAGATCAGGATCAGGTCGTCGACCCGACAGGAGCGGGCGACTCGTTCGCAGGCGGATTCATGGGGCATATCGCAGCAGGTGGCGTTTTCGATTTCAATACGCTGCAGACAGCACTTGCCTTTGGCACGGTGACTGCGAGCTTTACCATCGAATCGTTCGGCCTCGATCGACTGCGGGAAATCTCCCGTGCGGATGTCGATGCACGACTGCACGCGTTTCGACGCATGGCCCGCGTGTGTTGACTTTTTTGCAGGCGCGATCGTGCGTCATCACCCGGGTGGAACCAGCGCCACAGGCCCGAGAGCGCAGGTTGTAAACGGGCCGAAGTTTCTGCGTGCGCAATATGCGTTGAGGGCTTCGAGCGAGATGCTGTCAATCTCATCGGTGATCTCAGTGAGCGTGCGGGCATGGCCCAGGCGGAATGCGTCACGACAGAGCGCCGCTGCACGCGCCGCTGTCGACTCGCCCTGCATCACCAGCCGACTCTTGAGGCCGACAACTGCCCGGTGAAACTCCTGTGGCTGGACGCCGAGCTTCATGCGCTGAACCTCAGCCATGCAGACATCCAGCGTTTCCTGAGCCCGCTCTGGTGTTGTTCCCGCACTGATGGTCAATGTGCCTTCATCGCGCCCGGCGCTGTAGGATGCTCCGACTGAGTAACACAACGATCTGCGTTCGCGCACTTCTGTAAAGAGACGTCCTGACATGCCGCCGGAAAGCACTTGCGTCGCCAGTCGTTCGAGCATGCAGTCTGCATCAGCTGCGCGCGGGGCAGGGCAGCTGAAGACAATGTGCACCTGCGCGGTGGGGGCTTCGATATGCACGACGCCGCGCTCAGCCTCGCGCAGTTGTTTGGGCTCTTGTGTTTCGCCTTCCCATCCTGCGAAGAGTTCTTCGAGTTGAGGGATGACTGCATCCGGATCGACAGCCCCTGCGAGTCCGATCATGGCTGTTGCGGGTCGACAGCGATCGCGCCAGGCGATCCGCAACTGTTCCATGGTGATCGATTCGATCGCTTCGCGTTCGCCATAACCATGTCGATTGAATGGCGCGGGGTGGACGCGCTCCGCGAGAGCCAGAGCAACGAAATGCCCGGGATCGTCAGGCAATGCGTCGAGTGTCGCAAGGCAGAGGCTGCGGGCTGCTGGAAGATCGGATTCCTGATGGGCTGGGCTGGTGATGCACATACTCAGCAGGTTGAGCGTTTCAGCAAGACGAAGGCCGATACAGGTGGCTGATATGCCGAGGAAATGGGCCCCGACATTGCTTGATCGACTCGCCCCCGCGCGATCGAGTGCATCACTGTGCTCGCGACTGCTCATGCCGCCTGCCCCGCGCGCGAGAAACTCTTCGAGCATCGCCGACTCGCCGATTCGCTCAGCAGGATCGCCCGCAGAGCCGACGGGTAAAGCCAGCGAAACTGCAGCCGATCGCATACTGCTGATGGGATCGATCAGCACGCGCATGCCATTGGCAAGGCGGCGATCGATCAGCGATGAGGACGTTGTGTGTGCGTGTGCGAAAGGCATAGTGTTGTCGAGTGAGCCTTGAGCGTAGGCGAGTGAAGGATCACGCGTTATCGTCGTCCCCTCGCAGCAGGGACCCAGTTCGTCGTGCCCGCGAAGGCGGGGACCCAGCCGCACGTTGCTGCGCGGTTACTCAAGTGCCAGGGCCGTTCGCACGCACGCCGGGCCTCGACCTGAACTGGATTCCCGCCTGCGGGCTTTATGCATCTGCATTCCACTTTTCCCCCTCTGCACCTCGGCGGTCAATCTCTTCCGCAATCAGCACTTGGTTCCGCGCGAGTTCAGGTGCCGAGAGATCAGATGCGCGCCGATTGGATTCCCGCCGCCGATCAACTTGCGAGCCAGCTTTCGCGATCCGCTTCCACTCGCACGGCTTGCCCTCCGGGCCAAGCCGTGGCACCCGGATCCCTCTAAGTAAGCGAGACCTCCAGTATGACGCGATTTGCCCATGGCGCAAGCGAATTCGCCAAATCGCGCATAAAGCCCCCTGCGCGGGAATGACGACAACCCGTCGTCCCCGCCCGCGCGAGGACGACAGGAGATTCCACCACTTCGCAGCGTGCGAAAAACACGAAGTCAGGACACTACCGATCGCGGGCTTCCAGCGCATCCACCAACTTCTTCACTTCTTCAGCGCGATCGCGGCGACAGATGAGCGTTGCATCAGCTGTCCGCACGATAATGAGATCTTCGCAGCCGATCGTTGCGATGAGATGATCAGGATCATCCGCAACAGCAAGCACATTGCGCGCGTCAATGTGAAGGACGCGTGCTGTTGATGCATTTCCATCTGCGTCCATCTCGAGCGTTTCGCCCAGACTTGGCCAACTGCCAACATCTTTCCAGTCGACATCCATCACAACGGTGCACACCTCGAAATCGGGCGCTGTTGAAGCGGGTTCCATGATGGCGAAATCGACGCTGATCCGGGGCAACTGCGGATACACCGAATGGAGCACTGCACCGCGATCAGCCGTGTCCCATGCTTCTGCAATGCGCTCTAGTCCCTGCCAGGCTTCGGGAAGAAACCGCTTGAGCGCGCGGCAATATCCCGCAGCCGAGAAGACGAACATGCCACTGTTCCACCCGAACTTTCCTGATGCAATGTATTCAGCGGCTGTTTCTGCGTCGGGCTTTTCGACGAAATGATTCACGATAAACGCGCCCTCGACATCGGGCAGCGCGTTGCCGCGCTCGACATAGCCGAACTGCGTGGCTGGGTGCGTGGGCGTGATCGAGAATGTCACCAGCCGGTCACTGTCTGCGTTCAGAAGCTCGAAGCCGCGGGCCAGAGCTGCGCGGAACTCTGCTTCGGGCGTGATGAGGTGATCAGCTGTGAGCACGCAGAAGCGCGCATCTGCATTCCGCTTTGCAAGAACAGCAGCGGTGAGGCCGATCGCATTGACTGTATCGCGGCCACTCGGTTCACCAAGAATGTTGCGCTCCTGCAGCCCGGGAACAGCCAGATGCACCAGCTCGCGAAATCGCTCTGCGGCACAGACAAACAGATTGTCAGGAGCGATGAGCGACGCGATGCGATCAGCAGAGATTGCAAGAAGCGACCTGCCATCGATGAGCGGCACCAACTGCTTGGGCTGAGCCTCGCGGCTCATCGGCCAAAGCCGCGTTCCGCTTCCCCCAGCCATGATCATTGCGAAATGGTTGTCCGGCAGCGCCCTGGATTGTGTTGTCATGCCGGCAGTTCCCGCAGACGATACGCAGCAGTGATGATTTCATCGGCGCTGCGAATCTCGGGATCCGCATCCATGGCACGGCGGACCAGTTGCGTGGCCAGCAATCGCGATTCACCCAGCGAAACCAGCACGGACACCGCACCATCTGCCATGAGCCGCCGCGCCTTTCGCTCGGGATCAGTTGCTGTTGCTGTGCTCTCACCAGCATGGTGGTCGGGATCATCGCGAATGCCATGGTCGATGAATCGCTCGACTTTGCCATCCAGTTCAGCCACGATGGTTTCTGCGGTGCGTTTGCCAATCTCGGGCAGCGACTTGAGCAGATCGACATCCCGGGCTGCGATCGCAGCAGCAATCTCTGCGAACGGGAGTTGCAGCGCTCGCAGGGCTTTGCGATTGCCCATGCCCTTGACGGTGGTGAAGAGTTCGAAGAACGCGCGATCGCGGGCGGTGCTGAAGCCGATCATGCGTGGCAGCATGTTGGCGCCCTGGCCATGACTCTCGAAGTACAGGAGCACATGCAGCGTGATCGCCTCGCCGCGGGAGTGGGCCAGCCGCTGTTCATCGGCTCCGGGCACCATCACGTGAAACGTTACAGGCCCGGCCCGCAACTCCGCCAGCCCATTGCTCACTGATTCGAGCGTCCCTTCGATGCGACTGATCATGCAGGGATGATATGCGATCATGCGACGCTGTCGAAAGTGCGCTGATGTCGCGAGTGCAGGCCAACTTTACTGTGGTTCGATCGAGGATGCGGTTGATTCCATGATGAGCGAAGCAAGCAGCGCTGCTGCGGTCGTTGGATCGGTCGTGTCGCGCAGCACGATGCCGACATATGTGATGGGAGGATGCAACTGCTCGGGGAGAATTGTGAGGATGCGGACGCGTGCGCTGCTGCGGGCGTCACTGGCAAAGACGATGCCGCGATCGACTTCATTGAGTTCAACCAGCCGCAGGGCAGCCCGCGCATCCTGGGCGGGGACGAGGTCGATATCCGCTTCTTCATCAATGCCGAGCGCATTCAGAGCAGCCAGCGCGTAGCCACCCAGCGGAACATGCAGCGGATCGCCCGTCGCAACCCGCACGCGCCTGCCATCCATTGCGTGAAAGAGAACAGCCGGATCGGGCCATTGCTGGTCAACAAACACTTCATCACTCGCGCGGGGCATGACGACAGCGAGTTGATTGGTCCCAATGATCATGCGCGAGCGTGGATCAGCCAGTTGCGCCTGTTCCAGACGATCAACCCACGCTGGATCGGCTGCGAGAAAGAGATCGCCTTCCAGGCCCGACTCAATCTGCCTGGCGAGTGTTGAAGATGCAGCCGTTGTCATTTCAATCGCAACGCCGTGTTCGCGGCTGAAGTCCTCGACAGCATCGCTGATCAGAGGCGCAAGGCTGGCTGCGACGAAAAGTCGCAACACCGGCCGTGATGGTGAATCGTCGTGACGTGCCTGACAGCAGGAAAGCAGACAGACCAGCAGCATGAGCGATACTCGCATTTCATTCGCTCTCTGGTGCATCGAGATGGCGAATGGGGAACTCGACATTGCTGGTACGGATATGAATATCTTGTTGCGGGAAGGCGATTTCGATCTTGGATTTGCGGAAGTTCGCATCGATCATCGAATGGAGCCGATCGCGAACGGGGACGAAGTACTTGATAGTGGGAATGAAGACGCGCAGCTCGAAGTCAAGCGAACTTGTGCCGAAGCCGAGAAAAAGCGCAGCTGGTTTGGGTTCATCGAGCACAAGGTCACACTGATCTGCTGCATCCAGAAGTTGCGCGCGTGCCAGTTCAACATCCGAGCCATAGGCAATGCCAACCGGCACTTTGACGCGCACGGTCGAGTCGGTGAGGGTCCAGTTGATCACCTGCCCGGTGACGAACTCCTTATTGGGAATGATGAGTTCCTTGCGGTCCCAGTCTGTGATTGTTGTCGCGCGCATGCGGATCTGTGTGACGTCGCCAATGGTGTTCCCGACGGTGACGGTGTCGCCCACGCGGATGGGTCGCTCGATGAGAATGATGAGTCCGGAGACGAAGTTGGCAAAGATCTCCTGCAGGCCGAAGCCGAGGCCGACGGTGATCGCGGCTGCCAGCCACTGCACTTTGGCCCAGCCGATGCCGATCGCGTTGAATGCCATCACAGTTCCGATGATGACGAGCAGATAGCGGACGATGGTTGAGATGGCATAGCGCGCGCCTGCAGTGATCGGCAGTCGCTGCAGCACCGCGATCTCGAGCAGTCCCGGAATGTTGCGACTGATGATGATGGTGACGACAAGGATGAGTGTCGATCGCAGCAGGTCCGCGAGCGTGATGGACCCGTCACGGCTGCTGCTGCGCGACTGCTGCGAATCAGTTGCGGTGGTCGTCGTTGTCGTCGATGATGATGCTGCTGTTACGCCTTCCCCGGCTGTGTCGCTGCCGTTACTGCCGTTGCTTGAGAACATTTCGAGCGGGCCGCCTTGCGAATCAGGCGCACCATCGAGGTGGGCGATGGCCTGGCCCGTGTCCCACAGTTCAACTTCGTTCAGAATCCCGAATGCGGGCAGGACTTCAGCCCACACAAGGAAGAGTCCGATGGCGACCGCGAAGGCAAGCAGTGTACTGATAAGTTTGCGTGTCTGGGCGCTGACCGCTGCGACGTCGATATCGAGGTTTTCGAGGTTGACTGCGGATTCAGGTGCGGGCAGGCTTGTCGCGACCGTCTTGGCGATGGTCTTGCCCTCGGGCTTGCCTTCGGCCTCCTTGCGTGCAGCGACTTCGGCTGCGGCCCGTTCATCAGCCCTTGCCTTGGCGGCAGCCGCGGCCCGCTTGCGCGCCTGTTCGATGGCAAGTCTGCGCTGCACAACAAACAGCCAACGCATCAGAAAAGCATTCAGCACAATCGCAATCAGCAGCAGATAGGCAGTATCAACAATCCGCCTTTCGAGCTGCAATGCTGTGTAGAAGTATCCAAATGCAGCCGCGATGGCGAGCGCCACTGGCGCGAGAAAGAACGCGGGAAACCAGATGTAGCGCAGCCGCTCAATCCAACCGCCTTTGCGTCTTGCAATCACGCCCTTGAGCACGCCTGTATTGGGATTACACACGCGATGCACAAAAATGCTGGTGGCGATCATCGCTGCGATGAACGCAAGGCGGCCAAGTGAGTTGCGATGCTCAGGAACGACATCCGCCATGGCGACGATGCACGCAGTTGCCAGTACGATGGGCGTGAACCAGCGGATGTGCCTGCGCACCAGCTTGAGCGATGCGGTGGGCCATTTGAAATGCGCTTCTGCAAGCCCATTGACCGGTCGACAGAGACGGTACAACAGTGCCAGTGCCAGCGCCAGCTCCGCGGCTCGCAGGAGGCCTGCTGAGACAGCGGTCGCAAGCTCACTGCCACCAGTGCTGCGCACCATCCACCCCGGGATCGCCAGGAGTGCAGGCGTGAACATCGCAACAACGACTGTAATCGCGGCTGCGCGCATGGTGAGACTGAATCGATCAGTCGTAATCTTGGAGGTCTGTTTGCGAATTACTTCGAGCTGTTCGAGCATGCGCGGCCGTGTGATGCCAAGCACCACCAGACCAATCACCGCTCCACCCACCACCAGCCAGTTGGTTTGTATGTACGAGAACAGCCGCTGACCGAGTTCCTGCCAGAATGCTGGCCGTCCCAGCCACAGAATTGCATTGCCTGTACGCTTGCCATCGGCCAGGCTGAGTGGATCGGTGCTTTGGATCCACAGCACGCGCTGCTTGATGAAACCGTGATACGACTGTACGGTGTGCAACAGTGCCCGCTGCGCGATCTGGTAGTTGAAGAGCGTGCGGTCGTAATAGGCTTCATAGGTTGCGTTGAGCAGGCGGATTGCTTCTGCCTGATCTTTCAGAGCGGTTCGAGTCCGCTCCCGCACTCTGTCGGTGACTGTGGCGGTCTCGCTGCCAGCCGTCCGGGCGTACTGGAGAAAACGGCTTCGGACAACTTCATCAGGATTGTTGAGCTCATCCAACTGATTGTCGCGCTCGATGAGCGCCAGCTGCACAGCTTCCATCTTGTCCTGAATCGTTGCGATGCGACGTTCGATCGTGCGCGGATCAGGCAGCCGCCCCTGCTGATTGCGCAGGTGCAGGCCGATGGCATCATTCAGGCCCGCGCGTTCAACCTGCGACTTCGATTTCTCGTACGCAGCCTGCCATTTCGTGTGACTCTCCTGCACCGTCAATCGCGAGGCTGTGTCGCGGCGGATGTCTTCGGTAATGGCAACACGCTGCTTGTAGATTGCAACAGTCTCATCGCGAATAGCCTTCACCACCGGGTGGGCGTTGGCGGCGAGGCGGCTCTCGCGCTCCGCCCGCATGAGATCTGCCTCTGCCTCTTCAGCAGTTTTGATATTGATGCCAGCTTCGATCTCTGCGATGGTGCGATTCTGAATCTCGATGCGGCGATCACCAAGCTCTTTACGTTTGCTCAGCAGGGGCTTGCGCGCGTCGTAACTGCGCAGTTCCTGATCGAGGCGGTTCATCGTCGATTGCACCGCCAGTTGTTCTGCCTGCAACAGCAGCCGCCTGGTCTCGGCCGTCGATAACGGGGTCTCAGGATCGGATGGAGCAGCCAGAGCGGACTGAACTTCTTCCAGCCGCGAGGCTGCAGCGGCTCGCTCGTTGGGAATGGCTGCCCGGCGGGCCTGACGGGCCGACTCTTCATTGTCAACAGCGTTGCGCTGAGAGGTCAATGTCTGCAGTTGCGAGCGCGCCTGCGTGAGATCCGACTCGAGCGTCGGGACATCGACTGACACATCGATCTGTGGAATGGCTTGTTCAATCGGAACAGTCAGCTCTGCATCGATCTTGTCGATCTGCTCATTGACGGTGCGAATCGCCTGGGTGAACGACTCGATGCCAACACGCTCGGTGCGGACCCTCTCCAAGTGTGCCAATGCTGCATTCAACTGTTCAAGTTCACTGCGCTGGAGCGGCGAAAGTGGCCCTGCTTCATTGAGCGCCGCAATGCGGGTTTGAATGAGCGCCCCCAACTCTTCAGCCGGATCGGCAGTTGGCTGCTGATTCTGCGCGGGCGCCTCTGGCGCTGATGGCGGGTCCTGTTGCCCGTGGGCCGCCCCGGCGAAGCCCATGAGCGCGATCAACAACAGCGATGCATACGCGATCACGAAGATGGATTCTCTGCGTCTCATCACGCACGCACCTCAGCGGCGATAGCTGCGGCCAGCGCAGGTGCTGATGCTGCATCGAGTGGCGTGGCATTCCATTTGATTCCCACGCCATCGTCTCCATGTCGCGGAATGATGTGTACATGCACATGGAACACAGCCTGATGAGCAGCTGCGCCATTATTCTGCAGAATGTTGTAGTCGGAGCAGCCAGTGGCGTTCATGACGGCGCGTGCCAGGGATGGCAGGACGCGTCCCAGAGCAGCTGCGGCCTCATCGGAAAGTTGGTGCATGAACGCGACCCGTTCCTTGGGAATGACCAGCACATGACCGCGGCTCAGCGGAAACGCATCCAGAAACGCGAGCACATACTCATTCTCATAGATGCGATAGCAGGGAATCTTCCCATCCAGGATGCGCCCGAATATCGTTGGCTGCTCGTGCATGCGCCTTGAGTATACGGCTCGGAACGAGCCGCGATGACGTTGTGATCGCCAGGAAACATCAACCTACTCGCGCGCCTGTCCGTCAGTCGTTGCCCTCAAACCCTGCCCGTTGCGGATCAGTCATGGCTGCATCGATTTCTGCGCTGTCGGGGCTGCTGCTATCCGGATCATCGCCATCATCTCCCTGAACGTATCGCTGACCGCGATAGAACTGTGAATAGATCACAAAAATCACAGCAGTGACCAACATCAGGATGGTGAAGAACCAGTAGTACGAGGCGCCTTCGAGCTTGGTCGTTCCATCTTTGTTCTGAATGAACAGGTTGACACCAGCCGCAAAGAAGTTGCCCAGCGAGACGCCCAGGAAATAGATACCCATGATGAATGATTTCATCTTCCTGGGCGCCTGCGTGTATGCAAATTCGAGCGACGTAATCGAAACAAGCACTTCGGCTGCCGTGAGCAGCAGATACGCAAGAAACTGCCACGCAATACTGGGTTTGTACCCCAGCGCTGCCACATTGGGCCATGCATCACTTGCGCCGCGGGCAGGATCAGCAGGCAATGCATCGGTTGTGTTGATTCGCACTTCGCTGAGTTTGACGCGCGGTCCGCCAAGATTGGAGTTGATGCGGATCAATGCGTGCGTTGCCTTTTGAGGATCAAACGAAACGGTCTTGGCTGCGGTATCACCGCGGCCAAACGTGACTTCGCCAACCCGTTGCCAGCCAGCCTGTGCGTGGAACTCATCAACGCTTTTCAGCGCATTTTCAACTTCGCGCAGCCGGGTATTCAGCTCGCTCTGATTGCCGGAAGCATTGGCTAACTGCTTTGTTATGCCCGCCCGTTCAGCTTCCAGCGTTGAGCGCAGAGACGGAACGGCTCCCTGTGAAAAGTCGCCTGTATACAAGGAGATGGAGCCTGGAAGATAGCTGTCAAAATCCAGAATCGTCGCGTCATATCCGAGTTGACTCAGTTCACGAACGCCCGCTGCGATGAGCGAAGCCGCCCCATTCTCTCCAACCCCCTCCAGCCGACCAATCGCAGCATCAAGAGCTTCCAGTGAGGTGTAATCATTTGTTGTTTCTGCTTCGCCCTTGACCTTCTGTCGAAGATGCGCGAGCGTGAGAAACACTTCGTCGGTTGAAATCTCAGTCGTTGGATCGATCTCGATTGAACCGATGTTCCATGCGCTGCGCTCGCGCAAGCGGATGATGATTTCCTGCGTCACCTCGGCGGTTGGCGCGGTTGCGGAAGACCAGCCGGGGCCTTGCGTTTCGCCATCGATCAGACCGACCGGCTGCAGCGTTTCCATAGTGGTGACGGTGGTCGACTTCGCTTCGCCGCCGCTGATATTCTGCTGAATCAGTGATGGCACACAGAACGCTGCTGCTGTCAGAAACAGTCCCAGGGCGATTTTGCGCAGCGGGGTCATGGGAAAGACCTTGTCCATCGCGGGATAGACGACATATGCAAAGAGTGGAATGAGCACAAGAATCAGGAACGGATTCACAGCCTGCACCTGTGATTCATACCACTCGACGCCCAGGAAATGGCGATCCATGCTCTGTGCCTGGATCACCCATGCAGAGCCAGTCTGATCAAACAGGGCCCAGAACACAGGAATGAAAATCAGGAAGATCGGCGCGAGATTCAAAACCGCGCGCATCCCGTCACGGCTGAATGTTTCCTCTTTGAACTTCTTCCACCCAGCTGCAGGCACATGCACGAACTTGTGCCGCCCCAGCCAGAAGACGAATGTCGCAATCGCCATCAGCACGCCCGGCAGACCGAAGGCAGCCCATGGGCCAACCTTTGCAAGCAGGACCGGCGTGAGCAGTGTGCTGGTCATCGCGCCCACGTTGATTGCAAAGTAGAACCAGCTGAACATCTTTGAGACAAGATGCTGATTGCTCTTCCCGAACTGATCGCCCACGTGCGCCGAGACGCAGGGTTTGATCCCTCCCGCCCCGATCGCAATGAATAAAAGCCCCATGAACAGCCAGGGCTTCATATCAAACGCGCCGGTGATTGGCCCCAGGTCCATGATCGCCAGGCAGAGATGCCCGATGCAGTAGCCGAGCGACAGGATGATAATGGTCTTGTACTTGCCCCAGAATATGTCAGAGAGCAGAGAGCCGATGATCGGAAAAAAGTAGGCAGCCGCTGTAAAGAGGTGGTAGGTTGCCTTGGCGTCCTCGTCGCTCATGAACGAAGCAGCGCCGGACGCGTCCAGCAGATGCTTGGTCATGAAGACGGTCAGAATTCCCTTCATTCCATAGAAGGAAAAGCGCTCAGCCAGTTCGTTGCCGATGATGTACGGGATGCCGCGCGGGAACCCTGAAATCTGTGGCGGCGTGGTGCGGTACTTGGCCATAGGTATTGCTCTCCAACTGCCACTATAACAGAGGATTCACCTGCGATGCAAAACCGGGCGCTTCGTCGTTGCGGCTAGTTCCCGCCGCCACCATCATCCACCGGCAAATCCTCGAGCGAAAGCTCCGACATCACCTGATCCGTGATATCCAGACCCTCGGGCGAACGCAGGACCGGCCGCATCCGGATGTCCAGCATCGTCTGGGCGTGGGCCTCGCCCGGCAAGGGATCGGAAGGCGGCGTAAAACGCATCACCATGTCAATCCCTTCGCGATCAGCCACGATGTTGACCGCATCGAGCACTTCCTGATAGCCCTGTTTGAGCTGCTCGACAGCCATCGCGTTGACCTTCTCGCCAGCCTCTTGCTGCCAGACCTGAAACCCGCGCTGCAGGCCGCCTGCTTCTGCCTGGGCCTCAGCAGCCCGCGGATGCTCGGGCCCGGTGACTTCTGCGTACTTTTCCTGCAGCGCCTCAAACTTCGCCCGCCAGTCATCTTCCTGTGCCTGCATGTCCGCCATCAGTTGATCACGGGCATCTTTGAATCGCGGCGTTTCCAGCAGCGCAGGCAGGACGCGTGTGAGATTGACGAACCCCGTCGAGTAGGCCCGATCTTCAACGCCATCGCCCCATGCCAACCGCCCGCTGGCGTTGCGGACTGTCAACATCTCCGGACCCGCCAGCAGCAGGCGATCAGCCGGCCCCAGATCATCAACGCCTTCGCTGCCAGCCGTGGCAGTGGGGCCACTTCGATCGATCAGAATAACGCACTGCACGCTGACGATCAGTGCCAGAACGGTATAGAGGAACGCGCGCTCACGATGTTTCATAATAAGAAGTCTCCTGTAAGAAAAGGATATGCGCGCTGCAGGAGACACAGCCAACGTTGCTACAGTCCAACCTTTTGGTCGGCAAAGGCGTCGTCCCCGCGCACAGGCGGGGATCCAGACGGACGTTGCATGCGGCAACTGAAGCACCAGGGCAGCCGCACGCACGCCGCTGATCACGAAGACGAAGACGCAGATGACGATGCACGCGCGATCAAAGCAGCCAGGGTTTCCTTCGGCAGAATGCGCTGCACCTGCTTCCCGCGCGCGATCAGCGTCTGTTCATCGGCCCCGCGTTCATGCATGGCCTGCAACGAACAGATGAGCGTCGTTGCATCCACTTCGATCGCAGTTGCCACAATCCGCACCGTGCCACCCACCGGCGTGGGCGCAAGATGATCGATGGAAAGATGTGAACCGATTCCTTCCTCGTGCGGCTCGAGATGATCGATCAGCACCTTTCTGGCTGCGATCTCCATGTGATGAGCCAGCGACCATGTTGAATAGACGCGATGGACGATCACGCCGTCGAAAGCGGGGCACATCGTGTCATCAACTTCGATGACGAGTTCAGCCGTATTGCCGATCTGGAGCGAGGGATACATTGCGGATAGTGTATTCGCGGTTCGGTGCGTGCTGAGACGCACGTTTGTCACTTGCAGAAAGAAAGATCGATCATCATGCCGCAATCCCTGCCCGCGATTCCCCTCAAAGAGTTTGCATCACGTCGAGAGAGCGTGCTGAAGTCGCTGAAGGGAGCGATCGGGCTGTTGTATGCGGGCGAAGTGGCCTCGCCCCTGCACGATGCGTTTCACGCAGATCCGCACTTTGTCTATCTCACAGGGATTGATGATGAGCCGGGGGCGGCGCTCCTGCTTGATCCGACCAATCCCGTCAAGGATCGAACAGCGATGCTTTTTTTCAAGCCGCTTGATCCGGAACTCGCCAAGTGGGACGGCCTGCGTCCGGAGATCAACACGTCATTGCGCGATGCGCTCGGCTTCAAGTCGATCTCGCGCACGCCCGCCCTGCCGCGCTTTCTTCGTGATGCAGCAAGGCGATCAAAGCGTCTTGCATGTCTGCATCAGATTGCAGTGCACACTCAGCCAGTCTCGAAGGATCTCCAAACGTTTCGCAAAGTCGCAGAGCGCATTCCCGGCTGCGCGATTGAGGATCACACGGAACTTCTGGCGCAGATGCGCTCCGTCAAGAGCAGCGCGGAAGTTCGCATGTTACAGAAAGCTGTTGACATTACTGCAGCCGGCTACACCGCTGTACTTGAAAACATGCAGCCGGGCATGAGCGAGTTTGATATTCAACAACTTCTCGAACATGCGTACAAAACCAACGGATCGCGCGGCACGCAATATGGCACGATCGTTGGCAGCGGGCTGAACGCGACTGTGCTGCACTACCGCGCCAACAATCAGCCGCTCGAAGATGGCCAACTGGTGTGCATCGACTCGGCAGCTGGATATTGCGGCTATTCCGCAGATGTCACGCGCACCTTCCCAGTCAATGGCCGCTTCACCGAACGGCAGCGCGAAGTCTACGACATTGTGCTCAAGGCCCAACTCGCAGCCATTCGTGCTGTCAAACCCGGCGCAACCTTTCATCAGATCGACAAAGCTGCGCGCGACATCATTACCAAAGCAGGCTTCGCTGACTTCTTCATTCATGGCATCGGCCATCACCTCGGCCTTGAAGTGCACGACATCACGCCCGTCGACGCCAAGCACGCGCTCAAGCCCGGGGCAGTGATCACTATCGAACCGGGGATTTATCTGCCCGATGAACAGCTGGGCGTGCGCATCGAAGATGACATCCTCGTCACCACAAACGGCTCGAAGAACCTCTCAGTCGCGATCCCGAAGAAGGCGGACGAGATCGAAGCTGCAATGTCGCGTTGAAAAGTCGTTTCCAGTAGAAGCACTGCTTTCGTGGTGACGCCTTCAGCGCTACCATTCCATTGCCATGCAACCTCTCCGCGACGCTGTTTTTGACGAGTTGCGAACGATCGATGATCCTGAAATGCCGATCTCGATTGTCGACTTGGGCATTGTCGAAGATGTTGCGATTGATGGAAGCGACGTCACAGTCACCATTCTGCCAACCTTCGTTGGCTGTCCTGCGCTGGACATGATCCGCAGCGATATTGAATCGCACCTGAGCGCGCTTGGGGGCGTTGACCGCGTGAACGTGCGTTTCGTGCACGATCCGGCCTGGACCCCAGCTCGCATATCCGAGCAGGGCCGTGCCCGATTGCGCGAGCATGGCGTGACGACAACACCGCACAGCCTGGGAAATGCCGCCGCCGCGATCGAGCTTCGCACATCCGCGATTGCGTGTCCGTTCTGTGCCTCGAACAACACGCGGCTGGACAGCCCGTTCGGCCCCACGCGTTGCAGAGCCATTTATTACTGCGATGGCTGTCGCAACAGCTTTGAACATATCAAACATCTTCCAAATGCCGTATGATGGAGCGACATGTCAGCACGCAGCAATGCCACTAGAAAGTCGAACAACGCCCGCCCAGCCGCGGCTGATCGCGATCGCGCGAGCGCACAAGCGCCAGCGGCTCAACCAGAAGTAAAGCAGGAACAGCGCCAACTCATTTCGCTTGACGCCATCGAAGACCTGCGCGTGATGAACGAGGCGGGCGAGATCACCAATCCCAATCGCATGCCCAAACTGTCGCGCGAAGAGTTGCTACGGGTGCATCGGGCCATGGTGCTCACGCGCAAACTGGATATCCGTATGCTGGCCATGCAGCGCCAGGGCGAAATGGGAACATTCGCGCCCGGACTGGGACAGGAAGCCACGCAGATCGGCCAGGTGTTTCCGCTCACCAAGGCAGACTGGTATGCACCGTCATATCGCTCGTTCGGAGCGCAACTCTGGCGAGGTTGGCCAATCGATCAGCTCATGCTGCTGTGGGACGGTTTCTTCGAAGGATTCGCGCCGCCTGCAGATGTGAATGATCTCCCCTTCTGCATTGTGATCGGCTCGCACGTTCCAACTGCAACCGGGATTGCGATGGGAATGAAGATTCGCGGGGCCAGCGACTGCGTGCTTGTCAACTTTGGAGACGGCGCATCTTCGCAAGGCGTGGTGAGTGAAGCGTTCAACTTCGCAGCTGTGTATCAGTCGCCTGTTGTATTCGTTCTGGAAAACAACGGCTGGGCTATTTCCATGCGTGCTGAGACGCAGGTCGCGACAGAGAGTTATGCAGTGCGTGGTGTCGGCTTTGGCATCCCGTCGATCCGTGTGGATGGCAACGATGTGCTGGCGATGATCACAGCATCGCGCGAAGCATGCGAACGAGCCCGCGCAGGCAACGGGCCAACCCTGATCGAAGCGGTGACATATCGCATGAGCGTGCACACAACCGCAGACGACCCCAAGGTGTATCGAAGCGAAAACGAAGTCGCAGCCTGGGAAGCCAGGTGCCCCATCGCTCGCTTCGAGAAACATCTCATCGGGCAGAAAATCCTCTCGAAAGACGACTGTGAACGCATCGGCCGCGAATGCGAAGAGCAGATTCTGGCGGCTCGCGAGTCGTTCCGGGCCCGGGCGAGTGCCAACCCGCGCGAGGTGTTCGACCATATCTACGCAGAACTGCCACCGGAACTGGAACGGCAACGGGCGGAATACTTCAGGAAGCTCGAGGCAGAGTGATCGGGTGTTGGGATCGCGTTGAATCGTGTTCTTGCCATTCACGCCCGCCAAAAACCTGATATCATGCTTGCGCAGCCCCCAGGCAAGGATGCCAACCATGCGTCGTCGATTCTCTACATTCCACATCTTTCTGGTGACAGTTGCCCTCACGCTGGCGATGGCTGTCGCCCTGCCGACGCAGGCGCTGTGGTGGGTGAACGATCTTTCGTCGATTGTCCATCTTGCAACCGCTCCGTTCGGCGACGCAGGAACGCGGCTGCGCATCTGGCTGCAGGGCAGCGAACCGGGCGCTCACGATCCTGTTGAAGTCAGGCATCTGCGGGCGGAGCTGGATCACTTCCGCGCCCTCTTCGCTTCTGCCAGTCAGGAAAACCAGTCGCTCATCGAGCGCATCGAGCAGTATGAACGCACACGCTACGCTGGAGCAGGCGTGAACTTTGATACGCTCGCAGCCGACATAACCGGCCGCAATGCACAAGGCGACGACGAAGTGTGGACGCTGAACGTCGGCTCGCGCAAGGGCGTCGAGCTGCGGTGCGTGGCTGTATTTGATGGTTCGCATCTTGTCGGCCGCATCAGCGATGTCGGGGCCATGACCTCTTCGCTCATTCCCATCACTGAGCATGCAGCTGGATACATGCGGGCTGCCATCACGCCTGCTGACAGCAACAGTCCGCGCGTTACAAGCCAACGGGCCATGACAGATCTGCGGGCCGTCAAAGGCAGGGCCATTCTGGCGGGTGATGTCGATCACGATTCCGGCGTTGAAGTTGGCGACTATGTGCATCTTGATGATCCGGATTGGCCAGCCACAGCGCAGTCGATGATCATCGGGCGCATTGTCGAGATCACACCCAAAGACAACAATCCACTGCGACTGCAGATTCTCGTCCAGCCACGCTATCGGGCCGGCACGATCGGCAGAGTGACGCTCAAAATCGAGCGACCGACTTCAGTCGCATCATTCGAACAAGGCGGCAACCAACAATGAGAGCGGGACTGCTTGCATTCGTGCTGTTTGTGTGCGTGGTGATCGAAATGACACTGCTGGATGTGATCGCAGTTGCTGGCATTCGTCCCAGCCTGCTGATGATCGTGGCGTTGTTCGTGGCGCTGTGGGCCCCGCGCAGTACTGCGCTCTGGTCGTGCTTTCTCATCGGCCTGCTCATCGATCTCACCGCACCCATCGCGTACGCCAGTTGGAATCAGCAGCATCTGCCCGGTCCCCACGCGCTGGGGCTGACGTTTGCAGCTGCGTTTTCGCTGCAGTTGCGAGCCATGCTGATGCGGCGACAGGTGTTCGCGTTTGCAGTGATGATGCTCATCTTTGCGATCACAGCTTCGGTGGTTGTCGTGTCGGTGCTGACAGCGAGGTCGCTCTTTCCCACCGCATCTCCTGAACTTGCGGGGTATGGGCCACTTCGCGATCTTGGCCAGCGCTGCGTGACTGCGTTGTATACCGCAGTTGTATCAATCCCATTTGGATGGCTGCTGCTGCGAACGATTCCAGCCTGGCGGTTTCAGAGCGCAGTGAGCGCAGGAAGCGCAGCATGGCGTTGATAAACGCGCATGACGACAACAACAGGGGCAGACTGCGATGATGAACATCATCTTCGATGACGGCCTGCATGAACTTGCGCCCATGACCGATCTGCGGGGCGCGTTTGATATTCGAACGGGAATCCTGACTTCGCTCGAACGCATCGCCCGCTCGCTCGAACACCCGCTCACAGATGTGCTGGTGCCCGAGCACCTGGCATCAGTCACGCGCGAAGCCCATGCACGACTGAACATCAACCCCAGCTTTGAAGCTGTTGGCAGCGCGGGCGATGTCACGCTTGTGAATGGATGTTGGGTGAATCCGCCCAGACAACTCGCGCTCGAAGAAGATACCGCATGGATCTCAGATGACCGCCAATACGTGCTCGCAGCCAGAATGACTGGACCGTTTGCAATCGACTTTGTCGATGGCGGCGGGATCCCGGCTGGCATCGACCTCGTCGAGATCGCTGGTGCGCAGGTGCTGCAGCATCCCTGGGACGTCATCAGGTATCGCGATGCAGTATTGCGCGACGATGTCGAGCGCACCAAAGTCGATGAAGCGCCCCGCCTTCCTGATGGGTGCACCATCATCGCAGGGGATCATCGCATCGTGATCCACAGGACAGCCCGCGTGGGGCCGGGCAGCGTGCTTGATGCAGAGGCTGGCCCGATCGTGATTGATCGCGATGCAATTGTGAGGCCGGGCGCGATTCTGTGTGGTCCATGTTCGGTCGGGCGCGGCGCAACGATTGTTGAACGTGCTCACATCAAGGCCAACACCGTCATTGGACCACGCTGCAAAGTTGGTGGCGAAGTCGGGGGAACGATCTTTCAAGGCTTCTCGAACAAGGCGCACGAAGGACATCTGGGCGATTCCTGGGTCGGCGAGTGGGTGAACTTCGGGGCTGCCACGACCAACTCGAACCTGCTCAATACCTATTGCGAAGTCACCATGCGCGCCACCCCGCAAGGCTCCCGCAAACGCACCGGGCTGACCTTCCTCGGCTGCATCGTGGGCGATCATGTGAAGTTTGCAATCAACTCGCGCATCATGACCGGGACAGTCATCGGCACTGGGGCAATGATCGCAACATCGACGCCGCCCCCCACAACGGTGCCGCCTTTTGCGTGGTTGACAGATGATGCTGCACAGGCAGGTGACCGTAACTATCGTCTCGAGAAGTTTCTCGATGTGGCAGCGACAGTGATGGGTCGCCGGGATGTGATTCTCACGGATGCCATGAAATCCGCAATCGCGAAACTGCACTCGGCGTGATCGGCGAACTTTCGCACGTATGATGCTCACTCGCCCCCTTCCCCAACGTTCACGCACATGCACTGGCTGCTCTGGACCATACTGATCATCATCGCCATCGTGGTGATTGTTATCACAGTGTGGGTGACTGCAGCGCTCATTGCAGGTTCGCCCGGCGATCGATGGTTTGAAGTGGTTCGGCGAACAGTCGCGATCTATTGCAAACTTGTGCACCGCGTCACGATCGATGGCTGTGAACACATCCCTCCGGGAAACTCGCCCATTATCGTTGTGTCCAATCACACTGCGGGAATCGATCCGCTTCTGATTCAGACCGCAGTGCGCAGGCCGGTTCGATGGATGATGGCTGCAGATTACATGACTGGTGTGTTCAAACGGGTCTTTGAATGGCGCAAGTTGATCGCTGTGGCCCGTGATGGGAGTGACTCGGGTCCTGCCCGCGAGGCCATTCGCCATGTTAAAGCTGGCGGATCGATCGGCATTTTTCCCGAAGGTGGGCTGGCCCGCCCGCCCGGTGAAGTGAGGCCCTTCCTGCCGGGTGTGGGGCTCATTATCGCGCGGGCCAAGGCTCCGGTGCTGCTCACCTGGGTCAGAGACACTCCCGAAATTGACAGTGCGTTTGGGTCGCTCACCAAGCCGAGCCGTTCGCGCGTGACATTCATTGACTGTATCGAGTTTGATGATGATGCCAGCCCCGCAGAGATTACCAGTACGCTGCGCGCTCGCCTGGCTGCAGCCAGCAACTGGCCGTTGAACGAAGAGATCGTTCCAACAGCGCGACGCGAAGTGCGGAATGGTGAGGAATGAACGTGATCGATGTTCCCGCGCTGGGCTTGCCCCCGCACGGGAATGACAATACAGCGCGCGCAACTCGAAATCGAGAGCCACTGCATCAATCGAGCTACCTTATGTGTTCATAGATTGAGTTATTGCTATAACTCAATCTGTTGTCGTGGCGCCAAATCATGCCTTGAGATATCGCGACAGGAACGCAGTCTGCAGATTCTTTGCATCTGCTGCATAGCGGCCGAAGCCTGCGTGCTCGAATGGAGCGCCGGTGTCCTGCCACGTATGGAACTCGATGCGTTCGGGATGGCGCGAGCGCGTGCGCAATGCATCAATGAATGCTTTCTGGCCGTCATAGGCCACCCATTCATCGCCGATAGTGTGCAGCGCCAGAAGTGGAATCTCGCGCCAGCCGTCAAGATTGGTGATGGGGTCAAGTGATGCAACAGCATCGACATCGGCACTGCGGAACATTTCGCGGCCACGCTGATGTTGCCAGGACCCGCTGGTCGCCTCGACCGCAGCGCAGCGAAAGCGGTGAGGCGTGGTGAGCCTGGCCAGAGCAGTCATGCCACCCAATGACATTCCCCCGATGCCAATGCGTTCCTCATTGAGCTGCCCTGCAAATCGCGTGAGCAATGCAGCGACGACAGCATCAATCTCGCGCAGCATCTGGTTGAGCACATCAAACGCCCGGCCCGGCTGCTGCAGCGAAGCGTCAAAGCGATCGCCGTGCCCGGGCAGATCGACGCTGCATGTCGCGATCCCCGCGCGCATCCACCGCAGGTACCGGCCCGGATCGAGCTCTTTGTTCGCAGTGCGGCCATGCATCCACACCATCACCGGCAATCGCTGCTGGGCAGGGGCATCGGGAACAACAACCAGCGCAGGCACATCATCAGCAAGTCGCAATGTCTGCGCGTGCTTCTTCAATGAAGATGGAAGCGCTGATCCAGAGAGGTCCGGCATGTTGCTGCGATGGTATGACCAAGTCCGTCTGCCGACGCTGCCTAGCAGTTGATCACACAACCCATCTTCCCAAGCGGTGATCTCATTGCACCTGTATCGTGCGGGCGACACCAGTGCTGCAGCGCAGTGCAGAGATGCGTATGCTTCGCGATGCGTGTGAAGTTTCCCTTCAGGACCAGTCGATGTCGCTCCCGCCAACTCTTGTTGAACGTCGTTGCTGCTGCGGTGTTGACGCAGCTGACGATGACGCTCGGTTGCGAGACGCCCTTTGCAGCTGAAGGCGACCGTGAAGTGATGCATCAGTCGTTGATTGATGCTGTCCGCCGCGAGATCAATGAACTGCCGAGCGATGCAGGCCCTCGCCGTCTCACGCAACCTACCGCTGAAGTTGAAGAGGCTGTCGCAGGTCGCAGAGATGAGCTTGAACAATTGGCAGGTCCTGCATCCTACGGCGATGGTCGCATTGATCTTTCGCCCGAACTCAGCGGGGCTGCTGCCCGAAGCGTTGACGTTGGCCTGCGCGAAGCAATTCTCACTGCGGTCTCGAACAATCTTGTGTTGCAGCAGGCAGAACTTGAGCCCGCGATCGCTGAAGCAGATGTGATCCGGGCTGAAGCTGCGTTTGATGCTGTCTTTTTTTCGAGCATCACGCATTCTGTTCTTGATGAGCCATCAACTGTTCCGATTCTCAGGGGCGTGCCGCTGGGAACGGCAGCCAGCGTGCGCGATGTGACACGCTTCGAAACAGGAATCCGCAAGCCGCTCACCACCGGCGGGCGCGTCGAGCTTTCCACCAGCATCGACCGAACGGATGTCTCAACGCCCGGCTTTGCCGTTTCGCCCAATCCCGGCTACCTCACGCGGATTGCTCTGGGCATCGAACAGCCACTGCTGCGCGGCTTCGGCAGATCAGTCAATCGGGCGGGTATTCTGCACGCGCGGAATCAGGATCGCAGGTCCATCCAGAATCTGCGGACCAGCCTGCTGAATGTCATCGAACAGACCGAAGTTGCCTACTGGAACCTCATTGTCGCTCGACAGTCGCTGCTGATTCAACGCCGTCTGCTTGAGCGCGGCATCGAAACACGCGATCGACTTGAACTGCGATCGATTCGTGACGCATCTACCGCGCAATTGACAGAGGCTGTTGCGACTGTTGAAAATCGCAGGGCCAATCTCATCCGGGCCGAGCGGGCTGTGCGGGCTGCATCCGATCAACTCAAGGTGCTGCTCAACGATCCTGCGTTTCCAGTGACCTCTGAGGTCGACATTGTTCCAGTCGATCAGATGGTGGAAGCTGCTCTTGAATATGACATTCGCGAAGCGATTCTGACTGCCCTTGAGCATCGTCCTGAAATCCACAGCGCGCTCCTCGACATTGATGATGCAGCGATCACAACGCGGGTTGCGGACAACGCCCGCCTTCCTCTTCTCAATGCATCAGTCCGCATGGAGTTCATCGGCCTCGATAACGATATTGATGGCTCCTACGACCAAGGCATTGAATCGACATTCATCGATTATGTACTCGGCCTTGCCTTCGAGGCGCCCATCGGCAATCGGGCTGCGCAAGCGGGGTTTCGGCAGGCGCGACTGCAACAGTCCGCAGCTGGATTGCGATATCGTGCTGCTGTTCAGAATGTCGTGTTTGATGTGAAAAGTGCACTGCGTGATGTGGCTGCCAACTATGAACTCATCCAGGCAACGCGTTCGACAAGGCTGGCTCAGACCGAGAGCCTGCGGGCGCTTCTCGCAGAGCAGGAAAACCGCATCGGCCTGACGCCCGAGTCGCTGAATCTGCGCTTTCAGCGACAGGAGGCGCTGGCACAGGCAGAGATCGCGGAAGTCTCAGCACTCGCGAACTTCAACATCGCAGTGGCCCGGTTGATGCGGGCGATGGGCCTGGGTCTGCAACACAACAACATCGCAACTGAGTAATCACGACGAAGCAGAAGGTAGTTAAACCGCCGAGGCACAGAGGCGCCGAGATCAGATGAGTTGATTGAGGTTCCCATCCGTTGATCGACCTCGCCGCCGGGGTACATGCATCCTTCATTCCACTCTTCCCCTCGGCGCCTCAGCGCCTCGCCGGTCAATCTCCTCCGCAGGTCGAGAAGAGATGCCCCGCGAGTTAACCGACGAGTCGCAGCGAGATCAGATGAGTGAGCCCGAGGAGTGCGCGCAGCCTTTCTATCATGCTGCATCATGCAAACCAAGAACCTGATCAATGGCAAATGGGTCACGGGCCCGGGCAGCGCGACGTTCGATGTCACAAACCCTGCAACAGATGAAGTGATCGCCGAGGTGCCGGATGGCGATGAAGCCCATGCTCGGGCTGCGATCGATGCTGCATCCGAGGCCCAGCAAAAGTGGCGAACGCGACCAGCAACAGAGCGGGCTGATCGGCTGCGCACCTTTGCAACGATCATGCAGCGCGAACGCGAACGGCTGGCTGCCATCATGACCGCTGAGCAGGGCAAACCCATCCGCGAAGCGCGTGGCGAGATCGATTACGCAGGCTCCTTCATTGCCTGGGCAGCTGGCGAAGCTGAACGCATTTACGGTGACATCATTCCTGCAACCGCGCCGGACAAGCGCATCCTGGTCTTGCGCCAGCCGGTTGGCGTCACCGCAGCCATCACGCCCTGGAACTTTCCATCTGCGATGATCACGCGCAAGCTCGGCCCTGCGCTTGCAGCAGGATGCACGCAGGTCGTTCGCCCAGCCTCTGCGACGCCGCTCTCAGCAATCGCGCTGGGCGAAGTTGCCGACGAAGCGGGCATTCCGCCCGGCGTGGTGAACATCATCACCGGCAGCGCCAAGGCCATTGGCAAAGCGATCTTCGATGACTCGCGAGTGCGCAAGGTCTCGTTCACCGGCTCGACCGAAGTGGGCAAGACGCTCATTCGCCAGTCGGCTGACCAGGTCATGCGGCTGTCACTTGAGTTGGGCGGGCACGCGCCGTTCATCATCTTTGATGATGCAGATGTCGATCTCGCAATCGAACAGGTGATGGCTGCCAAGTTCCGCAACACCGGGCAGAGTTGTGTGGCCCTCAACATGTGCCTGGTTCATGAATCGCTGTATGAGCGAGTGCGCGACGGATTGGCTGCAAAGATCGCGAAGTTGATCGTCGGGCCAGGCAACGATGAAAAGACCGACATCGGACCATTGATTGATGACGATGCAGTCGCCAAAGCCCGCGAACATGTTGAAGATGCACGCGATCGCGGCGCGACAGTTGTCCATGGCGGCGAAACGCTCGACATGGGCGCGGGCTATACAGATCGCTTCTTCATGCCGACGCTACTCGATCAGGTTGATGATGCCATGCAGATCAGTACAGAAGAGACGTTTGGACCGGTGTTGCCGTTGCGAACGTTTCACGATGAAGCGGAAGCCGTCGCGATCGCGAACAACTCGCGATTTGGACTGGCTGCATATTTCTGCACGCAGAACGCAGCCCGACTGCTGCGCGTTGCTGAAGCACTCGAATATGGCATCATTGGCATCAACGATGGCGTTCCTTCGACTGCGCAGGCGCCCTTTGGTGGCGTCAAGGAATCCGGGTACGGACGCGAGGGCGGCCAGTATGTGATGCACGAATATCTTGATATCAAGTACATCTCCATCGGCGGCGTGTGATTCAGCCGCGAGGAACGTGCTGCTGAACGCACGCATGCGGCGTCCGTTGTATAGACTCTGTCCATGCTGATGCTGGGTGTTTTTTCGCTTGCTGCGCCGCTCATGCTGGCGGGTCTGACGCTGCTCTCGCTTCCGGTCGCAGCCCACCTTATGAATCGGCGTGCGCGGCGGCGGATCGTTTTCCCCACCATTTCTTTTTTGATGCAGACAGCCGCGTCGCAGTCACGACTCTATCGCCTGCGCCGCTGGCTGCTGCTTTTGTTGCGATGTCTGGCGGTGATATTCATCGTCCTTGCGTTCACGCGCCCCAGTTGGCTCGATCAGGCAGATGCTGCAGCTGGCAAGAGTGGCGGAGCTGGATGTGTTCTGCTCGTGGATGTGAGCGCTTCAACACAGCAGAATCTTGATGGCGCGATGTCGTTTCGCACGCTTGTGACTGCTGGGCAGCGAACGCTCGATCAACTCGAACCGGGACGCGACACCGCTGATCTGGTCATTGCATCCGCTCAGCCGCGGGCTGTCTTTGGTGAACTCAGTACCAATCTCGACCTGCTGCGTACGGAGCTTGCGCAGTTGGATCCGACCGATACCCGCGCCAATATTGCTGTTGCAATTGCGATGGCAAGTGAGATTCTTGAATCGCATCAGGGGCCGCGGCAATTGGTGATTCTCAGCGATCGACAGTTAAGCAACTGGCAGGATGCACTCACAGCAGGCGCTCAAGATGCGTTGCCACCTGGGACCAGAATCTCCATCGTTGATGACGGCCACAGTGACACAGCGCCCGGCAACATCACGCTGGCTGAACCTGCCACCGATCCCCCTGTTGTGATGACCGGCCGTCCACTTCGAGTTGCAATCACTGCTGTCAACAACAGTAACCAGAGCGCAAGTGGCGTTGCGATCGCGCTTCGCCGCAATGGTCAGACGGTTGCGACAGAGTCAGTCGCGCTGGAGCCGTGGGGACGAACGCAGGTGTGGTTCGATGAAGGTGATGCAGGTGCATCGCCAGCCCAGTACACATTTGCGATCGAGCGCCATGATGATGCACTTGCAGTTGATGATGCTGCACATCTTGCGGTGATGCCGCTGGAGCGCCTTGCGGTTGCTGTGATCAGCGATGAGGATGCAGATGCGCCCGGCAACGGCAGCTACTTTCTTGTGCGCGCGATCGCGCCCCATGGCGATGAGACAGATCACATCACGGTGACGCACATGTCCAGCGCGACGATCGCAGAGGGCGGCATCGAAGCAGCTTCAGTGATCTTTCTGGGTGATTGCGCGCGACTGGACGAGCAGGCTGCAGCAACGCTGGCACAGCGCATCAATGCAGGCGCAAGCGCGGTGATGCTGCTGGGCGATGGCCCCGCTGCTGAGAATCTTGGAATGATTCAGCAATCGCTCAACATGAGTGATGTTGAACAGGCTGTGCTCGGCCCGCGCATGGCTGATGCACTTCTGCGCGTCGGGAACAGTCGATGGGACGATCCACTCTTCCGCGCATTTGATCTTCGCAGTCAGGCAGCATTTCGACAGATCATGTTTCATCGCATCTGGCATGTCGAGTCGACGGGCGCTGGTGCTCATGTGCTGTTGCAATATGAAAACGACCTGCCCGCGATGTGGACCACACCAGTTGGCCGCGGCAGACTCGTGATCGCCAACTTCAGCCCTGCCCCTGATGCCAGCGCGCTCGGCAAGTTTGGCGCAGTGGTTGCTCTCATGCAGAGCCTGGTGCAGAATCTGCAGCCGCGTGATACTTATCAACAGACGACGTATGCAGGAAGCAGCGCCATGATCACATTGCCTCGGCCGCAGACGTTTGATGCTGATGCGGGAATGGTGCGGGCACCTGATGGTCGGGCACTTGCTGGGGCTGCGGTTGAAGCATCTGCCGACGTTGTGAATATCGCGCTGCCACACGCATCATTGCCGGGCTTTTATGAAGTGGTGATTGATGAAGATGCTTCGGCTCAGGCATCTGTTGCTGTCAACATTGATCCGCGCGAAGGTGATCTTCGCCGCATCGAGCAATCAGCCTTACTCAGCGCGCTTGGTGTGGATGATGGCACAACAACTGGCAGCCGCTCGAACAACGCAGTGGCAGGCAGTGAGCGCGACAGTGAACTCTGGCCTTGGGCCCTCCTTGTTGCGATGTGCGCGATCGCGGCTGAACTTGTGCTCTTGAGTGTGTGGCGACGATGAACTTCATGCCAGAGACGTTTCATGAGTTCGCGACGATTGCCCACACCACGCATCTGGCTGAGATATTTCTGCGTCCTGCGTTCGCGGTGCTTGCAGTCATTGCGATTGGCGTCATCCTGGCAGGCTTGAGCGTCAGTGCCTACTTTCGCAGCTGGTCACTCAGACGGGTTGCAAGTGCGTTGCTGCTGGTGATGCGACTTGCGACCATCGCACTTCTGACGTGGGTGCTGCTTGGGCCCAGCCGCATGTTGCCAGCAGAGAATGATGCAGTCGTGCCAGGCGAACTGGTGATTCTGCTGGATACTTCCGAGTCGATGCTCACTGCTGATTGTGCTGGCGCGTCGCGCATCGATCATGCAACTGATGCGTGGCTGAATCTGGATGCGTGGGCTGCACTGGGCGAAATCTATCACGTGCGCCTGCTTGGCTTTGATGAGTCGCTCGAACCGTTGGCACGCTCGCGGCTGACGGCGGACGTACCACTTGCAGATGGCGCTTCAACGCGACTGGTTGATGCTGTCAATCAGTCGATCGTGGGGGGGCTGGGTTTTCGCGGATCGAGGCCACCAGCATCATCATCGTCATCAAAGAACAGCGGCCGCGCCATCCTTCTGCTTTCTGATGGCCGCGATACTGCGGATACGCCGCTCACCCAGGCTGCTGTGGTGGCCCGCGGCTGGAACATTCCGGTCCACACCGTGTGTGTGGGTGGCGACACCAGGCAGAAGGACATCGCGCTGGTCGCGGCGCCCCTGGCTGACAGTTTGCTCAGCGATGAGTCGGGTGAGATTCTGGTCAAGATCTATCAATCGGGATTTGATCATCAAACCGTCGAGATCGAACTCTCAGATGGCATGACGCGCACGCGCACTGAGCTTCCGATTCGTGAGCAGGGCGCCATCGAACTTACGCTTCCCATCGAGCCGCGCCAGCCCGGTGTGTATGAGTATTCGATTTCCATCGCACCTGATCCAGATGAAGTCGAAACCAGCAACAACCAACACTCAGTCTTCATCGAAGTTCATCGCGAGCGCGTTCGCGTCCTGTTGCTTGAGGGGCAGCCCTACTGGGACACCAAGTTTCTCGCGCAGTCGCTGCGGGCGGATGATCGCATTGAACTGGCGCAGATTACGCAGGTGACGCCCAGCAAACGCGAAGTGATCTCCAGTCGCGGCAATGAGAATCAGGAGGATCTGCAGGTCCCCGATTCGGTCGACGCGTTTGCAGCCTGGGATGTCATCATTCTCGGCCATGGCATCGAGCAGCTTCTTGATGTTGAAGCAGCTCAGAGCCTGCGCGACTATGTCACGGAACGTGGCGGAAAGGTGATCTTCGCGCGCGGGCGCGCCAGTGAAGGTTCCACCAGCGCTGGCCGCGCTCTTGCAACTGTGCTGGCTGAAATCGAGCCTGTGTCGTGGGATGAAGACGACCTGAATGACGCTGTTCGCAGCGATGTTCCCATTACGCTGGTGCCTGGCGGCGTGGATGGATCGTGGCTGTCATCATCGCAGGGCGTGAGTGATCCAGCGGGAATCTTCGCGCAGTTGCCCGGCTTCGAGGCTGTGCCAATGTCAGCAGATGCAAAGCCCGCAACCATCGTGCACGCAGCGATTGCGGCTGGTGATGGAAGTGAGGCCGGACAACCTGCGATTGTCTCGATGCGCAGTGGCAGCGGACAAGTCGTCGGCATTCTCGGCGAGGGTCTGTGGCGCTGGCGTTTGCTCGAACGACAGAAGCCCGAACTGGCGGGATTCTTCGACATCTTCTGGTCGAATATGGTGCGCTGGCTGGCGCTGGGTGGCGACTTTCCTCCAGGTCAGAATGTTGCGCTGCAGTTGGCATCAACAACTGTCCGCGTCGGCGAACCGGTAGCAATTGATGTCACCTACCGAACCATTCAGGCTCACAGCCCGGGTGACACGCTCGAAGTTGCAGGGCCTGATGGCGCCATTCTCCCACTCACATTGCGGCAGATCGCGTCGCGGGAGACGCGCTATCGCGCTGAGTTTTCGCCAACCAGCACAGGCGTGCACGCTGTGACGTTGCATACATCCGGTGCTGAACAGACTGCGCTCACACGACGTTTCAGCGCGTTTGATCTCAATGTTGAACGGCTGCACGCCGAAGCCCGCCCGTTGGAGATGCGCATGCTTGCAGAAGAGACTGGCGGAATGTCGTTGCGTCCTGAAGACTTTCAGAAGTTCGTTGACACACAAACGCGGGCGCGTTTGGCTGCGGTTGTGCCGCCCCGTCCCGAGTTTATCTGGGACCGCAGCTGGATTCTCGCGCTGCTTCTGATGTGGATGGGGTGTGAATGGCTGCTCCGCCGCGCTGCAGGAATGTTGTAGAGTCCTCTGATTCTGACACAAGATTCCCGGACACGAACGCGCGATCCGCAGGCTCGACCCAGAGTGACAGCGGTTCGGGGACCGGGCATGAAGTGATGCTGCTTCAACGACGATACCGAAGAAGAGGCACCTTCCTTCTGCGATCTGGAGACTGAATCATGCCCGCACGACGACTGCGAAATCTCGATTGGCAACGTTCGCTGCAGCAGGTGCATGAGCGTGGCGGATCGCTCGACATGGCCATCGCATCATCATCGCAGGACATGGCAACTGTGCTTGATGAAGGGATCAATGTGCTCTGGCGTGTCCGTCTGCTTGATCTTGATGATGATGCGATTGTGGTCGAGCGCCCTTCAGCGCTGGGAAGCGCGATCGAGCTTGAAACCAACATCGAGGTGGTGGTGATTCTCACCATCGGGCAGAACCGCTGGATGTTCCGAACCCGCAATCTCGGGCCGATCGCACTTGACAGTGGTGGCGGGCGCTATGGGTCATTGCCCGTTCAGGCGTTGCGGCTGGCGATGCCCACCAACGTCGAGCGCTGTCAGCGGCGCAGCAGTTATCGTGTGAACACTTCTGCGCTGCGACTGCCAGCCGCGGACGTCTGGCCACTGCTTGATCCCAAGACAGTCATCATCGCTGAACGTGCCAACGAGCTTCGCTTTGAAAATCCTGAAACTGCGTGTGGGCCCGACGATCTTCGATTACCTGATGTCGGACCGCGCTTTTCAGCTGAACTGGTCAATCTGGGCGGCGGTGGCGTGGGATTGCATGTGCCGGGCAATGAATCACAATCGCTGCTGCGTCACAAACTTTTCTGGGTGCGTGTGGCACTGCCGCCGCATCTCAAAGCGCCCATCTGCGCGACCGCAAAGGTTGTGCACACGCATATGCAGTCATCGCAGGATTACTACGCAGGCATGGCGTTCGACTTCACGTTCAATCCCGGCCATCAGAAGTTTGTCGTCGAGCAGATTGGCAGCTATGTGGCCTCGGTGCAGCGAATGCAGATGCTTAAACGCTCCGCGTGATGAAACGCAGCGACCGTCGGGGAGCTTGGCTGTTCAAAGCGTGGCCGCTCACCGCTCAACTGGCAGTTGCATCCTACACTTGCTTGTGTGTGTTGCCGGTCTGTTCCGATCAGCATGCGCCCAAGGAATGTGAGAGGAGTGTCCCATGCGAACTGCCCGGATCATTTCATATGTCGCCATGTGCGCTGGCGCTACAGCGTTGTGTGCGGCGACGGGCTGTCAGACGACCACATCAACGACAACTCCCACAACAACTTCCGCGCGGGCCCATGATACAGGTCATACAGGTGACACTGCTGGCGCTGCGGCGACAGCTGCTCCCTTTCAGAACGAAAAGGAAGCCCGCTGGCAGGCAGCCATCAAGGGCCTCAGCTTCGAGACTGGCCGCGTCATCGTCGACACCCGGGCAACTCGCGATACTGCTGAGGCGCAGCACGCATTTGATCGCGGCATGACTGCGATGCAGGCGAACGACTACGTCGCAGCGATCGGCTTCTTCCGCGATGCACTTGCGGCTGATGCAACGCTTGCGCAAGTCTACGAACCGCTGGGTGATGCAGCACAGGGTCGGGGGCGCACTGCCTGGGCGATTGCAGCTTGGCGAACAGCGCTGGACCTTGATACGAACAATACTGATCTTCGCTTCAAGGTTGCGAGTCTGCTCTGGCAGGAATCGCAGCCGAATGAGGCAATCGCGGAGATGCACCGTGTTCTTGAACTTAATCCAGCCAGCGGCGAAGCGTATGAGCGACTTGCTGTGTGGCAGTATTATCAGAATGAGCCGGCCCTGGCCTGGAAACATGTGCATGCAGCCCGAGCGCTTGGCCGCGATGTGCCGCCCCAGTTCATTCCGCTGCTTGAGGCAGCCATGGCAGAACCAAAGACAGATTCTTCGCGACGCGAGCAATAGACAAACAGTGCTACCATGCGGGCATTCGATCACACCCCGCACTCCTGGGAAACAAACGCATGGCAGAGACTGCAGACCTTCGCTTTACTGAATCACATGAGTGGTTTCGCGCGGATGGCGAGATCATCACCATGGGCATCAGCCGCTTTGCAGCGGATGAACTCACTGATATCACCTATGTCGATGTCAAGAGGGTGGGCGCAGCTGTTGAGGCTGGTCAGTCAGTTGGGGAAGTCGAATCGGTGAAGACCACCAGCGACGTCTACACGGCTGTGAGCGGCGAGGTCGTCGAAGTCAATCAGGCAGTGCTCGATGATCCCTCCCTCATCAACTCAGACTCGTTTGGCGAAGGTTGGCTGATCCGTATTCGCACGGCAGATGCCTCGCCGCTCAACGCGCTCATGACTGCAGATGAGTATCACAAGCGCTATCCCACAGATCTCTGAAGTCGCTGCCATCATCTGCATGAATCAGCAGCCGCTTATCCATCTCAGCAATGTTCACAAGAGCTATCGCCTCGGTGATCGCACCATCAACGCCTTGCGTGGCGTCGATCTCACTCTCGAACATGCGGGCTTCTTCGCGATCATGGGCGCATCGGGAAGTGGCAAGAGTACATTGCTGCACCTGCTGGCTGGGCTTGATCGAGCTGATCAGGGCGAGATCACCATGAATGGTTGCGCCCTGCATCGCGCCGATGAAGCGGAGCTTGTCAACCATCGCAGGCATTCAGTCGGGCTTGTGTTTCAGCAGTTCAACCTGATTCCCACCATGACCGCGATGGAGAATGTCATGCTGCCGGGCGTGCTTGGCCATGTCGATCGTCGCACGTTGCGCGATCGTGCTGTGCATCTGCTCGACCAGCTTGGTGTTGGCCATCGCAGCGATCATCGTCCCGATGCGCTCTCGGGCGGAGAGCAGCAGCGCATCGCGATTGCCCGGGCCCTGATCTATCAGCCGCCACTTCTTCTGGCGGATGAACCGACGGGGAATCTTGATTCGGAGAACGCGCTGCAGGTGTGGGCTCTGCTTCGATCACTTGCGATCGAACGCCGCATGATGGTGCTGATGGTTACGCACGAACCATCCGCTGCGATCCATTGTGAATGCGTGCACGTGATCAGTGATGGCGTGATGAGAGGATCAATCGATGTCGATGGTGCAGATGCCGCCGAGCTGGCAGCTCGGTATCAACAGCTTGTCCGCTCGCAGGGGTAGAACAGCGCTGTTGATCGCAGCTGTCGCGCTGGCTTCGAGCCTGGTGGTCGCCATATCAACATGTGTCGAATCTGTGCAGAGGAGCATGGAGCAGCAGCTGCTGGAAACGCTGGGCGCAGCGGACGCTCGCATCATTCATCTCTTTCAGGGGCGCTTCGATGCGTCGCTGCTTGTTGAAGTCCGCAGTTGGCCGGAGGTGAAGGATGCAGTGGGGCGCTTCAGCTCTGCCATCACGCTGGTGCGGGCGGATGAGCGAGCCGATCCCGAGACTGGCCTTCCATTGCGTGTCACGCCGCAGGCGCATGGCATCGATCCCGAGGGCGAATCCCGCATTCGACCCATCGAACTTTCGCACGGCGATTGGCCACGCAACACTGACGAAATCATTGTCGATTCCTTCATCGCAGATCGGCTGGAAGTTGAAGTTGGCGAACGACTGAAGGTCCAGCGCTTCGGCGAACCAATCATCCTCACGGTTGTGGGCAGATATGAACGACCAATTCTGGGAACGCTGCAACGGCCACAGGTGCAGATGCTTCTGCCTGCACTCGAAGAGGCGACGGAGCGGCGTGGCAGCCTGTCTGATATCGCGATTTCGCTGCACAAGGGTGTGGATGTCGATGCG
The DNA here is from genome assembly GCA_051004555.1 of Phycisphaerales bacterium. Classification (GTDB taxonomy): domain Bacteria; phylum Planctomycetota; class Phycisphaerae; order Phycisphaerales; family SM1A02; genus JBPCKF01. Next base: position 5,020 of record JBPCKF010000068.1, on the reverse strand, counting down.
TTCTGCAGCACGCACATCGATGCACTTCCCGAACAGCTGTCGCTCGAGCCAGCCGAGCTGGCCCGCACCGGGTTCGACAGTCGCATCGGCGCCACGCGGCTGATGTTCACGCTGGCATCGCTCTTTGGATTTCTTGCTTGCGCGCAGATCATCGTCATCGGCATGACAACCGGCGTGACCGAACGCCAACGCGAACTTGCCATCGTCCGATGTATCGGCGGAACGCGGGCCCAGGTGTTTGTCTCGCAACTGTGCGTGGGCGCAATCATCGGCGTGCTGGGCGCGATCATCGGAGCGCCGCTGGGATTGGGGCTGGCTGCCATCCTGCTGTGGTACTTTGGCGAACTCGTCCCGGGCGGCGTTGCCTGGCAGTGGCAGGATCTGCTCTTTGCAGGAGCGGGATCTGTCGCAGCGGGACTGGTGGGCGCACTCTGGCCTGCACTCGTTGCCAGTCGCATCTCGCCACTGCGCGCGCTGGCAGCCAGGGCACAGCCGCTACGAATGCGCGCCATCGTGGTGATTGCGGTCATTGCCCTTGCGGCAGTGGCAAGTCAGTTTCTGACGTTTCTGATCGCAGATGGCAACACGCGCTTCTGGTGGCAGGTCCTCGCAGGTCAACCAGCCATGCAGATCGGCTACTTTTTGCTGGCAGTGCCGGTTTTTGTCCTCCTCGCGCTGCTGCTGGCACGGCCGCTGAGCGCAATCTTTCGCCTACCGCCGGATCTGCTCAAGCAGGCAGCGATGTCGGTGCCGATCCGCCTGGGACTGACCGCAGGGGCACTCATGATCGGCATCGCGTTTCTCGTCAGCAGTCAGACAAGCACCCGCGCCATTGTCAACGACTGGCTGGGCAACATGACATTTGCAGATGGCTTCGTGTTTCAACGCAATGGCATTTCGCCCGAGGAGCGGGCTGTCATCGAATCGCAATCGTTCGTGACCGACACATGTCCGATCGGCTACCTTCCCTTGCGCGTCTACAACCAGCAGATTTTCGGCGTCGAGGGTATTGCCCCAGCCAATGTCACATGCATCGGTTTCGATCCCGAAGCGTTCTTCAAAGTGAATCGAGTGCAATGGATTGCAGGAACGCCCGAAGACGCGATTCCCCGCTTGCGGGAAGGCAATGCAGTGCTTGTGGCCAAGGAGTTTCTGACGGCCAAGGGATTGTCGGTTGGCGATACGCTGCGACTTGGCGCAGGACGCGTGCAGCATGACTACACAATCGCGGGCGTGATCGAAGCAGCTGGTCTGGATGTCGCAACGCAACTCTTTGGCATCCGCAACGCATACGCCGAACACGCGATTCGCTGCGTGTTTGCAGACTTTGATGTGATGGCGGAGCGTTTTGACAATCCTGACATCTATATTCTGCAGGTGAATCTGAGCAAGTCTGTCACTGATGAAGAGGCGCGAGCGCAGCTGGCGCGGGTGACGCCGGGCGTGTTGTTTGTGTCCGGCAGATCAATTAAGGAGTCGATCAGCACGATGGGGTTTGCGTTTTTCCTGGTGCAGGGAACAGTCGCATTCGCAGCGCTGCTGCTCGCATCCATCGCAGTGGGGAACGTGCTGATGGCCAATGCTGCAAGTCGACAGTTTGAATATGGAATCCTGCGGGCGCTTGGGGCAACGCGTGGCCATCTCATCCGACTCATCCTTGCAGAGGCGACGTTATTGGGACTGACGGCTGCGGTGATCGGGACACTGTTTGGACTGCAGACCGCCTTCAGTGATATCACGTTTTTCCGCATTCTTGCGGGAATGGAACTGCGATTTCGCGTGCCGGTATTCGTGACGCTCATCGGCATCAGTGTGCTGCTGGTGCTGACACTTGCTGCAGCGATCCCCGCCATCACGCGCTTTGTCCGGAAGACTCCTCGTGAGCTGTTTGCAGTCGGCCGGGGCGGCGCGTGATGTATCATTCGCACATTCACTTCGCGCCACCCGCGCTCACGGCTTATCAGATGCTGAAAGATGCGTCTGGAAGAATGTGATCATCATCGTTTCGACTTCGGGGTTTGTTTCTTTGAGCGTGTGATGATCGCCGCCTTGTACAACATGCAGTGTCACCGTTGCCCGGGCAGCATCGCGCAGGCGGTAGCTGTGTGAAATCGGGACGATCGAATCGCGATCGCCATGAACTATCAGAATGGGTTGTTGCAACGTCGCAATCGCGTCGATCGGCGCATCGTGATCTGCTATCAATATGCTCGCCAGAACGCGGCCAAACCAACCGGGAGGATCCGAGCGACTGACTGCGTTTGCAGCAACAGCCCGCCAACTCGCAAACGGCGATTCCAGAAGAACCGCTCGAATGTCGGCTGGATGTTTCACAACCGCGTTCAAAGCAAGTGCACCCCCGAGTGATTGGCCGTACAAGCCGATACGAGATCGATCCACATCATCCCGTGATGCAACATAGTCAATCGCTGCGACGACATCTTCAGTCAGGCGGCGGCGATCGCGTGCAGCGCCCTCACTCTGACCGAAGCCTCGGTAGTCGAATACAAATACATTGAAGCCTGCTGGTGGGAAGTGCGAACTGAACCACTCATGATCCCGCAGATTGCCTGCGTTGCCGTGTGCATGAATGATGGTGGGAAGCAGTTCATCAGATGGACCTTCGGGCGGTCGTCCCGCAATCCACCAGCCGTACAGACGCGTGCCATCAACCGATTCAAACCAGGCCGCAGATGCATTCGAGCGTGGCGGAGTCGAGCCCCGCGCCGGCGCATAGAAAAGCCTTTCCATACAGCCTCCCAGCCGCAGAATGAGGGCAATGATCGTGAGTACGATCATCACGCGAGCAACTGATCGAACTGTCCGAATCAGCAGCGACGGCCGCGCCGTCAGAGCGTCTTCCAGCGTATGTTCGTACTCAGCCATGCAGAAAAGTGTATGGCTGACGAGAACTTCTGACGCGCGCGGCTCTGACTGTTGCGATGCTGCGCACGTTGCATTCATCCATCGCGGAAACCGCTAGCGCGCGCTCTTCCCTGTTCGTTCATCGCCATCAGTGTCTTTCGCTGAATCGCGTTCCTGTTTTACGATGGCAGCTTCACCTGCTTCGACCGCGCTGGCGGGCAACTCCGGTTCGATGCCGGTCTCTTTGAATGCAGCCAGCCACTTGGCCGTTTCTTTGATTGCAGGGCCGAATCCGAACGGGCCACGATCAGCCGCAACGGCAAGCCGGCCATCTGTGCGAACCACGAACACGCGATCAGGCCAGGCGCTGTACGCCTTGTTTACAGCATTATCCATGTCGTCGATGATGGTGGGAATCGAGAGCGCTTCATCGCTGATGAGCATGTCGGCTGTGGCACAGCGCTCTGCGTAATCATCATGTTCGGTAATGCCCTTTTCCTCTGCATATGGCACCGACCAGTTGCTGTCGGCTGCGTGGGCTTCGTTGATATAGATGAGCCGGAACTCAGCAATGTCTTTGTAAGTCTGATACAGGCGTTCCATTTCGCCAACCTGGCGAAGAAATGGCGGTCACGTGTAACTGCCGAAGAACATGATGACGGGCTTCTTGCCTTTGAACTCTGCAAGATCGAAGGTGCGTTCGCCTTCGCCCGCTCCCTCATCGGGTTTGATGGCATCCAGCACAAACGTGGGCGCGAGTTGGCCGACCTTGAGTGCATTCGCTTCCTGCTGTCGCCGCTGTTGCTCGTGCTGCTGTCGTCCGCCGCGACCATCCTGCTGGTGCTGTTGCCTAGGCGTTGCCACGCCGTCATTCTGGGCCGATGCAGGAGTCGGAAGCAGCGTCAGCAAAGACGTAACAGCAAGCGTGCTGAGAAGGGTTGCGTGTGTCATGTGGCGATTCCTTCAAGGGTGATGAGAGATATTCCTCATATATACATCGACTGTACAACGAACGAACTCTGGATCGATTGCACATCTACTGGGTCCGGAGCACGCTTGCGGTTTCGCGTGGCGGGCATCACCAACAGCGTTCATCCGCCATCACCATCGTCGTCACCCGCGTGATGTCCATCACCACCATCGTCGTCATTCTCGTGTGGCGTGGCGTGGCTGCTGTCGTCATCGACATCGCTGCCTGACATGATGTTTCCATCTGCATCGAAGTGGTGGATCGCAGGTCCATCGCCATCGACCTTGATGAGGAGTGACGGTTTGCCGTTGTCGCCAACGAACTCGATGCGCGAGCCGGTTGCGTCGGTCATGAAGCGGATGCGTGGACTGAGCGCGACCACGCCACCCATTCCAGCTGCAGGTGCAGCACCGGCACCGTCGCCGCCACCTGTCTGACCCGCGCCGCCCCCGCCGCCACGTCTCTCGTTCTTGGGTACATCAGGCCCGTAGAGGAAAAACGATGAGCCACCATCAGCACCCGTGAGCATGGCCCTGGGGCTTCCATCACTGCCCGAGATAATCAGCCGTTGTGTATTGATCTCGCGCCGATTCGCCGGTTGTTGCAGCGATTCGCCCGGCGCGATCAACCCACCCAGCCATGCTCCTGCCAGGCCAAGCGTGCCCAGACAAAGCAGGACTCGCAGCCGCCGATTGCCGGATTCGAGTCGAGCAACGCGGCGTTCAAGCGCGTTGGTATCGGCCGTGAAAGAGGGCGATGAAGAATGCAAGGTCGAGGGCGCCGGAACGATGTGTTGAGTGTGCGTTGTCATTGGATTGTCCTTCGGTTGCTGAAGATGGGGCGGGGCGATAGGGCTGGGCGGGTCTTCATATCATACCGGCACAGGGCCTGACAGATGAAGCGTGCATTGACGTTCGGTTTGACAACGTTGACTGCTGCTGCTTTACTCCCACTCTCGCCGCGGGGCAGACATTTCTACGACGGGGTGTAGCTCAGCTTGGTAGAGCGCTGTCTTCGGGAGGCAGAAGTCGTCGGTTCAAATCCGGCCATCCCGATTCCTCAAAACACTGCGCTCTTCCAGCGCGGTGTTTCCCATTTTAAAGCGATCGCCTCCGGTGATAGCTACCATTTCTCACCTCCTTGGTATTATGTGAGGGCCTTCGTGACCTGCCCCCAGTTAAGTAG
>JBPCKF010000067.1:0-45323 GCA_051004555.1 Phycisphaerales bacterium | reverse complement strand
AGCGTCGCGAAGATCAACTGGCGCGCATGCTCGAAGAACAGCAGGAAGTGAAGCGCGAAGTCGAAGCTGCATTCCGTGTGTGGAAGTCGCGTGATGCGGAACTGCTCGCCCACTGCGGCGCGCGTTTTCAGTGACGGCTTGGTGGCCGCTGGCTGGACACGCGCACTTTCGCTGGCGGGACCGCAGGTGCCACGTGCTGCAAAAAGACTCCCAGAAGAAACAACCCGCCGACCACCGCGGTCGATACTGCAATCAGCATCCAGGTTGATCGTGCATCGGCAGAAACGAAGAACGCTGGCAGCGCAATCAGCGCTGCCAGAGCCAGGCAGAACATTCCAAACCGTAACATGGGTGCAATCTCCGGAAGGCGGACGGAAAAATGAACTGGCGTACATGCGAGTTCCCGTCTGCCTTCATTTGCGTAACCCAACATCAGCAAACAGTGCGCCCGATACGGATGCCCAAAACGATATCGCCATTGCGGAAATCACCCGCGTTTGGTCGTGCACACTCGGCGCTTCTGACAGCTTCGCCGCCTTTTTGGCAGCCGGCCGTGATGATGAAATGTGTGAAGCTCAATCAATCGCCAATCGAAGCAGGCACTGCCGCTTCTTCAGCAGCAGGTGCCTTTGCCGCCGTGAGCTCCAGAATCCAGGTTGCGATGGTGTCCATCACCTGCGGGTGCATTGAGATCGGGCTTTTCCGATATTCGCTTGTGGTTCCTGTTTCAGCTGGCTGAAACAGATGGTTCAGGCCAGTAAAGGTGAGGGCAGTAACCTGATCTTCGCGACCTTCGAAAGCAGCCAGGATGGCTGGACGATTCTGCCCAGGTGGGGCTGCCAGATCGACCGAACCCCACAACGCAAGTACCGGACACGTGAGCGACTTGAGCGACTCGATCGGATCAAGACTGAGATAAGGCTCAGCCCACGGTTGACGCATGGCGCCGACTTTGATGCGGGCAGCACGCTCCAATGATGAGGGCGGCGTTCCCCCAGCTGCTGTAATCACCGCAGCCTCAGCGTTGACAAGATCAAGAGCGCGGGCGTTCAGCGTTGCATCATCCGCTCCGCTGAGAAGCGCATCATACATCGCAGCCTGCGCATCAAGCATTGCGGTCTTGATCGCATCATCCACTTCACTCAGAAACGCAAGCTGCAGGCGCGTCCGTTCCACTTCCAGATCAGCCCCGCGCACACCAGCTGGCGCGAGCATCACAACAAATGCAGGCTTGATGGTGGGATTGTGCTCAGCTGCGAGTGTTGCAACCAGCGTGCCTTCATCATGACCAATCAGGCCGATGGCATCAGGATTGACACCATCGATCGCGTGCAGGAAACCCAGAACTGCTGAGGAATCGCTGGCAAGATCGTGCACAGTGGCATCCTGAAACAGCCCCGAAGAGCCGCCCCGCCCGCGATCGTCATACCGCAGCACCGCAATGCCCTTTTGCGCCAGCGCATCAGCCATCACTTCAAATGTCTTGTGCCCGTAGATTTCGTTGTTGCGATCATGCGGACCATGTGCAGAAATCAGCACAACCGCGGGCACCTGCTCGAACTCGGTGCGCGGCATCGTGAGCGTGCCCGCCAGAAGGTGGCCATCAGCGTGGTGGATGCTGATTTCGGTATTGGTGTATTCATATCCCGACATCGAAATGGGTTCGATATCCGGCACGACATAATCATCGACGCGGACAAACGTGTACTCGATGGTGCGCTCGTGTTCGGTGCCCGGCAGTTGTGTGTATGTACCGGTCCATGTATCTTCATTTTCAGAAAGCTCGCCAACGAAGTAGGCTGGCGATCCGCCCCCCATTGTGGCCCGCAGGATGTTGCCTTCACGCTCGGCATGATCCAGTGGCCACGCTGCCACCATCTGGGATGGGATGTCAATGTGTCCGATCCAGTTGCCGCCTGGCGTTTGCGCAACCACGACTGTCAACTCGAACGATACGCCCTCTTCAAACGGCATATCACCCCGATAGGCAACGGGCGCGAGCGCCATAGCAAGCGGTGAACGCGCGAGCTCAAAGGTGCCGGGCTCTTTCATGACGTTCGGCCACATGACGCTGCCGCGCATGCGTTGACCATCGTCGCTGACTTCGCCTTTGAACTCGAGGTGCCCTGCTTCGGGTGGGAACAACGGGAAGCGGAATGCAATGGCCTTGCCATCAATCGCAAGATCACGCAGACGTTGATGAGGATGATTGCCAGGCGCCACCGTGCCGCTGGCATCGACGGTTCCATCTTCATCAGGTTCGGGAATGTTGAGGGCAACTGCTGCGACGCCAACATCTGCGCGGATATTGCCATGCCAGTGTCCTGCTGTGGGGTGCGCCTGGTTGTACTCGAAGTGCTCGGTGACGAGCGTCACACGATCGGGCTGCAGCGAGGGGTCTGGCGGCGGTGCAGGAGCGGCCTCATCCTGAAGAGAGGCGCACGCTGTCGTCGTCAACAGCAATGCGCTCAGGACGCATGCAGACATCAGGCCACGGGCACTCAAAAGAAAATGTTTGATACTGTTCCTGCGATTCATCGTGTACTCACCCTTCGTTGCGAACTTCACTCTTCTCGACTTTCCTGATCGTGTCTCGATACGGCTGCATCGTATTGGAGGACGCGCTCGATCGAGTTATCGGACCTGCAGACTGCAACGCGAGGCCGATGTGTTTTCAACTCGTTCTCGTTGACCATGCAGAAGCTCATGATGATGACCTTGTGTCCGATGCCGGTGATGCTGGCTGCAGCGCCGTTGACTTCGATCCGGCGTGTGCCACGTTCTCCAACAAAGACATACGTTTCAAACCGCCTGCCGTTCTCACAATCTGCGACCAGCACTCGTTCGTTGATGCAGATTCCGGTGGCATCAAGCAGGTCGCGATCGATCGTGATCGATCCCATATAGTCGGGATGACAGGCCGTCACAACGGCTCGATGGATTTTGGCAAAGAGGACTTCACGCAACATCAGTTCAGTCCTCATCTTCACTGTCGAAATCATCTTCTTCATCATCGTCATCTGAATTCATGGCAAGGCCGATCGGACCTTTGCAACGATGGGTGTCCTGCTGATCCGCCCGCCGCCAGTCCAGCAGCGTGCCCCCTCCCCAGAGTGCATCAAGATCGTAGAAGCTGCGCAGGTTCGGCTCGAAGAGATGGACGACCAGATCAACAAGGTCGAGCACCACCCAGGTGTGGCCATCATCGCTGCTGCGTCTGAACACCGCGACGTTCTGCTGCTTTGCCAGATCAGCCACCTCACTCGCGATCGACTTCATCTGTCGCTGACTGGTGCCTGATGCAATGAGCATGTAGTCGCATATCTGACTGATCCCGGCCAGATCGACAAGCCGAACATCCTCACAACGGCGATCAGCCACCAGTTGCGCTGCAGCCATTGCGAGGCTGCGCATCTGTTGACGGGCTTCGGGAGATGCAATCGAACTTGAAATGGACCGCGATTCTTTCATGGCTGCAACTGTAGGGCGAAAACAGGACTGGTGCGTGACGGCGGGAAAGCGAGGTTTGACGTTCCCAGGGCCGATCCCGGGACACGAGGTGGCCCGTGTGTCACGCGCGCTGCTTATTGTTCGACAGGATCAACAGCATGCAGCCGCTCCAGCAGGCGATCGATCTCCGGCCGTTGCAACTGCCGCAGTGAATCCAGATGCCAACTGTCACTCGCTTCTAAAGCTGCTTGGTAGTGGATGCGTGCCTCATCGAACGCACCAGCCTCCCACAAGAGATCACCCAGAACAACGCGCGGCTGAACGCCATGCGGATCGGTTGCAACGATCGCCCGCCGGGCGCTGATGGCCATATCTCTGGCTTCGGGATCGTTGAGAAGTTCACCAATCAGCGTGCCAACTTCTGCAAGAATCCCCCATGTACGGGGACCGGGGAAGAGGCGGGCAAGCACATCAGCCTGCCTCAGCGCTTCATCGAGTTCATGAATCTGGCGTGGCCGATCCGGCGCGAGGAACGATGCAGCCACCTGCTGCTTCACGGCGGCTTCCAGCGGGTGAGGATTGCTGCGATAGCTGTGATAGGCCCGCTTGAGTGTGTTGACTGCCAGCGTGCGATAGTCGTATTCGAGCTTCAGCTGTGACTGCGTGAGAGGCGCATCTGTGGGTTGCATGCCCAGTTCACGCAGCGGCGCTTCTGCATTCTGCATGATGAGTTGCTGTCTGAACGCAGGGACAAAGGCAAACACAGTCGCAAGCAGCGCGATCAGGAATATCACAACCGCCCCGCTGGCTGCGTTGCGACGCCTTGTCATGCTGCGACGCCCGCCCGCAAGTCCCAGCACTGCCCACGCCCACACGACCGATCCAGAGTGATAAAACGTCGTCTCGATCTGCGCGTGAATGAGAAGCGAAATTGCAGCTGCGGAAACCGACCAGCGCACGGCGGGCACCAGCGCGCGATCCAGCAGGTGACATGCAACCGCTGCAGCGCCCACAAACGAAAGGATGCCAACCACGCGAAAAAGAAGATACAGCATGTCACTGGTTGCTTCGATGAGCAGAGACGAGCCCAGCCCAAACACCGCAACGGCTGCGATCGACAGCGTCTGAGGGAGCGAGTTGCGGGGCGGCTTGAGGCGAGGTGAATGCGACATCACAACATCGCGCCCCATCCGCCGCAACAGAATCGCAAGCATGGCAATCCAACCGCAGCTGAGAATGCCCAGCATTGCAATCCAGTCCGCGAACACATTGTGCGAGCTTGATATCTCTTCAGGACTAATGGGAAGACGATGCTCGGTGTACGCAGCCTGAAAACCCGACACTCCGGTTCCCAGCAGAGGATGATCTGCGACAACGCCACTGGTTCCGACGAGATAATGCCAGCGAAACAGCACACTTGCGTCGCCAGCAAAGCGCTCCGGCAACACCACACCGCGAATCATCACTGCACCAATCGTGATGCCGATCAGCATGGCTGGCAGCCAGTACGCAAAGGGCGTCAATCGCTGGCGCAGCTGTGGCAGGAACATCGGGGCAAGCAGCAGGACCACACCGATGGCTGCGGAAACCAGCACACCAACGGATCCCGAAAGCACGACTCCTGCACACGCAAGCAGCGTGATGAGAATGCCTGCTCCCCACCATCCGCTCAGCGCACGAGCCCGCACTCCAGCGATGGTGACGCCCAGCCAGGCAATCATGCTGAAGAGCATCACGGCGCCGAAGACGTTGGCAAATCCGAACCATCCCGTTGCTTCGGCCTGCTTCAGCCGTCGTTCATAATTAAGGGCTGCGGTTGAATCGGGCGCGATGTTCTGCGCAGCGAGCACCTCGGCGCGGTGAGTTTGGTAATACTCGAGCGTCTCGCCATGTTCAATGGTCACCTGCACGATGCCACGCACGATCAATGGCAGCAGCAGCGCCATCAAGAGCGCCGTCAGCAGAAGTCGCAGGCGTCGATCGCGGACCAGATGCGCGATGGTGACTGCTGCAACAGCGCCGCACATCCACGTCGATTCACGCCACAGGTCACTGAAGTTCTCGCTGCCATGCAAGATGATGATGGGCAGGGGCGCGATGGCAAGGCCGAGCGTCCACCAGTTCAGATCGTGTTGACGCATCGCTTCACCCGCAAGTGCCAGGGCGCACGCCAGCAGTAACAGAATGTCAAGCACGAGACTTCCCACCGGCCCCAGAGCCGCCATCGGCGTGGGATCAGTCACAGGATCAGTCGCAAAGACAACGGCAGGCGCGATGACGGACGTGCACCTGATGGCTGCGACGAGGATGATGCCGACGCTGCCACCCCATCGCAACAGCGCTGCCATCCGTTCATGTGAGATGGGATCATCAAGTGCCACGAGTCACATCATCCTGTAAAGGTTGGGTGGAAGTCGCTGCTGGCCGCCCCGCAGACCTGTCCCCCATCCCTCTGTGTCCAGCCCATTCCAGCAGCGCTAACGTTAACAGGATGAGGCCAGTTTGCGTAAAGACAAGTGCAGCTTGCCAGGTTTCCAGGTATCCGAGTGAAATTCCGCCGATCGCCGTCACGGCTGTGAAGCACCAGATGATCACAACCGCGCTGGTGGTCGACAGCCCGCGTTGCACCAGACGGTGCGAGAAGTGTTGCTGATCGCCCACAAATGGACTCTTCCCCTGCCCGAGGCGAATGAGCGTCACGGTTGTGAAATCGTAGATCGGAATCGCAAGCATGATGAGCGGCATGAAGACGCCGTACCACGATCCGCCCAGATCGCCGTGAAAAAACGTCGTCCGAGTGGTCAATACCGCCAACAGAAAACCGACCACCAGCGAACCGCCATCACCCATAAACACACGTGCTGGTGGGAGATTGAACCACAAGAATCCCAGCAGCGCCCCAATGAGAAGTGCAAGCGCAGCTGCGATAAACCATTGACCGTTGATGATGGTGGCTGTCAGCAGAAACGACGCAACAATCGCGCTCACGCCACCTGCCAGACCATCCATGTTGTCCATAAAGTTGATCGCGTTTGTCACGACAACAATCCACGCAATCGTGATAAGAACACTGGGAACTGGTCCGAGCAGTTCCAGCAGACGCACCTCACACCAGATCGCAAGTGTTGCAGCCACTGCAATCTGCACGCCCAGCTTTGGCAGCGCCCCGAGCGAGGCGCGATCATCAATCAGACCGATGATGTGCATGAGAAGCATGCCGCCCAGCAGACCGAAACCGATGAGGACTGTGCCGAGGCTGCCATCTTCGCCGTGCAGACGTTCGACATGCGTTTCCAGTCCAGGCACAATCGCGATCAGACTGTCCGACGCAAGCGTTATCGCAAGCAGGCCAACCAGCATCGGCACCGCAATAGCGAGAAAAACAGCAATACCACCCGTGTTGGGAACATTGCGCAGAATCTTGCTGTGACCTCTCGCTCCCGCCGAATCGAGCGCGCCCACCCGCTGCGAGAGCCGAATCACAATCAGTGTGAGCGGCCAGGCCAGAAGAAACGACAATGGGATGAGCGCCAGGACTGGCCAGAGCATTCGGCATGGTATGTCAATCACCCGGCAGATCGAAAATCATTTCTTCTTCCTCGAGCGATGCATCGTTTGGATAGGGCTCGCGATACCCGGTTGGCATGAACCCCCGGCGCAGGTAGAACGCCCGGGCCCGAGTGTTGATCGATGTGACCATGAGCCGAATGCGTTTGACATCGCGCGTGGCTGCCCAATCAACGCAGGCATCGACCAGGCCATCAGCGGCGCCCTTGCCACGTTGCTCCTCAGCCACCCACATCGAGACGATCTCTGCAAGGTGTCTGTCGTCCTGATCAATGAAACAGCCAACGATGCCGCACGCGACTGCTTCATTCGCAACTCGCGCGAGAAAACCCACGCCTGAAACTCCATCCATACGCAACACGCGGCGTTGCCATTCTGCAGCACCGAACTGCGCTTCGCGGGCCAATGTCGAGCCGAACGCAAGCGGATCATTTGCCAGGGCCCGCAGCCGCGTCGCCTTGAAGGCTTCGAGGTCGTTCATCGTGATGGACGAGACATGGAACATCGCGGTTCGGTTGTGTCATCTGCGCGATTGCACTTCCCGCAGCAAACGCGCCCGCAGCGATTCGAACTCGTCCTTGATGACGGTCATCAATGCGCGGCGGTCAGGGTTGACATCATTCTCTGCCAGGACTGCAGCGAGGGCTGCTGCGTAACGCGTTGCTTCAAGCTGCTCAAGGGCCAGGCGCAGCCGCAGGTCATCCCCACTGGCCTTCATCAGCACTGCGGTTGAGTTGCTCTCAATAAACGCGCGAGCGTCAGCCTCCACCTCGGGAAGGTTGGCAGTGGTGAGCAGGACCCGGTCGTCACGGGCTGCAAAATCTGCCAGTTGTGACGCATGACGCTCACATGTCTCAGCGATGTCGCGAATCAGCGTCTCAAACTCTGCATCGAGATCTTTGAGAAGAAAGATTCCCGAAACCTGCTTGTTCTTGTCGAGAAGTTGATGAAGCAGCGAATACCCTTCGCTCAGCAAAACAGCACGATCGGCGGGGGGGGCATCAATCACATGGCGGCGTGGCGTCGATGTGGATGCACACGCGCTCAGGAACGCCAACGCGACGATGACCGCTGCTGCACGATGCAGTTGCCTAAAGCGCGGCGAAGTTGCTGATGCTGGCGAAGGAATGTGCGTGGGACAACCCGCAGGTGAGTGTTTCATGGAGTGATTGTAATGACTTCGGGCAGCAAGGGCGAAAGGACACGACGACACTTTCTGGCATCCGCACTCGCGGCGGTGAGCCTGCCACCTGCTGCGGGAGTGCTGCTGAGCGCCGGCGGGTGTAGTAGCACCGCTGCAAGAGCATCGCGCAACGGCAGGTACTCACGCCCGTTCGTCGAGCGCCCGCGCGAGCCAGCGATGCTGCTCGACGCTGGCGTGCTGCCTCTGCCTGATCTGAGTGAGGCACGGATCGTGAAGAATGTCGCGGGCATACGCCCCTACCGGCGCGGCTCGATCCGCCTGGAGGTCGAGCGGTTTGCTGATCGCATCATCGTGCAGAACTACGGCCACGGCGGCGCTGGCATCACACTTTCCTGGGGATGTGCTGAAGAAGTTGCCCGACTGGTGGAGCGCTCGTTCGATGCTGGAAAGCGATGCGAAGTCGCTGTGCTGGGAGCTGGCGTGAACGGCCTTTCATGCGCTCTGGAAATGCGCTCGCGCGGATTTGATGTCACAGTTTACGCGGATGCGTTTTCTCCTGAGACGACATCAAATGTGGCTGCTGGACAATGGGCGCCTTCGCTGGTGGCGACATCATCGCCCCTTGATGATCCCTGCAGATTCGAGCGGATTCTGCGGACAGCTCATCGCCGATTCACGGCGCTGAATGGCATTGAATGGGGCGTTTCGCATTGTCCCAACTATCAAACCGGCAGGGGCGGGGCTGGCCTTTTTCGCATTCCCGATGATCTGGTTGCAGGTGTGCGACTGGCGCGTTTGCCGTTGAGCGGGCGGGCTCGAAGTGGCAGCGTGTACCACACCATGCTCATCGAGCCGCCCATCTATATGCCGCGCCTGCATCACGAAGTCGAGGAAGCTGGCGCGCGATTCAAGCAGCAGCGCTTTGCCACGATGAGTGAAGTTTTCGAGCTGCCCCAGCGCATCATTGTCAACTGTATGGGCCTGGGCGCAGGCGATGTGTGCCAGGATTCATCAATCGTGCCTGTGCGCGGCCAGCTGGTACACCTCGATCCGCAGGACCTGGGCTATATGTTCAGCCACGATGGTGGAGCCATGTTCCCACGCCGGGATGCACTGGTCCTGGGCGGGACGATGGAATACAACCGCACAACCGCCACACCTGATGCAGATTCGTGTCGCGCCATCGTTGTCCGCCACCGCGAGTTCTTTGCGGCAGGTGCGTAGGTAAACATGAGGATTGGATGTATTCACCGCCGAGGCGCTGAGACGCATTCCACAGCGCTACGCCCAGCGCATATACACCTGATGCAGATTCATGCCGCGCCATCGTTGCCCGCAAGGTAGTAGGGCGATCTGTCAGAGAGGTCTTCGTTCACCTCGTGTGAAACCTAAAGGTGGCCTAAGGATGAACCTTATTCGCTGCGTGTATCGCTGTGGAGAGCGCCTCGGCCGGTGATTACCGGGCGGGGCAAGCGCAGGGCTAAAGAAAAAGGCCCGCAGCGTTGTGTGCTGCGGGCCTTGTTGGTGTAGCTTCGATGCGAGTTGGTATCAGCGGGTTCCCAGCATGTCAGAGAGGCCGGGGAAGAGCAGGTCTTCGTTCTCCTGCTGAATGATGATCTCGGGACGGACGAGAATGAGCAGTGTGGACTCATCCTTGGAGGTGATGCGATTTGTGAAGAAGCGGTTGAGCAGCGGAATCTTGGAGAAGATCGGGACGCCAGTCTCGATTTCAACTTCGCGCACAAGACGCTGGCCGCCCAGCAGAATGGTGCCGCGATCGGGAATCGAGGTGGTTGTGTTGATGAGCACCACTTCGACTTCGGGGAGCGTGACGATGCCTTCGAAGACGGCTCCGTTGCCGCCACCGATGCCGCCGCCGCCGCCAACAGCACCCTGCACGACGAACGTGTCGAGGTTGATGGTTTCGCGGATGCCGGTGATGATGGTCATCGTCACATAGCGGCGATCAGCCGAGACCACAGCCTCAACGTCGAGCACGGTACCGTCTGTAAGCACTGCCGGGATTGCCTGGAAGGCACCCGAGTTGTCGCCGATGACGGGAATGAGCGACGAGATATACGTCTGCTGCGTACCGACAAGCACCCACGACCGCTGGCCGTTAAAGAGCGAAAGGCGGGGAGCAGTCAGCAACACATTGCGACGGTCAGCCTGAGTTGCTTCGATGAGCAGGTCAACCTGCACGTCATCGAGGAACTGAATGCCCAGGCCCAGAGCCGGGTTACTGGCAAGAATCTGGCCGCCGAAGGAATCACCCGCGAAGTTGCCCAGCAGGTTTGCAAGGTTCAGAGAGTCCTGCTTGAGGCCGATCGGTGAAAAACCGTCGGTTGAGCGAATCGGGGTGCCGACCGGGCCGGTGACATAGGTAATGTCAGTGGGAGGCGGACCACCAGTGGGAATGCCGAAGAGATAGCCGGTGCCGATGGTGTTGGCGTCGGGATTGGTGCGGCTGAAGCTGTCGAAGATGACGGGGTCTTTCAGGCGGCCGCGACCATCAAAGAAATCTGAGAGGTGGAAGTTGGGATCAACCGCCCGTGCTGCCTGGAAGGTCGAACTGTTGGTGTTGAAGTACAGGTCGAGGTCGAAGCCAATCTTCTCGAACCAGTTCATATCAACGGTCAGGAAGCGGGACTCGATATTGATCTGCAGGGCCCGGATTTCACGCAGCTGGCTCAGCAGACCTTCGATCTGCTGATGATTGCGTGGGGTCTGCGTGATGATCAGGTTGCCCGAGAGTTCCTGCAGGGCGCCGGTGTCGCCACCAAAGTCGCGCCAGCCCTCGGGATCGACAACAGCCTGCACAGCGTTGACGATCTTTTCGATCTTCTGGCCACGTGTTGGGGCATCGGGATCGTTTCCGTTGCCGTTGAACAGGCGTGGGTTGGCCTTTTGGAAGCCGCCACTGCTTTCGAGATCGGTGGCTGCCTGAGTGCTGCGGCTGGCACCGAGGCCGTGGAACGCACCTGCGTTCTGCATCGCAGTTGCCGCGTTGTTGTTACGCACTTCCTTGTCCAGGTCCAGCGATGGCGCGTTGTCGAAGTAGGGCACATCAAACAGAAGGTCACTGATGTCATACACCAGTGTGACGACGTGCTTGCGAATCTCTTCCTGGCTGGAGATCACGAGCAGGCCATCCTGAATGGCGTAGACGGGGTGGTCCATGGTGCCGTCACCCAACTGGCCCAAGACGCGCTCGACAACCGTGCGGACAGGCACATCAACCAGATTCAGCGTCACAGCGTCCGTCGGATGAATGCCGAGGTACTCCAGCGCCTGCCAATCTACGTGGAGATTGATATTGGTGAAGCTGCCGATGTGGGCCAGCACCTGGTGGAGCTGGTGTCCCTGATAGTCTGCACGAGGCATGTCCTGCTCGATTGCCATGGCCACGCGGCGATTGGCATCGGTGTCGACAAACCCTGCGTCAGATGTGCGGCGGATGGAAAGGTTGGGCCAATCTTCCGGATAGGTCATCAGGCCGGTGGTTGACTTCTCGCCGGGCCCGTAGTTGGGACGCGGGGCAATCGCTGCTCTGCGGTTTTCCTCGAACTGATAGGTGAAGCTGAACTCACGGGCCCGCTCACCGGAGAGGAAGTTCTGCCACAGTGCAGCAGTCTGGATAGCATCGCGAAGGGCAAGGGCTGCGGGATTGTCTTCATCGAGGAAGAGAATCTGATCGATCACCTGCATGGCTTCGTCGTAGTTGCGATCAAGCTGCAGCGCGCGAACGCGTGTGAGATTCTGATTGATCGTGGCTTCGCGCTGTTCTGCTTCGCGGCGACGATTTTCTTCTTCGATACGCCCGCGATCTATGGTCTGCTGCCGGATGATGTCGGCCATGTGAAGTTCTTTGGCCTTGCCAATCTCTGCCAGCAACGCTCCAGCCGCCTGCAGCCGCTGAGTATGCTCGGGACCGGAAATGAATCGCTGATTGTTGTTGAGATTCACGCGGGCTGTGGTGACAACAGTCTCAGCTTGGCCGAACTGTTGCTGTTCGAGCAACTGCCGTGCATTTGCCACGGCTGCATCGAACTCGGCCCGAACCTGCTGGCCGCGCAGCGTGAGGACGGTGGCTGCCTGATCCAGACCGCTGGCCTGATCGAGGCGAGCCAGGGCAGATGCTTCACCTGCCCGAGCTTCCTGATTATCTGGCATGGCCTGCAGGGCGGTACGATACGCATCGAGCGCCTGTTGATAGCGGCCAGCGTCCATATGTGCACGCGCTTCAGCAAGGGCAGCCATGCCTCGCGCTTCATCGGTTGCATTGTTGGTGTCGAGCGGCTGGGTGGTTGCGTCCTGCAACTCGTCCATAGCTTCTCGCATGTCTTGCCCTGCATCATCGGGCGGAGGATCCTGCTGTGTGGCTGTGGCATCAAACGCTGACACTGTGAGTGTCAACGACACAATGCCGAGGCTGAGCAGGAAGATACGGGAGGGTTTCTGAGTCGTCGTCATGTTTGAGAGGTCTCCGTTAGCGCGGCTCCGGGGCGTCCGATTGCCGCGAACAACACGATCACTATCATCGCTACACACGCAGATTGTCGCTCAGCCACGCTGGCTGAACACACACCGTCGGGATCAGTCGGCCCGGCCAGACTGCCCCCCACACGCACACTCCCCACCTAGCAAAACGCCAGAGTAACGAGAGTCGCCACCGGATGCAAGCCTATTTCCCCTCAGATCATTGAGAGTTCTTGAACTTTTTTCAGTGACCATCCGACGCCCGATATCATCGGCCCCTCTGCCGCCACTCCGCCAGAAATGGTTCCCGGGCATCGGAAAGAGGGGCAACTCCAGCCGAAGGGGAGGCGCGCCGAGTTGATAAACGTGGACCTTCGTGCCTCAGAACCGAGGCGAAAATCGCATCATGGCTCCTGCACAACCTTCATCGCGATCAGATCCTGAATGTCCACCATCCCGATCGGCCGCCCGGCGTGGTCCACCACCGGCAACTCGTCCAGCCGCTTCTCGCGGACCAGCCGAACAGCGTCCCGCACCAGATCACCCACCGTCAGAAAGGCCGGTTGCCGCGTCATGACCCCACTTATAGGACGCTGCATGCCGTCGGCATCGGCCATCATCAACCGCCTGAAATCTGCATCTGTAAAGATTCCTGTCAGTTTGCCCGTGGCTGCATCGACCAGAAGCACCGCCCCGGCCCGCCTGGCCATGTCAGCCTGATCGAGCACTTCACGCACCGTCGCGGTGTCAGCCACAGCCGTGAGACTCTCGCCCACCCGCAGGCGGATGGCTTCGGTGATCGGCCGCAACCCCACGCCAAGCATCCCGCCCGGGTGGTTGCGATGGAAGTCATCAGCTTTGAAGTTTCGCCGCCGCGAGAGCGCCAGTGCCAGTGCATCCCCCACCGCGAGCATGGCTGTTGTGCTTGCAGTTGGAGCAAGAGTGAGCGGGCAGGCTTCAGCGATGTCGCCCAGGTCGAGGTGCACCGTGCAGGTGCGAGCCAGCGTCGAGCCCGCGCGTGCTGAGATGCCGATGGTGTGCATGCGATCATATCTCAGAATCGCAGCCAGATTGACAACTTCATCAGTCTCGCCCGAGAAACTCAGCAGAAGAATGACATCGCCGCGGCGCACCTTGCCGAGGTCGCCGTGCACTGCTTCTGCTGGATGCAGAAAATGGGCTGGCTGTCCCAGACTTGCAAAGGTGGCTGCGATCTTCTGGCCGATGAGGCCGGACTTCCCCATACCCGCGATCACGACATGTCCCTTGCATGCTTCGAGCACATCCAGCGTTTTGATCCATGTGTGATCGATGCGGGATGCGACGCGATCAATGGCGCCAGACTCCGCGCGCAACGCTTCAGCAAGAAACGCGGTTTCCGCCAGGATTTCAGGCGCAACGTCTGTCATGTCGATCCCAAGTGCATCAGCCAGTCGAGACATGCTATTCTAACCAAAAGATGAACAGCGCTCAGCAGCCCATCCAGGATGATTATCGAGTTGCCCTCGATCACTTTCAAGGTCCACTCGATCTGTTGCTCTTTCTCATCCGCAAGGCTGAAGTCGATATCACCGACATTCCCATCACTACAGTCACCGATCAGTACATCAAGTTGCTGGGAGAGGTTGATTCGATCGACATCGATCAGGCTGGCGAGTTTCTGGTGATGGCTGCGACGCTGGTTGAGATCAAGTCGCGGGTGCTCGAGCGGGCCCGCAGCGGGAATCGACGCTCCGCAGAGGGCGACGTTACCGATGCTGATCTGCCTGACACCATCGACCTCGAAGCCGATGACCCGCGTTATGAACTCGTGCAGCAGCTGCTTGCCTATCAACGCTACAGGCAGGCTGCTGATCGCCTGGATGAGATGCGTCACGACTTTGCCAATCGTTTCGAAGTGCATCCCAATCGTTTCGATCCTGCTGCAGATCCAGCACCCGAACCGGAACTCGAACTGGAAGATGTGCACGCGTTTGATCTGCTCAGCGCCTACGAACGCATCGTCGCATCGATCGACTTCAGCAAGCTCGGCGAACACGAAGTGCTCGACGATGACACGCCCATCGGCCTGCATCAGGAAGACCTGCTCGATCGACTGCGCAATGCAGATGGAACCATCAAGCGCATCACACTGCAACAGGCATGGATGGGTCGACGGAAGATCGATGTCATCGGCCTGTTCCTGGCGACGCTCGAACTGGTCCGTCAACGTCGTCTTCTTGTCGTTCAGGATGAAACGAGCGAAGAGATTCTGCTCGAACTCAATGATGATCCTGATGTTCCACACGCCGAAGACGATGAATATCACGAACCAGCCCCGAGCCATCAGCCAGACAACAGCGATGCGGACAATCAGCAATCGAGCACCGAGTGACCGCAGCATGTTTGTAGCCACCCCGATGGGTGAGTGAAGCCACTTCGGGCTGAGCCGGTGTCGGCGAAGTCGCCATCGCCATCATGGTCTTCGCGGTGCATCACAATGTCATCAATATACCGCGCACCCCACAGGTATTGCAAGGCGCGGTCCTTGGTGAAGCCTGAGGTCCACGAGTCATCGATGCGCTCTTCGATGTGATGACCTGCTCCCCAAAACTTGACCCAATCGCTGTGAGAGTTTCTACTGCCCTTTTTACGGGCAAGGAGGCTCTCGAAGATGAAACGCAAGCGACACACACCCGAACAGATCATCGCCAAGCTGCGCGAAGCTGATGCGATGCTGGCGGCCGGCACCACGATCGCGCAGATCGTTCAGCGACTCGAGATCAGTGAGCAGACCTTCCATCGCTGGCGGAATCAGTACGGCGGGATGAAGGCCAACGAAGCGAAACGACTCAAAGAACTCGAGCGTGAGAACGCGCGGCTCAAGCGCGCGGCCGTACGAGTCGTATCGCACGCGCTCCTCCGTGTTGGCAGCATCATCGAGATTGGCCACCGTCGAGAACTGCACATCCGTGAGATGCCACCAGCGCAATGATCCTTTGTCAATGAACGAACCATCTCCATCGTGATCTTCACGGTGCATCACAATGTCATCAATATACCGCGCACCCCACAGGTATTGCAAGGCGCGGTCCTTCACAAAACTCAATGCCTGAAGTGTCGAATGCCAGTGTGATACAGTGCCACATCGCGCGATGTGCACAAGTCGATCGTTTCCTGATCGCGCATCGAACCGCCCGGCTGAATGATGATCGAGATGCCCGCTTCGATCAGGGCCAGCGGTCCATCTGCAAACGGGAAGAATCCGTCCGACGCTGCGATGAGGGGCGATGCTCCGCCCTGTTGCAGTCGTTCGCCAGCCTTTTCGATCGCAAGACGCGCGCTGGTGACGCGATCCATCTGTCCAGCCCCTGCGCCGATGAGTTGGCCATCGCGGACGATCGCAATCGCATTGGACTTCAGATGCTTGGCAATGATCCATGTCGTGGCAGCGTGAGCCAGTGTTGCTGCGTCGGTCACGGCTGGCCCAGCTGCATGTTGCCATTGACCTGATGGATCGGGCAGTGTCAGATCGCGCTGCTGGACAAGCATGCCGCCAGGGATCGAGTTCCATTCAAGTGGGTCGAGGTGCACTCGATCATGCATATCTCCGACAGCAAGCAGTCGCACGTTCTTCCACCTGTTGGAGAGCGTTGCGACTGCTTCGGTATCGAAAGCGGGCGCGACGATTACCTCGAAGAACACCTGTTTGGCATTGGTGATTGAATCTGCAACATCCTGCGTCACCGCAGCGCTGATTGCAACGATCCCGCCAAACGCTGCGACCGGATCGCCTTGCAACGCAAGGTCGAGCGCTGCCAGCGCATTGTCTGCAACAGCTGCGCCACACGGATTGGTATGTTTGATGACAGCTGCTGCGATCGCATTGCTGCTGCGACCCTGTTGGGCAAGGTCTGCAACAAGTTCGAGTGCAGCTGCTGCGTCATTGAGGTTGTTGTAACTGAGCGGTTTACCTGCCAGGAGAGGTGCAGTGACAACGTTGACACCGCGCTCGCCGGGATTGGCATACACGGCAGCCTGTTGATGCGGATTTTCGCCATAGCGCAGCTGTGCGATGCGTGTCTGAGAGATTCGCATCATTGGGGCAAACTGACGATCGCGCTGGCCGCTCATCCAGGAACTGATGGCTGCGTCATACGCAGCGGTTCGACTGAATGCAGCTGCTGCGAGGTCGCGCCGAAGTTCGAGGGTGGTCGCGCCATCATGCTTCCGCAGTTCATTGGCAACGCGATCGTATTGGGTGGGACTCGTCACGACCGCGACGAAGTCGTGATTCTTGGCGGCTGAGCGAATCATTGCAGGGCCGCCAATGTCGATGAGTTCGATCGCTTCGACATGTCCAAGATCTTCACGGATCGTTCGCTCGAAGGGATAGAGATTCACGCACAAAAGGTCTATGGGCGTGATGTTGTGATCCTGCATGGCCTGAACATGCCCGGGAAGGTCGCGCCGCGCCAGCAGCCCGCCATGAATGGCTGGATGCAGGGTCTTGACGCGGCCATCCATCATCTCCGCAAACCCGGTGACGGATTCGACAGCAATCACAGTCATGCCAGCTTCGCGCAATGCTGCCGCGGTGCCGCCCGTCGAAACGATCTCGATGTTGCGCTCCTGCAAAGCCCGGGCAAATGGAATGATGTCGGTCTTGTCACTGACCGAGAGCAGGGCACGACGGACGGGTACCCGCGAGGGCGTGCCCGTGGAAACTTCGGCCTGTGTTTCTGCGTTCATGCACACGCAGCATACGCCACACACGATTCGCAGGGGTCTATGTTGCCCAGTCCCACTAGATCGCCAACTCAGCTCCGGCGGACGTTCAAGGAAGAAGGACGCCGCAGCGTTCGAACGGTGCCAGGACGCGATAAATGCGGGCGCAGGTGATGAACTGACTGGTGGCCCCGATAAAGCGAAGCGAACGGCCGGCTCGAACAGTCTCTCTGATCAAAAGCAGCAGGACAGCCAGGAGGTTGGTGTTCATGCGGGCAATCTTTGAGAGCTCGATTGTGATACTCGCCTGCTGATTGCTGCGGCTGATCTGATATCGGACCTGATCGATGAATCGCCTCAGGTTCTCATCATTGATGCAATCCTGTGGCGCTTCGATCGGCTTTGGCTCGATCAGCGCGGTTTCGATTCCTGTTGTATTGATACCCCTCGCCATTGACATCATCTTTCCCAGATGAGAGTTTTTCAACCTTGCTCCGTCATCATCGCCCTGAGTGAATTCTGGCTCGACCGTGGCGAATGCATCTTTCATCTACATCATGTCACAAGATTCGGGGAAGTCCATAACAACGCGATGATTGATTTCAATTTTTTTTGCCGAAGCCCCCTCCGCCCGGCGTATGCAGGATCAATCGATCGCCAATCCCCACGCTGCAACCATCCACCGATGCCAGCTTAGAGAGCGATCCATCCATTCGCAGCAGTGTCTGACTGCCCGGCAACCCTGCCCCGCCGCCGCCCAATCCTTTGGCTCCCTGGGTGCGGCGTTGTGTCAGGACTGAAAGTTCCAGCGGTTCGAGGAAGGTGATCTCACGCACAATCCCTTCGCCGCCGTGGAACCTGCCACCTCCACCCGAACCCTTGCGGATGGCCCAGCGGTTGAGCTGCACCGGGTAGCGCTGTTCGAGAATCTCTGCATCAGTCATGCGGGTGTTGGTCATGTGGCAATGCACTGCATCGGTGCCGTGAAATCCGGGACCAGCCGGGCTGCCGCCACCCACCGTCTCGTAATAGGCAAAGCGATCGTTGCCGAAGAGGATGTTGTTCATGGTGCCCGGCCCATTGGCACAAAGTGACATCGCTTCGCAGAAGAGATCCGTCAGTCGCTGACTGATTTCGGTGTTGCCTCCCACGATAGCTGGTCCGGCCGCTGCATCATCGTCATCCTGAGCCGGGAAATGCGGATTGAGCAGGCAGTGTGGCAACACAACCTCAACAGCATCGAGCATACCTTCGTTCAATGGCAGGCCGGACCCTGCAAGAAGACGCATGATGTACACAATCACGCTGCGGACGATTGCGGGGGTGGCGTTGAGATTGCCCGCATGCTGGGCTGATGTGCCGCTGAAGTCAATGTGCAAATGGCCATCTTCAAAGCGATTGAGTGTGACAGCCAGCACAGAGCCGTCATCAAGCGCGTCCGATGCGTGGAAGCGCGTTCCGTTGAGGTCCGCGATTGCGGTTCGGGCTGCGGCTGATGCATGAGTGAGTATGTTGCCGCAACCGTCATTGAACGCGTCGATGCCGATGCTCTCGATGAGTTGATCCAGTGCATGAACGCCGCGATGAACAGCCGCCACCTGTGCCCGCAGGTCAGCCAGATTGGTCCGCACATCTCGCGATGGGTTTGGCTGGTGACGCAGCAGTTGCGCAACATCATCAAACCGCTCCTCTCCATTTCGAACAAGGTGCATCGGGGGAATGATGACGCCTTCATCCCCCAGGCAGGTCGCATCGGCTGGCATCGACCCGGGGCGAGTGCCGCCGATCTCTGCGTGATGGGCACGATTGGCGACGTATGCAACAGGTTGCGAGGCATCATGCACATACACTGGCGCGATCACTGTGACGTCCGGCAGGTGCGAGCCGCCATATGCAGGGTGATTGGTGACAATGACATTGCCACGTTCCAGCACGACATGCTTGCGAACTTCGCGAACGCACATGCCCAGACCGCCCAGGTGTACAGGCACATGCGGAGCATTGATCAGCAGCTGGGCATCACCTGTCAAAATCGCGCAGGAGAAGTCGCGCCGGTCTTTTACGTTGGTTGACAATGCGGTTCGTTCGAGTTGCTCACCCATCTGAATCGCGATGGCTGTAAGGCGGTTGGTAAACAGCTCGCGGGCAGCTGCTGAGCGTTGCCAATTGTCGCTGGAGCGGACTGGAGCTGATTCGTCCAGGGATGCGATGATCGTCCCACAGGGAAGTGGCTCAGCGATCCAGCCGGGCTCAATGATGAACGTCGTATCGGTCATAGCCAGGCGCAACGGGCCGTGCTTGATGACACCCTCGCCATTCTCCTCGCGATGATCGTCATTGTTCGCAGCATCGTCTGCCTCAACAACGTTGCGGGCAAAGGCGCGCAGCGATTCGAGTTCGACGACAGCATCTGCAGGTGGCGAATGGCCGAACGTCGAGCGATAAAGCGCTGTGAACGCAGGAATGATGTCAGCTGCACAGGTGATGTCAGCATCGAGTGTGCTGTGCTGTCCGGCGCAGCGGATCGAGGCAATGGTGCGCAGCTGCATCTGTTCAGCCTGCATCTGCCTGGGCTGCATGTGATGCTCAGCCGCTGCCCGCAGCGCCCGCGTCGCATCCTGTTGCACCGAGACAATCGCAGCCTGGGCCGCAGCATCACTACCTGGTTCAAGATGCAGGTTCACCTGCCGTTGCGCGATGCGTTCGAGCGCTGCATGTTGCACACCTTTGGCGCTCAGTATCGAAGCATGCACCGGCAGAAGCACCGTCTTCATTCCCAGCCGCTGCGCGACTCGGCAGGCATGCTGCCCAGCTGCGCCGCCGAACGCGACAAGTGCAAACTCAGCCGGATCGATGCCATCCCGCACCGTTACCTGCCCGATCGCATCAGCCATCCGCTCATCCGCAATCGCGAGGAATGCTTCGAGAAGTGCTCCATCGTCAGCAAACTGCGTGGCGCGACTCTCAGGAAGTGATGCACGCACAGCTTCCAGGGCCTGCTGCGATGCATCACGATTCACCGGAAATGCAAAGCGCTCCGCATCAATGCGATGCAGCAGAAGGTTGACATCCGTGAGCGTGAGCGGCCCACCTCTGCCATAACACGCAGGGCCGGGTGTTGCCCCCGCGCTGCGTGGCCCGACGTGCAACTCGCCATGTCGACATTCGCAGATCGAGCCGCCACCCGCTGCGACCGTTTCAATCGCAAGAGCTGGCGATTGCACCGAAACGCCAGCAATCTTCTGCGAATAGCGATAGGTGAAGTCATCATCGACGCGCGTGACATCGGTACTGGTGCCGCCCATATCAAATGCAATGATGCGGCCATATCCCAGCCGCCGCGCCACCGCAGCTGCGCCGACAACGCCACCCGCTGGCCCGCTGACCAGACAATCTGCTGGCCGTACATCCGCGACCGGCACAAGCCCGCCCGCGCTACTCATCACCTGCATGGTGCCATCGCGATTCATGGCTGAGAGCGATGCAAAGTATTCGTGCAGACCCGGACCCACAAACGCATCAACCACTGCCGTCTGCGTGCGTGGCAGAAAGCCGATGAGTGCTGCGTGCTGTGTTGATGTCACGACCGATTCAAATCCGCAGCTCTCGCGCAGGATGTGCATCGCCCGCTCTTCATGCACGGGATTCGCGTAACTGTTCAGGAATGAAACTGCGGCGCTGGTGATGCCCTGCGATCGCGCTTCAGCTGCTGCTGCAAGAAGCTGTTCTTCATCGAGCGGGATGAGAATGTTGCCCTTTGCGTCAATGCGCTCACTCACTTCGAAGGTCATGCGCTCGATCGGCAGCGGCCGACTGATCGGAAGCGCAAAGAGATCTGAACGCGTCTGGTCGCCAATCCTGAGCAGGTCTGCAAACCCTTCGGTGATGAAAAGTGCAACTGCAGCACCATTACGTTCCAGCAGCATATTGGTAGCCCGCGTGGTTGCCAGCCGCACCTGCATGGCGGGCAACGGCTGATCGATGGGCGTGAGCGTGATCAGATGCGCTGCAAGGAGGGGCGCTGCCAGAGCGGTTTCGATAACAACATCGCTGCCACTCTCCCACGCAACATCGCGATCGAGCGAGACAGCGTTTCCACGCGCGGTGAGAATGCGGGCAGATGATGATGCTGATGATGATGACGACGTATTATTGAGACTGCGGACGACAGCACCGCGCAGGAGTTCTGCAGTGAACGTGTCGCTGGCAAGACCGATGACAACCTCGCGCGGCCACGATTGATCGATGTGCTCGACCCAGCCGCGCAATGTTCCATCGCTGAGCACCTTGCATGTGCAGATCGCGCCGTCCGGCTCGCGCGCGATGCAATCGGTAAACGTGCCGCCGGTGTCAATCGCAATCTTCCACACAGGAGTCATGCGCGATGGTATCGCGGTTGGGACAATCACAAACAGCCGGATAAGGCGGTCATAGCTGACAGCCTTCGAACGGAGATCGGCGCACATTTTAATGGCCGGCGTCGCCGGTCACCTGAGGCCGTTGGTTCAACCGCCTTTCTCGAATGGCGAGTAGCATGAACACAGTACCGAAGGCTCCGAAGCCAACTGTGCTCGTCAAACGAAGCAAAAGCGCGACGGCGTTGGAACGGCGTTGGTTGCCGCGAATCCATCCATCAATCAGATCGAATCGTCCACGACTGTCATTGATCGAGCGCAGACTCATCGACGAAGTCGGCGCGGGCTGCGCCCATAAGCCAATCGGTGTGAAACTTCGTCATCGGTATCTGCATGAAGCAAAACGCGGCCAGCAGCCAGGCGGCGATGACAGCGACATACACGACGGACAACTGCAGCCAGACGTTCAAATTTGGTGGATTTGACCGCTCCCGACCTGTCGTTAGCCTCTCTCGACCTGTCGTTAGCCGCTCTCGCTAGGCCCTGCTGCATGTCGAACCCTCGCTGGGGGGACGGACGCACGATCGGCCACGCGCAAAATCTTCCTTGCATTCCGTATCGCGATGGCGGAATACCATCGGCCATGATTGATGTGCGTGATTTGCGGGAGCGGCCGGATCATTATCGCGATGGGGCGCGTGCCAAGGGCATTGCTGTCGACATCGATCGCCTGCTCGCGCTCGATGCCCAGTTGCGCAGCGTGCTTGCGGAGGTCGAGTCCAAACGGGCTGAACAGAACAAAATCAGTAAGGAAGTCGGCCCAGCCATCGGCAAACTCAAGGGTCAGATCAAGACTGCGACCGGGGTTGAGCGTGAAAATCTCGAACGCGAGCGGGCTGCGCTCGAAGCGCGGCCGGTTGCCCTCAAGAATGAAATCGCAGCCCTGGAAGCATCGCTGGCAGCCCTTGAGCCTGAGCGTCACGACCTGTTGCTGGCTGTGCCCCTGCCACCTGATGCAGATGTGCCGAGCGGCACCAGCGAAGCGGACAACATTGAAATCGGCCGCTGGAACCCCAACTGGTTTGATCCATCAAAGTCATTCGAGACCAATCGTGGCTTTGCTCCGCGCTCGCATCTGGAACTGATGCAGTTGCACAACATGGTCGACTTCGAGCGGGCGGTGCGGATGGCTGGGGCCCGACATTATGTTCTGCGGGGCGCGGGCATGCTTTTGCAACAGGCAGTTTTGCGCTATGCCTTTGACTTCATCACACAGAAGCATGGCTTTACGCCTATGTCGGTGCCCGTGATTGTGCGCGAAGAGTGCATGCTTGGCACCGGCTTTTTTCCGGCTGGTCGCGAACAGGCGTATCACATCGAAGAGTCTGCCCGCGGGTCTGGCCAGGATTTGTTTCTCACCGGCACAGGTGAGGTTGGATTGATGGGACTGCATCAGGATGAGATTCTCGATGCTGCGTCGTTGCCATTGCAATATGCAACGGTCTCGACCTGCTTCCGCCGTGAGGCAGGTGCAGCGGGCAAGGACACAGCGGGTCTGTATCGCATTCATCAGTTTGAAAAGGTCGAGCAGGTTGTGATCTGCAGAAATGATGTCGCAGAAAGCAGGGCCTGGCACAAGAAGATGATTGGCATCGTCGAAGCGCTGCTGCAGTCGCTTGAGATTCCATATCGTCTCCTGCAATGTTGCACGGGCGATCTGGGGCTGAAGAATGCGGACATGATTGATATCGAATCGTGGATGCCTTCGCGCGGAAATGTTGATGCTGCCGGCGTTCCTGCGGGTGCATATGGCGAGACGCATTCTGCATCGCGGCTGTACGACTTTCAGTGTCGCAGGCTCAACATGCGCTATCGTGATGAGAACGGCCAGACTGTGTTCTGTCATTCGCTCAACAACACCGTTGCTGCAAGCCCGCGCATTCTCATTCCCATCATCGAACTCTATCAGCAGCAGGATGGATCGATTGCCATCCCCGCTGCGCTGCAGCCATACATGAACGGGCAGCAGACGATTGCAGCAACGTGAAGATGTTCCCATGACGAACGTGCGAGATTCAACTGCGACGCAGCCGGGGTTTGCAGTTGCGATTGCATATGGATTGTGGGTGACAGCTGGACAGTGGGGTGCAGCCTACATCGCGCTGATGCAGCCGGGCAGGCTGGTGGGTGAGATTCTCTTTGGCGTGATGATTCTGGCGCTTGCGCTGGGCGCATTTCTCGCAGCCAAAACAACCAGAGGTGGCAGCGGCATCGCAATCGGAGCGGGCGTTGGCCTTGTCGCTGCTGCATTCAACGCCCTCATCATCGGCAGTCTGGTGGGAAGCAGCATGGCTGAAGGCCGTTCGGCTGGGGCAGCCGTTGCCATCTGGAGTGTTGGCAGCTTTGCAGCATTCGCGATCATCGGCGGCCTGTCGGGACTCGTCGGCCGTCGTATGGCTGTGGAGGTTCGCAGTGAACGTGTCGCTGACAGTGATGCTGTTGCTTCCGTGCCGCTGCCTTCCGTTTATCCGCGCGCGGGCGCAGCACCAGCGCTGGCGTTGTACAGCAAAGCAGTGGTCGTCGTCACGTTCATGCTCATCATTTCAGGCGGGATCGTGACTGGCTATGAAGCTGGGCTGGCTGTGCCCGACTGGCCCAACTCGTTCGGGCACAACATGATCCTCTACCCGCTCACGCAGATGGTGAGTGACGAGCGCATGGCTGGTGGCGTGCACTATGAACATGCACATCGGCTGTATGGAATGCTGGTCGGCCTTGCGACAATCACGCTGGTCGTCTTTGCGTGGTTTGCAACACGACACGCTGCTGGCAGGAAACTCATCTGCACGCTGTCACTGTTTGCGCTTGTGATGGTGATTATCCAGGGCATTCTCGGCGGAACACGCGTGACTGAAAGCAGTACAGGGCTCGCAATCATTCATGGCATCTTCGGGCAGATGGTGCTGGCTGTAATCGCTGCAACCGCGTGCGCTGCAAGTCTCACGTGGCGCGAGCGCATCGGCACGATCACGCACGCAGGTATGCGGACCGATCAACTGCTCAGCTGGCTTCTGATTGCAACGCTGCTTGTGCAACTCGGATTGGGAGCGGCCTATCGACACGCCAATGGCCAGCCGGGGGTTGATCCAGCCAGCACCATGGGAGTGCTGTTTGTGCACATTGCGATGGGGCTGGCAGTGACTGCGGTCGCGATCATCTGCGGCCTGCGCGGGCTGAGCGTGCTGCGCGAACAGGTGCAGATGCATCGCACGGGCGGGTTGCTGCTGCTGATCGTCTTCATCCAACTCATGCTCGGCATCACAGCCATGTTGTATGTCCTTCGCAGGGCGGGGGATGAAGTGATTCCCATCAGCGAGGTCATCGCGACAACCGCCCATCAGGCCAACGGAGCATTGCTGCTGATGGTGGCGACGCTCCACGCAATGTGGAGCCATCGCCTGCTTGAACGGGAGTGACGCCGAAACTCAACTGGCCTGACTTGCAACGCAACGGGCAGGATTTGTGTACACTCACGCCATGATCGAACAGAATATCCGCATTCATGTTGCGTTCCTCTCCCTTGCGATGGGCATGGCACCACTAGCGCTGGCGCAAGAGATGGTTGATGATGATGCATCATCGGCAACACCATCGTCGCTCGACAAGCCCTCGCCACTGACAATCACGCTTTCGGGCGGCGCGGAGTATCAGTTTGATACAGACTTCGAAGACGACGGCGGCGACTACACCGCAGCGCGATTCAATCTGGGCATCAACGCAGCCATGCCGCTGAATGACCGGCTGGACCTCAATCTCAGTCTGGGCTATGCACATGATGCGTACGACTTTTCCGGAACGTCCGGCTTCGCAGCGCTCGACCCCTGGGACGCTGTGAACACCGTTCAGGCAGCAGCGCGGCTGGAGTGGGAAGTCAACGATCGCTTCACCCTCTTTGGCGGCCCGATCATCGGATTCTCCGCAGAATCCGGCGCGCACTTCGGCGACTCGGTTACCGGCGGCGGCATCATTGGCTTCAGTTACAAGGTGAACGATCGCGTGGCGCTTGGTCTGGGTGTCGGCGCGATGAGTCAGATCGAAGATGATGTTGCAGTCTTCCCCATCGTCGTCGTTCGGTGGAAGATCGATGATCAATGGTCGCTCAGAACGGGGGGCGGCGTGGGCGCGAGCGGCGGAGGCTCAGCTGAGGTCGTATGGGAGTTTTCGCAAGGCTGGGAAATCGCGTTTGGTGCGGGCTATCAGAGCAGACGCTTTCGCCTGGATGATGAGGACATCGCGCCCGATGGAGTGGGTGATGAGTCGACACTGCCGATCTACCTGCGTGTTGGCTATTCGCCTCATGCCAACGTGCAGATCAGCGCTGTGGCGGGCATCATCGCAGCAGGTGAACTCCGGCTGGAAGACCGCGATGGCGATCGAGTTGCTGATGATGACATCGACCCCGCGCCTTTCATTGGTGTCCGCGCCAGCCTGCGCTTCTAACGCGCAACAGTCTTCGAAGTACGCCAAACCCCGCGCCACATCCACAGTGCTCGCCGCGCCGAGGATGAGGCAGATCAGGATGCGGACGGCCCAGCGTTTCATGGTGTGCACACCAGAAGGACTCCCATCCGGTCATCGCGATCGAATGACTCGATCTCAGCATGATTCCGTTCCAGCAGCTGCGCGACCATCGCCGTTCCTGCATTGCCGATGCGGAGCCAGATCACCTTTGGCGGGTGGCCGCGGAGCAGACTTCGATTGTAGAAATCCTTGTCCTTGCTCACGATCGCGAATCCGCCATTAGTGGCAGCCTGCCAGATGTGCGCATCAGCGCTTGATCCAAGACCGATTTCGTGGACATGCGCTGAGTCAGGAAAGCGATCAGCGAGCAACTGAACGAGACGAGGAGACAGATTCTCGTCGAACAGGAGTCTCACTCTCTCACTCGCTGAATCATTCGCTCGGCGCCAGGTTCAGTTGCCGTTCACGATCAGCCGCGAACGCGAGACAGGCGCGGATGTCGTCGTCCTCGAGATACGGAAAGTCGTGGAGGACTTCTTCAACGCTCATCCCACCCGCGAGATACTCAAGCACATCCTGCACTGTAATGCGCAGACCCCGGATGCACGGCTTGCCGCTTCGCTTGTCCGGCTCAATGGTAATGCGTTCACGCCAGTCCATGAGTGAATGATACCACAGAAATGACCGAGGCATGGGTCAAGGCGTTGCAACTTCATGTCCGTCCCCAGCCGCATTCGGGCCAGCCCGGCACGCGAGCTCCTTGAAGGTCGTAGCCGCACGAAGGACAGGTGCCGCCGGTCGGACCGATCGGTGCGGCGACCGCTGCGATGATCACCGCGCCCCCGACCGCTGCGAGCGTCGCCGCCACTGCTGCTGTGAGAATACCGGAGAGAAGTGCGCCGACCACAACACAAATCGTCGCAGCGGCGACAAGGAATGCAAACGCCTCCCCGCATCGGCGCTTGTTGTAGAGGCAGAATGTCACTACCGGCGCGACAATGAAGGTCAGTGGCAGCGACAGGCACACAAAATCTGGGACGAAGCTCCTCATCTTCTTCATCGCCCACGTCCGCATTCAGAACACCCCGCATCAAATTCACCCCGCAGATCGTAGTTGCATTTGACACATCGGCAGCGCCTCACTCTTTCGATCCCTTCCCAAGTCGCGCCAGCATGAGTTCCATGCGCTTGATCTCGCGGGTGTGGGTGTTGCGGTTCATCTCCATGTAGTACCACAGCTTGATGTGGCCGATGCCCATGAAACACAGCATCGCGATGCTGGCGTACAGCACCCAATCGCGCGTGTGATCGGCTGCGTAGAACGAGATGGCTGACCAGATGAAGACGCCCACCAGAATCATCGCGCCCACCCATGTCATCACGATCCAGAATCGCATGCGGCCGCGAAATGTTGCAGCCACCTGCTCGAAGAGGCCTTCATCGCCAGCCGTGGCAAGATGCGGGTCAAGGTTGGTGTTGAGCGCGTTGCGAATTTCATTGTCGAGGTTCATGTGTTGTTTCCTTTGTGTGTGATTGTTGAGTGTGTGCTTGTTGAGTGTGTGATTGAGCGTTGATCGCGCGTTCGAGGCACCCGCGGGCAGCGTGAAGACGTGATTTGATCGTCCCTTCGGGAACGCGCAGTGCCCGAGCGAGCTCTGCAACCGAAAGTCCTGATGCGTAATGCAGTCGAATCACATCGCGCTGATCCGGGCTGAGCTGCGCGATTGCAGCCCGCAGCTGAGCATGACGATCGCCCTTGAGCGCGTCGGCGTTCGTGTGTTCGACATTGGCGGTTGCAATCGATTCTGCAGCCTTTCCCCGCTTGCGGTCGCGTGCCTGCTTGCGAATCCAGTCAACCGAACGGCGGGCCACAATGCGATTCAGCCAGCCCGGAAAGCGATGCGGATCCTCCAGCCGCCTGATCTGCCTGGCGACCGACACCCATGTGTCCTGAGCAATCTCAGTTGCACCATCGCGGCTGCCCGTGGCCGCAAACGCAGCATGCACGACACGCGTCTGCCAGCGACTGATCAGTTCCTCCAGCGCCTCCGCCTCGCCGTCCTGCGCTCGCAGAACGAGAAGTTCATCCAGGATGCGCTCAGCTGTGCGGTGATGCATAATCGGTCTCCGCAGTTGTAGTCGCTGGCTGGGCCGCGCGGGTTCACATGAATATGTATCTTTTGATGGCCGGCCTGCGCGTGTCAGTGGCTACGGTTCATCTCGATCAAGAAACCGTTCGCGCAGCTCGGGCGTGGGGACCATGCATGAGTCGCCTCTTCCGAACCACCGATATCGCCGCCGCGCAATGAAGTTGTACACCCAGTCACGCACCGGGCGCGGCACAATCATGAACACCCGCAACAGCGACCAGGGAAACCCCAGGCTGCGCGCGATGCGGATCGCTGCGGCTGAGCGAATATGAACGCCTTTCTCATCAATCATCACCACCGTGTCGGGAAGATTCTCGATATCGAATTCGTTAGCGGCGCGGCTTTGCAGCAGATTCCTGGCAGCTTCGGACTGCAGCGATGCAAAAGAGAACACAGCCCGGCGGTCACGGGCAATCACCCACCGAACGGCGTTGTTGCAGAGATTGCAGTCTCCGTCAAAGAGAATCACAGGCATGGCAAGAATGGTATGGTTCTCGTGGCTGGGAGCGTGGCTGGGCGACGCATCAGATGGTGGCGATGACTTTCACTTCCACAGCGATCGGCGTTGGCAGCGCGTTGATTTCGATGGTCGTGCGCGTCGGGTTGGGCTTCCCCGGCCCTGCGAAGTATTCTGCATACACGCGGTTGTATATTGCAAAATCACCCTTCATGTCGGTGAGGAAAGTCAGTACATCAACAATGTTATCCCATCTGGATCCTGCATCTTCAAGAATCATGCGGACGTTCTCGAAGCACGATCGACACTGCGCTTCAATGTCGTAACTGACTATGCGGCTGTGCTCATCGAGTGAAACGCCGGGGATGGTTGCGCTGTTCAGTTGACGCGGGCCGACACCGGAAAGAAAGAGCAGGTTGCCAACGCGCTTTGCGTGGGGATAGGCCCCCACTGGTTCGGGAGCGCGGGATGAATGATGCGTGGTCATGCTGCTCACTCCCAGCGGATAACTTACTTTGATTTCTCTGCGACGATGTACGCAATCCAGCCTTCGCAGGCTTCACCTTCTTCAGTTGCGGCGAACTCGCCATTCCCGGCTTCCGCATCGTCGTCATAGCCTTCCCAATACACACTTGTGCTGGCGAACCCGGCTTCCGCAAGCAACTCACGGATTTCCGGCAGCGTCCATAATCGCCAGTCATACGAAAATGCGTGCAGCATCTCGGTTCCATCGGGAAATCGAAAATGAATATGGTTCAGCACATCGCCAGTGATCGGGTTGTACGCATGTTGATCCCAAATATAAGTAAATCCATCGCAATCGCGCTCTTCGTGCATTTCTGCAAATGCTTCGCTGCCGCCGTAGGCATCGAGAATAAATATACCATTATTTTCAAGACTCTTGAAGACGCGGGTGAAATACGCGCGCAACTGCTTGCGGGTCTTGAACAGAAAATAGCTGAAGTTCATTGCGATGATGGTCTCAACTTTGGGCACGCGAACCGTGAGAACATCACCTTCAACAATGTTGAGACGATCGAACTGCTTCTGTGTAAGCCGATCTGGCAAGTGCGTGCGTGCCCATTCCAAAACCGCAGGATCAATATCAACACTCCAGGCATGATTATCATGTCGGCGTTTGACCCAGGCGCAACTTGCAATCGCGGTGCCACAGAAGTCTTCGCGCAATGTGCGAGCCCGCTTGCCACGCCGTTCCTTCCAGACCTGATCGACGAAGTCGACTTCTGCCTCGGGATCCTGAACTGCCCGTTCGTACAGCACATGACGGTCAGCAGTGGCAGCGGTCAGCCATTTGTGGCTCTTGCGGCGCGCAGCCTTCTTGCTTTTTCTCTTGGCGGCGACCTTCTTCTTCTTCGATGGCGGCTTTTTGGCTGTTGATGCAGATGGCATGGGCGGAGTGTATGCACGCTCACAACAGTGCGCCGCTGCAACTGCTGCCGTCGCCAGCCGTACAGCCGTAGCAGTGATCATCGGTCGCGATAATGCGGCCAGCCAGATCCGATGCGCTCATGTCCCAGATGAATCGATCTTCCAGGCCGGGCGTCTGCATGGCAAGGGCCTGATTGAAATCACAGTCAAACAATCGTCCCTGCGGATCAATACTGATCTGATGGCGACACATCAGACCATCGACGGTCGATGGGTTGTATGCGTTCATCAGCAGCGTCATATACTCTTCGAGACGGCCATCGCGCTCGAGTTCATGGCGCCAGCGCCGGATCGGCATGTTCGTGATCGTGTACAGATCATTGAACACCAACCCGAACCGGGACGCAAGTTCACGGCGGTAATCATCGCGCAGTGACGCCTGGGGCGGGGGCAGATGGGCGCCGTTGGGGTTGTACACCAGAATCAATCGAAGTGCCGGATCGCGCCCATAGCCAACTTCGTTCAATCGTAACAATCCTTCGACCGATCGGCTGTAAGAGCCGCGGCCGCGCTGATGTTCAACATTCTCTTCGAGATAACACGGAAGCGATGCAATGACTTCAACGTGATGCTCCGCGAGAAACTCGGGGACCCAGTCATATCGCTCGCCCGTCTTGCGATCGACATGTGTAATAATGGTTGGATTACATCGATCGATGACATGTTTGCCTGCATCGCGAATGCGGGAAACCAGCCAGCGAAAGCTCGGATTCATTTCCGGCGAACCGCCTGTGCTATCGATGGTTGGAATATTCGGCTGCTCAAGCAGCCACGCCAACACTCGCTCGGCTGTGGCGCGTGACATGTTCTCGTGCTCAGCTGTGCGGGCTGGTGATGATTCCACATGACAATGTCGACATGCAAGGTTGCAGACATAGCCAATATTGATCTGCAGCGTCGATATGACTTCGGCTGCAAACAACTCCGTCGCAAAGTGGGCCTTGAACGAAGGGCTGCCGTTGATTGGAAGGTGAAATACGGACATGGATCGAGAAGTTCAGGCTCAGCAGCATCCGCCGCCGCCATAATGCCAAGTCGAAGGGGTGCTGACAATGTCGTCCCGGCCGAGTGCATCGAGCGCGTTTGCAGTTTTATCGCAGACTGCCAGCGGCACGCCGCGCAACAGCACGTGGCCGCGTCCATCATCGAACTGTTTCGCATCGCCAGAGTAAATGGCTGTCCGCCCGGTAAAAACGCACGCGCCATCGTTGGGGATATTCACTTTGAATGCTGCAACGTCGACTGATTCCAGCAGAACATCCTTGCCGTCGAGTTCGGGAAACTCAGCAGCGCTGAGCAGGCGATAGGGCCGCCTTGCCCGAACTTCGATCGCGCCGAAGCCAGCATCCACGATTTTCTTCATGTACGCGTCGTAGGAGAGACAGCCTGAGATACATTGTGCTCGCAACACATCATTCTGCCGCAGGGATTCGGGAATCGGCGCGGTGGTGATGGGGTCTGACATCACAAGGCGGCCGTTCTTGCGAAGAACGCGATGCATTTCGCTGAGGGCGCGTTCAAGATCGCCTGTCTCATCAGCGGTTTTGAAGATATTGAAAAGACAATTCTGAGCCGCAACATCAACGCTGCTGTCTTCGAGCGGAAGATCAAGGGCGTTGCCATCGCGGATGTCGACGAAAGAAGGATCGAACCAGGGATTTGTGCGGGCTGCCTCTTCGAGATTGCGCCGTGCAGCCTCGCGCATTTCTGCAACCGGATCGACTGCGATCACGCTGCCGGGTGCCCGTGAGAAGTACGCGAGTTCAAGCGCCTCCAGTCCGCCGCCCACGCCGACGTAGGCAATCTTCCGCCCGCGTCGCATGTCCTGCAGATGCACCGTCGAGCCGCACCCATAGTTCATGTCATGCATGATGCGAGGGATCGAAAGCTCGGGCAGATATCGCTGCGCCGCTGGGACGCAGCAGAGATTGACTTCGGGCGCTTCAGCAGCCTTGCGGTAGACGTCCTGTACAGTGCTGAGATAGTCGGTCGACAAGTGAAGAATCCTTCGGGAAAGATCGTGCGGGGGTTCTATTAAGTGTATGCCTGCACTACAAGAACGCTGCACATCGGCCGATTTATTCCGCTTCGGTAAGCGGCACTATGATGCAGCAATATGCTCTTTCGCCGACTCACTGACACAATTTGCGGACTGTGCTCGCTCGCGCGGCTGGGTCTGCAGACACGTTTCCGCACCAGTGGCAGTTACTGGCGCTGGCGGAATGAAACTGCATTCGGCGGCGAAGGCAATGTGAGCAGTGCACGCAAACGTCACGCTGTACGAGATTACGCAAAGTGGATGTGGCGGATGGGGCGCTATCGGTAACCGCTCCTCGCGCACGGGGAGAGGAGGTTGCTGAGATCCACCGTCAGCGCTTCAGAACGTTTCGGAACAGGAATGGCAATGATCCGCCGTCGCGGGCAATGATGCCGCCCTGCTGCCCTTCGACTTCATAGGTCATGATGACTTCCGCGCGGTTGTCGATGACGACGATGATTTCGTCGGGCTGTTCATCGCCCCCTCGTCCGGAATCTGCGGTGAGAATGGTGTAGCCGTTGCCGAAGACAGCTGCACCGCCATACGCAGGCTGGCCGGGCAGACGCCCTGCCTGCATGATCACAAGCCCGCCAAGGATAAACGCAGCTGCGGTCAGGACGGCGCGTGCAGGATCGACTTTTTGCGTGTTGGTATTGTCAGATGATGATGTCATGGTTCAAATGCACCTTTGTGCTTGGTTTGATTTCAGGAACGTTGCAGCATTCATGCATCAGTTGCGCGCGGTGCCGAACTGTGCAGCATCGCGGGCCAGATCGCGTGCGCCCACACCCTGCAGCGTCTTGGTATTGGGATCAAACGTCAGTCCGATCATCTGCTGATTGGTTTGATCAACGATGTAGATCACCGCGGGGGACCATCCGGGAATATTGCCGGGTACTGCGATGTAACTGCCAGCTGCGCGGTAGCCGCCTTGAGCGGTGAGCGAGTGCGAGAACGTCACAAACGCAAGGGCAGCCAACAGAACTGCGTTGAGCGCAACTAAGCCGCGCATTGAGCGCGGACGCGCGTTCGATTCCGATGTTCGCGATGAGATTGTGTTTGATGATGGGGAAGCCATGAGAGTTCGAACCTTTCTGATCACAGATGTGAAACGCAGCGGATGCAGGCTGACATAGGAGCGAGGTAATACGCTTCGATCGCCTGAACTTTAGTCCAGGTGAGATCGCTTGGATGGCATCAGACTGACGCCCATCACCGCAACAGCCATGAGCAGCATGACAAGGTAGCCAACCCAGACCGGATACTCCTTGTTGATGCCCGGCTGTGGCGCCGCACTTGGTGGCGCATTATTCTGGGCGGTGTTGTTCTGTCCCTGACCGGGAATAAGCACACCTCCGCCCTGAGCCAGCGCGGATGAACCCAGGCCCAGTGACAATGCAGCCATGCATGCGAGCAGGCTGCGGCGCAGCCCGGGTGTGAGTCGGCGTGAGCGTGGACGTTTCGCTTGAGTTGTCATACCCATACAATACGGCCATTGGCGGGGATTCGCAAGCGGAAACCGCCCGCCCAGCCAGATATCTCCTTCAATGCGTTATCTCAGTATCGATCATGGCGAACGACGCGTGGGCCTGGCCCTGGGCGACGATTCTGTCCCTCTGGTGACGCCAATTGGCCGTATCGAGCGAAGCCAGGGGCCACGGAGTGAGGATCACCTCATCGACGCGCTGCTCCGGGCCGTTCGCGAGCACGCAGCCGACGCCATTGTCATCGGCCTGCCCCTCAACATGGATGGCAGCGAAGGGCCAGCAGCCCAGGCCTCGCGGCGACTGGGCGAACAACTGGGCCCGCGATGTGGCCTTGTGATTCACTATCAGGACGAGCGACTCACCAGCTTCGCAGCCGACCAGGCGATGAACCAAAGCGGCCGCACCCACAAGCAGAAGAAGAAGCTGCGTGATGCATTGGCTGCGTGCGCCATTCTCGAGGATTTTCTGCGCCGGGTTTCATGACGCTCGGACATCCTCCCCCTGAGGATCACCCTGAGATCACGCCAGTTCGGGGAAGGTCTTCACGACAATCTCGACCAGTTCCTGGACAGCCTTCACTGAGTTGTCCATGAGCGCCTGCTCGCCCGCATCGAGTTCGACTTCGATGATGCGCTCAACGCCACCGGCGCCGATGACGCATGGCACGCCGACGAAGTAACCGTTGATTCCAAATGGGCCGTCGCAATAGGCTGCGCAGGGAAGGATGCGTTTCTTGTCTTTGATAATGGCCTCAGCCATCTGCACCGATCCGGATGCAGGCGCGTAATAGGCGCTGGTGCCCATGAGTTTGACGATTTCTCCGCCACCCATTTTCGCGCGTTCGATGATTTCATTCAATCGCGATTCAGAGATGAAGTTGCTCACGGGAATCCCGCCGATGTTGGTGTAGCGTGGCAACGGGACCATGGTGTCGCCATGCCCGCCCAGCAAAAGCGCGTTGATATCTTCGACGCTGAAGCCCGTTTCCATGGCGATGAACGTCTTGAAGCGGGCGATGTCGAGGCAGCCAGCCTGGCCGACAATGCGGCTGGTGGGAAAGCCCGACGCCTTCCACGCGGTGTACACCATTGCATCAAGCGGATTGCTGACAAGAATCATCACGCAGTTTGGCGAATGCTTTGCAACCTGCTCCGCCACCGACTTCACGATCTTCACATTGGTGGCAATGAGATCATCGCGGCTCATGCCCGGCTTGCGCGGGATGCCCGCTGTGACGATGACGACATCCGAATCAGCGGTGTCTTTGTAATCGGCTGTCCCAATGATGTCGGCATCAAAGAGCTCGACAGGTCCACACTGTGCCAGATCGAGCATTTTTCCTTTGACAAGGTTCTCTGCATCTGGGATGTCGAGAACAACGATGTCGCCAAGTTCCTTCTGGGCAGCCCAAAGGGCGCAGGACGCTCCGACGTTGCCGCCGCCAATGATGGAGATTTTCGCTCGTTGCATGAGTGTGGATTGAGCCTCTTGAGGAAAGTGCAGCGTGATGGTTGATGGGCAGAATGGAGCAGATGAGGGTCGAACTCACAACCTCCTCGATGCGACCGAGGCGCTCTCCCAATTGAGCTACTGCCCCTTGAAATCCGAAACGGGAGCCATCATATCCCCGTGATGCAGGCATGGCGACGCGGGCGCGCGATCATTCACTTGCTCTCGAGCTTCACCCAGCAGGCAAACACCAGTAGCGCTATTCCACCCATGAACATGGTCATCGGCGTCATGCGCAGAAAGTCCGGCCGACTGCCAGCCAGAAAGCGAAACATCGCAGCCAGCAGGCACAACGCTGCTCCGAGCACCCCCACTGCACTGCCGATGAAATCAAGTTTGGGCTTCATGATGGAATCCTCTGTGATTGTTCCGGCTGATTGCGACTGACGCTCGCGCGCTGACTCGATGGTGATGGAAACGGCCATTCGACACCTGGCGTGTACCCGAGCAGATCATATAGCGCTGCCCGACTCTGCATTGTGTCAACCAGATCAGCCACGCTGCCTTCGGATTTGAGATGATCCAAGGCCCGGATCACCGCAGCCATGGCGATGCGCTGCATGGAAAGCGGGTAAATCACCAGCTGATATCCCATGTCGCGCAACTGCTGCTGATTCAGCATCGGCGACTTGCCAAACTCCGTCATATTCGCAAGCAGCAACCCCGGTGAACGCTTGGCAAAGGCAGCAAACTCCTCTTCAGTCTGCAATCCTTCCGGGAAAATCATGTCCGCCCCAGCAGCGCGATAGGCATTCGCCCGCTCGACGGCTGCATCCATCCCTTCGACACTTCGTGCATCGGTGCGAGCGATGATGATCAACGCGCCACTCGAACGTCGCGATTCACATGCAGCCCGCACCTTCTCGACCATGTCGCTGGTGGGGATGAGCGTCTTGCCGTCCAGATGGCCGCAGCGCTTTGGAAACACTTGATCTTCGATGTGCATCCCCGCAGCCCCTGCACCTTCATACTCGATGGTCGTACGATGCAGGCGTTCCACTTCTCCGTAGCCGGTATCTGCATCGACAATCACAGGCAGGCCGGACGCTCGAACGATTTCCCGGATGGTTCTGGCCATTTCCGTGAGTGTGATCAGGCCGATGTCAGGATAGCCTGCACTGTTGGCGGTTGCTCCGCCCGAGATATAACAGGCCTGAAACCCCGCCTGCGCGATCGCTCGAGCCACCAGAGCATTGAACGCGCCCGGGCACATCACAGTCTCGCGCTCGAAAAGCGTTCGCAGGTGAAGGCCAGGATGCTGAGAAGCTGTGGTCATGCGAACAGGATACGCAGAGAAATGACGGATCAATCGAAGTGCATCGCAACATCTGCGTGCGGTGTCGTGATTGCAAGCCTGGTTTTTTACCCAACTCGTTGCGTTGGCATTCAGCGGTGCGTGGCGAATATGTGACTTGTGTCCGACAGCCTGCATGGGCAACGGGGCTCGCTGCGGGGTCCCTTTGCAAAAGAAACCGGCCGGTCACTGATGTGACCGGCCGGTGGTCGTCGATTCCCTTGTGGGGACTCGCCGGGTGGATGACCCGTGAGAATAGATCGATCGAAAAATCAGAACAGAAGCTGGAGCTGCGTGCGGAGCACAAGCTGACCGTCTTCATCGGCATTGTCCTGACGGTAGCCTGCGAGATCAGCATCGGTGGCTCCGAAGATTGCGCCGCCTGCCCAGAAGGCATCGATCTGATCGAAAGAGTAGCCGACGTCGGTGGTCCACTTGAGGTTGTGCGCGTCCCAGAACTTGGTCACGCCAACGGTGAGGATTGCCAACTCATCAGAACCTGCGATATCTGAATCGCCCCATTCGAAGCGACCGAACAGTTCCCACTCTTCGTTGAGCATGACGCCACCCTGAAGCACGAAGCCCCATGGGT
Organism: Phycisphaerales bacterium; assembly: GCA_051004555.1. GTDB lineage: Bacteria > Planctomycetota > Phycisphaerae > Phycisphaerales > SM1A02 > JBPCKF01. The sequence continues at coordinate 8,124 of JBPCKF010000067.1, read as the reverse complement.
TGAAGTCGCCGCTCGAGACATCGGAGTCGAAGTCAGAGTAGTAGACGGCTGCGAAGAGATTGGCACCGCCGAACTCAAGCTGAGCGTCAACTGTGAGCAGGAGGGTATCCACTTCACCGATTGCGGCTGTACCATATTCAGTGCTCTGGTAATGCACAGCACCACCAATGAGGGCGCCGAACTCGTCGTCCTGCCAGCTGGTAAAGTCTTCGAACTGATCCCAGTTGCCTGAGAGCAAGAGTTCAGCGCGAGCGCCCACCGACCATTCGGTGTCGTAGACAAGAGCAGCCGTGTTGGCGCTGCGGAGTCCATCATTGAGGCTGGCCGCCCAGCGGAACTGCTCGTTGGCCCAGTGAACCATGATGCCCTGCACGCGGCCGGTGTTGAATGCACCAGTGATGACGGAGCGTTCCACAGCGAGCTGGGTCGAGCTGTCGACGAGGTACTCGCGTGAGAACGGACCCTTGAACTGTCCGACGCGAAGGCCGAAGTTGTTGCCGAAATCATAGTTGATCCAAGCATCCTGCAATGCGAAGCCCGCACCAGATTCGCTGGAACCGCGGCCGAAGTTGCCTTCGATCTTGTAGGTCCAGTCCTGATTGAACACGTTGCCCGAGAAGATGAGCTTGGTGCGTGTGTTCTCAAAGCCTGCGCGGTTCGCATCGCCGTCGAGCGCAGCTTCGTCGTCCTGCCTGTTGTAGATAAAGCGGACCTGCATCTGACCTGAAACATTGAGACGGAATCCGCCATCTGAGCTTGCCAGATAGAACCCGTCATCCCAACCGCCACTCATGCCGCCCTGCAAAAGGCTGGCACGTGTGTCAGCATCTGCCAGCACATCCTGCACGATGGCGCGGATTTCAGAAGCACGCTGCTCAGTCATCTGAGTATCGCCCTGCTGTGCCTGCAAACGAGCCACTTCCGCTTCCATCTTGTCAAGGCGGGCCTGCAAATCCTGATCATTCGATCCGGATGCGTTCGCGAAGCCCGCACATGTGAGCGACAGCGACACGACACCCGTTACGAGACCAACTCGCTTCGTCACGTTCATGTTGACTCTCCTTATTACCTGTCGGGGACACGCCTGGAGTGTTTTTCACTCGCGTTCAGGACACGCCCTTCGTTCATCCACCCGTTCGACTTCCACTTCGAACCCACAAGGCTCGAACTCGAACGCGTCGTTCAAGTACCGCCACTCCATCGGCTTATCTGAGCCGATTTCGTGAATCCCGCATCATAGCCAAAGTTGCCAGACAAGCAACTCGCGTGCATGCCCAACCCCCCTCATCCACCGAATCTCCCGGAATACCAGTCCATAAGGCCGTTTCTGGCAGAGACTTACATCCCCCTGGGCAGCGTCCTATAAGCCCAAAACTATCGAAACTTTCTTCAAAAAACTTTTTGCAACGCCTCATCATTTCTTCACCGTTTCTTTGTACGCGCTGAGTAAATCGATCGCAGTTGATACCGAATCCACCCGACACACTTCAATCGTAGTGACTCGTTCGAGTTCATTTTCACTCTGGCGTGGCACAATCACGCCACGAAAACCCAGACGCGCAGCTTCGCGAACACGCTGCTCCATCGAAGCTGCTCTGCGAACTTCACCACCCAGTCCAACTTCCCCGACGACCGCCCAGCCATGCTCCAGAGCGCGACCGGTATGTGCTCCTGCAATCGCCAGCGTCATCGCCAGATCAGCCCCAGGTTCAACCAGCCGCAATCCGCCAGTTGTCGATGCAAAGACATCCTGATCTGCCAGACGCAATCCGCCATGCTTCTCAAGAACCGCAATCGCCATCGCCAGACGGTTTGTATCCAGTCCCGACGAGCGCCTCCTTGCGTTGCCGAGGAATCCTGTGGTCGTCAATGCCTGCACCTCAACAAGCAAGCAGCGGGATCCGTGCATCGCGGGACACACCACCGATCCTGGACGAGCCTGATCACTCGCTTCGTACAGAAACGAGCCATCGGGCGATTCGCGCAATCCTTGCGCTGTCATTTCAAAGAGTGCAACATCTTCAGTGGTCCCAAAGCGATTTTTGACCGCCCGCACCACGCGATATGCGTGATGGCGATCACCCTCGAATGAAAACACTGCATCCACCAGATGTTCCAGCAGCTTCGGCCCTGCAATCTGACCTTCCTTCGTGACATGGCCAACCATGATCACAGCTGCATCACTGGCCCGGGCAAACTGCACCAGTTCGAAACAGCATCGCCGCAGTTGCGTGATCGAGCCGGGCGCTGCATCGACATCTGCCCGGTAAAGCATCTGGATCGAATCAACCACCATCACCAGCGGCTGAACCTGACGTGCCTGCTCCAGCACCCGTGCCAGATTCGTATCCGCAAGAATAAAGAGCGACTCAAAGCGGGATGACTGCACAGCAGATGATGCGCGCGTTCCTTCTTCAAACAGCCGCTCGGCCCGCAATCGAGTCTGGAACGAAGATTCTTCGCTGCTGACATACAACACCGCAGGATGATCGGGCCCCTCTGCCAGGCTCGCTGCGGCCTGCAGCAACAGCGTTGACTTGCCGATGCCGGGATCGCCTGCCAGGAGAATGGCTGATCCCGGAACCAGTCCTCCGCCCAGGACGCGATCAAACTCAGGCATGTTGCAGGTGATGCGCGCGATGTGCGACGCTTCAACCTCAGGCAACGGCTGAGCCTTGGGAATGATGGAGAACTCTTCCATCTCCTGCGTGAAGCTGGATGCCGCTGCACGGCTGGGCCGAGCCTCGCGGAAGACTTCCAGTGAATCCCAGGCATTGCAGTCAGGACACTTGCCCAGCCAGCGTGGCTGCACACCACCACATTCGCGACAGAGATATTGTGTTCGCTGCTTGGCCATTGGAAACTATCAGCACTGTCTAGACGATTTCCGCACTTGGCGTCGGAGGGCTCGAGAGAACACCAATCGAATCCGTCGACAGTTTCTAGCGTCCGCCGGCGATCATGACTCCCTCTGCGCGAAGGGTCCCGACGACAGCACGCAGCTCAACATCCTCAGGCCCAATGGGTACATCGAAGGTGAGGCTCGCCACGAACCTCGCTGACCGTGCCAGTTCCGTGCTTGCCGGCTCGATCTCTGTCCATCCATCAAAGCTACTCACCGCGATTGCCTCCCCTACAAGAATGTCAGGCGTCGGAGGTACACTGCTCGCCTGCCAGACGACCATCAATCGTGCGTGGATCGTTGTGGTCTTGCCGCCATCGGCAGCTTCGATCCGCGAGACTACCAAGCGAACTGCATTTTGAAGTAAGCCTTCCGCTCGCAGGGAATAGACGTGACGCGTCCCATCTGATAAATGCAGGGTCACCGATTCATGATTCAATCCGGGTTGGATATTCGCAACGCGAACAAGCAGACTCGTCGTCGACTGAGGGGGAAGAAGCACTGGATTGCGCGGATCGAAACGTTTGCCGTCAACCCAGACTCCGACGCAGCCACAACTGCCCACAACGTCCAGTACCTCGATTGCTCTGCTCGAACTGTTTGCGTGGTGAAACGTGTGCGCGAGGGAGCTTTCACTGTTCGAATAGATCGAAATGATCCCGAAATCATGCTCGGATTGTTTCATCGGCGCAGGTGAACGTTGAAACAGAATCGTCCCAAGGGAAAGACCGACGCCGACAATCCCGATTGCTGCTAGCGTTCGCACTATCAAACTCCCTGGTCACGTGCCAGTCTGGGCGCACGACGGCGGCCGATCTCTATCGCTATGACAACTACACTCAGAGACCCCGCCAATGCCCAAAACGCAATGGCTCGGGTGCGATTATGATCGTCGGATTCCTGATTCAGAACGGGTATCTCAGACTCGTATTGTCCCGATGCAACCCAACGCTCCAGACTTTCGCCGACGTCCCCCTGCAGCGGCTCGTTGACGACAAGAACTCGCCCGTCGATGTTCAGAACATTGCTGCCTACCACATACCCCAATCTGTACCGTGAATCGGACACCTCCATTCCATCTATGAGCTGTATCGAGAAAGTGTCTTCATCTATCACAGCGTCAGAAATCGCACGCAGTTCAACTCTGGTCAATGCCCATGACGCGTGTTCGCTTGGATAGAACTGCACCAAGAAGTCGGCCGTCTGGGGCAAAAGGTGACCGAAGTCTCCTGACGGCTTGCCCGGTATCAGCGTGCCCGAGGCCACGAGTGTCCGCGAAGGACCTGTATCGGTGTAGGCGTTGAGGCTCGCGCGCACTAGACGGATACCATCTTCCGTGCGCTCAGCGCGGACGATCACTTCATAGTTCGCACGCTCGGGTACGTCCAATTTCCATGTCGTGACATCGCCATCGACGGTCCGTTCCAATCTCTCGGCGTTGCGAACGAATGTCGAAAGCCTAGCATCGCGTCCCCATTGAAACACCATGCGACCCTGCCAACTCAAGAACTCGTGAATAAGGTGCTCAATCGGGATCTCACTCGCAATTCCCACAATGGTTGCGCCAGGAATTCGGCGGTTAAATGAAGCCGACATCGCCTTTGTCCCGTCCCAGGTGTATACCACCTGCGCCCCGACGTGCTCTTGGATCGGTGCAGACTCTATGAGTTGCTCGTGACGATACCGATCGTCGCTCCAGATCGAAAGCCACTCCATCTCCCATTGCGCTCCTGTATCGAAATCACCGGGGGGCAGCATCGACGTACCGTCGGCACGCCATCTCTTGTATGAAAAGGAGATCGCTTTCTGATCAACGACCGCTTCGCGCGCCAAGAGGTGATCTATCAGTTCACCGGTTGAGATTCCGTCACTCATAGAACAAACGAGGCACCCGACGATGGCTAGCGTAGTCATCATTGCTCAACCGGTTCCGCCCTGACATAGCAGGCGGAAACAATCCGGATGGCCCTCGAAATCGTATGGACCACCACAGAAGTACGGTGGCAATCCACCAGGATTCGTAGAAGCGCACACACCCTTCGCGCGTGTCCCGCAAGCGGTTAGCGGATTGTCGAGAAGGAGGCATTGCTGGAATGGGCGTCGCACGCACCATCGGTTGCTGATGGGGGGATTCATTTGGCAGAAATAGCATACATCACCTTCGTTACGATACTTACAATCGTGCCAAAGGCTGTTACACCAATCAGGGTTCACAAGACAATCAGCACCAAGAACAGCATTGTTTCCGGGAACCGGCTGCGGCCATTGTGCCGACGCAGGTGTTGACGGAAACAATGCTACCAAAGCAAAAGCCAAGATAAAGGAGAGTACAAGTCGCATTGCAAGATGGCCTTTGATAAAGAAGATGAGTGGTTGCCGATACGTTCCATAAAGAGTATACTCGAATGGAAGTCAAACCACAACACCCCCCGGAGAGAGAAGTGAACCACTTCACGCATGCGGTTTGCATGTCTGGGCTTCTATCGGCCATTGCTGCTTCGATTGCAGCCGACCCCCCCGAAATCACAGAGGCTCAGATAGGGGCGATCGTTGACGAATTGGGGATAACTGGCGACAAGTCTCGTGCGGTCGCAGACGCCCATCACCAGTACCTGCACGACCGAAGTGCCCTGTCTGATGCAGTCAACGCGCTCACAGCGTGGAACCGGTCAATCATGCCCGACAGGTATCACATTCTCGACGCTGAGGAACAACGGCAGCAGGCGGCGGAACGATGGATGACCTGGGAGATGAGAAGCCGCCGCCAGCTGCGCGATCGCGATCACCAGTTCTATCGCGACCTCGCCCACGCATTTCCAGAGCACGCGGGTGCCATCATAGAGATCGAACGACAGCGCTGGCGGCAATGGCAGCCGAACCTCCGGGCCGAACTGCATGTGGCTCCCGATCTGCGCCCCGCACTGGACTCGACGGGGTTTGCGTGCAAAACGGCACCAGCTGCAGACCCGATCAAGATCATGCTGCTCTCATATGAAGATGCTGTGCATCATCGGCTGCATGCTCTTGCTGATCTGATCAATCTCATTGAGGTTCGCGGGCTCCCCCTTCCGCGAGTAAATGTTTTGATTCGAGCGGGGGATGATGCCGGTGCTGCCAGCGCTGGCGAGGCGTACATCGCGGGAATGATGAAATTGGTGCGCGAGGTGCTGGCAATCAGGCAGGCTCGGCAGCTCTCGATCAGTGAAATTGCTGCGGCGCTGTCGCCGGAGCGGAGCGCGAAATTTGAACAGGTCGCAGCAGTTCAGAGCGAGTGGTACCTCGCGGAGCTGCGCGAATTGGCAGCCCTGCTTGATCGAATCAATACATCTGACGATCGTGTGATTCAACAACACGCCGGGAAGCTTGAGCGCATCAGGACCGATTTTCGTCGTTGGTCGCAGTCCGCGGAAGCGCAACTGAGGCAGAAAGCTCGACCACTCGCTTCCCCCTCAACGTGGGAAGAACAGTTTCGAGCGGATGTCGCGCGGACAGTACAATGGGCAAGCACAGATGAGGTTCCGGACGACGAGAAGGGAAGTCCCATTGCAGAGTTTCGCGCAGCCATCGCTGCTGCCACTCAGCAGTGCCAACAATACAGAGAAGAACTCTCGGCTCTAATCGGCGAGCAAAAGCTGAGGAGGCTTGCAAAGTGATGCGTGTCGTGTGTGCAGTCCTTCTGTTGGCGGTGATGATGTTCGCGGTGCCGGCATTTGGGCAAACGCTTATCTCCGATACTGCCTCGCCAGGAATCACGCAGGTGGAGTTTGAAGGCTTTCTTCAGTCGCTTGATGACGAGGACGCCCGCGCAGCGGCGCTTGCACAATCACTCTTTGATGAATATCACCAGAACGTCGCAGCACGCTGGCGCGACTTCCAGAATGCGATTGCATCGGCCCAATCGGAGCACAAAGATGAGCAGGATGCCCTCAACGCAGCTTGTGATATCCTTGAAACGGCGCAGAAGGCTGCTGCTGCTGCGCTGCTTGACCGCTTTGAATCGGATGTCGCAACGCTCCTGCCCTCACCCGACGCTCTGGATGCGTGGTCGACGACAACGAGAAATGCGTGGCGACGACGTGTTCTTCACGATCTCGACCCCTACCACAGCCACGCAGTTGTGGTTGACCTTGCGCTTGTCCTTGCGGAGCTCGAACTCCCGGCACCTGAGGACGACACAGCAGCGGTGGGCGAGGCGATCACTGCGTATCACCACGATCTTGATGCGGTGCTGCAGGAAGCTGAGCGGAGCTTTGCGGCGATCGCTGCCGATACTCAGGGGACTGCGCAACAACACGCAGCTGTGTTCAAGGATTTTGTCCAGAAGGTCTATGAAACCAATCAACGCTTTCAGCCGCAGATCATGCAGGCGCTCACCGCCTTCCATGCCCAGCAGTTTGAGATGTCGCTGATATTGCGGCGGGAATCGGCGGTGTTTGCGGGAACGCCCGTCGATGCCATTGTCGCGCGTGTCCATGAACTGGAGTTGATGAGCGGCACCCAGCTGGCTGAGTTTGAAGCCATCTACGCAGTCTATGTCGCTCAGCGTGGCGAGCAGCGAGCTCGACTGCTCAGCAGCATTTCTGAGTGGAAGGAACATCTTGGGCGCGATCAGAATGGAATCCCGATTCGCAATGATCCGAAAGAAGCGCTTCAGGCCCGCGAACGGCTACTCAGCAGCCTCGACCGCGCAATCAGGCTGGAGGAAACGACAACCAGTTCGATGCGTTCTTTCATCGCCGAGCAATCGCTCCAGATAAGCGACCCAGCGCTGGCGCTCCTTCTTGAGTGGGACACTGTCAGCAATGTCGCGAGATAATGTGCCCCCCCCACACATTGCGACAGAGATATTATGTTCGCTGCTTGGCCATTGAATGCAGCCATGGTACCGCATCGCGAAGTTGAGCGGCGACGGCGGAGTCACCGGACGTGAAACCGCAAGCGGCGCTCCGTGTTCACGAATCTTCGCGTGGGTGTTCGCATGAGGCAGCGTCGCGCTTGCGGCGTTTGCGTGTCTCGTACCAGACCTGGAAACGCCTGCGCCACCTGCGAACAAATGGAAGATCGATCGAGAGCACGAGGAAGCCCATCGGGACCATCCAGAATCCCAGAATGGGCAGGAATCCCAACAGGCCACACACAATCAGAAAAATGCCAAGGCTGATGCGGACCAATGGCGGTCCGGGGACCTGCATTTCCCTGCCTGCAAATTTGATTCGTGCCAC
>JBPCKF010000066.1:0-34929 GCA_051004555.1 Phycisphaerales bacterium | reverse complement strand
TCTCCTCTACGGCGTGTACGAAGCGGAGTTCGATGCGACGACGTTCAAGGATGGCACGCTGCCCGGTACGATCGTCGATGGTGAGTATGACATCAGTTTCAAGATCACACCCGGGCGTGGCGATGCGTTGGGCGATGAGCGCGACAATCCAATTGCTCTCACGCGACAGCCGATCCGAGTGACCTGGCCGCAGGAGACGGCTGGGAAGACAATTGCCTATTTTGGCAGATGGATCACGACGACGGGCAAGGAAGGGCCGTGGTCGCTTCCTGTTTCGATGCAGATTGCGTTCGGCGGCGCGGCCTTGGCAGCGATTGATGCAGAGCGCAGCGCGATCCGGGCTGCTGCATAACGCGCGTGAGGCCATCACCGTGCGTAGACGTGATCAAGGGCGAGATCGAGTTCGCGCAGATTGCGATCGATGCGGCCGAAGTCGTCGTACAACAACTGCAGCGACTTGACCTTGCGGGCAGGTGGGACTTCTCTGCCACGTTCATCGCCCGGCGCACGCCCCCAGAGAATGCGGGCACCGCGATCGGTGGTGAGCCAGAGTGATTCGGTCTGCATGAACTCGCTGATGTCAATCTCGACAATCTGTTTCGTCCAGACGTGACCTTCAAGCAGACCGAGCAGCGCTAGCGCAGCCTGTACATCGCCACCTTCCCAGTGTTCGCCTGCCCGCCACGGTCTGGAAAAGTGTGCACCGACAATGACTGGCTGACGATTCAGCCGTGCATCATTTGGATAGTGTAAAGGCAACAGCGCCCCAGCCTGCGTCACAAGATGGCTGCCCTCAGCATCGCGGATCATGGTGAACGGCTTTGCGAAGGTTGCATCAACAGTAATCGTGTTGCGATCGCTTCGCACGACAGATCGCACTTCGCTGAACCAGCCGAGTTCTTCAACAGCAGTCATCGCATCCTGCAGACTGGCCCGGTCGAAAACATCGTTGCTGACTTTCAATGCGACTGCATCAGTGATCTTGATTGAGATGTCACTTTTGATCTGAGCAAGTTCAGCGGTCTTTGCATTGTCCTCAGCGCCCTCTTGCCGCAACCAACCGGGGAACTCAGGAAGGATGACATGGATGTCCTGAGCCTGAAGTTTGGTCTGCGCGTAGGCATGTAGCTGTGGCGTCAGCAGAATCCAGCTGGTGGCAACACCAGCCAGGCCGAGGACCCAGAGGGAGATCTGGATGGTGTTGCCCACATCAATGCTGGCCATTCGCGCGCGGGCTGCAGCCAGCAGGGAAGGGCGGGCCGGTCGCCGGGCCTTCTTTGGCCGCGGAGCAGGTGCTCTCTTCGCCTTCTTCTTGGCCCCCTTTCCTGCGCGAGATGTCTTTACTGCTTTCTTCCTTGCCATGGGGTGGTACATCGGCTGATGGCGGCTTAAGAGGTGAGAATCCAGCCGTTTCGGAACGGTTGGTTGTATGGGGATTGCGGCTACTCAGGCGCTCGCACCCGCAAACGCATCTGCAATGACGTCCGGCACTGGCTGGACGCGGCCGCTGCGATCGATGCAGGCAAGGGTGGTACTGCCAGTGGTAATGATGATGTTGTTGCGAGCCAGTGTATAGGCATGTTCCAGACGCGCCCTGCCGATGTGCTGCACTGTCGTCGTCAGGACAAGTTCATCATCGTATTGCGCAGGCTTCTTGTACTGCACTGCAAGATGCGCAACCACCATGAATACCCCGCTTGCTTCGATGTCGCGGTAGCTGATGTTCTGTGCACGCAGGAGGTCGGTGCGGCCGATCTCGAACCAGGTTGGATAGACGCTGTGATGAGCAATGCCGCCTGGATCGCATTCACAGTAACGCACACGGATGGGAGTTGTTATCATGGTGGGGCACAGTGGGAATGGTGAGTGGAATCGGAACCTGTTTCGCACGCCGCGGCACTCGAAGAAATGGAACACTCGATATGCGCGATGTTGAACCTGATGATATGTTGAAGTGCACGCAGTGCAGTTATTCACTCAAGGGTGTTGCTGTTGATGGAAACTGTCCGGAGTGTGGCACGCCGATCGCGCAGCTGGTCACCACATTACGCTGTCTGACCCGGCGTCAGGCGGTGACCATTGCGTTGCGGCTGCTGGCTGTGATCGTGATGATGTGGACGTTGATGTGGATTGATGGTGTGTTCTGGCTGATCACGACGTTACTCGACGGCGGCGGCATTTCAACAATGTTAAACAGCACGATGTGGACGGAGTCGACTTCGATTTTACTGCCGCCACTCGTGCGGTTGTTTCTGGCGTTTCTACTGTGGAGACTCGCGCCCAAGCTGGCGAGAATCATCGTCGAGCGTGATGGAGCAGTCTTTCGCAATCAACAGGCAGCAGCTTCTCTCCATCGGACTCATCCTCATCGGTGTGTGGATGATCATCGTCGCCATCGAACGAATCGCGCCCACAATCGCGGGGCAACTGCTATATGAGGAGTGGGTATTTTATGATAGAGAACCGCCCAGCCTGCAATTGATCGGTGCAATGGTCCGCATGCTCCTCGGCGGGCTGCTGGTCGCATCACCTCGCTTGCATCGCTGGTTGAGTCAGGATTCTTTGAAGCAACAGTCTGAATGATGGACGCAGCAACCGGGAAGCGCATCAGTCAGATGTGTGAACAATCTCACAGCCGCAGCATTCGTGCCAGAAAGCCAGTCGGAATGTCATCGACAGACATATCACGCTCGACGATTGCGCCTGCTGCTGCGTAGCCGCTGCGCACCGCCCCTTCCATCGTTGCGGGCCAACCGGTATCACACCAGTCGCCTGCGAGATACAGATTGCGAACGCCACCCGCGCCAACTGCGTGTGGCGTTGCGCCGGGTCTGATGGCATCGATGCCGGGCGTGCACGCGAAGGTTGCCCGCCGCTCCTTTATCACCCGCTGGTCCATCGGCTCCAGACCGCGGCCTTTGGGAATCACATCCTCAACATCACTGCGGATGCGATGCACAATCTCATCTTCACTCATCTGCATCCAGTCATCTGCAGCACTGATCACTGCATGCACATGCTGCCAGCCGCGTGAATCGGTACCCTTGTTGAACAGCCACTGCACATCATGATCGACAACCACAAGATGCGGAAGCGCCATCACTTCGTGTTCGTACCAGAGATGCACACCCAGAATCGCGCTGGTATCAAACTCATCGAGGTAGTGCAGGCGCGTGTCTGCTTTTTTTAATGCGTCACTGCAGAGTCGCCCCAGCCGATCGAAAGGAACTGCAGACACGACGGAAGAGACATTGATCACGCCATCGGCAGTGACAACGCCTGTAATCCGCGACCCATCAAACGAAAGCGATTGGGCTGCAACACCCGGAATCACATCGCCGCCTGATGCCTCGATGCGACGAATGGCAGGCTCATACAACTCGCGCAGGGCAACGCGTGCCAACCCCATCGATGCTCCGAAGCGGTGTCGTAGGAATCCTTCCTGAAACACCTGCATCGCGTACCCCGCATCGCATTGATCAATATCAATATTGCACGCGCTGATAATAATCGGTCGCCAGAAACAATCGATCGCATGCTTTGGCTGTTCGAGTTCACGTAGAAACTCTGCAAAAGAGCGGTCCCGCCATTGTTGCCTGAGTGTAGAACCCTTTCGCACGAGCTTCCACATCGCACGTCGGATCGCCTTTCGATCTGAGTTGTCGATGACATGCAGATGTTTGAGCGCAGTGGCAAAATGTGCAGGAGCAGGAAGTCGACCGGGCGTCATCGCAGATATCTCCCCACGTCCTGCTGTCCAGAAGAGCTCGTCGTGCCAGTCGAATTGTTCAAGCACGCCAATGCGTTCATAGAAATCCAGAAGATGTGTGCAGCAGCTGAGGACAACATGCTGGCAGTTGTCAATGGTGCTGCCACTGCGAACATCATCGAAACTCGTGGCTCGTCCGCCGACAACTTTGCGGGTTTCGAGCAGCAGTGGTGCACGACCTTCTTCAGCGAGTCGCAGCGCTGCTGCAAGTCCAGCCAGGCCAGCACCGATCACAACCAGTCGCGTGCTCATCGTGCCATCCGTGCTGCCTGCCGTTGCGCCTGCATGGCAATGAGACCTTTACGGAGCGGATGAAGACGAACCCTTCTGCCGGTGATTGCCCGTTGCGGATTCGCTGCAATCTTCTTCAGCACCCGCTGATAGATCTGTGTCATCGCCCAGCAGACTGGCTGGCAATCAGGCTCAATGAGTGTCTCAAGTTCGCTGGAATCATCATAATATTGCATGGCCCGGGCAATCTGCGCATTCATGAAAGCGCTGCATTGAGCTGGTTTTGACCATTCCCGCAAGTCGCGCGCCGTCAAGCCGTTGCTCTGAAAGTCCTCAGCGGGAAGATAGATGCGGCCCATGTCGAAATCCTCAGCAAAATCCCGCAGGATATTCGTGAGCTGGATTCCGACTCCACGCAGCGTGGCCAGCTCGCGCGTCCGCGGGTCGCGGCTGCCCCATATCTGTACACATAGACGACCGACTGTCGATGCAACGCGCTCGCAGTAGCCGCGCAGATCAGCGAACGTCGTGTAGGTTGTTCCTTGCGCATCCATCATCTGTCCCTCCATCATCGCATCAAAATCTGCGCGGTCGAGTGCATACGTTTGCGCAGTGTGCGCGAACGCAACCCATAGTGGCTCGCTGGATTGTGACGTTCCGCTCAAGGCTGCGTGGGTCTGCTTCTGAAAATCAGCAATGCGCTGAGAGAGCGATACAGGTGAATCTCGCGGGGCGCCATCATCGACCAGGTCGTCAGCTTCCCGCATCCACGCATACAGTGCAAAGAGTGCCTCACGTTTGGGAGATGGCGCGAGTTTCAGGCCATAGTAAAAGTTCCGTGCCCGCTGCCGTGTCACCTGCTCGCACCAGTTGCTGACATCTCGAGGTATTGTGCGTGATGTCGTCATGATGATGCGCTCTTAGCAGGAACGGTGTTTCGCGAACGTCGCTGCATCCACCAGGCGCGTCCCACCAGCCAGGACTTATGAGCACGATTGAGGCGGGGCCGATGAAGTGCTGTCTCGTAATCCCACATTTCAATCTTCCGCAATATATTCGCGCCTCCTGCAAGAAACAGCCAGATCACCGGCCGTATGTCGGACGACACCATCTGCAATAGCCGTTCGCCCTGCTGGTAGAGCGGCCAGGTGCGATCGACGCACGCGCGAATGAGTTCGCGAGTCTCCTGCAGAAATGTATGGTCGATCGCGTATCCCTGCCGTGCGCTTTTGAGCAGGCGGGAATCGAAGTCGGAAATGGAATGCAACTCATTCGGAAGATATATTCGGTCGCGACCGAGAATATCGCGCTGCACATCCTGCCAGTGATTGGTCAGTTGCAGGGCTGTACAGATTGCATTGCTGCAGACAAACACCGCATCAGTCCGCGGCTGACCAGCAATCATAAGAACAAGCTGCCCCACAGGGTCAGCGCTGCCTGTGCAGTACGCGAGCAACTGGTCCCACGTCTGATAGCGGGTGACATGCTGATCCTGTTCGAACGCGTCGAGCAGCTTTGCGAATGGTGGCTTTGGCAAATCGCATCGCTCAATTGTCGGACCAAGCGCAACAAAAACAGGATGACGTGGCGAACCATTGAAGCACGCATCAAGCTCATGTCGCCACCATGACAGCAGTTCGCGGGACCGCTCACGATCCGCAATCTCATCAGCAAGATCATCCGACCAGCGGCAATATGCATAGAGGGCAGCGAAGTCTTCGCGCAGATGTGGAGGCAGCACCGCACTCAATACGCTGAAGTTCTCGCGGCTGGCCTTGGCTTCCTGCATTGCCCAGGCGCGAGCACGCGCGACCGGCATGGCCACGCAGGCGTCCGGCCCGTTCTCGACAAGTCTGGATGCAAAGGTTGCAGCCATGAGCGGACACTCTAGACAGCTCTGCTCGAATCAGCCAGAGCCGCGATCCGACAGAGCACGCGAAGGGGAGTGACTATGATCGTGGCTCATGCAGGTGATTCTTGCCAACCCGCGCGGTTTTTGTGCTGGCGTCTACATGGCGGTCGACGTTGTCGATCAGCTGCTGGACATCGTCCCCGATACACCCATCTATGTCTATCACGAGATTGTGCATAACAAGCACGTTGTGAACCGATTCCGCGCTCGCAACGTGACGTTTGTTGATGAGCTTTCGGAGATTCCGCAAGGCTCGATCTGTGTCTTCAGCGCCCATGGCGTGAGTCCGCAGTTGCGGGAAGAGGCCAGGCAACGGGAACTGACGGTTGTCGATGCCACCTGTCCGCTGGTGACGAAAGTGCATGCTGAGGCGATTCGCTATTCACGCAAGGGATACCAAATCCTGCTCATTGGCCATGCAAAACATCAGGAAGTCATCGGCACTCGCGGCGAAGCCCCCGATGCAATTCAGGTGGTCGAATCGCCTGCTGATATCCCGCATCTGCGCATCGAAGATCCGTCCCGGCTGGTCTATCTGACGCAGACGACGCTGAGCATGAATGACGCTCGGACAATTATCAATGCGTTGCGCGAGGCATTTCCAGAAATTAAGGAACCGCCCAGCGAAGATATCTGTTATGCAACCACCAATCGTCAAACCGCTGTTCGCGAAATTGCGCCGCAGTGTGATCTTGTTCTGGTTGTGGGAAGCAGAAACAGTTCTAATTCGCTGCGACTGACAGAAATCGCGGAATCAGTCGGGACAGCAGCGCGGCTCATTGACGACACTTCTGAAATCAATGATGACTGGTTTGAGAATGTCAACACGGTGCTGGTGACAGCAGGTGCCAGCGCGCCAGAATATCTGGTGCGCGATGTTATCCTGTATCTTGTCAACCACTTCAAAGCGACCATTGAGCAGCATGATGTCTATCGCGAGACGATCGAGTTCAGCCTGCCCGGCTCACTGAAGGCGTTTATGCGTGAGCGCGGGGTTGATCCCAGCAATCGCCGCATCATCCGCGATGATGCACGCGAGATTGAAGCCTGGTTTGCATCGCAGGATATTCCTGTGCAAACCATCGACGTGACCATCAGTGCAACTTCGGGCAGCGCAGCTTCAACGTGAAGAGCACATCCCATAAAGTGACATTCTTCGGCCAGTCGAAGCAGTCGCTGACTGAGACATGCTCGTCACAATGGAACATGCCTGGCTACATTGCCGATCAGTTGCAGGACTGGGTGTTTCGAAAAAACACCACAGACGTTGCATTGATGACGAACCTGTCGAAGCTTAACCGGGCTCGACTGCTCGCTGAACTTGTCGTGTGCGAGAGTGAACTGCATTCGCATCAGATTGCCAGCGATGGCACCCAGAAACTGCTGTTGCAATGGCCCGAAGTTGGCGCTGATGAAGAGCAAAGGCCACTGCTCGAACAGGTCCACCCCAACAGGCGCGGTGATTCCAGCAGGCAGACAGAATGCGTCATGATTCCAACCCCCGATCGCAAGACAGCGTGCATTTCCAGTCAGGTGGGATGCCCGGTTGGATGTGCATTCTGCGCTTCGGGCATTGGTGGCCTGGATGGCAATCTCACCACAGCCCGCATTGTCGAACAGGTTTGGCAACTTGCTCAACTGGAGAATGTCGGGCGCATTTCCAATGTTGTATTCATGGGCATGGGTGAACCTCTTGCAAACTACGCAGCCGTCACCGATGCAATCCGCATTCTCAATGCGCCGTGGGGGATGGGAATCAGCGCCCGCAAGATTACAGTCTCCACTGTGGGGCTGCCCGCAGCCATTCGCAAGCTGGTGCACTTTGAACTTCCCATCACGCTGGCGCTCAGTCTGCATGCGCCTGATGATGACCTGAGGCGAGAACTCATTCCCTGGGCAGCATACACGTCAATTGCAGAGTTGCTCGACGCCTGCTCGGAGTATTTTCGTACCACCGGCCGCGAAGTGACGCTCGAATACATTCTGCTGGGCAGCGTGAACGATCAGCTCACTCATGCACGCGAACTTGCCGTGATTGCAAAGCAGTTGCGGGCCAATGTCAATCTGATTCGTTACAACGAAGTGGCTGGCCTGCCCTTCAAACGTCCAGCCGATACGGATGTCCTTGCGTTTCAAAGAACATTGCGGACTGCGGGGATCAACGCCCACATCCGCGCCAGTCGCGGTCGTGACATTGCAGCTGCCTGTGGACAACTTCGTCACGAGAAGCAGGATTCGCCGAGCAGACGCGGAGGTCGCACCGAAGGTAGACGCGATCTGCGAGTTGATGAAGCGAAATGAGCGTCCGGCGTCGGTACGTCCGCGATGCGTGAGCGGAACGTAGGACCCCACGAGCAGCCGCCAATCGAAGCTTCGGGAAGAAGAGTACGGTCGCAGCGGGTTCCCCAGCCCGGGCGATCCATTGTTCACAGCGCTGAGAGCTGCATCGGTGTCAAAAAGGATCGCCGGTCGCTTCCGTCCGCCCGAGATTCTCGTTGAAATCGAGAATCAGTCGCAGAATCAGCCTACACTTCCCTGATCCATGCCACCAACCACCGAAAGCACAGTGCAGGCGTTCAAGTCGCGCGGCTACAGCGAAGGCTTCATCACCGAGATCGAGTCCGACACCTTCGAGCCCGGCCTCAGCGAGGACATTGTTCGCCGCCTTTCCGCCATCAAGAATGAGCCCGACTGGATGACGCAATGGCGGCTGGAAGCCTTGCGCAAGTGGCGCGACATGACCGAGCCGGAGTGGGCGTTTATCGATTATCCCGCCATCGACTACAACTCGCTCAGCTACTACTCAGCTCCCAAGAGTGCTGCTGATGGGCCCAAGAGTCTCGACGAGATCGACCCGAAGCTGCTTGAGACCTATCGCAAGCTCGGCATTCCGCTGGAAGAACAGATGATGCTTGCGGGTGTTGCGGTTGATGCAGTCTTCGACAGCGTTTCCGTGGCAACAACCTTCAAAGCAAAGCTCGCGGAAGCGGGCGTGATTTTCTGCCCAATCTCTGAAGCCATTCGCGAACACCCCGAACTCGTGCAGAAGTATCTTGGCTCAGTTGTGCCACGCACCGACAACTTCTTTGCAGCGCTCAACTCTGCTGTCTTCAGCGATGGTTCGTTTGTCTATGTGCCCAAAGGTGTGACATGTCCGATGGAGTTGTCCACCTACTTCCGAATCAACGCAAAGAATACCGGTCAGTTCGAACGCACACTGATTATCGTCGATGAAGGCGCATCGGTGAGTTATCTCGAAGGCTGTACAGCTCCGATGCGCGACGAGAATCAGCTGCATGCTGCAGTTGTTGAACTTGTCGCAATGAAAGATGCGTCGATCAAATATTCAACCATCCAGAACTGGTACCCCGGCGACGAAAACGGCAAGGGTGGCATTTACAACTTCGTCACCAAACGTGGCAAGTGTCAGGGTGATCGTTCACACATTTCCTGGACGCAGGTTGAAACCGGCTCGGCCATCACCTGGAAGTATCCGAGCTGCATTCTGATGGGCGATGATTCAGTTGGCGAGTTCTATTCCGTTGCGCTCACCACCGGACGGCAGCAGGCGGATACCGGCACGAAAATGATCCACATCGGTCGCAATACCCGCAGCACGATTATTTCCAAAGGCATTTCCGCAGGCAGGGCCCACAACACCTATCGCGGCCTGGTGCAGGTGAACAAGGCAGCAGCGGGGGCCCGCAACTACACGCAATGCGATTCCATGCTCATGGGCAATCGCTGCGGCGCTCATACATTTCCATATATTGATGTACGCAACCCCACCGCCCATGTCGAGCACGAAGCCACAACATCAAAGATCGGCGAAGATCAGATGTTTTACTGCACGCAGCGGGGGATTTCAGAAGAAGATGCAGTCTCGCTGATTGTCAATGGCTTCTGCAAGGAAGTCCTCAAGGAGCTGCCCATGGAATTTGCAGTGGAAGCAGACAAGCTGCTCGCCATTTCTCTTGAAGGCAGCGTCGGCTGAACTCGCGCAATGGTATCGAACAGAAAAGAGATTGATAACACGATGGCAACGCCTCTTCTGGAAATTAAGAACCTGCATGTCAACGTCGAGGACCAGCCCATTCTCAAGGGCTTGAACCTGAAGATTGCCCCTGGCGAAGTGCATTCAATCATGGGACCCAACGGGTCTGGCAAGTCGACGCTGGCCCGCGTGCTGGCTGGACATGATGATTATGAAATCACCGACGGCCAGATCACCTATCGCGGCGAAGATCTGCTCGAACTTGAAGTCGATGAACGGGCCTGTGCCGGGGTGTTCATGGCGTTCCAATATCCGGTCGAAATCCCCGGCGTCAAAACCACGCAGTTTCTCAAGGCCGCTGTCAATGCCACCAGAAAGCATCGCGGCGAGACCGAGCTTGATGCCATGTCAATGCTCAAACTCTTCAAAGAGAAAATGAGCATCGTTGACATGCCCGATGGTCTGCTGCAGCGAAATGTCAATGAAGGATTCTCGGGTGGCGAAAAGAAGCGGGCTGAGATTTTTCAGATGGCTGTGCTCGATCCAATCCTGTGTATTCTCGATGAGACTGATTCCGGCCTTGATATTGATGCATTGCGAATCGTTGCAGATGGTGTCAACGCGATGCGCCGCGATGATCGCGGCTTCCTCGTGATTACCCATTACCAGCGGCTGCTGGAATACATTGTCCCCGACTTCGTGCACGTGCTGGTCGATGGCAAGATCGTCCGCTCGGGCGGCAAGGAACTTGCGCTGGAACTTGAAGAACGCGGCTATACATGGGTCGAGCGCGAGCCTGCTGCTGCATGAATAGACGTGCTGACTTGATCGAATACAATCCATGACCAGAACGATGACAACACAACAACAAGCCCATCAGCTTGGTGAACCGCTCCTGCTTGCAGACGTTGCGCAGGAGGAGCCGCAGTGGTTGCAACTCGCGCGCCAGGAGGCTGTTGCCCGATTCAACGAACTGGGCATGCCCACGACACGCAACGAGGATTGGAAATATACCAGCCTTCGCCCGCTGCTGGAAGCTGGGATTGAGTTCAAAAAGATTCGCAGCGCAACTGTCACCAAGACCATTGTCGAAGAATATCAGCTGCTGAACTCGCCCGAGTTGCTGCTGGTGTTTGTCGACGGATGTTACCAGGCTGAACTGTCATCAATCCATACGGTGCAGGGCCTCACCATCGACCGATTCACTGCAGCGTCGGCCCTTGACGATCGCCTCACGGTGGCCTTCAATGCACTCGCAGGTGTTGACGATGATGCATTTGTTGCAATGAACACAGCATTGTTCTCCGATGGTGTCATCGTTCACGTCGCCCGCAATGCATCAGTCGACCTGCCTATTCGCATTCTGAATATCACGAGCGAACATGCAGCCAATGCAGCCATCAGTGCCCGCAATCTTATTGTGGTTGAACCCGGCGCATCTGCCACCGTCATCGAAGACTATGTCTCATGCGAAGACACCACACACCTCACCAACGCTGTGACGGAAGTCATGGTGGGCGAATCAGCGGATGTGCATCACTATTACCTCGCCCGCGAAAATGATCATGCCTTCAACTTCTCAACGTTGAAGATACATCAGGCGGATCGCAGCAAGTTTACGTCGCACAATGTTCTTCTCAACGGCAGAATTGTCCGCAACCGCATCAATCCCATCATTGATGGGGAACATGTGCAAAGCGTCCTCAACGGCATTTACATCGGGCGCGGCGAGCAGCATCTGGACAACCTCATGCGCGTCGAGCATCGCAAACCCAACTGCGACAGCAGGCAATATTATAAAGGCATTCTTTGCGACCAGTCGCGCGGCGTCTTCACGGGGCGCATCATTGTGTCCCAGGACGCTCAGAAAACTGATGCGGTCCAGTCCAATGAAAACCTGCTGCTCTCGCCCGACGCGCAGGCCCAGACGCGGCCACAGCTGGAAATCTATGCGGATGATGTGAAGTGCACGCATGGCGCAACCATCGGTGAACTTGATGATGATGCCCTCTTCTACTTCCGCTCGCGTGGTCTCGATGAAACCACCGCAAAATCGCTGCTCGTCTACGCATTCGCATGTGAAAGCATCGACCGCATCGAACATGAAGAGCTTCGCACGGTCATCCGCTCACTCATGCTCCGCAAACTGCCGAACATGACATCGCTCGAAGACATTGGCGCGATGTAACCGACCAGCCGAGCGGAGCGCGGTCGCAGCATCAGGAATCTGAACCCAGCAGTGCATCAGCGGGACTTCCATGCATATCATTCCTTGCGTCCTGCAGCTCACACGCTCGAATGACCTCAACGATACAGCAGCAGATCAACACATGAGTGAATACGCCCATCCTGAAGTGCTCGTGTCGACTGACTGGGTCGATGAGCATCGTTCTGACACGAAGAACATTCGCATTGTCGAATCGAATGAAGATCTACTTCTTTATTCAACCGGCCACGTGCCCGAAGCTGTGCATATCGACTGGGTGAATGATCTGAATCATCCTGTGATTCGTGATTATGTCGATCCCGAGGCGTTTGCAGCCCTCTGCTCGCGCCATGGTATCGCGAATGACACCACCCTTATTTTCTATGGCGACAAGAATAACTGGTGGGCGTGTTACGCGCTGTGGATGTTCAAGATGATGGGGCATGCGGACTGTCGCATTATGAATGGCGGCCGGGTCAAATGGCTGGCGGAGAAGCGCGCCACATCAAAAGATAAGCCGAAGTACCAGGCGACGCAATATGCTGCGCCCAAGTCGATTGATACGAGTATTCGCGCGTTTCGGGATGAGGTTCGCGAGCATGTGAAGGGTGGGCGTCCGCTGATTGATGTTCGATCGCCCGAGGAGTTTTCCGGCCAACGCACGCATATGGCGGATTATCCGCAGGAAGGTGTGCTGCGTGGCGGCCACATTCCCGGCGCTCAGAATGTTCCCTGGGCTCGGGCTGCCAATGAAGATGGCACATTCAAGAATCGGACTGATCTCGAATCGATTTATCTGGGCGAATGCAAGCTTCAGCCGAAGGATGACGTCGTTGCATATTGCCGCATCGGCGAGCGTTCCAGTCACACATGGTTCGTTCTGCGGTACCTGCTGGGATTTGATCGCGTCCGTAATTATGATGGTTCATGGACTGAATGGGGCAACTCAGTTGGCCTGCCGATTGAACGGGATGGAAAATAGTCAACATGCATTCCCCGCTGGAAGAGATTATTGAGACATTTGCATCGGTCGATGCAGAAATGCGCATTGAGTTGTTGCTCGACTATGCCAAGCGATTACCTGAGTTGCCCGAGCGATTTCATGCAGCTCGGGCTGCGGATGAAAACCGCGTGCATGAATGCATGACGCCTGTGTATCTGTTTGTTGAAGAGGATGACGACGATGGCGTTGCTGTATTCGCAGATGTGGCCCGCGAGTCGCCCACGATTGCAGGGTTCGTGAGTCTGGTGATCGAGTCGATGCGAGGTGCAACTCGCATCGACTATGCCCAGCTGCCTGGCGATCTTGCAGAACGACTTCGACTGACGGAGGTTCTACGTATGAACCGCGCGGTTGGATTGGCCGCTGTCATTGGCCGCATTCGAAATGCGGTATTGCAACTTGGAAAAGCACATGTCGATTAAGTCTGCGACGCATGCCGGGCCGGGATTCGATATTGATTCAGTTCGCGAGATGTTCCCTGCGCTGGCGCGAGAGGTGCATGGCCAGCCGCTGATTTACCTCGACAATGCTGCTACCACGCAGAAGCCGCGCGTGGTTCTTGATGCCATCCGCGATTATTACGAACAGCACAATGCGAATGTACACCGTGGCGTTCACACGCTGAGCATGGAAGCGACGGATATGTATGAGCATGCACGGCTGACGATGCAGCGGTTTCTGAACGCGCGCGAGCCTGCAGAGATCATCTTTACCCGCGGCGCCACTGAGGCGTTGAACATCGTTGCCCGATGTTATGGCCCAACGGTTCTCGGGCCCGGCAAGGCCGTGCTGGTCAGTGAATGTGAACATCACGCCAACATCGTTCCCTGGCAGATGGTATGTGAACAGACCGGGGCAGAGCTGCGCGTGAGTCCCATTCATGATGATGGCACCATTCAGATGGATGCGCTCGCCACAATGTTGCAGTCCGATGTCGCAATAGTGGCAATGCAATATGTATCCAATGCGCTGGGGACAATTCACCCCGTGGCTGAGATCTGCGCAATGGCCCGGGAGCGCGGCATCGTGACTGTGATCGACGCTGCTCAGGCAGCCCCGCATATGAATATTGACCTGCAGGCAATCGACTGCGATTTCTGCGCGGTCTCCGGCCATAAGATGTACGGCCCGACAGGAATCGGCGTGCTATGCGGAAGACGCGAGTTGCTGGAGTCGATGCCGCCCTGGCTGGGCGGAGGCGACATGATTCTTTCAGTCACGTTCGAGAAGACAACTTACAACACGCTGCCGAATCGGCTGGAGGCAGGGACGCCCCATATTGCGGGCGCGATCGGTCTGGCTGCAGCCGCTGCATTTCTTCAGGCAACGTCATTGCACGCCATCGCGAAGCATGAACATTCGCTGCTCACGCTTGCGACGCAGCATCTTCAAAGCCAGAATGACGTTCGCATCTTTGGCCCGGAGAACGAAAACAAGGCTGCAGTGATTTCATTCGAGCTCGACGACATTCATCCGCACGACCTGGGCACAGTGCTTGATTCATTTGGCATTGCCATTCGCAGTGGACATCATTGCGCACAACCGCTCATGAAGCGCCTGGGCGTTCCTGCAACAGCGCGGGTGTCGTTCGGCATGTACAACACACACAGTGAAGTGGAGCATCTGATTGAAGGAATCGCAGCAGCGAGAGAAATGTTCCGATGATGGATGACCTTCGCGAGCTTTATCAGGAAATATTACTCGACCACAGTCGCTCGACCCGGCATCGTGGCAATGTTGCTGGTGCAAATCACAAGGCGGAGGGTCACAATCCATTATGTGGCGACTTCATTGCCATCAGCGCAAGGATCGCTGAGGATATAGTGGAGCAATGTGCATTTGATGGAAGGGCCTGCGCGATCTGCATCGCGTCGGCATCAATGATGGCTGATGCAATCCAAGGTCACTCCTGCGATCACGCGCGCAAGTTGTTCGCGCGTGTCCGTAACATGTTGATGGGGGAGGCCGCGAACGAAGTTGCTGAGGATTGTGCATTGGCTGCGCTGGCAGGCGTGCGGCGCTTCCCCATGCGGGTGAAGTGTGCAACACTTCCCTGGCATACCATGATTGCAGCGCTGGACGGTTCAGCGCTGCCAATTTCAACGGACTGAGATTAGAAAGACGCTGCGCATGAAAGTTCCAGATCGAGGCAACATCATTGCTGCGATTCAAACGGTGTTCGACCCGGAGATTCCCGTCAATCTCTATGACCTCGGCCTGATTTATGATATCGAGATTCAACCCGATGCGCATGTGAATGTGCTGATGACACTGACAACACCAAACTGTCCGGTGGCTGAGCTGCTTCCACAACGGGTGCGCGAGGCGATCGCAGCGGTCGATGGCGTGAGCGGTGTGGATGTGAATCTTACATGGGATCCGCCCTGGAGCGGGGAGCGCATGTCAGAGGATGCACGGATGATGCTGGACATGCAGGGCATTTCCTGGAAGGATCCGCATGGAAGTCTTTCGCAAGTCACGGGGTTGACGGTGCGCCGCACGAGTGAGTCGTCGAAGCGCAGCGGCCCCAGGGATAAACAATGAGTCAGGTGAAGCGTCGCCAACTTCGCCCGCGCGATCTTGAGCAGCTCGAATACGAGGAGCTTCTCGATACTCAGCTGCGTGACCTGCCCATCGCGATTGAGGGAACCGACATCGAGACAAACCTGCAGCATCTGTATGGCGAGTTGGAACAGCGGCGCATTCGTCATCGGCCCCATGTGTGGATTTCCAGCGAGTGGTTCAGTCCCGATGGTGTTCCGGGATTTGCAGTTCCATTTTATCTTCTGCATCCGCGCCTGCAGCGTCTGGAGAAGAAAATGATGCTCGAGGCAGAAGGCGCCGGGCCGCGTGAATGCATGCGCATCATGCGACATGAATGCGGACACGCCATCTGCAGCGCCTATCGTCTGCATTACAAACCACGTTGGCGCAAAGCATTCGGCAAGTATTCACAAACATATCCGACGCACTATCAGCCCGATCCATTCAGTCGCAAATATGTGCTGCATTTTCAATCGTGGTATGCCCAGGCACATCCCGCTGAGGATTTTGCGGAGACCTTTGCAGTGTGGCTGCGGCCGCGCTCACAATGGCGCCGGCAGTACGCTGGCTGGCCCGCGTTGGCAAAGCTGGAGACTGTTGACCAACTGTTCACCGAACTGGCGGAGAAACCTGCTGCGGTTCGCAATCGACGATTCGTCGATCCACTCAGCGACCTCTCGATGACGTTGCGACAGCATTATCGCCGGAAGCAGCGACGCTATGCTGAAGAATGGCCGGAGGTATATGACCGAGATCTCAGACGAATCTTTTCTGATGAAGAGCGCTACCGCAACCGTGAATCAGCTGCTGGATTTCTTCGCCGCATTCGCCCACGCGTGAGGCGCGTCGCAGCTGATTGGACCGGACATAATCAATACAATATTGATCAGGTGCTGAAAGATATGATCGATCGCTGCCGCGACTTGAAACTTCGACTTGCATGCAGCCGTCAGGCCGCTGAGCAGGGAACCCTTCTGCTGGTGACGATTCAAACCATGAACTACCTCCATCGCGGTGGTCATCAGTACGCCATATGAGTAAGACAGCTGCATATCGCGCCCCGCGTCGCCTGCGAATCATCGTGTTGATGCACGAAGATCTCGTTCCGCCTGCCACGCTTGTGGGATTCTCAGATGAGGAAATCGCAGCGTGGAAAACGGAGTTTGATGTTGTCTCGTGCCTGGAAGACATTGGCCACGACGTCCGGCCGCTGGGTGTACACGCAGATCTGCAGATTATCCGTGACACCATCGACGACTTCAAACCGCATATTATTTTCAACTTGCTGGAAGAGTTTCATGGCGTCGCGGCGTACAACTATTCTGTTGTCAGCTATCTGGAACTGCTCCGTCAGCCATATACCGGGTGCAATCCGCGCGGTCTATTACTCGCCCGGGATAAGGCGCTCAGTAAGAAGGTACTGTCATATCACCGGATTCCCACGCCGGGCTTTGCAGTGTTCCCAGTTGGACGCAAGATCCATCGGCCAGCACGACTGCAGTTTCCCCTCCTGGTAAAATCGCTCATTGAAGAAGCATCACTTGGAATTGCCCAGGCATCGATTGTGTATTCAGATGAAAAGCTCTCTGAGCGTGTGAGGTTCATCCATGAGCATGTCGGCACAGACGCGCTGGTTGAACATTACATTGATGGGCGTGAGTTTTACGTAGGCGTGCTCGGAAACACGCGGCTCAAGACGCTGCCGGTATGGGAACTGCACTTTGATTCACTCCCGGAAGGGGCGCCGCGCATCGCGACTGAGAAAGTGAAATGGAATTATGCATATCAGAAGAAAATCGGCCTGCGCACGCAGGCTGTTGAGGATGTCGACTCTGAAAGCGTCAAAGCCATAGAGCGGTTGTGCAAACGCACCTATCGAACGCTGAACCTCTCAGGCTACGCGCGCATGGACCTTCGCATGGACGCGGATGGAAATGTGTTTGTCCTGGAAGCAAATCCGAACCCCCAGTTATCATTTGGCGAAGACTTTGCTGAGTCAGCATCGCACGCGGGGATGTCCTACGAATCGCTGCTGCAGCGCATACTTTCCATTGGTCTGAGCTATCGCCCGCTCTGGCAGGTGCGCGGCGAATGATATGACGAGCGATCAGATCCAGACTGTGACGAAGAGGGTCTCCGTGCGATCGCTCCGCTACTGGCGGCGGGAAATGAGGGCTCCCTTACGGTCGCGGCTCGTCACAGCGAAAGTCACGGCCGCGCGTGCCACTCATCCTGCACACATGGCCTACGATTCACCTTGTCAAACATGGCCGATGCAACCAATTTGCCGCCCGTCAGCGTTGTTGAGTCTGAGCACTCCTCGACCACCATGCGCCGCCTGATTGCTCTGGCGATTCTGCTTGCATCCGGGGCGATGCTCGGTCTGGCTGCATGGCTCGAACCCAGTCACGAGGGGCATGGCACACACGAGCAGCTTGGCATGCCGCGGTGTACATGGGTTGTGCAGTTTGATCTGCCCTGTCCCACGTGTGGCATGACCACTGCCTTTGCATACGCAGCTGATGGACATCTCTGGCAATCGCTGCGCACGCAGCCCATGGGATTTCTTCTGGTCTTTGCGACAGTTGCTGCGTTTCTTGTGAGTCTGTATGTGCTGCTGAGCGGGCGCGACATCTCGTATCATCTTTACCCGCTCACGCAGCCACGCACGTGGTGGATCGTGGGCGGCCTGGTTTTGGCAGCCTGGGCGTACAAAATACTTGCCTTTCGAGGAGTGATCTGATCATGATTCCACGCATACAGATTCGCAATGCCGCGGGCGCGGTGTTCTTGCTCACGATCACCTGCAGCATGGCCCAACTTGGCGGATGTGCTATTACCAATCTTGCAGGGGGTATGGCACAGAATGCTGAGTATCAGAAGATCATCAAAGTGCCCGCGGAGTATCGCGGTCTCACTGGCAAGCAGACTGCAGTGCTTGTCGATGTCGATCAGTCAGTGATGTACACGCATCCCGAAGCGCCCAATCGCATCGCGACCGGCATTGCATATGCGCTCCAGAAAGATGCTGGCGCGCACGTCATTCATCCTGCGGAAACGATGACCTGGCAGGCACGAACGCCCGGTTGGAGCCTTATGGCCTATGGCGATATGGCGGAGGTCCTCGGGGCGGAGCGCATCGTCATTGTCGAGGTGTATGAATATCGCCTTAATCCGCCCGGCAACCGATACGAATGGGATGGCGTCTGCGCTGCGACTGTGCGAGTGGTGGAAGCAGATCCCGACACAATCGATCCCAACACTCCCAAGGCCGACTACGACGTCATCGAACGCTTCCCCGGCCAGACGGGGATCGTGCGCGAAGCTGCAACAGCGTCCGACGTTGAAGCAGGTTTGCTTCTTAGTTTTATTCGGGGAACCGCATGGCTGTTTTACGATCATGAAGAGCCGAAGTATCCAGACAAGTATCGCCCCGAACTCGATTCACGGAAGAAGAATAAATGAACGCTATGCCTCTCTGCCTGTGTGAACGTATTGTCGTTCGAGTGCTGCCAATGCTCGTCTTTGCTGCCATGATTGCGGGGCTGAGCGTGCTCAATGGATGTAACATCGTCGGCCCGGCTGTGGTCCTGGCTCAAGGTCCGCCAACGATCGACGCAGAACACAAGCTGGCAGATCGACCGACTGTTGTGTTTGTGGATGATCGCCGCACTGTGCTGGGTGATCGTGGCATCCGTCGGACCATTGGCGACAATGTAGCAGAGGTGCTTCTGTCACGCGGGATCCTCAATCATGAACGTGGACACGCTATCTCAACAGCCGACGCGATGGCAGTCGCCGGCTCGGAAGAGGTTGCTCATCTCAAGTCGCTGGGCGCAATCGCACAAGAAGTCGGAGCTGAGCAGATCATTTCCATCGAAATGATCTCGTTCAACATGGCGACAATCGAAGGGCAGCCTCGCGCGCAGGCAGAGTTTCGCGTGAAAGTGCTTGATGCTGTGAATCGTACCCGCCTCTTTCCCGCGCCTGATGGTCCGGATGCCCGCGTGATGATTGCGATGCTACCAGTCGAGCAGACGTTTCAGCCGCTTCTGACCCGCGAATCCGCCCGTGAAGCAGAGTTGACACTTGCGGCCCTTGTAGCCGATAAAACTGCCAAACTGTTCTATAAACATGAGCGTGGCATTGAACTTGGCGGACGATCGTCCCCAGAGGCGAACCGCAGGACGCGATAACCTTGCTGCCGATTCAGGCGTGCTGCATTTGAGTCGACGAAACAGAGTGCGTGCGTTTCCGCTATGATCGAACGCGCGCAATCGCTTCTCTGAACCAGACCTGGGGTGACGAACAAACATGCGAGTCCTTCATATCATCGATCCAGGTTCGCCCGGCGGGGGCGCGTGTACGCTCCAGCTCCTGGCTGAACCTCTCGCCCGCCTCAACTCGGTGCATCAGGATGTTCTGCTCATCGGCACTGCCCGGCACGAAATGCTGGCGCGGCGTTGTGGCGTCGCACCCATCGGACGCCTGAACACGCCCCGAAATGAGCCCATGCTTGCGGGCATCATGGGGCGGGCTTTCCGCGATCTGGTCGAACTCTATGAATCGCGCAACGGACGGTACGACATCATTCACACTTGGACCGCGCGCTCGACGCTTCTCACTGCCGTCGCAACGCCATCCCACGCACGTCTTGCAACGCTGGCTGTGGGTCCGGTGAATGGCGTGATGATGGCGGCTCTGGCTCGCGCGCTCAAACGCCGGCCCTGCTCGCTATTGGCAACATCAGTCAGCGTGAAACGCGACTACATGGTGACAGGCATCGCCGAGGAATATGTTGATGTCTTGCCGCCTGCAGTGCATCCGGAAGCTGTCGAAGAACATTCAGAAGATCGTGAAACTGTTCGACGCAGGTGGGGTCTTGTGGATGATCGCAGCAAGACGTTTGCAGTGGCGCTCATGGCTGAACCAGCCAGCTGGTGTGATGCACGCAGGGCTGCATCGGTGTTGGCACTGGCTTCAGAATCTGGACGCGATGTTGCGCTCATCATTCACCCTGTTGCCCAGCGTCGGCTGGATGCGATTGCCTGGGCTGGCAAACTCGGCCTGGCTGACCGCATTATTCTGGAGGATCGACTCACCGAGCCGTGGGCATGTATGAACGGCCTCGATGCGGTGCTCATGTTGAGTGATGATTCCAACACCATGGACATCAGCGATCGTGGCAACGCGTTTTCGCTGCTCCTGGGCGGCGGACGTAGTGTGCGGCCGATGCCCGGCATCATGCCTGCATTGTGGGCCATGGGCGCAGGAGTACCGGTCGTCGCTGAACGCAGCTTTGCGCTGACGGAGATCATTGACGACGATGGCACCGGCCTGCTCTTTGACCAGCACAATATCAATCAGGCTGCCTCGAAACTCGTGCAGTTGTACGAAGACCGCAGGCTGCATCGGCGCATTTCGCAGGCTGCCCGTGCTCATGTGCATCAGAAGTATCACGTCAGCGCGTACTGCGTGCGGCTGAAGGATGTCTACGAACGCCTCATCGAAGGCAGGTTGGTGCGCGTCGTGACCGATGACTCCGACACCATCGAACAGGGACGACGGTTCAGCAAGTTTTCGCGCTAATGCGAATGTCGGATGCAGCGCCACCACTTCGTGCGTGAATGCTCCGGCGAGCCGCGACGCGGGCGCCGTCTTTCCGTTCACTCTCATATGGGCAGGAGTGCTGGATTCGCCTTACGCCTGCGTCCGCACTTTCGCTGGACGGGGGGTGCCGTGCCATGCAAAGTGCGCGATGTCCTTGATGTCGTTCATGATCACAATGATACATGGCAGAACCATAAGGATCAGAATGGTGGCGCTCAGCAGTCCGAACGCGATCGAGACAGCCATGGGAATAAGAAAGCGGGCCTGGAATGATGTCTCCAGCATGAGTGGCGTCAGGCCGCCGATGGTTGTGATCGTGGTCAGGAAAATCGGACGCAGTCGCCGCATGCCGGATTCCACCAGCGCCTGCCGCACATGCAGACCTTCGGCGCGTTTGTGGTTGTAGAACTCGACAAGAATGAGCGAGTCGTTCACGACGATGCCACTGAGCGCCACGAAGCCGATGAGACTGAGAAAGGTGAGGTCAACGCCAATGATGAAGTGTCCCCACACCACGCCGATCATGCCGAAAGGAATGGCGAGCATCACGGCGAGGGGCTGCACATAGCTGGAAAACAGCCACGCCAGAATGACATAGATCATGATGAGCGCAGCTGCAAAGCCGATGGGCAGGGTTGCGAACGCATCTGCAAGATTGCGCTGACGACCGCCTGTGAGAATCGTCACACCCGGATGGGCTGCTGCGATGTCATCGAGGGGAAACTCGCGCATGATATCTTCCGGATTGACGCCGGGGGCGCAATCAGCTGTGAGCGTGACAGCCCGCTGTCGATCGATTCTGCGGATCACTGCATAGCTGCTGCCTTCATCGAGCGATGCGATTTCCGAGAGGGGCACAGCAGCGCCCGTTGGAGTAATGATCCACAGATCTTCGATGGCCGCAAGGTCGCGCCGGGTCGATTCATCGAGCCGTACCCGCACATCAATATCCTCACGCCGTTCCGAGTAGACATGTGCATCGATGCCGTACAGTGCGCCGCGTACCTGCTGCGCGATGTCGTTCACCGTCATGCCCAGCGCCGCAGCTGATGGCAACAGGCGAATCTGAATCTCGCGCTGGCCGGGAAAGTTGTCATCGGAGATATCAAACACGCCCGGCACAGTCCGCAGGGCAGCAGCCAGGTCAGCCACTGCTGCATCAATGCGAGCCAGCGATGGGCCGGTCACTTCAAAGGTGATATCCGCTCCGCCCGGGCCTGCGCCGATCTCGGAATATCGGATCGATTCGGCGGCATCGACGCGACCAGTTGTGTATTCGCGAATGGATGCCAGAATCTCTGATGATGGGCGGCGGTTCTGCTGCTCGATGGGCGCAAGTTCGATGAAGAGCTGCGCGACATGTGATGATGAGACATCTGTCGACCCGGTCTCGAGGTCCTGCCGTTCGCCGATCACGCTGCTCACCGACTGCACTTCGCGCTCATTCTCTGGTTTGCCTGCATTTTGAGCCAAGGCTGCGCTTTCGAGCACCTTCACAATTGCATCAGTCTCTGCCACCGCGACCCCGATCGGCATGCGGACATCGATGACGACGGTTTCCGCATCGGAATCGCCCAGAAATGTGAATGCGATGCGCCCTCCCGCCACAAGTCCCAGCGTGCCGATGAGGGTCGCCAGCGCAATCGCGGTGCTGACATAGCGGTAGCGCAGGGAAAGATCCAGCAGCTTTCCAAACGCGGGCACGATGCGCTGATTGATGATATTGTCGCGCGATGCCTCGAACCTGCGAAAAATCCCCATGCGTTTGCCTTCGTGGACCCGCGATGCACCGCGGAGACTGTGTCCCATATGACTTGGCAGGATCAGTACCGATTCGACAAGACTCATCGAGAGGGCGCACGCCACGACCATGGGCAGCGCGCCAATGAGGTCGCCCATCTGACCCTCAATAAACGTAAGAGGCAGAAAGGCAACGATGCTCGTCATCACTGTGGCAACGACCGGCCAGAAGACCTGATTGGTCCCGGCATCAGCAGCTTCCAGCGCATCTTCGCCCGCTTCGTGACGCGTTTGAATATTCTCTGCCACGACGATGGCATCATCCACCAGCAGACCCAATACGACGATGAGACCAAACATGGTGATGAGGTTCAGTGTCACCCCAGTCATGTGCATGAGCATCAGCGTTCCACACACAGCGGTCATCAGCCCAACACCCACCCACAGGGCAACCCGCCAGTTGAGGAAGATCAGCAGCAGTGCAAAGACCAGCACAGCTCCCCAGAACGCGTTGCGCGACAGCAGATTCAGACGCTGTTCAATGAAGCGGGCCAGATCTGAATGCGTCGCCAATGCGCCGGGCAGGGCGGCTGTGCTGTTTGCACCGAGTTCGTGTGCCTTCTTGCGGGGTGAACCGATGGCATGTTCAAGCGCGGTCGCGTGGAACTGCTTGCCGTTCCGGCCATCGACATAGGCGCGCACCATCTTCGCCATCGAGACCGCGTCCTGATCGCCAACTTTGAAAACCACCAGTGATGCAGCCGATTCACCGTTGAATCGCCTGCCCAGCTGCACATCAACGTAATCCTCGCGAACCTGCGCGATGTCGCCCACTCGCAGCGATTGACCATCAGCACCAGCCCGAACAACAATCTCGCGAATCGCTGCTGCAGTCTCTGGCACGCCAAGCGTTCTGACATTGATGTTGCCGCCATCGGTGCGAACTGATCCGCCCGGCACTTCGCGCATCCAGCCGCGAATCGCGCCTGCGACCTGTGGCAGACTGATGCCATGCTCAAGCAGGGCGCCGTAGTTCACATCGACCCGCAACTCGTACCCACGAATGCCTGAGATGGCAATCTCGCCCATCTCCGGCAGCGTCTTGAGGTCATCACGGATGCCGCGGATGCCCTGTTTCAGCGTCTCCTCATCACACTGCCCATACAGCGAGACCATGATCACAGGCATCCGCGGCTCGAACGCGACAGCCTGAATCTCTTCTGCCTCCGCAGGTAGATCGGTGAGCCCGTCAATGGCGCGATCAATCTCATCAAGTCCCCTTTGGGCATCAACACCAGAGCGCAGTTCGACCACCACTCCGCCGCCACCTTCTGAGAGTGATGTGCGAATCTCCTTGACTTCATCAAGGTCTGCAACCGCGTCCTCGACTTTGAGCGCCATCGACTCTTCGACTTCAACAGGTGTTGCGCCCGGATAGGGGAGCGTGATCGAGACCGTAGAAGGCGAGATATCAGGAAAGAACTCGCGCGTGATGGTCAGGCCTGCGTACGCGCCGCCGATGATGATTGCCATCATCAGAAGGTTGACAGGCACGGGCTTACGGATGCCGAAGCGGGCAAGATTCACGGCTGCAGGTCCTTGGCAGTTGCGCGATCTCTGCCGTCATTCATGCAATCGGCGCTCACCTTAGTTCCGACAGCAATGTCGATCGCACCGTTGAGCGCGACCAGCGTGCCGGGCTCGAGCGAAGTGCGCAGCACTGCCCAGTACTCTTCGCCGGGAAGCGCCAGCGCGGGAAGCGAGCGACGAATGAAGTAATCAACTTCAACGTGCCGTCGCGCCAGGCGATTGTCCTCCACAACCAGCACCGCTTCGTCGCGCACCGCGGCTCGCGGCACAATCGTGCGCCTTTCGGGCGTGCTGCTGATGACGGTGGCTGCGACAAACGTGCCCGGCGCAAGCAATTTGCGATCACTCTCTGATGACTGGCGGATTTCAACAAACGCAGCAAATGTTCGCGTGGCAGCGTCATCATCGGGAGAGAAACGTGTGATGCGTCCATTCCAGGAGCGGCCGGTGGCTGTCAAATCGCTGGCAGATGCAGCCCGGTTCGCTGGCGTGAGTGTCACGCTGTCCCCGATTGCAACATCGGGGCGGGCCTGGGATGGCAGGCGGACTGCCGTTTCAATGACATCCAGGCCGACAATGCGGGCAACAAGTTTGCCAGCCATCACGTGTTCACCCTGTTCGACATGGACGGATGCAATGATGCCTGTGATCGGGCTTTCGATAGTTGTGCGATCAACGTTCGTCTGCGCCATGTCGCGTTCTACGCTCAGTATTTCCTGCTGCGTATCAAGGCGATCTCGACGTGGCTGCCATTGATTGAGTTGATCGGTGAGTTGCTCTTCGATTCGCTTGGCTGCGGTGAGACGCGTCATGGCCTGATCGAGTTCGAGTTGACGCGCGCCCTCATTCCGCATCAGGTCGCGCACGCGATCAACATCTCGCTGTGCGATGGCTGACTCTTCACGGGCAAGGTTCAGTTGCGCTTCCACGCCTGCCTTCTCGCGGTTCATCTGGTCGATCTGCGTTGTGATATCCGCCAGGCGCTTCTCAGCAAGGTCAAGCTGTCTCTTGTAGTCGATCTCGCGCAGCTTCAGAATTGGCTCACCCGCGCGAATCGAGCGGCCGACGGCGATGCGTTCACGATCAAGATTTGCAATCACAGCGCTGAGTTCACTCGCGACCTCAGCGCTCACAAGCGCGCGAGCTGTCCCGTAGCCGACCCACTGTCGCTCAATGGGAATATCAGCAACCCGCATCACCGCAACAGTGGGGGGAGCAATGTCGGTGCGCGGATCGGGCGGCTTGGGGCGGCTGAGAAACAGCATCGCGAAAACGCCGACGCCCACTGCCAGCACCACGATTGACACAGCCGCGCGAGTGATGATGACAAGCCAAAGATGTCGCTTGGGATGGGCCACGTACAGTCAATCCTTGCTTCAGTGAGAGACGCTTTCCATCGCTACGGTAGGCACGAGGGGAATATTTTGCATCGACGTCGTGTAGCGCGGGCAGGTGTCCGCATCACCGTTTCAGAAGACTGCGATAGATTTTCTCGCATCGTTCTGCTGCGCCATCCCAGGTAATCTGGCGCACCTCAAACCGACCGTGTTCGCTGAGCGCTCGACGAAGCGGGGGATGTCGCAGCACCGCAATAATCTTGTTGGCAATGTCATCAGTATCCCAGAAGTCGACCTTGAGTGCATGGCTGAGCACTTCGCTGACGCCCGACGACTTGGAGATGATCACGGGCACATCATGACTCATCGCTTCGAGGGGAGCGATGCCGAACGGCTCGGACACCGAAGGCATGACATAAAGATCAGCCAGCGCGAAGATTCGTTCGATGTCCTTGCCCCGCAAAAAGCCGGTGAACAGAACCTTGTGGCCGATCCCCATGCGGGCAGCCATTTCGATCATCGATCCAGCCATATCGCCTGATCCAGCCACGACGAACTTGACATCGTCCATATATTCCAGCACGCGCTGGGCTGCCCGGATGAAATACTCCGGCCCCTTCTGCATGGTGATCCTGCCAAAGTAGAGTACGATCTTTTCCTGCGAGTCGATGCCGATAGGCCCAGGCTGCGTGGGTTTGAACTCGACGCCGTTGTATACAACCTCCACTTTGCCCGGCGGGATGCCGTAGCGATACACGACGGTATTCTTGGTGAGTTGGCTGACGGTGATGACCTTCATTGCTCCGTGCATGCCGCGTCGTTCGATGTCGTAAATGCGTTGATGCACATGTTCGCCGGAGCGATCGAACTCGGTTGAATGCACATGCACCACCAACGGCTTGCCGGTCAATCCTGCGACTGCCAGTCCTGCAGGAAACGTCAGCCAGTCGTGTGCGTGAATGACGTCAAACTGCTGTGTTCGCGCAGCAGTCAGGCAGAACTGTGCGTACCGGTGAACCTGTCCGACCAGATCACCGGCATAGTCGATCTGCGGCGCAGCATTTTCATCGCCCGGTTGCGCCCCATCGGTGTTGATGTGGGCAGCTTCGGGGAGAACGGTTTCAAGGAGTCGCTGTTCGAGTGATCGGGCCTCTTCGCGACGTTCTGGAGCAGTCTGTTTCAGCATCGTACGAATGAAATCAATCTCAGCTGCGGTCACGACCGGGGCGCCGCCTCCTCCCGGCCGTGCATACGCGCTGATGGACGCGACGGGAATGCCGAGAAGTTCAAGATGCTGGAAGATGGCCCGGACGGCTTCGGAAGGCGCTGCTGCTCCTGCTGCTGCTGAGGAGCGTTGCGCCGCTGCTGGTGTGGTGGATGACTGCGCCAGAGGGATGGGAGGGGAACCCGGCGCAACTCCCGGGTGGGCGGCGGCTGCGGTCTGCGGGCTGAGGAGTTGGACGTGTTCAGCAGCTGTCTCTGCTACCCCACGCGGGAGCGCAAACGTGACGCCAATCCCGCGACGGTCCAGCGCCCGGGTGAGGCCATAGCATGCGGTCCCCAGACCGCCCGTGATGAATGGCGGGAACTCCCAGCCAAGCATGAAGATACGCATTGTGTGACACAATGTAGGAAGCTGGGCGGGTGTGGACAATGGGAAAGCAGAGATTGAGCCGGGGTTTGTCGGCCTGCAGCGGCGAAATCAACCATGCGGACCGCCCTGCACCAGCCACACGCTTGTGTGCTGCGCGAGAATCAACATCATCAGCAGTGCCTGCACGATCATCAGCCAGCGGGGCAGGTGTCGGCTCCACAGCACCGGGACGAGAATCGCCCATGGCAGCAGGTAACGATCGAACACCCAGCCTTGTGTCAAGGCGTAAAGCGACCATCCCACCAGCAGGGTGAGCACCGTGAGTCGTCCAGCCAACCCGATCATGTCCGAGCTGACAGAAGCGTTCGTCCGAGCTGGCCAGGAGAGCGCAGCCAGTGCCCCCAGTGATGCCAGGCCGAGCGATGCCAACCCTGCCAGAACAATGGTGTGTACCCCTGCTGATTTTGAGAGAATCAACACAGCCGATGCAATCACACCTTGAAATCGTTCAGAAGCATCAAGGTCAATGCGCAGCGAAGGTGATGCGATCATGCCGATGATGCCGCCAACGACTGCACCCGAAATGATGAACCGCAGATTGCGCTTCCAGGCGGGATGCATGATGGCTGCGACCAGAAAGACTCCGGTGAACAGCAGCATTGCAGCTGCAAGGTAGGTGAGGCTGGTCATGCGAAATCCCAGGCCGTGCATATGTTGATAATCCGGATGCACCAGCCCGCCCCAGCGATACCAGAGTGGCAGACGGCTGAGGCCCGCGAGCAAACATGCCAGCCACCACGGCCAGCTTCGCATCCGGTCGCGCTCGAATGCAAGCAGCACAACCGCTCCAGCAAAGGCGACCGCATGCACGCGGTTGTGCAACTGAATTGAAAGAACGATCGCAAACAGCAGGGGACCCAGCAGGCGTTTCTCATTGACCGACGAGTCGCCAAACCCCCACATAAACACTGCAATCAGCAACAGCGAACCGAACACAAACGTCGGTTCGCCCATCAGCAGTTGTCCAAGCACCGCGTTGTATGGCAACAGTGCGTACAGCCCTGCAACGATAATGAGATTGGCGCCATGTACATGACAGCGCTGGGCAATCCACAACAGCGGCAACACACCTGCGATGAAGAAGAACGCGGAAATCAAACGGTAATCATTCAGCGAACTGCCAACGATTTCCGCTATTCCTGCGTAGCTCCAGATGAGCGTCGGCCCTTTGGTTTCCTTGAAGTCGAGTGCGTGCTCAACAGTCCAGCCGTTGTGAACCAGATCATCAATCGGCGCCTTGATGTACACCTCATCGAACATGTTTCCGTGATCAAGCACCTGCGTGCCGTAGCGGAGCAAGCCGCCGAGCATCACGACGATGAGGCACGCGCTGAGCAGCCAGCCCAGCTGTGATCGGGCAGCATCGTTCAATGGCGTTTCAGAGTTCATGTGCATCCAGCCGTGAGAGAACAATATCCATGCGCGTCCGCGACTGTGCAAGCGTATTCACCTGCACGCGTCGAGGCGGATTGACACTCCGCGGCCAGAGATATCGCCATGGCCAGTAACTGTTATCCAGTGCATATACGCGAAACCCTGCATCAATGAAAGGCTGCAACACAGCGAGCGGTGTCAATGATCTATCGTCCCACCAGTGGGGGGAGAGTTCAATGAGGATTTCGACATCATTCGGCAGTTGTCCGATCATGGATGTCATGCCACGAACGACCGCGGGCTCGCCGCCTTCGACATCGACCTTGATGAGCCGCGCCTGCGCGATTTCGTGCGGTTCGAGCAGTTGTCCAAGTGGCGATGCGTTGATGGTTGCTTCGCGGGCAAAACCACGCTGCTCGACAGTTGTTGTGAGACCGAGGTTGTGGGCAGGGCCAGCATAGATGTTGATCGCGCCTTCGTGATCTGAGACGGCTGCCAGTACAGCGCGCACGCGATCGGATTTGTCATTGGCCTGCAAGTTATTGACAAGGGCTGCGTGCATGGCCGGCGACGCATCAATTGCAACAATGTCTCCTTCACTGCTCGCTGCAGCAAGGTGGGTGAAGTAGCCAATGTTGGCCCCGATGTCAATGAAGCCGCGATCATTCTCAAGTCTGCGCTCGATGAACGCAGTGAGGTCCGGCTCCCACACACCAAACAGATGAATGTACATTTGAATCAGGTCAGGCAGATGGCAACGAAATCTGTCACCAAAGAATGTTGTGCCTTGAACCTGCAGCGGCCTTCTGAGGATCAGCAATCGCAGGCGGGTCAGCAGGACCAATACGCCCATCACAGGAATCATGATCAGGATTCGCCAGGCGCGGCTGAATGTCCCCACATGCAAAGCATCCGTCTGCATGCGGCGCAGGATGCTGCGAACCACTGGAAGGACGATGGGCCGGATAAACAGCGAGCGATCGCTCATGCGTCCGCTCTTTGCGCTGCACGCTGCTTCTTTCGATGGGGATACTTCATCCAGATGCGCACCAGATCAATCGCAACGGTGAGAAAGTGTCGCAGTTTAAGTTTCGAGCCGGCCACATCCCGCCACACCATAAGCGGCTGTTCGAATATCACCTCGCCGGGATCACTCACGCCATGCTCATGCATGCGCAGCAGCAGCCGGGCGATCACTTCGACATCAAATATCCACGACGATACGAAAGGCGTTGCGAAGACGGAGCGCGAATGATCCGAAGCCCGAAACAGCTTCGCCCCACATTGTGTGTCATAAATCGGCGTGTGCAATACCATCGTCGCAGCAGTGGCAAAGAGGCGACCAATGTAATGCCGCAACAGCGCGCGGTGCACGTGACGCCCAAGCAGATTCACACGTGAACCAAACACAGCCTGAAGCCCGGGCCGATCTTCCAGCAACTGGATAAAAAGCGGAATGTCTTCGAGCGGCGTTGCCAGGTCTGCATCCCAGAAGCCGACAGCATCGGGATTGCGGTCGAGCGCGTGGACGATGCCCTGGCGCACCGCTTCAGCCTTGCCGCGATTGCGATCAAGGCTCTGCCAGCTGAGCTGATCTGGAAGCGCTTCGCACAACTCGCGCAGCATTGCAGCTGTCTGATCGCTGCTGCCATCATCCACAAAGTGAAACGCAATGTTGGAATGCGCCTGGGCAAAGGTCGTGAACGCAGCTGCATCGAGGCGATCAGCTTCGTTGTAACAGGGGACGATGATGATGGTCCTCGTCTCTACGCTCACCATCAGAATTCCGCCAATCGCAACGACAGCGAAAACGATGTCTCATCGCGAACTTCATCGCGGTCAGCAATGAACAGCAGATCAAAGTCGGGAAAGCTTCGCACGACAGTGACGCGGAACGAACGAAAATCATCCCGCTGAAAATCCCACTGCGGCGACACGGTCACAGCATACTTCGGAGTGATCTGATAGAACCAGTGAACGCCCAGGAGTTCATTGTCGCTGGCATCGATGTAGCGAAACTCGACGAATGTGCTGAAGATTGGCGAGTGTCGCAACTCAAAGCCGACGGATCCGCGGGCCACACGACTGTCATCAAGGTCGTAGGTCGCTTCAGTGATAAACGCCAGCGTATCACTTGCCTGCCACACAGCCCGCGTAAACACATGATCGCTCAGAATCGAATACTCCGGCCGATACTCATAAAACTGGGGCGTTGGATGTTCACGATCTGCATCGCCGGACGCAAGAATGAGCGCGGTATCTACCTTGAACACATCAACCGTCCGCCAGCGGCCCGGCCCGCCACGCTGTGTCTGCCAGGTCTGCTTCACACCCAGCCGTACCGCAAACGCATCGGCCAACGATTCAACCTCCACGTCGTAAGGCGGCAGATTGCTCTGATCGAGACTGGAATAGCCATACCACAACAGCACACTCGGCTCGACAATGTGACGCAGACGATTCAGATCAAAGAGCGCACTGTACACACTGTTGTCGACATGCTGCAGCGTTGTTGAGAGTCGCAAGCCCGCTGCGCCAAAGAGGCGGGTGTGATCTTCATCGCTCGAGAAACCCGCAAAGTCGTCATCCCATGCTGTAAATCGTCCCACAAGAAATGGCACAACCCGCACCGCTCCCACAGCGCTGGGAAGCGCAACTTCATGGCGCGTGTCAAAGCGATTGACAAATCGTGTGGGAAAGCCTGCACTGCGAAGCGCTTCATCAATGCGATCATCCGGGCCCAGACCGAACGCTTCGCCCGGAACACCAAGTTCGCGGGGCGTACTCTCATCAAAGCTGAAACGGGCCCGCGTGACGCGATACTCGCTGGAATAGGTGACGCGATCTTTGAACAGCGAATCGCCATACCTGCGATACGTGAGTTCCGGGACGCGATCAACCTGCCAGGGTCTGCTTGCAAGCAGCCAGTCGTTCGATGTGAAGCTGTTGAGATCGTAACTGGTCAGCAGCGTCCAGGCAGTGTGTTCATCGAGATGGCGAAGGTAGGCACTGGTCTCATATTCACGCCGTTCCGCGAAGTCGCTTTCACGCCAGGTTGTGATGAAACTCTCGTCAGAAATGTATGACGTCTGCAGTTGCAGCGTCAGGTCGCGACTGAGGTCGCTCTGATGTTCCCACAATACCACGCCACGAAAATCGCCATCATGTTCAACATCGCGGCCGGAAGATGTGCGATCAGTGCCACTGTCATACATGCCATAGAGATCGAGCAGTCCGGACGCTTCGCTGAGGTCATATTCAAACTCAATCCCAACTGCTGCGGCTCTGCGGGTGTATGCATCGAGACGCAGGCGCAGGTCAGTCCCTTCCTCACGTTCGATGCCCAGGAGCGAGTAAAGGTCCCACAGCGTTTCGATGAAGACGCCATTGTTTTTACTGTGCCCACCACTGATGCTGCGCAGTGGAACATCGCTCAGCGTGCCTTTGAGTCTGGGCCAGTAGAATACGGGCGTTCCTGCAACGCGCACCGTGTTGCCACGACTGTCGATGTGTGTCTGTGCAACTGTATCGACGTCGCCTGCATCGCTGGGCCGATCGGTAATCGTCACCTGCTTGGCGCCCAGGGCAAGGTGCGGCGTGCGGAACTCACTTGTTGAAACAATCGCACGTTCTGCCTGCCATTGTGAGCGCGAGAGTTGACGAAACTCTTCTGCTCGTGCATAGACAGGGCGTGCGATCTCGCGGGTGTACGTTCGCAGCACACCATCAAGCAGAATTGCCTGATCTGTTCGTACATCATAAAACGCGCGGTTGGCCCGCACGGTGTACCGCTCATCCGAAACGACCACATTACCTTCAAGGTACACGCCTCGAACGAATGACGCATCAATTGCTATGCTCGGCAGTTCACTGAGTTGGCCGGGATCGGTGAACACCACAACCCGCTCGGCTGAAAGTGTCAATCGTCTGCCACTCTCTTCTGCGTATTCAACAACAACGCCGCCACTTCCAAGCAACGTGTTTTCTTCCTCGCCCGATTGCACCTCGATGCGACCTGCTGCAACTGCAAAACGACCGGAGGGATGAATGATCGGCAGGTCATCACTTTCGCCCGGCAGTTGCACCTCGACAAGTTCGCCGCGCTGTCGTGCACGTCGTGTCTCTGCATCAACAGCACCGCCATGCACCTGCGGATAGCGTTTGAGCGTTGTACCCGGGCGCAGCACGCCTGCAATGTGTGCAGCCAGCCGCGTTTCACCTTCAGCGACGAAGCGATCGTTGCGTGGCCTTCCTTCATTCATCAGCGCGACATTCAGCAGGACATCGCCGCGCGCTGATGCGGTGATAAGCAGGCGATCGCCCGACGCAGAGACGCCAGCCCGTCCCTGCGGGTTGCGGGCGTTGTCAAAGTATGCTGCGATCTGATTGATGACGCCATCTGCGCTGGGGATGCGATTGATCCAGATCACCGCACCATCTGCGTGGAATGTGAAGTCGCCAATGCTGAGGACAACATCGCCGCGCAGCCGCAGACGTTTGGTGTCGTCGACGGTCCAGGCATCAGCACGCAGGGCCGAGATGGCGATGGCTCCATCAAGGGGCTCGACAGGCAGAACAATACCGCTCAGCCGATCGCCACTGACGGTGATGGTTTCCTGCCCAGCTGCGGGCAGGCCAGCAGCGGCGATCAGCAGGAGCATCACATGCACCAGAAGGGCAGCGAGGCGGGGGGGGCGGTGCCGGGCAGAATGTGGTGCGTTGGATCCATCCACTTGGGCGGATCATATCGGATCAGCGAAAAACCGCAAGCGGGGTGGCGGATGAGGGGGTGAGGGGGTGAGGGGGTGAGGGGGTGAGGGGGTGAGGGGGATCAACTGACGAGCCGCGACCGTGGAATCCCGCTGCGCGGTTCGGCGCTGCGGTCTGATGGAAATCAACTTCGCATACCAGGAAGAGCGTCGCCAGTACTCGGAAAAGCGTGGCGAGTGCTAGGCAAGTCGTGACTAGTTCTAGGGAAGTCGTGGCTAGTTCTAGCGAGATCGTGACTAGTGCTAGCGAAGTCGTGGCTAGTTCTAGTCAAGGCCTGGCTAGTACTAGCGAAAGCGTGGCTAGTGCTAGGGAAGGCCTGGCTAGTACTAGCGAAAGCTTGGCTAGTACTGGCGAACGCACTTTTCTGTCTTTTTTTCTCATTGCAATGAATGTGCACTGCGAACAGGCCGACAACGTTTGCGGAGACGCTTCCTGCGACGTTGCAGAAATGCGGACTTCGTCGCACACTGTCATACGGAGCCAATCATGGCCAGCTACAGCACATACCTGCCATCAAAAGATGGCGACCTTCTCGTATTCGCAACCAACATGAACACAAAGATCGCAGTTGATCCCGCTGCTTGGGGTCTCGATCTTGGCCAACAGGGGTCCTTCCAGACACTTGTAACAACCTTCTCCAATGCGATGGCGGTTATTCAGGACCCTGATCAGAAAACCACGCCCAACGTCACTGCGAAAAATGATGCTCGCGAACTGCTTATTAACAGCACCAACGGCATCCGCAAGCTCGTTGACATTATCCAGGCATATCCCGGCACGACCAATTCCATGCGTGATCAGATTAATATTACAATCCGTGATACCACGCCAACACCAGTGCCCGCCCCTTCGACCAAGCCTGTGATCACATTGACAGGCGTCGATGACAACACGATTTATTTCTATCTGCGCGACTTCGCAGACCCCGATCGACGCGGCAAACCCGAGGGCGTTGCAAGCGCATATATCGTCACATGGGTCGGCGACGATCCGCCACAGGACTTCAGTGCATGGACGGTCGGCAAGGCAGTCACCAAAACCACAGACTCAGTGACCGTGCCTGTTGCATCTGCTCCACTTTCCAAAGTGTGGATCGCAGCAGCCTGGATGAACGCAAAGGCACAGACCGGCCCATTCTCAACCGCAGTGTGGACCAACCTCGGCGGCGGCGTCGCTGCACAAGCAGCGTGATTGG
>JBPCKF010000065.1:0-45142 GCA_051004555.1 Phycisphaerales bacterium | reverse complement strand
TTGCGGTGTCGAAGCCACAAGCATACATTCGTCAGAATGATGGCAGGATTGAAACTTCGTTCCGCCAAGTTGTAGTCGCAACATTCTCCACCAGCGGATTCACATCACACACAGACAAGGTGGCGGTGCATGTGAAGGAATAGACGCGCTGCGCTGCGACCGTCGGGAGCGGATGGGTGTTTTGGCTTGCAGAACGGCGCATTTCGTTGAACGCGCGGACCTCGTTCGCGACATTGGTCGTCACCGGCCGACACGGCCCGGCTCGCTCTTTGAGGTCGAACGCTCGTTGCGGGGAGGAACCACCTGCTCGCTCACGGCCACGGCATCAGAACACTCGCGCAGTCATCTATCCACTCGCCTACGCTATCGCCATGCATTACGAGACACACCAACCAGTCATTGATGACCTTGAGGCGCGGATTTTAACCATCCGCGACTCTCTTTGACTTCGATCGCAGAGTTCGCGAACGGGAAGCCCTTCAGGAAAAGATGAACACAGCTGACTTCTGGAACAAGCAGGAGGCTGCCCAGAAG
The DNA here is from genome assembly GCA_051004555.1 of Phycisphaerales bacterium. Taxonomy (GTDB): domain Bacteria; phylum Planctomycetota; class Phycisphaerae; order Phycisphaerales; family SM1A02; genus JBPCKF01. The sequence goes on along the minus strand of JBPCKF010000065.1, from coordinate 44,608 downwards.
ACCATCGCGGAGTTCAAACTCCTCAAAGCCCAGACCGAAGACCTCGAAGACCTCATCGAAGCGTTCGAGAATACCAAGGTCGGCTACGAACTGGCCCGCGAAGAAAACGATCGCGAGCTTCTCGTTGAAACTGATCAACAGCTGCACGACCTGACCAATCGCATGGAACGGGTCGAGTTGCGTTCGCTACTCTCGGGCAAACACGATCACCGCAACTGCTTCGTCTACATTCAGGCAGGTGATGGCGGCACCGAAGCCAACGACTGGGCCACCATGCTCGATCGCATGTATCTCTATTACTGGGAGCGGATGGGATACAAAATCGAAGAAGTCAGCCGCGTGCATGGCACGGAAGTCGGCATCAGCGAAGTCGGCTATCACGTCAAAGGCCCGTATGCCTATGGCTATATGTCGTGCGAACGGGGCACGCATCGTCTGGCCCGCGTGAGTCCCTTCAACGCGCAGGGGAAACGGCAGACCAGCTTTGCAACCGTCGACGTCACGCCTGAGTTTGAAGAGACTGATGTTGAAATCAACGAGAACGATCTTGAGATTTCCAACTTCGCGCGATCGAGTGGGCCGGGCGGCCAGAACGTCAACAAGGTTGCATCAGCGGTGCGGCTGGTGCACGTTCCCACCGGGATCATGGTGGTGAGTTCGACGCATCGCGATCAGAGTCAGAATCGTCGCCAGGCCCTGCAGATTCTTCAGGCCAAGCTCGATCAGATTGAGGAAGAACGGCGACAGGCTGAGATGGACGCCACCACGGGAGGCAAGGTGGATCGCGGCTGGGGATCGCAGATTCGCTCATACGTCATCTACGACAATCGCGTGAAAGATCATCGCACTGGCCACGAAATCGGCAACCCGCAGGCTGTTCTGGATGGCGACATCGACGGGTTCATCGATGCAGAACTCCAACGTCGGAGAGCTGAGAAGGGGTGAGGTTGGAGAATCGTTACGAACCATTCCAACGTGTGACGATGAGGGTGTCATTCTGGCCGCCGAAGCCGAATGAGTTGCTCATGGCTGTGTCAACCCGGCTGGGCCTGGCTGTGTTGGGAACATAATCCAGATCAAGTTCCGCATCGGGCTCGCGCAGATTGATGGTGGGCGGCAGCGTGTTGCTTTGCATCGCCAGGACACAGGCGATCAGCTCCACCGAACCGGCAGCTGCGATCAGATGTCCCATCATCGACTTGATGGAACTCATGGGAATGTCGCGGGCGTTTTCGCCAAACACAGTCTTTACAGCCAAGGTTTCGATCGAATCATTTTCTTTGGTGCCGGTGCCATGCGCGGAGATGTAATGCACGGGCGGTCGGCCCGCTGCATCGCGACTTGCTGGATCGATGCCAGCCTGGTTGAGCGCCTGCCGAATGGCCTGAGCTGGCCCGCGTCCTTCCGGATGCATGTCAGTAATGCGGAACGCATCTGCGGATGATCCATACCCGACGATCTCCGCGAGAATGGTCGCGTTGCGTGCTTGTGCATGTTCGAGTGATTCGAGAATCACGATGCCCGAGCCTTCGCCCATCACGAAACCTTCGCGGGTGCGATCGAAGGGTCGCGATGCCTGTTGCATTTCATCGTTGCGATTGGAGAGTGCTGTGAGACGAATGAAGCCGGTGATGCCCAGAACGTGGATCATGGTGTGAGCGCCGCCGGAGATCATGACATCTGCATCGCCGCGACGGATGATGCTCGACGCTTCGCCGATGGCTTGCGTGCTGGCGGCGCAGGCAGTGAGGCAGTTGGATGCAGGGCCGCGGGCGCCAAACTCGCGCGCGATATGGGCCAGGGGCATGTTGGGTTCCTGCTCGATTTCAACAGCAGCCTGCATGTGTTTGAATGCAGCTTCATACCAGCGTGCGCCATCAACAACATTCCTCTCTGCGTCCCATCCCGCAAGATTTGCACGCGCGTAGTTGTCGAAGTCGAGCACGCCCTCACCCGCGCCGAGGTAAATGCCCAGGCGCGTGCGATCCAGCGTGGCGCAGGTGTCGAGCCGGGACTGATCCCACGCCTGCCGTGCTGCTCCCAGTGCATATTGCGTGTTGAGGCCAGCGTTGGCATGAACGGCTGGATCGTCGACAAACTTCGTCACATCGAAGTCGCGCACCTGGGCCGCAAAGGTTGTCGCAAAGGTGGACGCATCAAAGCGGTCGATGCGGCTGACACCCGACGTGCCAGCCAGCAGTTTCTCCCAGACGCTGGCGAGGTCGTGCCCGAGGGGCGTGACCCAGCCCATGCCGGTGATGACCACGCGCGGCTCCCGCTGGCCCCCTTCTGGCTGGCCCCCTTCTGGCTGGCCCCCTCCCGCACCTGGCTGTTGATTGTGACGGGTCGATTGGGTGTTCACCCTGAGAGTGTAGTCGCGCCGGGCGATATTCATCGCGAGGCCGGGGCCAAACATCGGCTACGAAATGTGCTTGACACCTGCCCGCGATTCTGCGATGCTGTTGGTTGAGTGCCAGTTGCGGAATCGCACGTGGAGGACTTGCCCCATGCTCGGCGCAATCACAATTCAACGTCTCCTTCTGAAGATGAAGGAAATCAACGCATCAGATCTGCATATCAAGGTGCACTCGCCGCCTGTACTGCGCGTGGCTGGTGAGCTTCACATGATCGAATCACCCATCCTCGAAGCCGAGGACACAGCTCAACTGCTGAACGAGATCATTCCCGATCACCTGCGCGACGATCTGCGCGACAAGGGCGGCATCGACTTTTCATATCACACCGGCGTGAACGAACGCTTCCGCTGCAGCATTTTTCACGCAGGGGCTGGGCTGCATGCAGCGATTCGTCGAGTGAACCCCGAGGTGCCATCGTTCGATGAGTTGCACCTGCCGCCGATCTACAGCAAACTGGCGCAGGAGACGCATGAAGGTCTGATTGTTGTGTGCGGCGTGACTGGGTGTGGCAAATCGACCACGCTGGCTGCGATGATTGACCACATCAACCAGACACGATCGCGCAACATCATTACCATCGAAGACCCCGTCGAGTATGCCCTGCAACCCAAGAAGTCGTTCATCTCACAGCGCGAAGTCGGCCTTGATGTGCCAGACTTTCCCACAGCGCTGCGGGCAGCGGTGCGTCAGGATCCCGACATTATCATGATCGGCGAGTTGCGCGACCGCGTCACCATGCTGGCAGGCATCCAGGCTGCTGAGACTGGCCACCTTGTGTTCTGCACGCTGCATACGGCTGACACCATGCAGTCGTTCGCGCGCATTCTCGAGTTCTTTCCGCAAACCGACCATGCGTTCCTGCGCTCGTCGCTGGCGGCTGGCCTGCGGGGCGTTCTGGCGCAGCGACTGCTCCCATCAGTGAAAAAGGGTGCGCCGGTTGTGCCGGCCACGGAAGTGCTGCTCAACACTGCGATCGTGGCTGATCGCATTCGCGAAGGCGAAGATGATGATCTGCCTGCCATCATGCACGGCTCGGAACATGAAGGGATGCACGACTTCACTGTGTCCATCGCGGAACTCGTTGAGAAGGACTGGGTCACCATGAAGGTTGCAGAACGGTTTGCACCCAACCGCGAGGCCCTGCGCAGCCGCGTGCGTGGCATCTCCATGCAGGCAGACACGCTTGTGCATCGTGTGAAGAGTTGAGGCCAGCGCGGTTGTGGCCCGGGGCTCATTCTCGAACAATCTGCTCAACCCGCATGCGCATGCGTGGCATGGCTGACATTGCCATCGATCCGCCCCTCCCATCAGTCGGGAATCGAATGTGTGATGGGTTGATGTTGCGTTCACCCCAGGTTGGATCGACCGGCTGCCAGTAGCCATCAAGAACCACTTCGTTCCATGCGTGTCCACCCAACGATTGATGTTCGTCGCCGATGTAGACAAGCCCTTCAACGCCACGACACGGAATGCCAACTGCGCGGGCAAGAGCAGTGAAGAGCGCTGCGTGCTCGGAGCAATCGCCACGTTTGACTCTGAGAATATCAAGGACACTCAACTGATTGGCGTTGTAATCGTCGTGAACGAAAGTGTCAACAAAGTCAATGAGTGCCTGCACCTTTTCTTCGATGGTTGTTTTCCCTGCAACAGCCTGCTCAGCCAGGGCTTTGATGTCGGGATGATCTGCTGGCGATTCGATTGTCGCTTCAAGCGCGCGTCTGATGGCAGCTTCATCCGCAGCCTCTCGGTATTCGTGACCAAGAATAAGCAGTGCACGGCCGGTGTGTGGATCGCGATCGATCATCTGCCCGCTGGCAGAGCCGATGCGTTCTGCTGTTTCGTCATCAACTTCCAGAACGAGTGTGCGGATGGTTGTGACATCTCCAAGCGGCTGATCGAGTTTGACGAGGTTGCTGATGAAGAGGTCGACTGATGCATCACGCTGTTTGGCAATGGCTTCGGGTTCGAGCTGAAAGCGGGCCATGCCGCCAAAGTCCAGCGTCAGCCATGTGCCATGCTCATCGACGACAACTTCATACGCATCGTCATTGGAGTCTGCGATGTCGAGTGTGAAACAGGTGAGGGGCACGCCTCCAGCCATGGCATGTTCGATGCCTGTGACGGTTGCGGTTTCGCTCATCATGCGCAGTGAGTTGAGATCGAACGATGGATAGGTGATGGCGTCGCCAACCGTCGGCTGGGTTTTCATCCAGATATCTGTTGCGAAATAGTCGTGGATCGAATGATCGAGTTCGCCCAGATTGCGGGTGCTGGTCTGGCCAGCTTCGGTGATTGTCGCGATCATGTCGCCGCCAGGCTGGGTATCCCCGCCGGGATTGCTTCGGACAACATGAACCTCGCGGCCCTGATCGCCCATGAGTTCCCGCACATGCATTGCTCGAAACGCATAGGGCGGCTGTGCATCAAAGAGGATCTCATAGGAAAACTCGATGGTGACATCTTCGCCCATCGCTCGCAGATTCATCGTTGCATCCAGAAGGCTGCGGACAGCCGGCACGCCATCAACATCGACGACACGTTCGGCTGATGCCTGTGCCGTCCCGACCTTGTTTCCCTGCACATACACGCCATACCAGTCGGATTCGGGGGCGATGATGAGGTCATTGATCAGCTCTGCGACCGCTTCATCAGAAACTTCAAATGCCTGCTCAGCAACAGCAACTGGCGGGGCAATGGGCGCGATGTCCTGTTGCGCAGCAACGGCGAAGTTGCCCGCAAGCGATACACCCCACGCGCATGCAAGAACATAAAAGGAACGCATGATCTTCATGTTGACTTTCTCACAGAGGATTACTTTACACCGTGCCATCGCCATCATCATCATCAACAATCACTTCTTCTTCTTCCGATGGCGAGGTCTCTTGTTGCGATTCAGCACCCACGCGTGTTGCAGTGATTTCAAAGGTCTTCCACCAGTTGACACCATCTGAAGTCAGTTGCCAGCCGGTGTAGGTAAACACATCATCGGAGACGATCTCGAACGTCACTTTCGAGGTTGCAGGCTCATCTGCTGCCTGGCCGTTGAATCGTGTTTCCATTGTCAGGACAGGGCCATCGTCATCGAAGCTGCCGCTGCGGATCATTCGTGTGGAGCTTGTGTTGTTATATTGCTGCACTTCGTATCGCCGTGTGGCTGCGTCGTAACACATCATCCCGATACTTGTGTAAGGTTCGCCGCGGCGGCGCTGATCGAGAATCGTGAGGAGCGACTGCATGTAATACCCACCGAGCGTCCAGCTGTTGGTCCATGTTCCGTGATATTCATTGGCTGGCGCGTCGGGCCGCTGCCAGGATTTTCCGGTAAATGTAAACTCGCCAATCATCGGTTCAAGACGCTCGAACTCGCGCAGCGGATCTTCATTCAACTCTATGGCCCCTGCCACCATGCGTGGCCCCTGCGACTCCCCGCGATCAGCACGAAGGCTGCGCGGGTTGCGGCGATCATCTTTCGATGTCGCTGCATCATCCTGATCCTGCAATGCAGCCCCCAGTGTCAGCAACACGGAAACGCAAAGAAGTGTGCATGTGATGAACAGTGATAATGATCGCGAGTTGCGCATGATGATCGGTCTCCTTGCGTTCATCATACGCGGATTGGCACGAGAATCACTTCTCGTCGATCACTTTGCGGTGCGGCTGACGGGCGAGTTGTTCAGCTTTATACTGAGCCGTTTTATAGGGAAGATATTCCTGGTCATACCACTGTCGCCAGGCTTCCCGGTCGTAGCCCAGGTGAGCGGTTGAACGGCCCCAATCCTTCGTGGTCATTGCGACCAGCGTGGTGTGAATCTCGGTGCGGTAAATGATCGCAACTGCTTCGACAATCCGCATCACCACGCCATCGGTCAACACGCCAGGCACCGGCATAAATGCGGCGCCATTCTCGCCGACGATCGGAACCAACGCGCGAATGAACGCACGCTGATTGCCAACCAGAATCCACGCCTGATCGCCTGTCCGTCTGATCGGGCCGTTGCGGGCCTGCCCGTGAATCAGCAGTGGAATGGCATCGAAAATATCCAGATGCCCCGCCAGTCGCCCTGCCATGTTGGCCACAAAATCGTGGTCCGAACGCAAGCCTGCATCAATCACATTCAGCAGGGGCGGCCCCACCGGACCTTCAATGCGCTTGAGCGATTCATAGTGCATCGCTTCATCATCGGTATGCAGCACGATAAAACCCAGCGCGGCCTGTCCCCAGTCGCCCTGCGACTTGTAATGATCAAGCAGGGCCAGCCGCACATCATCCTGCTCGCTGCCAAGCTCATCAAAGAGGATGAGAAACGCAGCAGGATCGGTGAACTCTGCAATCTGTTCGATGCCGCGCGCTCTGATCTCTGCATTCTCGATGCGGCCAAAGTGTTTGCGACGAAGCTGACGAATGTCACTTGCATAGTCGCGCGCTTCGGCCCGAGCATCAAGCTCGACATCAGCTGGCAGTTCCATCTGATCAGCCAGAGGCGGCACCTCGCGCATGCTCATCGGCAGCGGACCGGGCGGCGGGGCCACGCCGTCGTCGCTGGCGTATGCAGGTGCAGATGCAGCGCCGCTCACCCAGGCCAGAACAGCCGCAGCCACCATTCGGATGGCTCTAGAACGCCCGGAAGAGCGATGGACAGGATGGTTCTGGCAGGTTTCGTACATGATGCGGTAGTATATGAGATACCCCGGACGCCCGGCCCTGTCACGATCGGCTGGTGGAATCGTCCGAAAACAAAGCCAGCCAGCCCTCGAAGGGATCGCGTAAGTGACCGCATGCGGAGGTACAACGTGCCCAAGGGGTTGCCCGGACCCACCTTCAACATCATCGCGACGAAGTCTCGACGTTCAATCCGAATGGCTGCGTATGCGGCCTGGTGAACTAATCAACCTGCGCGATTGCGTTTTGATCTTCAGCCTTCTCTTGCTGCTGCGTGTCGAGGTCGGGCCGCCAGTTCGGGCCGGGGAGTTCAGCGGGCAGTTGCCAGCGTTTGACATGCTGCACTGAGTAATTGTTCAGTTGCTTGCGCAGGTACAGCGTGAGAAACGCAGGCGGCGCGTTGTCCTGCGCGAAGATGACATCTGCCTCTGCATTCAGGCCGCGCGAGCGTACCTGCTGGATGTAGCACGCCCATTCGTCGCCAGCAGTCTGCGGCTTGCCCGCCCCGAGTCGCTTGATGACACGGTCGTAGGTCTTGGCTGATGTGCCAGCCGGGAGGTTGAACGCCAGGGGATGGTTGCTGCCATGATGCAGATGCACATAGCGGATGGCATCAGCCATGATGGTTGGCACTGGCTCGTATGTGGGCGTGTTCAGGCCGTACGAACCCTCGACAGGCGGATAGGTTGCTGTCGGGGCGCAGCCTGTCGTTGCGATGAGGAGTGGTGAGAAGGTGAGGGCCAGGGCAGCCACGATCCATGTGCGCGCGTGTGCAATCTTTTGCATGATGTTGGACTCCATTCCAAACAGGTCATGATGATTGTACACAGATCGCAAACCTGCTGCAAGTGCGTCTGGTTGGAGTTGGCGGGGGGTGGGGTGTGTGGGCTGGAATGCCGAGGCAAGCGTCCGCCCAATCGTTCAGCCCTGCACGCTAATCCCGCTGTTTGGGGCATCGGCTGTTCCTGTTGGGAATGCAGCAGCAGCTGAGGCATTCTCTGCAGCCAGCTTCTCCATGAGCAGCAGCCACGTCTCGCGTTCATACTGCAGCAGGCTGATGACCTCATCCACAATATCTGTGCTGCGCTGGTTGCATGCTTCCATCAGCCGCGTGTACATGAATGTGTACAGGGCGCTGAGGTTGCTGCAGAGTTCAGGATCATGCTCGGACTGCAGCGAGTTGATGAGTTCCAGCAGAATCGCCTGGCAACGGGTAACGCCTTCATATGTCTGCTCGGGCTGATTGGCTTCGATGGCAGCCCGGGCAAGCGACGCAAAGCGCAACGCGCCATCAAACAGCATGAGACGAAGTTCCTCCGGCCGCGCTGTCTGCACGCGCGTGCGAAGATATGATTGTTGCGCAGGTGTACTTGTGGTCGTTGCACTCATGGTGTATTTATCTGCGGCGAACGCCGCTGAGACTTGCAGTCAGTGCTGCGTTGGAAAGTGAAGTGAGGGCGCCCTGTTGACCCTGCAATTGTGCCAGCGCCTTTTCCATGGCTGCGAACTGGCGTTCCAGCAAAAGGCGTTTGCCTTCGAGGCGCACATCAAACTGTTCGATGCGTCGATTGGTTTGCGCGATGATGGAATCGAAACTGTCATCAGCAGCCGACATCACCCCATTCTCAGGATTGGTGAGTCGATCAAGCAGCTGATTGAGCTGCTCAGCCAGTCCCAGTGAGTTGAACTTTTCGGTCTGACCGCCGGTGGTGATGCCTGGCGAGATTTCTTCCTCAACAACCTCGCGGTCGTATGCCACGAAGAGATCGGACACAGCCTCGAAGTCCTCTTCGAGGGCTGCGCGGAATGCGGTTTCATCGAGTTTGAGTTCGCCTTTGGCTCCAACGCGAATGCCGATCTGTGACAGACGTTGAAACTCACCATCGACGCCGATTGCACTCTTCTGAATGCCGCGATAGAGTTGGGATCGCACACGGGCCACCGTCGAGTTGCCCAGCAGGACGCCCCGCTCTTCGGTTTCTGCGTTGTAGCTGTCGTACTGGTTGAAACGGCCGACAACATCGTTGAACGTTGTCACCAGCCGCTTGACACCATCGACGATGGCCTGCGTATTGCGCGTGACATTGACTGTCACTGCTGTGTCAGATGTTGCAGTCAGGTCGATGTTGACACCCTGCACGATGCCATTGAGCGAGTTGGAACTGCTCTCTATCATGACTGCCTGCGCCGGATCATCCGAGCCGAAAAAGACACGTGAATCCTGGCCGCGCTGCAGCGTCGAGAGGCCAAGGTCAAAGCCATGCCCATCGATGCTGAGTTCGCCGCGCTCGCCACTCACCTGTGAGGTGATGCTGAGTCGATAGGGGTTCGTCCCACTCCCGGTGTTGATGACTGACGCTGTTACGGGAATGTCTGCATCGTTGATGGCTGTGATAATGTCTTTCAACGTTGCATCTGACTCGAAGGTGATAGTGCGTTCGTACGAGCCATCGATGAAGTTGTTGCTGCCACTGTCCGCAGCGGTTCCGATGATGCCGAGGTTACGTCCAGCTGACCCGGAGACGTTTTCAACACGAATCGCAAGCATGCCGGTCGAGCTGGTGTTTTCGATCAACAGACCATCGCCGTTGCTATTGACACGGGCATTGATATCAAGGCCCTTGGAGTTGATTTCGCTGATGATGTCCTGCAGTGTGACTGCGTCTGAGCCAATGTCGACAACAGCGCTGTTGCCTGTCGCGTCGGTGATGCGGAACGATCCAGTACCGATGCCGCGCCCATAGTTGAGTTCACTCAAACGTGTCGAGCCTGCGACGTAGCGATGCTGCAGGTTGCTGCCGCGGACAGTTGCCTCTGCAACACCAGCCGGATCAGTCGCGATGCCGAGCATCCCTGCCGCGTCGCCGTCAATGATAAGATTGCTGCTTCCGCCTGTGGTATCGGTGATGAACAGTCCATTGCCTGCATCGTTAAGTGAAGCGGTGACCCCTGCGCCTGATGCGTTGATGATTGAAACGATATCGGAAAGACTCTCACCACCGCCAAGGCCGACAACTGTCTCGACACCCAGGCGGTTGGTGATGGAGATTGTGGGAGTGACGAGCGGATTGGTATCGCTGCCGGTGAAACTGTTGCCTTCGAGGGGGGTCTTTTCCTGATCAATGCCCAGGTCATTGGCAGCCAGTGATCCGTTGATGTCCTTCACAGAAAAGGAAAGAAGCCCATTCGAGCTGTTGGTTACTTTCAACGCGTCGCCGCTGATGGCGATGCTGACTGTTCCGCCAGTTGCAGTGTTGAACGCGTCGATGAGATCCTGCACTGTGCTCAGGCCATCAAGTTCAACATCGTACGTTGCGCCGGCGCGATCAGTGACCTGCAGGTCAGCCAGGCCGCTGTTGCCGTTGGTTGAGATGCCCGCGCCATTGAGGAGCGAAGCGAGTGGCGTTTGTGGGAGCAGTGGCGAGATACTGCCAAACACACCTGCACCGCCGTTGAGGTTCTTGAGCAGGACTGACCCCATTCCTGCGACCACACGATCGCCATCGATCGTCGCGCTGGCGACGCCGCCGTTGAGAATGCCGAGGTCACGTGCGGTCTGTTCGCCATTGGTCCCTCCACCTGCGACCACGAAGTTGCCGCTGCCGCCGGTGGTATCGGTGAGTTCGAGGCTGACGCCATTTGCTGCGATGGCTGCGGTGACTGCCCCACCCGCGATGGTGTTGATGCGATCAATGACATCGCCGAGGGTGACGACCTTTGCTTCAATCGTCCCGCCATTGTCGTATTGGCCGAGGGTAATGTTGTGGGCGTTCCCAGCCCGATCGGTGATCTTAAAATCAACGTTGCCCAGGCCAGACTGAATGAGGACACCATTGCCATCATTGAGCGATGCAAGCGATGTTGCGGTGCTGATCGCATTGATGTTTGTGCCGGTAAGCCTTCCGCTGCCACCATCACTGCCCGCGATGCCAAGATCAGTTGCGGTAAAGTAGCCGCTGACATTTTCAATGGTGAGCGATCCCCCGCCGCCCGAGGTGTCGTCGACAGCCAGGCGATCGCCATCAATGCGGGCCGTGACGTTGATGCCATCCGCACTGTTGATTGCGTTGATCACTTCTTCGAGTTCGCCAGCCCGTGAAAGATCGACGACTGCAGATGCGCCAGCCGCATCGGTGACGCGTATCTTGCCACGCCGCACACCATCGCCCCCGTTGAGTGATGCCAGGTCGACTGTGCCTGCGACGCGGCCGCCCCCCAACTCGAAGGTCATGCTGTCCAGTCCGAGCGGCGAATCGTCGAGGTTTGTAAAGCCGCGCGAGAGCTGTTGTGATGAACTCACCAGACGATCGACAATAAATCGGAACGAACCGGGCGTTGCTCCCGCTTTGGCAGTCGCTTTGAGGACGGACTCATTGGAACTGAGCGCGGTTGCGGATTCAAAGATGCGTTTGGTTCGGAAGTCTGCTGCAGCGCCTTTGAAGTTCAGCAGGCGCGCGTTGATATCAAGCAGGGCTGTCTGCTGTGATTGCAGCCGTCCGATGCGCTGCTGCAATGCAAACTTGCCACGCGATTCAATCGCCAGCAACTGCTCGATGAGCGTTGCGGTGTCGATGCCGCTGATGAGGCCGATCCCTGGCGTGATTGTTCCCATGGCTATTCTCCCGCGCAGAACATGGCGGCAGGGCATTCGTCGTCAAGATCGCTGCAGTCGAGGTCGTCATCCATTTCGCCATGCCGGTGCATAGCTGACCACGAACACCGATCGATGCCTGCCTTGCGCAGCACGAGCACGTCGAACGCCCACCGCTCCAGCACGTGCTGGAACTTTCTGCGGGCTTCTTCGAGCACCTGCTGTACAGGGATTATCGGCGAATCGGGTGGTGTGCCTTTGCTGGGAAGAACGGACATGCCCCGCCTATCGGCCAGCTCGGGGGGCGACTTTCGAGGCGCGATCTAAGAAAGTTGTCAAAGAGTCGCGAATCTGCCGTGTCCTGACCAGGCCAAGCAGCGCAACACGTGCCCTGCCTGCGTCCAGGAACGTGCCATCCGTGCCCGTTCTCAGCCTCCCGGTCGCATCGCACGCAAAAGCGGCTCATAAGGGTGCAAACTCGCCAGAACGGCTGAAAGAACCCAGGTTCTCATTCGTTATGTCCGCAATGAGCACCTCCCACGACCGATCCAAGCTGTATTCCCTGGGGCTGAAACCGCTTCTCTGGCTCCTGCTGGCGTCGCTGCTGACGGCGTCGCCGAGCCTGGCGGACGAAGCCAACCCCGCCAAAGAAGCCGCCGAAGTAGCTGGCGAAGTAGTCAACACCGCGAAGCTTGAAGAGATCAAGTCCGACGCCTTGCTGCGGGTGCCCACGGACATGAGCGGCGACTTCACGGTTGCAAAGGTCGCGCCCAGGGTGCGCTTCGCGGTGCTGCCTGGCCAGACCCAGCCTGCTCGGCTGTGGTCCTCGTGGGGCGATGCACTCTTTGCCAGCGACGGCTCGCTTTATGTCTCCATCGGCGACCACGACATGCCCACGGGCAAGAGCCTGGTCTTCCGCGTCAACTCTGAGACCGGCCAGATCACCACTGTCATGGACATCAACGCCATTACCGGCGTCGCCAAGGGCATGTACGCCCCGGGCAAGGTTCATGCCCCGATCTATGAAGACAGGGACGGCAAAATCTGGGCCATCGGCTACCGCGGCTCGACCCGGGGCCACAACGACAAGGTCGGCTACATGGGCGACCCGCTGCTGTGGTACGACCCAGCCACCAACAAGGCTGAGTTCTACGCACACGCGGTGCCATTCTCCAGCGTGGCTGCGATGACCTACCACGCCCCCAGCCACAGCTTCTATGGCCTCAACTCGCCTGGCGATAACGCCCCGGAAAAGGTGTCACGTTTCTTTGTTTACGACATTGCCGCCAACAAGCTCAAGTTCTTTGGCGGGCCCGCTCCGACCAAGGCACGCTCGCTGTTTACCCACCCCGATGGCCGGGCCTGGTACGACACCGGCGGCAAACTGGCGATGTACGACCCCAACGCCAATGAGGTGGTCCAGACCGAAATCGAGCTGCCCGCAGCGGGAGGCACCCTCCGCGCCGCCAGCGGATTCACCAGCAAGGGCACAGCCTGGGGCATCAGCCAGCGGGGCACGATCATTTCCTTCACCCCTGACGCCACCACCGGCGGCAAGATCGAAGCCTTCACCGACGCCTTTGTCGCTGGCCCGCTCTATACCGCAGCATGCAAACTCAGCCCCGATGGACGCTACCTCTACTACGCTCCAAGCGCTCACGGCCGAAGCAGCCAGTCCGGCACGCCCGTGCTCCAGTTCGATACCCACACCGGCAAACGCAAGGTCATCGCCTTCCTTCACGACGCGCTGCTCCAAGCCAGGGATTACCACCTCGGAGGCACCTATGCTTTGGAAGTGAGCCCCGACGGCAGCACCATCGGCATCGGCTGGAACGGCGGCCAAAAAGGCCAGAAAAAGCCCGACTTTGGTCTCTGCTCCGTCATGCTCCTCGAAATCCCCGCATCTGAACGAGGTGGCGAATGACCCTGCCCAACCTGGCCCCGCATTGCGCACGTTCACGCAGCCAGAAGTTCACCGCCGCCCTCGTCGCCTCACTGGCCATGAGCCTGGGCATGCACACCGCGATCGCCGAGCCGCAGGCCCCGACGTTTGAGGATGTCAGCGAAAAGCTGGGCATCCTTGCCCACACAAAAAACTGGCAACTGGGGCACGGCGCTGCCTGGGGCGACGCTAACGGCGATGGGCGGCCAGACCTCTACCTCGGCGCATTCGCCGATCGGCCTGTCTTCCGCCAGCCCGACGCGCCGCTGCCCAACATGCTCCTGCTCAATGAGGCGGCAGGCTTCACCCTCTCGCCTGACGAAGCGGTCCGCCTCGACAAGAAAAATGCCCGCACCACCTTCGCCGCCTTCGCCGATATCGACAACGATGGCGATCAGGACCTCATCGCCGGCAATCATGAACGCGGCCGAGGCATCTATCCCTCCGCCTTCTTCGAAAACCAGGGCGACGGCAGCTATGTCGATATCACCGAAAAAGTCGTCGGCTTTCCCCAGCCCTCCGAAGAACGCACCATCGCACTGATCGACGTGGATCAGGACGGTCGCCTCGACATGATCGTCACCGATGGCGCCTACGGTCGGCAGGGCGGCAACCGCGGCCGCACCGTCGTGCTGCGCCAGACCAAACCCTGGCATTTCGAGGACATCACCGCCGAACTGGGCATGCCCGACACCGGCACCACGGGCTACGGCATGGCGCTGGGCGACGTGAACAACGACGGCCGAACCGACTTCTTCATCGCCCAGGCCAACCGCCTCTTTGTCAGCACCGCCGAGGGCAAATTTGTCGAAGCCGACGCGGGCCGATTCCTCCAACCCACCGGCGGCGACCGCGAATCGCTCACCTGCGGAGCCGCATTCGGCGACCTCAACGGCGACGGCCAACTCGACCTGGTCACCACCGTCCACTCAGGCCCCAACCAGATGCGCGTCTACCTCCACGACGGCTTCGACGACAAAGGCCTCCCACGCTTTCGCCACGCCACCAAAGAGCTGGGCCTGCCCGAGTTCTGGCCCACCAAAGGCCGCACCGGGCTCGCCGTCAAAGGTGCGCATATCGCCATCCGCGATGTCGACCTCGATGGCCGAAACGACATCATGTGCGCCATGGTCTGGGATCACCCCGAACTGGGCACGCAGCCGGTGATGGCGATGAATCGCAACGCAGACAACAGCGAAGGCTTCAAATTGGAGCTCCCGCCACTCGACCGCCTGCTGGGTTACTACGCCCCAGGCCCCGTAGCCGACTACGACCGCGATGGCCTCATCGACATGCTCCTGCCTGCCTGGTTTACCGAATTACCCACAGCGCTCTTTCGCAATACCACCAGCGCCACGGGCCACTACCTGGGCATCAGCGTCCAGGGCGACGGCAAAGCCTTCAACCGCGACGGCATCGGCGCCACCGTCCGCCTCTACACCCCAGGCCACGCCGGCGACCCGGCACACCTCATCGCCCGAAGCGATATCACCTCAGGCAACGGCTACTCCAGCGGCGAAGTCCCCCTCGCCCACTTCGGCCTTGGCGACGTCCCCGCGGTCGACATGGTCATCACCTGGCAAGGCAAGACCATCACCCGAAAAGCCGTCGAGGCCAACCAGTACCTGACCATCGCCGAGCAATGGACTGAGGAAAAGTGAACCACAGAGGTCGTCGATTGTCGCTCCCCTACGAAGCGCCGCGACTTGTCGCGCTCCGGCCCCCTGCGATGCGTGACGTACCCGATGATTCCGTGTCATTGAACAGGCCCGAGAAACCGCAAGCGGGGGAGGGGGGCAGGGGATGTTGAACCACTTCGGCGCAGGACGGCCACGCCCTCGCCGCGCTGCATCTGCATCACCGCTGGCCCGATCGCCGTACAATCTGCCCATCATGGCGGAGCAACCCCCCAATCTGCTGAAGTTCTTTGTGCTCGGCGCTGGCTGCGAAATCGCGGGCCTGGCGCTGAGCGGCCTGGCGGCGTTCAACACCCACCCTCGCCGCCTTCGACAAAGGCCGCCCAGGCCGTCGACGCGCTAAGCCGCGATGCCGCACAGTCCGCCGCGCAGGGCACGGCTATTGTGCTTTCACGAGTACAGCCTCCCGTGCGAGGAGGGCTGCGCCGAGGAGTCCTGCCTCATCTTCGAGTGCGGTCGGGACGAGCTCGCAGGCGCGGAGATCATCCGGGAACACATGCTCTTCAAACGCCTTACGGATCGACTCGAGGAATGGCTTGCCAAGCGATTCGCTCACGCCGCCGCCGAGGATGACGCGTTCGAGCGAGAGCAGCGTCACAACATTTGCGATCGCAACGCCCAAAGTGCGCGCTGCCTCAGCCACAACTTCCGTCATCAGCTGATCATCGGCTTCAAGGGCCTTGCTGAGAATCCTCGAGCGATAGATGCCCCGCTCCGGCGAAATGAGGTCGTGCATGATTGAATCCGGATACGCATGACGCCGCGCGATCACTGCCCGCGACATGCCGGTACGGCTGGCGATCTCCTCGACCTTGGCTGCGCCGCGCGGCAGGGAAAGATCTGCAACCACATGCCCGATCTCGCCTGCTGTAAAGAAGTGACCGCGATGCAACTTGCCGTTCACAACCAGCCCGCCGCCCACGCCCGTACCCACCCATATGCCAAAGACATCCGAACACCCTCGCCCCGCGCCAAGGCAATATTCGCCCCACACAGCGCCGTTCACATCGTTCTCAAGAACGACGGGTCTGCCAAGTTTTTCGTGCAGTGCATCACGCAACGGGAAGTCGACCCATCCGATGTTGGGCGAACTCAACACCATTCCATTGGGCGTATCAATTGCGCCCGCAGCTGCGATGCCGACCGCTGCGATTTCTGCAAGCTCAACTTCTGCATCAGTACACGCATCATGCACACCATCAACCAGGCGGGCAATAACTTCGTCGCTGCCCTTCTGGGCCATGGTTTTCTTCTTGGTGCGCCCGACGATGCCGTTCTGTGCATCCACCACGCCAAACTGCATGTTGGTTCCGCCCAGGTCGATTCCAATGACGAGTATTGCTTGGCTTGGCATGATGCTGGAGCGTATCAGGTCGAGTGTGTGTGTCAATGCACCGCCGAGTTCCGCACGCACACGATCGTATGATCACAAAACGCGAGCCGGGCCGTGTCGGCCCGGGTGACGATCAATCTCGCGAATCTATTGCGCAGCAAAATCCCCTATTCCCGTGGAGCGTGCGTTCCTCCCGGCATCTGTGCCAGCCTTGCATATGCTTCCACCGCCATGGATCAACCGGCAGGACATGAGCATCGTGAAGAGGCTCCCGCACGCTCCGCCAATCCAGTGAGCGATCCCATCGCTGCACCTGTCACGTTCCTTCCCAACGACGCTGCATTTCACTTCTGCCCGAAGTGCGGCTACGACCTGACACCGCCAGCAGAAAGTGGCATATGTTCTGAATGCGGATCGAGCTACGCCCGAGCTGATCTTTGCAATCGACCGCCGCCAACTAAGTTTTCGCTGCTTCTGCGCTTCGGCTGGCCAGCGTTCATTGTTGTGATCATGACCAGCATCACCGCATTTGGAACCCGGAGTGATCCTGATGGCATTCTGTGGGTCATGTGTGTGCTTTTCCCGGGCTTTATCGTGATGTTCCTCAATGGCATTTTGCAGACGCTCTTTCTGTCTCGTCATCATCTCTCGCTGGCACAGGCACGCACCGGTCCACGCATACAACACGTCGGCACGCTTGCGATGACACTCTTTGTCTTTCCCGGCCTGCTGCCTGACCTTACAGTTGGCGTATGTCTTTTGCTTGTCGTTTTCGCAGACGTTCTGATACCCCGAACTCCCGGTCGACGATCGCTAACAATCAGATCGATTTCGATGGTATTGGAATTCCTTACACAGATTCATCATCCAAACCGAAAACTCGCAGCCAATAGCGCACTTCAGCGTCTGAGAGTCGTTCGCTGTGTCTGCGTGCCGTTCGCGAGCCGACCTGTCTGTGTGCATCGCGTTCCAGTTGGGCAAGAAAGACGTCCGACCGCAATTGCTTGCAGCGTCGTCGCTTGGCAGCCCGAACCAGCCTGAGATCTGATGTCACGATAATAAGCCGGCGCGGGGCGCTGGATCGATCAATCATCAGCTCGATCTGATCATCAGCGGATCGCCCTGCGCCGGCATAGATAACGCGCAGATGGCCGGTTTGATTCGTCTGATTCTCTGCTTCTCGCATTCGCCGCTCGCCATCACAAATCAGGCAGACATCTTCCTTGCGATAGCGGCTGTTGTGAATAAGTTCGACAAGATCTTCGACTTCAACCCCCGCCCGATCAGGATGCAGTACGCCCGTCACGTGCAATACGTTATATGCATCGACGACAAGTGGCATTTCAATGTGCCTCGCTCTGCGCCGCAGGATCTACCATAAGCGGCTGAGGGCGTGAGGCTTCAAATACCAGCGGAAGTTCAACATAAAATGCTGCGCCTTTGCCGGGTGAAGACACCACCGACAGCGATGCGCCCAGCATTTCTGCAAGCTCCCTGCAGATTGCCAATCCCAGCCCGACGCCGGAATGGGACCGCGTGTGACTTGCATCAGCCTGACGGAACTTTTCGAAAATAATATCCTGCAGATCCATCGGTATACCCGGACCGGTATCAATCACGCCGATACGCACTCCCGGGGCATGATTGGAACGAGTGACGCGCTCGGCGGTGATTGTCACCGTGCCATGCTCGGGCGTAAACTTAATTGCGTTGGAGAGAAAGTTATATAGTACCTGCTGCAGTTTGCCTGCATCGGTTTCGACGGCAGGCAACACAGACGCTGGGCGGAGCAGCAACTCGACATGTCGTCCCTCTGCCTGAGGGCGCATGATTGTGAGAAGTCCTTCTAACAGGTCGCTGATATTGGTATTGGCAACTGCGAGTTCAACGCGACCCGCTTCAATCTTCGCCATTTCCAGAAGATCATTAATCATTTCCAGAAGAGAACGTGATGAGCCGAGAATGTGGCCGAGATATCGGGCCCGTTTCGGATCAGCTTCTGCATCGCCGCGCGCCATTTCATCGAGCAGCTCCGAAAATCCAATGATCGAGTTGAGCGGCGTGCGCAACTCATGACTGACGCTTGCAAGAAACTCACCCTTAAGGCGATTGGATTCAAACAGAGCGAAGTTCGCCTCTGCAAGTTCGCCGAGGCGAAGGTCCAACGTTTCATTCATCATCTGCAGGCGAGCCTGGCCCTCAGTCATGCGTTCGAGCATGCTGTTGAATGCTGCTGACAACTCTTCAAACTCATCGCCAGTATGAATCTCAGCACGAGTGCTGGTGTCGCCAGCCTGCACCTTTTCAGCAGTCACGCGCAAAGCCCGCACGGGCGAAAAAATCAACTTGGTAAGAATGAGATAAAACAGAAGAATCGCAAGCAGGCTCGCAGCCAGCCAGACCGCAACTAGATAAATGCGCGAGACAAGGAGTTTTCCCGATGCAGCGCCTCCACGCCGTTCAATAATAAAAATGAGCTGATCCGAATCGGCTGAGATGCTTGCCGGGCCGTTGCGATCTTCACGATCGGGAAGGTCAGTCAGTCTGCGTGCATAGCGATCGACATCAATGCCCATCTCATCTTCTGTTTCGAGGTATTCGGTTTCTTCGTCGCGATCGCGCAGATATTGCCAGGCTCGCTGGGCAAAATCCTCAGGCGGACCAGTCAGATCCGCAATTGCATCATCAAGTTCAGCCTGCGATGGAAGCGAGACCATCAACCAGGTGCCCGGTTCAGTGCCATTGGCTGGATCAGCGTTGGTGTCCGTGTTGGCTGGTTCGGGAGTGACCAGCAACTTGCCACCCAGCCAGGCATCAGCCAGTTCACGCAGCGACTGTTGCTTGCTCTCAGTTGCCAGGGAGTCGATCCACAGCCAGGGCACAGCCAAGGCTGCACCGAGAATCACGACCACTGCAAAGCCGAAAAGCAGCTGACACTTATTGGCGAGCGAGATGCCGGAAACCATGATTGCTTTTCAACACATTCGAGCGAGTATAAGGAGAAAACGATTAAGCCATGGTAGCGGCTTCGCTCGAGAGCGCGGGGAACTGGCATGGACATGGAGGATGCCGGCGAATAATCGTTGCGGCGAAGCGGGATCGGGAGTATTCTTGCCCCATGCAACCCACCGCATCAACCTCCAATGACCTGCCAACAGATGCCTCACCGTCCGAGCAGGCGACCACGCCAGCTCCGCGCAAACGCGGGGGTCTGCCGTTCAGCATCAAGTCGATGGGCCTGGCCCTTGGTAGCATGATCCTCAGCGATGAAGTGAAGCGACTTAAAGCCGACGCGCTGAACACCAAAGGCGCAGCATCGGGTGCGGACTTCTGGCTGGGCTTAGGTGAGAGCGTCACGATCGTCGAGCCAGGCAACACCTTTTCACTTCAGTATGTCGACGTTTACAAGCAAGTCCGCATCAACGCCAATGGAGAAGTTAAAGTCCTTGCGGTGGGTGACAGCGCTGCCTATACAATCGAGGGCGTGACATGGCAGGTGATCTACAAACAAGTGCCACGGCAAAGTGACAAGCGGGCTGGCTTTGATCTGGCACGCCAGGCAGCGAAACAAGGAGAATAACCCGTGCTGAGCCTGACCGTCACGCAGATTATTGATGCTCGATACTCCCTCGTATGCGCTCGGGTGATTGCGTGAAGAGCGACAAGCTCACACATCTTGATGCAGAGGGCAGAGCATCTATGGTGGATGTCAGCGACAAGCCGCCGGTTCGCCGCGAGGCCATCGCTGAAGGCACCTTTACGGTGAGCAGCGCAGCAACGCTCGATCGTTTGCTTGCAGCTGATCTTCCCAAGGGCGAAGGGTTGGCTGTCGCCCGCATCGCTGGCATTCAGGCTGCGAAAATGTGCGACCGCCTCATTCCGCTGTGTCACACATTGCCACTTGATCACGTCGCGATCGAGTTTGTGCGTGTTGATGCAACCCACCTTCGCATCACTGCAACGGCAGTCGTGACCGCGCGAACGGGCGTCGAGATGGAGGCATTGACTGCAGTTTCCGTCGCAGCGTTGACGCTGTATGACATGACCAAGGCTGTCGATCGCGATCTGCGAATCGAAAATATTCACCTGCTCAGGAAGCACAAGGGTACATGAAGCGGTTCGCGGACAGCTGACTCGCGATTGATATTCCCACAGCAATCGCTGCGATTGGAAAACAAACACGCACCGTCCCGCTGCATACGCTGTATGCAACGTTTGCAGCCTCTCAGGGAACACATCCATGTCAACTTCATCAGAACGGCATCGCAATAATGTGCGCGCAGGCATCTTTGTCACGTTGACGATTGCCCTGGCATTTGTTGTGATTGCAACCCTGCGCGACATGTGGTCGACCTGGCTGCACCCCACGCAGTCATACGTCGTCACCTTTCCGGTCTCATCGGGCGTGCAGGCACTGGGCCCTGGCTCCACCGTGCGCGTGGGCGGCCTGATTATGGGGAGTGTCAGCAGCGTCGAAGTCAAAGCGCAGTGGGAGGACAGGATGGGCGTGGCCAGGGCTGAGCGCGACTATCAGACCATTCTTGTTGAGTTCAAGCTCGACAGCGATGTGCCACTGTTCTCCAACGCCCGTGCATATGTCAACAGCGGCCTTCTGGGCCCCGAGGCGTGGATCGAGATCACATCGATCGGCAACGCTGCGGTTCATGAAGATGGCAATACTTCAACCATCATCGTGGCTGATCTCACCACAGACTCGTCAAACTGGCTGGTTGGCAGCACCAGTTCGGGCTTTCTGGAAACGGTGCTCGGAGCGGAGAACGCAGGACGGACCACATCAATCATCACCAACATCGATACCTTCACATCGTCCCTGCCGGATGTCTCGCGCGAGTATGACGAGCAGATTGTCCCCATGCTCAGCGAAGCCCGCGAAGCCATCGAGCGCTTCAACTCCATCATGGCTCAGGCAGACCGCACCTGGCCTCGCTGGGCCCATCTCGTCGAGATGACTTTGCTCAATGCTAACGCAGCTTCGGAGAAGCTCGATCTCGTCATGGATGATGGTGCGCTGTTCATGAGTGATGCACGGTCCGGCGTTGCTGATGTCCGCAATCTGGTCGAGTACAACCGACCCAACGTCAATGCGTTTGTTGAGAACCTGCGCGGCGCAAGCGAGGATGTGCAGGAAGTTGCAAGGCGAGTCTCAGAGTCCACCATTGACAAAGTTGAAATGCTGCTGGATCGCGGGTACGACGGCGTCGATGCATTCTCGCGCACCGCAGCCCGCATTGAACTGGAGTTTGATGCGCTGGCCCCGGGTCTGCAGAACACCATGGCCAACCTCAACATCAGCGCAACGGAGATGAAACTCGCGGTCACCGAGCTGCGCAGCAGCCCCTGGCGGCTGCTCTACCGTCCCGGGCGCGATGAGCTTGAAAACGAAAACCTCTTCTTTGCTGCCACGAAGTTTTCGCTGGCCGCTGCTGAGTTGCGCATGGCTTCGGAGATGATCGATCGGGCCATCACCAATCACAAAGCCTATCTCAACGACAACCCCGTGCTGCTGGAACAACTTCAGGCCAAGCTTTCGTCATCGGTCGAGCATTACACCCAGGCCCAGGATGAACTGATGGCGATTCTGCTTGATGAACAGAAGCCGTAGTGTTGCGACGTCGAGCGCGCGTCGTCCCCGCGCTGCGCGGGAATGACAACACTCACGAAGTCAGGACACTCTTATCGCCGGGTGCCACGGCCTCGCCCGGAGGGCAAGCCGTGCGAATGGAAGCGAGTCGCGAAAGCCGGTTCGCACGTTGATTGCGCGGCGGGCACGGCTTGGCTATCGCCGAAGCCGTGGCACCCGGCACGCCTGCGCGGGAATGACAATACCCACGAAGTCACAACATCATCATCGCTGCAGCACGATCAGATGATGCTCTGCGTCATGAACCAGCGTGGCAAACCCCGCCTGTTGGGCAATGAACTGCAGCAGCCCGAGTGACCACATACGAAAGCAGCGATCACTTTCGTTGATCGTCCAGTTGTCTTCATCAACAGCCGAGCCCGTTCGCAGGGCAAAGACATCATCGCCCGGCTGGAAAATCATCTGCTGTGATTGATCATCGCTGATGCCGTTCTGCCAGGTGCCGTGTTCGACGATCTCCGCCCAGGCTGCGTGGGGAAAATCATCGATGACGAACCGTCCGCTCTCAGGCCTCAGCCAGTTTGCAACGCGGCAAAGCAAACCAGCCGCTGCAGCAACATCAACAATCGACATGAAGGTATTCCCAAGACAGAGCACCAAGTCGCACGATCCGGGTGCGATCACGGGCTGGCCATCTGCCTCGAGCGGAATGTCCAGCATATCGCAACAGATGAGGGTTGCCCGATTGCGCACGTCCACCGACTGTGATTGCAACTGCGCTGTGATCGCGGCAAGTGCGCGTGCATCGTGGTCGACTCCGATGATGTGATGTTCCTCCTCAAGCAGAGGGAGCAGCATGCGTCCGCTGCCGCAGCCGAGGTCAACGATATGTTGCGCTGGCCGATCGCGCAACAGTTGCTGCAGGCCGCTGAGTTGGGCCTCGGTTTCCAGCGCATCAAACGGTTGCCAGTCAGCGCATGCGTCATCGTGATCGTTGCGTGGAACGTTCATGCACATTTCAGTGTCGACGAACTCCCAGCGCGCCTGCGAGGCGGTCGAGTTCGGCTGCTGCGGCTGCTTCATCAGCAGTATCAAGTGGCTGATGGCCGAAGCGGGCTGTGTAGAAAAGGTCTGCCAATGCTGCCACAGGCATAGCGACATCCGGGCGCGAACCGTGCAGGACATCTGCCCAGGCTCGTGGCGGCTGCCAGTCGGGTTTGGCAAGATCGCCTCGTTGCAACAGATCAAGCATGTCGATGTAGAAACTCAGCGAACGCAAGAGTCTGCGATATTCTTCGCCGTGCACGTTCTGCAACTGGAGCATTTTTCGCACGCGACGTGCTCTGCGAATCACCCGCACGAGAATTAAGAGGGCAACCGCAACCGCGGCGCTGATGGCAAGCAACTGCATGCCGCCCGCCCAGCCGAAGCGTCGAATGAACATGCGCAGCCACTCGCTGAACCGTTCACTTTGCGTGCTCAGCCAGTCGAGCGGACCGATCGACAGCCCTTGAGCAAGCGTGGTCTGCTTTGCGCCGTCAAAATCGACAATGTTCTGAATCCAGCTGGAATCCAGCATTTCATATACGCCGCGGGCTCGGCCGGCCAGTGATTCGTCCACTCGAGACAGTTCGTCGATCACACTGGCTGGCGTGGGATCGACGCGTTCCCATCCAAACTCAGTGGTGTGGACTTCCGTCCATGCATGCGCGTGTGATTCGCGCACCCGGTAATAGCCATCACCCTCAAATTCAGCTGCGAGAAAGCCAGTGACCAGACGCGCTTCGATCCCAAGTGACTGCAACATCGCGACCAGGGCTGATGCAAAATATTCGCAATGCCCGCGCTTGAACGACAAGAGAAACGCTTCGATCGGATCGCCCTCAATCACTACATCGCTGAGATCAAGCGTGTATGTGAACGAACCAAGAAATGCAGCACATGCGCGCGCAGCATCGCGTGCGTAGGTCCCGCGCTCGGGAAATGAGCGCGGCTGTTCCGCAGCCAGGCCAGCATCGCGGAGAATGCTGCTGGCAAGCTCTCGCACCTTTGCGTTGTCATACGGCCGCAGCGTGCCCAGCACAACGGGCAGGCCCCCATTGAGCGACACCAATAGATTGGGGCTGGGACGCGGCACCGTTCGCACGGTGTAACTGCCTGCCCTGCGCGCGTTGGCCGTGAGTGTATGGGTCCGTTGGTTGAACGTGAAGTCCATTTCCGACGCCATCGACAGCGCGACGGGTGATGCAGGAGCGAAGATGACATCGTTCATCGGCACCAGTGGCGTGACTTCAATGGTGTATTCATCCAGCTGCGCCCCAACATTCATGCGTCCAACGCCCAAGGCTGTGAATCCCAGGGAGGCAGCAGTGCCTTCGCGCGTGCGGGAGCGAGTTGATCGTGACATCGCCCATGTGAACGATTCAGCGTCATATTCTTCCAACACGCCGCCACGCAGATAGATTGGCTGTCCATTCTCGAGGGGTTTGCCATCGCCCGCAAGCACACGAACCTGAAAGACAGGCGTCTTGGAGTCGCCGATGCGGGCACCAGTCTTGAGCGAAATTTGATCAACGAACCCGGTGCGATTCAAACTTGCCTGCGTCATCAACTGCTGCAGCATGCCGTGCCCCATGTGCCGTGGGAACGCCATAAAAAAGATGGTGCTTGCGATGATCCCAATCGCAGCGACGAAGATTGTGAACAGCAGAAACTGGCGACGCACTCCCGGTCCGAAGACTGGCCGCAAAGGGGGCAGCACACTACTGCGGGCTGAAACGGGGACAGATTGCATCCGCGTCGCGAGAGCCCGTTCATTCCCAGCGTACAACTGATACAGCAACACAGCCAGCACAGTCAGCACGGAGTACACAATCAATCCCAGGCCATAAAACAGCGAACGCGTCTGCAATGCGCCAGCCAACATCAAGACCAGACTCAGCATGAGCAGCTGCGCATAATCAGCAGCCCGTTTGCGCTCGAAAAGTTTGATGAGCGACAGCCAGACTGCGTAGCGGCCGATCACGCCGACGACATCATCGCGATGATTCGCAAGGTCGGGGATCACACCCACAGAGACAGCGAGAATCAACAGACTTGCGATCATGCGTGGCAGGGCCAGCCCGCGCGGGCCTTCACACACATACCAGCTCACAGCAGCAAGACCACCTGCAATCAGAAGCAGCGACACTTCTCCGCGGGCTGCAAAGAAACTCGCGATCGCGAGAATCACAACCGCATACACCATCGTGGGAAACCAGCGCAGAATGGTCATGCTGCATGCTCCAGTTCACCGGCCCGTGCCACGCGCGTGCCCACTGCAGCGCGCGGCTGCACGAACTGCATCATGTGCATCGCGGTAAAGTGCCAGGCGTCGCCACGAACAACCGAAGGGTCCACCTGTCCAGCATGAATGACAACCAGCCCGGCCCGCTCCGCATCGGCCATGTTTCGCACGGTCTGCGCATCGCGCTCTGCATCAAGATTGATCGATGCCAGCGAGCCCATGATTTTCTCAATATGCCAGTGACTGCGGCGGAGTGGCGTCACGGGGGCAGCGCAGCCAAGCACGGTGAGGCCCACTTCGAATCCAGCAAGTGCCGCCGACTCAAGAAATGAAGCAGTCAGACTGATGGCGCGCTCTTCAAGATCGCGGCCACTGATTCGGTCATCAGCCGGGCGGCCTGCGTCCAGCGCGCTGGTTGGCTGCAGTAGATTGAGCACGACGCGCAGACGTGGCGGACTTGGCTTCGAACGTTCGCGCGTGATCAGTGTGTCACTGGCAGCTGAGCGCTTCCATGCAATCTGCCGACGACTGTCACCAAGGCGATACTCGCGCAGGCCGAAGTAGTCATCGCCCATCCCTGCCAGGCTGGACAGCCGCGCTCCCAGTGGTCCTGCGGGGACGATTGCATCAAGCACGCGTTTGCGCAGCGAAAACAGGCGCGGGAAAATCAGCGTGTGCGTGGCTTCGTCCAGCCTGCGGGTGGTTCGGATCAGGCCGAAGGGGAATGTTGAAGAGATGCGCAGCCGCGCAAGTTTCATTTCGCCCCGGCGCATGGGCCACATCACTGCTTCGCCATGCAGGGTTTCGCCAGGCCCCAGATGCATCACCCACGCTCGGGCTGGCGCTGTGAAGTTGTGCCAGTTGCTGTCGCTGCGCGACGACTCGATCTCTTCAATCTGAATGTTGAAAACAGGCAGAAAGCGGTGACGGCTGGTGAGTTCGTAGCGCATCACCAGTGGTTCGCCAGCGATGCCATGTTTCGGATCAAGCCTTACGACATCGATCTTGCGCAAACTCAGAAAGGCGTACACAGTAGAGACGGTCAGGGCACCCACCGTAAGACCGATCACCCAGAAGAGCAGATTGTTCTGCGTGTTCATGGCTGCAAGAAGACCGATGCCGATGAGGACCAGTGCGATCAGCAGAGGCGCGTTGTTACGGATAATTTGAGGCATAAGCAATCGTGAGAAGTTGGAGCGCGTGCAGCAGAACGCGAGATTGCTGCTGCATCAACGATAGCGTTCGACTTCGCCCATGAGATTCTCATCGCTGGGCAGGGCGCCTGGCGCAAGAATCACCAGCAACACCTTTCCACCGGGCCGGGCTGGCAGGCGCAACACCGTCTGGGCGGCTCGACTTCCTGAGGCAGCCTGCACCTCCCATTCTTCATCCATCCATCCCGCGCCAAAGCTCTGCACATCAAGCACAAACCAGCCACCATCGCGACTGCGGGTTGATGCTGCCGCAGTACGATTGAGTTGATTGGGATCGCGAATGAGGGTGATGCGAGCACCATCAATCCCCTCGCCCAATTCCAACGCAGGGTCATCCGCTGCAACCAGCGTGATGTACGGCAACTCGCCACGCACCACGCGGCCTTCAATTGCATAGCTGTTTCCGCCACACCCACTCACGATGAGTGGCGCCAGCATTGACACCAAGAGTTGAAGACACACGATAAAGCGTTCGGAGCGTTTCATGGAGTTGTGGTGATGGTGGTGGTTGCGGTTGTTGTTGGTGTCGTGGCGACTTTGGTGGCAAGAAATTTTTTGAGATCGCCGATGAGGTAGAAACTGCCGGTGACACAGATCAGATCGCCGCGTTGTGCGGACTTGATCGCCAGGTGCAGGGCCGCCTCAATGTTTGGTGCGTGCTGCGCGTCCTTGCCTGTGCGATCAGCGAATCGTTGGGTGAGTTCTTCAGGATCAGCTGCGCGGGCGTTGCCGCGGGCGCGGGTGAAGATCATCTTGTCAGCCCCCATGGCGATCTGATCGAACATTGCAGGGATGTCCTTATCTTCGCAACATCCGAAAATGCAGATCATTGAGTCGTAGGTAATTTGCGTTCCCAGCGATCGCACCAGGCTTGCCAGTGCAGCAGCGTTGTGAGCGCCATCTGCGAGGATGCGCGGCTCTTCCCAGACAAGTTCCAGGCGCCCCGGCAATGTGACGCGCTCAAGACCAGCCAGCATCGCAAGATCATCAAACTTCTGCCCACGCCCGCGCAGATGATCGACAGCAGCCAAAGCCAGGCCACAGTTAAGCGCCTGATGTTCGCCGGGCAGTGGCGAGGGAACATGCTCGAAACAACTGGTCTGTGTTGTCAGGGAGACCTGCGCGTGCGGGCGACGGCCATCTGATGAACCGAAGCGATAACTGAAGTCGATGTCTTCTTCGAGCATCTTGAGCGGCGCGCCGATGCGGGCCGCCTCAGCCCGCAGAACTTCGGTCACTTCAGGGTGTTGCACAGTGGAAATGGCAGTGACGCCCGGCTTCATGATGCCTGCCTTCTCGCGCGCGATTTCCGCAACCGTCGACCCCAGCAGATGCGTGTGGTCGATGTCGATGGTGGTGAACAGCACAAGCTCGGGAGTGATGACGTTGGTGCAGTCCAGCCGCCCGCCCAGACCGGTTTCGATGACTGCAATATCAACAGCCTGCACCGCAAAATGCTGAAACGCCATGGCTGTGATCAACTCGAAAAAGCTCGGCTCGAAGTCGAGTGGGGGCACTGCAACAGAAAGCTGCGTTGCAAGATCCTGAAAGTCGTCGCAGCTGATACATTCATTGTTGATGGTGATGCGTTCGCGGATGTCCTCGACATGGGGACTTGTGTACGAGCCGACAACAAGTCCGCAGCCGCGCAACATGCCCGCCGTCATCGCGACAGTCGAGCCTTTGCCGACTGTCCCTGCGACATGGATCATGGAGGTCGCTGCCTGCGGGTTACCGATCGCGTCAAGCAGTGCTGTCATGCGCTCGAGCTTGAAGGGATGGTCCTTCATGCTGATGCGGCGCATGTGTTCGACACTGGTGCGTTCGAGCAGATAGCGCACGGCTGTCGGATACGTCGTGATTTCGACGATGGTTGAACCGGCTCGTCGCCGGCGAGTGTCCCTGGGCATACAGCGCGATGGTATCATCTTGCTGGCCCCACTCCAAGTGAAAAGTCAGAAAACTGTCCGATCACATTGCAAGAGAGTCGGTTGCGATCTCTCTTTGAAGAAGCCCGTACAGAAAACGGCGCGCAATGCCCGTTGCCACAGGCAGTTCAATCAGCCGCTACTCACCTTCATCGTCTTTGTCGGGTTCCACCGCACGGTCGAGCTGTTTGAAGTAACGGCGAATGAAGTCGTGATATCGGTTGGGGACGGTCGATTCGTTCACCGCCCGCTCGGCTGCGGTGCGTGCACGCTCGATCAAGGCACCTGCGTCATCACGAGCGCCCGAAGCTGTTGTACGGCCGGGTTCATCATCTGGAAGCGTGCGATCGTCACTCAGCCAGTCCGATGCAATGCGGTCGGGCGCATCGGGATCGCGCAGATCAACGGGAATCTCCTGCGAAGCTGCATCATCATCACCAGCAGTTGCATCCGCGCTGGGCGGTTGCGATGATTGCGAATCAATGCCGGGCATGCCGCGTGGATCGTTGTTGCGATCACTGTTGGGATTATTGTTGGGATCACCTTCGCGATCTCGATCGTGCGACCAGGCTTCCAACTGTTTGCGTTCTTCAGCGGTCAGTTCTTCGGAGAGGCGTTTGGCAGCGTCGCGGGCTGCTTCCGATTGCTCGCGCGTTTGCTGAGCCTGCTGTTGACGCTGCTGCAGACGTTCAAGCTCGCGGCGGAGCGGCTGCTCCTGCTGCTGATCGGGATGGCTGTCGCCGGGACTCGACTGCTCGTCGATGTGTTCCGGGTCGGTGTCGCCCGGCTGTGAACCGTCGGATGGCTGCTGGCGTTGCCCGTCATTGGCTGGTTGTTGTTGGTGTTCATCGCCGCCGGGTTGCTGCTGTTGTTGTTCTTCACCGGACTGTTGTTGTTGCTCATCGCCACGGGGCTGTGGCTGCTGTTGATCGCCACCGGGTTGCTGTTGCTGTTCGTCGCCGCCTGGCTGTTGCTGTTGCTCACCATCGGGTTGTTGTTGTTGTTCCTCACCGCCGGGCTGCGGTTGTTGTTCGTCACCACCGGGCTGCTGTTGCTGTTCATCACCACCGGGCTGCTGTTGCTGTTCATCACCGCCGGGCTGTGGTTGTTGTTCTTCGCCGCCGGGCTGTGGTTGTTGTTCATCGCCGCCGGGTTGTTGTTGTTGTTCATCGCCACTCGGCTGTTGTTGTTGATCGCCGCTGGGTTGTGGCTGTTGCTCGTCACCCGCAGGTTGCTGCTGCTGCTCTTTGTTTTCTTGTCGGTTGCGTTCCTCTTCGACAGCCGCGGCCTCTTTGCGCAGCGCATCTGCGATCTCATTTCGAGACTGGCGGGCGTCTTCCCGAGCCTCTTCATGCCTCTTCTGTTCCATGATCTCATCTGCCAGCCGTTGGGCCGTCTCTTGATCGACGCCACGCTGTCGCAGTGTTTCTTCGATGCTTTCTTTGGAAGCAGCAGGGTTGCTCTGATCCGTTCCGGGATCGTTGTCCTGTTGTTGCTGAGTTTGCTGCCTTTCCTCGGCTGAACGCAAAAGTTCATCGATGGAATGGGGATCGACGCCCTGCTCAGCCAGAGCATCGCGCAGCCGCTGTACTTCTTCTTCCGCGTTCTGCGGCTGAGGATCGCGGTGCGTTACGTCGTTTTCCTGACTGATCTGTGCAGGATCCATTTCTGCAGCCAATCTGCGCAGATCATCTGCGACACGCTGCTGCTCATCGGGTGGCATGGTCGCAAGTCGTTCGCGCAGCGAGTCCGCAAGTTGCTGCGCCTGTTGAAAGTCGCCTTCAGCCAATGCGTTGCGCAATGCATCAACGTCGGGATGGGCGCGTGGGGTGTCACTTCCTGGCGGCTGCTGAGCCTGCTGCACACTTTGGAACTCACGTGCCAACTCTGCCAGTGCTCGCTCTTCCCGCTCAGCCTGCTCTCTGAGCTTGTCCGCAGTTTCGATGAGTTCGCGGGCCGCTTCATCACGCGCAGCTGTAAACGACTCCGGCGTTGCGTCTTCGCGAAGCAGTTCCTGACGCAACTGTTCCAGCACATCAGCTGGGTTCGCTGCTGCGCTGGTAGTTTCGTCGCCCGCGCTGTTTCCATCAGCCGTCAGGACATTGATCGCGCCATCCAGGACTGCAGCTGCCTGCTCGAGGGCTTTGCTGAGTTGAGCAGCATCTTCTTCACTCATCTCAGATGTTGCGGCGGATTTCGCGAGCGCAATATCGGGCAGCCACACGCCAGCTGCAACAACGCACGCGCTCAAAATGGTCGCAGGCAGCCACGTCCGCGAAAGCACAACCGGCACTGCGTGGGGAACATGAATGCCAGCTGCAGCCACTTCCGCATCGCGCTCGACCAGCGGAGCCAACTCGGTTGCGCGAGCGCTGCCTGTTTCGAGGGCGCGGGCTGTTCCCAACCTGTCTTTGAGTTTCAAACGTTCATCAACCAGCGCAGCCGCAGTTTCAATGTCGGGTCCGCTCAGCCACCCGAACACTCCGCCAACCACCCCGCCGAGTGCAAGCAATCCCGCCGCGATCATCAGGATGCGCGGCAGTTCGAGAACCTGCAATCGTTCAAGCAGAATCACAACGATCGCAGCAATCGCAGCCACACTGATGCCGATGGCGCAGCTGTGCAGCGCCTTCCCCAGTCGCATTCGCCGCTGGGCACGGCGAAGTGTGGTTGTGAGAAGCCTTCCCATACTTCAATCATATTCGACCCGAACGAACGACGGGATCGCCTGGTTTGGTTTGATCGGGTTTGGCTGATCTGCGGAGATGTAAGGGCGCTGTGGCCCGCAATGGCCGCAACCTGCGAAACATATGGGCGATACCATACAGCATGACGTTTGTCACTGCTGGTCTTGCGATTGCTGGATTGTGCGCGATCGCCATTCCAATTATCATCCATCTCCTGGCACGCCAGCGCAGACGGCCGATCGAATGGGCAGCCATGCGGTTTCTGCTGGAAGCGCTGCGCAAGAACAAGCGGCGACTGCAACTCGAACAGATCATTCTGCTTGCGTTACGCTGCCTCATCGTCGGACTGCTGGGGTTCGCCCTGGCGCGGCCGCTGCTGGAAGCTGCAGGCGTCATCGGCGATGAGCGCGACCGCGTTGTCCTCTTCGTCATCGATAACGGCCTGGCATCGTCAGCACGCATGGGTGAGACCGACCGAGATGGCACGGCCCTCGATCACCATGTCAGAACTGCAACGTCAATCATCGAGTCACTCAGCGAGACTGATCCAGTTGGCATCATCACTGCTTCGCGTCCGGCAGCCAGTCCGCTGTTGCCACCCTCGCTCGATCACGCAGCTGCAATCAAGCTCCTGGCAAGTCTGACGCCATCCGAAGCGCCGACAGATGTGACCGCAGCCTTGAGGCGAGCGCAGCAGTTCGTCGCTGAACGCCAGCGCGATGGTCTGGCGACTGCGGTGTATCTGCTCAGCGACTTCCGCAGGGGATCTGTTGCTCTGGATGAAGCGCTGCCCCGTCTCTTTTCTGATGAAGCGGATGACAGCAGCAGCGGAAAGCTCACCACGCTGATTGCCTCACCACCTGCTGCAACCGCGATCGACAACGTGCAGGTTGTTGCGATTGAACCGGTGCGCGAACTGATTGTGCCAGGCGCAGCTGATGGCTCGCAACAGGTGACGGTGCGTTTGATGAGGCACGGACAATCACTGCAACAGGCCACGAGCCGCGTGCGTTTGAACGGGCCGGTGCAGGCAGGTGATGATGCCCGGACCGTGCAATGGGAAGCTGGATCGCAAACTGCCAGCGTGACATTTACGCTTGATCTTGAACAGGCAGCCGGCAGTGAAGTCGGGCTGACAGCCACAGTCGAGCCAGCTGCTGGCGACGCGATCGCAGCGGACAATCGAGCTTTTGTGACGCTGGACGTGCGCGAGAAGTTGCGTGTCGCGATGATCTCGCCTCCAACCTTCGAGCGCATCGGCCTCATCGAACGGCTGACGCCCGGGCAGTGGATTCGCCGTGCCCTGCGCACCAGCGAAACCAGTGCGATGGATATCTTTGATGTTGCCCCAGGCAGCCTTGATGCGATTGATCTGCGGGGCGTCGATGTTGCAATCGTGGTGCGGCCAGACCGTGTGATCGACACCGGCTGGAAGGCGCTGCGCGACTTTGTCGACAATGGCGGACTTGCGATGATCCTGCCACCCGATGAGGTCAACGTGCACACCTGGCTCGAGAGGATGACGCAAACGCTCGATTTGCCCTGGCGCTTTGAAATGGAGACCGATGAACATACGGATGGCATGCTCATGGCTGCTGAGCAACCGCGCAGTGAAATTATGCGACTGTTGTGGGATGAACTTGATGATCTGGTGCGGCCGATCGTTGTCCAGAAGCGCCTGGCTGTTGTTGCAGATGACACGCAGGCGACGGTGGTGCTGAACTATGGCGACGGAAAGCCCTTCATGATTGCCGGGTCGCCTGGCATGTCGAATACCGGTGCTGATGAGCATGGCAATGCTGCAGGCGCGGACGCTGGCGCAAGTACGCCGCCCGACAGCCAGGGCATGGTTGTCATGCTCACGACGACACCTTCATTCCCGGGATGGACCAATCTCCCCACGCAGATGTTCTTTGTGCCGCTGTTTCAGGAAACGGTGCGGCAGGGCGCGAATCTCATCATGCAAAAACGCCGCATTCAGGTTGGCGATCATCCCGCACTTGCTGGCGTCGATCGCAGAGCAACGTCGCTGCGCCCCGAAGGTGGCTCTACGGAAGATGGCAGCAGTACCGATTCACAGACGATTGCCCTTGATGCAGCGCTGCGGCCGAGTCAACCGTTTACCCGCGCAGGCCTGTACACCGTTATGGATGCAGCAGCACAGAACGTGGGCACGCTCGCGGTGAATGTCGATGCCAGGGCAGCTCGCACTGACACGCACAGTGAAGTTGAAGTGAGTAACTGGTTGGCTACGTCAGGTGACTGGAGCATGTTTGCAGCTGATGATCCAGCAGCGCAGCTGCGCAAGGGCGCAGGTGGCCAATCGATCGCGGGAATGCTGCTGGTGATTGTGATGCTGCTCGCGTTACTTGAGACGGTGTTGGCCCGGTGGTTCAGCCACGCACGCAGAAGCACGCTGGTTGGCCGCGATGTCGCGACCGGGCTCAAGCCGACGATGACGTAAGGATCACGAGACGGCCGTACACCTACTTGCCCTGTTCTCCCGAATGGCTGGCTCTCATATGGCTGCGCAGATGGAGTAAGTGTGGCTGGGATGGGCTTGATTCGATCAGCGCGACTGTTCTCGCCGTCGCAGCCGATTTGGATGCTGAAGGGTTGGTTTTGCCTGGATAGGACGTCTGGCGAGCTGCTATCGCGGGAGGGCAGCGTCAATGGCGCTGCTGATGTGAAAAATGGCGAAGATTTCTGGTGCGAATCAGCGTCTGGCGCGTCATACTATAAAGGTAGCCGAGCCTTTCTTGGGTTGCAAAGGAGTCCTTGTGATGTTTCATGTTGCTGGATTGTCCGCAGTCGTTCCTGCATTGGCTGTTGCTTTTGCGGGACTGCCCGCGCTGGCGGAGCCGCTGTTGCAGCAGGATGCACCAGAGCGTCCTCGCCATCTGCAGCAATCGTACGATCCGGACGCCGCGGGCTGTGTGGTTGATGCAGGCGATATCTTCACGCGGCTGATCTCGCGCTATCAGCAGCTCGAGGTGTATGAAGATGATGTTGTCATCGAACAGGTCACTGCTCGCGATGGCGAACCTGCGCAGGTTGAAGAGACGACTGTCCGCTGCGCCATCAACGAAAATGGCAGGCTGGCTGTGACACGTCCAGTCGAGAAGGCCGGCCACTCGCCGCTGGGACTTGATGGTCTCTTGTGTGGCGTTGGCGCAGAAGCGATGCAACTGCAATATGACCTCTGGCTGGCGCCACATATGGGGTTGCGATTTATGGAAGATCCCCTGGCCAACTTCCGCGCGGGGATTGATGAAGGTTTTACTGCGACGCATGCAGAACGCGTGCGCGTGCAGGACGAAGACATGTTGCGTTTGGATCTTCAATCCGGCGACGGCATCTCTGGCGATTTTCGTGCCCGGTTTGAGATTTTCATTGATCCCGAAACGCTGCTGATTCAGCGCGTGCGTGGCGTACAGGTTCTGCCCGATGGTGCCAACCTGCTGACGAACTTCATCATCACACCCCGCGTTGTCGTGGGCTGAAGCGAGAGGGGTTTGGATGCGCCGGATCCGCCAGTTGCTGGTCACCGCCTTCCTTCTGTTCGCCGCGATCAGCCTGCATGCACAAGGAACCAACGGCCTGGTTCCTGACCCCGCGCACGCTGAAGAACTCGAGGAGATCGCTGATGCCCTTGCACTTGATGCTGAGCAGCAGGCACACTTCTCATCGCTCAAAGAAGCCTACCTCGCTGATGCAAAGCGACTGAGAGAGTCCCGCATCGAAGCGTTCCTGATAAAGTATCAGGCATTTGGTCCCGCATCAGTGGTGGACGCGCTGCCTGACCCTGCAGCACTTGATCAATGGATTCGCGGACGCCATGAACTCGTCGAAGCTGTCAGCATGCTGATCGGCGGCTGCTCGATGGGCTTGCAGTTGAGCTTGATGAAACGAAAATGCTGAAGCTGGAGTTCCAGCGCGTCCGCAGATCGCTCACGAGAATGCAGCAGTGCGCATTCACGCAGTTGTGGCTGTCGCCGATCGGCTTCCTCAGTCTGCGCGATGTGCTCCTGAATAAAGACCGTTGGGACCTCAACGATGTTGCCCCTCTTTCACAGGCTGACATCGAGCGACTGTGGCCAGACCTGATCCGCCACGAGCGCGCAATGGTCGCAGCCCTGGAAGATCTGGAACACAAGGCCGAGCGACTCATGCAACGGTTTGTCGCGCAGATGAACGACATGGGCTACACTCGGACGCCAGTGCCCGGAAGTGTCAGCGATGCTGCGTTGGAAGTCTACTGGAACACAGCACTGGCAACCTTCCGGGAAGCACGAACGGATGTACGCGACGCAGCCCGAAAGCTTACTGAAATGCAGGTTGAAGACGCTCTTGCCATGTCGCGCAAGCTCGATGTCAACAGCCGCGATCGCTTCCTGACGTTGCTCTTTCGCGCAGGAAGCGGCGGCCTTCCGTATGATACTTCCCGCCGACAGGTTGATCGTGTTTTTGCAATGGCCCTTGAAGATCCGCAGACAGGCGACGCGGACCGGTCCGCGCTCGAGGAGGCGCGCGAGGCTTACCTTGCCCGATGGGGTCTCATCTGCGAGCGCGCGTTTCGCGAAACAGTCGAGGTTCTCGGGCGGCATGTCGTACTTCGCGAACGCCGATGAGGAACTGCAGCGCGTCAATGCCTGGCGACGCGAGGCAGGATTTCGGGAAGATTGGAAACTGCTTGCATCATCAACCATCGCAGGGCTGGGCGATGTGCTCGGTGCTGCGCATCGTGACCAACTGAAGCAGCAATACGATCGCGAACTCGAAGCCCTGCGCGCCCAGCGTCGGGCAGCCCAGCATGACCCCGAGGGTGTCCTCACCAGCGGCATGATCAATCCGGATGTTCTGCAGTTGCTGCCAGGTCAGATGACCCGTCGTAGTGTTGAGGAGGCCTGCCGTCTGCTGCAGGTTGATGAAGACATCGCGACGCTCATCCGGCATGCGCACCAGGAATACATCACGGGTCTTCGGACTCTACGGGCTGAACAGATCGAGGCGATCATCCAGCAGCCGCTTGCCTTTCGCGAAAGTGAACTTTCGTACATGCGTCCCCCCACCGAGCAGGAGGTGACTGATGCAGTTGCAGCGCTGGATGCAGCTGATCGCGCCATTTTGGCATTACATCAGGCATTCGAGCGAGATGTCCTCGCGCTCCTTCGCGATGATGTATCACCGTTGCGTGTTGCGCTGTTTCGCCTGAGCAGAGCCATCGCAGATGAAGCCGCCTATCGGCGCAGGAGTTACCTGCACAACTCCTACGAAGAATGCAGGGCCAACCTGGTCACCACGCTGACGCAGGCCGAGCTGACCGAAGAAATTTTCAATGCAGCCGGAGAGATACTCGTTGAGGCGGCTCCGCGCATCGAGGCTGCACTGCGTCGGCACCGGCGGGCTCATAGAGAGTTCGAAGCGGCATCGCTGCGCGCCCATTCAGTTTCTCAGCAGCTGCGCGCTGAAGGCGCGTCGAGCGACACTATCCTGAATCATCCTGTTCTTAAGGAGGGAAACGCAGCCGAGCAGGAGCTTCTGCAGGCTCGACTGCAGGTTCTCGCGATCAATCGAAGTCTGCTGGAAGAGATGGATGCTGTCATCGAGAAGCACGCAACCGCTGATGACCTCTCAGCCCGAGAACGGCTGACCCGCGCCTATCGACATGAGGCGTTCTCGACACTGTATGAGGGCGATGTCGATTCTGCCCTGCATCTGATGCAGCGGGCTGCTGCGATTGCAAACCTCTCCGACGAACAGCGACACCAGTTGGGAGAAGCTGCTGCCTCGCTCACGCTTCGCTATGAAGCAGCCGTCGCCGAAATGGCCCGCGTTCAGGCAGATTCGCCTTACCAGGGGGTGCCACAGGGACAAGAGAGCTGGATAGATGAGTACACGCGGCGGCAGGAAGCGGAGAAGCTTCGCTTTGCGCGCGATCATATCAACGCAGAGGCTCGCACCACGGTCGAGAAGATTCTCACGCCCGATCAGTTGCAGCAACTGAATGAAACTGCACCGAAATAGTCAGAACGTTATGTCGACTTCTTCCCGCGCCTGCTCTGGCTGCTCTTGGTTCGGCTCTCGCCAGCGGACGGTTTGCTGGATTGAGCAGATGGGCTCTTCGCCCCCGCCTTCTCACCCGTGCTGCCAGCCGCACCGTCAGGTTTGGCGTTGCTGGTGTCTGCCTTGGCAGGCGTGCTGTCGCTGGATGAGGAAGACTCGCTTGCAGCCGGCGATCCAGCCTTGCTTTCCTTTTCGGCTGCTTTCCTGTAAGACTCGGAGCGATAGTCGGTCTCGTAGAACCCGCCGCCTTTGAAGATGATGCCTGCGCCAGTGCCGATGAGTCGCTCGAGTTTCTGTTTGTTGCATTTCGGGCACTTGCGCTTCACGGGCGCTGACATTGATTGAAACAGCTCAAAGCGATGGCCGCAGGCATTGCATTCGTAGTCATAAGTTGGCATGAGTCAGATCAATCCTCTTCGGGTGCGATCGAGACCTTGGCTGCACGCAGGATGAGGTCACCCAGTGCAAAGCCGGGCTGCAACATCGCAACCACGTGGCCGGGTTCGATGCCTTCGGCTTCGGTTTTTAGCATCGCTTCGTGAAAATGCGGGTCAAACGCATCACCGCGCGCAGGCATGATGCGTGTCACGCCATGCTGTTCCAGCGCTTTGACGAGTTCATCGCGGACAATGCGCACGCCGCCTGCCAACTGCTCGACGGTGACTTTGCTCATGTCCTGATTCAGGGCCATATCAAAATGATCAAGCACGGGCAGCAGCGAGTGCAGCACAGATGAGAGGCCGGACCGCCGAGCCCGCGATTCGTTTTCGAGCGATCGCTTTTGAAAGTTGACATAATCAGCAAGGGCGCGGCGACGAGCATCAACAGCCTCATCGCGCTCGCGCTCAAGACTGGCGATGAGTTCAGCCACCTCAGCGCTCAACTCAACTGGCCGATCGAGCTTCGCATCGATGCTGTGCTGGAGTTCATCTGAGTTGGTGTCGTTGTGCTCGGTCATGCTGCTTTGACTGACATCATCCATGAAGTTGGGCGTGTGGTGGCTGCGTGCATTTCCCTTGCGTTTGCCTTTGTCTGGGTTTCGCGTGTCTTGTTTTCGTGGTCGTTTCATCGTGAATCATCCCAACCTCCCGGGGATAATAGTGGTGTTATTGAGCAGGCATCGTCAACCCGAGCCGTATGCGTGAAATCATCTTCATTCAACTGCCGGAGAGTTTCTCCTTGAAGCGTTCCCACCATCCCGACTTGGCGGGGTTCACTTCGACGCTTTCGGTTTCAGCGTATTGACGCAAGAGTTCCCTTTGTTCATCTGAAAGTTTGCGCGGCACACTGAGTTGAATGACGACGACAAGCGAGCCGCGCTTGCCGCTGCGCAGGTCCGGCAGGCCGTGCTCTGCGATGCGAAACGTCTTGCCATGTTGCGTTCCTGCTGGAATCGTCACCACAGTGGCGGCTTCGAGTGTGGGCACCTGGATGTCCGCACCCAACGATGCCTGCGCGAAGGTGACAGGTGTCATGAGGACCAGGTCGTTGCGATCGCGCTGGAAGACTCGGTGGGGTCGCACGCGCACGACGACATGCAGATCGCCGTGCACACCGGTGCCACTGGGACTGAGTTCCGGTGGCGGCGGTTCGCCTTCGCCACTGATGCGGACAGCCTGGCCATCGTGAATTCCAGGTGGCACTCGCACTTCGATTGTTCGCTTGATGGAAACGCGTCCCGCACCTTTGCAGTCGCTGCATTTCTCAGCCACCATCTTGCCGCGCCCGTTGCACTGCGGGCATACTGTCACCATGCGGAACATGCCTCCGAGTTCAGCCCGGGCGACCTGGCCTTGTCCCTGACAGGTTGGACAGGTGATGGCCTCGACGCCAGGTTTGCCACCGGTGCCCGCGCATGTTCTGCACACATCGAGGCGTTTGAACTCGACATCACGGGATGCGCCGAGCAGGACTTCCTCGAACGTGATCTCGACTTCGGTTTCAAGGTCGTACCCGCGTGCCACGCCGCGCCTTCTCGAGCGATTGCGATTGCCGCCGCCAAATCCAGCGCCGAAGATGTCATTGAACATCGAGAAGATGTCCTCGACATTCATCGAGTTGAAATCGTGGCCGGGCGTGCCGCGCAGTCCGGCGTGGCCATACTTGTCGTAGGCTGCGCGGCGCTCCGAATCGGAGAGCACTTCGTAGGCCTCAGCACACTCCTTGAATTTCGCCTCGGCTTCTGCATCACCCGGATTGCGATCGGGGTGATACTTCATCGCCATCCTGCGATAGGAGCGCTTGATCTCGTCGCCCGACGCGGTGCGTTCGAGAGAAAGAATTTCGTAATAGTCACGAGTGACAGCCATAGGAAAGCGAGCGCAGGGAGAAGCTGACGGGAAACAGTGGCAAGTGCGAGTTAACTTGATCGTCGAACGGGACCCTCAACGCCAACCCTCTCCCAACTTCTTCCAGGCGAGAGGGAGTTTCCTTTGCACGGCCCTTCTTACGCCACGGCGCCTTCGACGGGTTCTGCATCGTCCTTGAGTTCAGTAATCACAACATCTGTTGTCAGCATGAGACCAGCGACACTTGCTGCGTTCTGCAAGGCTTCGCATGCAACCAGCGCGGGATCGATGATGCCTGCCTTCACGAGGTCTTCGTACTCGCCTGTGGCTGCGTTGTAGCCGAACGAGCCGGTCTTCTCGCGCACCTTCTCGACGACGAGATCGCCATCGACACCTGCATTGTGCGAGATATGCCAGAGCGGCGCTTCAAGGGCCTGGGCAATGATGTCGTAGCCGACCTTTTCATCGCCCTTGCCCTTACTGCGAGCAGCAATCACTGCATCAATGGCGCGGATGAACGCGATGCCGCCGCCGGGGACATAGCCTTCCTTCGCAGCTGCGCGGGTTGCATTGAGTGCATCATCAACACGATCCTTGCGTTCCTTCATGGCTGCTTCTGTGGCTGCACCGACGTTGACGATGGCAACGCCACCGGTGAGTTTGGCCAGGCGCTCCATGAGTTTTTCCTTGTCGTACTCACTCGTAGCGCGTTCGTGCTGGGCACGAATCTGGTTGGCACGGGCGTCGATGTCTTTCTTTTTGCCTGCTCCATCGATGATGGTGGTGGAATCTTTATCGATGACGATGCGCTTGGCACGGCCGAGTTCGTTGAGGGCAACATCTTCGAGGCTGCGGCCGAGGTCTTCAGCAAAGAACGTCCCGCCCGTGAGCGTTGCAATGTCGCCCAGCATGGCCTTGCGGCGGTCGCCGAAGCCAGGCGCCTTCACCGCGCACACCTGCAATGCGCCCCGAAGACGATTGACGACGAGTGCAGCCAGCGCTTCGTTCTCGACATCTTCTGCGATGATGAGAAGTGGCTTGCCACTGGTTGCAACTTTGTTCAACAGAGGCAAAAGATCCGCGAGGTTGGCGATCTTCTTCTCATGCATGAGAATATTGACATCTTCGAGCACGCACTGGGCCCGCTTGGGATCTGTCATGAAGTACGGCGAGAGGAAGCCCTTATCGAATGACATGCCCTCGACATAATCGAGTTGCGTGTCCTGTGTCTTGCCCTCTTCAACTTCGACAACACCATCATGGCCGACCTTGCTGATGGCTTCAGCGATGATGGAACCAATTTCGCTGTCGTGATTGGCGCTGACGGTTGCAACTTTGCGCAGATCATCGATGCCGCGGCAGCTCTTGGCGAGGCCTTTGATGGCTTCGGTCGCGACCGCAGCTGCTGCTGTGATGCCACGTTGCACTGCAACTGCGTTGGCACCAGCCGAGACATGTTTCAAGCCTGTCTTGAAGATGGCTGCTGCGAGAACTGTCGCGGTGGTTGTGCCATCACCCGCGCTGTCAGCAGTTTTCTTGGCGACCTGGTAGACCATCTTGGCGCCCATGTTCTGGAATGGTTGCTCCAGCTCAATTTCCTTTGCGACATTCACGCCGTCTTTGGTGACGGTTGGACTGCCAAAGGATTTCTGCACAACCACATTGCGGCCGACGGGCCCCATGGTGGATGCAACAGCGCGAGCGAGCTGCTCAACGCCATCCTTGAACTCGATGCGGGCTGCGGAGTCGAACTTCATCTGCTTTGTAGACATGGTGTTTCTTTTACGAGGGCAATTGGGAATGAATGGGAAATGCGAACGTGTCGGGCGCGAGCGCGTATGGGAGACGTTCTACTCGATGAGGCCGAGCAGTTCGCTTTCGCGCATGATGATGTGCGAGACGTTCTTGATCTCGATCTCGGTGCCTGCGTACTTGGAGTAGACGACGGTGTCGCCCTTTTTTACGGCTGGCTTGACGCGTTCGCCGTTGTCGAGCAGTTTGCCTGGCCCGGTTGCAACAACCTTGCCCTGCATGGGCTTTTCCTTGGCGGATTCAG
This sequence comes from Phycisphaerales bacterium, assembly GCA_051004555.1. Lineage (GTDB taxonomy): Bacteria > Planctomycetota > Phycisphaerae > Phycisphaerales > SM1A02 > JBPCKF01. Next base: position 2,841 of record JBPCKF010000065.1, on the reverse strand, counting down.
GCAGGTAAATGCCCGAGGCTGTTTTGGTTTCAGGGTCGACGGGTTTGATGAGGATACGGTCTTCGAGTGGTTTGACGGACATTGTTCGTGTTCTCCGGGAGGATCACTGGATTAAGGGAAATGAACTGTCAGACGGTCAGGCCAACGTCACGATTGACGGATGAGATTGATGGGAGCGGACATTTGCTTTTCTGTACGATTGAGTGTCCACATCTGTGAACGCGCGATTTAGAATCCCATGCCACCCATTCCGCCCATGCCCGGCATGCCGCCACCCATGCCACCCATGCCGCCGCCGTGATCATGATGATGGTCATCATCATCATTTTTGGGTGATTCAGTGACAATGCAATCGGTCGTCAGCAACAGGCATGCAACGCTGGCTGCGTTCTGCAGAGCGGTGCGATCAACCTTGGCTGGTGTAATCACGCCATCTTTGAGAAGATCACCAAACGCAAGCGTGAGCGCGTTAAATCCGAAAGAACCCTTCTGCTCGCTGACTTTGGCGACGATGACCGTGCCCTTTTCGCCTGCGTTGTCTGCGATGGTCTGCAGGGGAACCCGCAGCGCTTCAGCGACAACGTCGACGCCAAACTTCTCATCGCCCCGCGCACTCTTGCGGACGTTGTCCAGCGACCCGGCTGCGCGAATGAACGAGACGCCGCCGCCTGGCACGATGCCTTCTTCAACAGCAGCGCGAACTGCATGCAGAGCATCTTCAACACGCGCCTTCTTTTCCTTGAGTTCTGCTTCGGAGCCCGCGCCCACGTTGATCTGAGCCACGCCGCCTGCGAGCTTGGCCAGGCGCTCCTGCAGTTTCTCGCGATCATAGTCGGAGTCGGTGATTTCGATCTCGCGGCGAATCTGCTCAATGCGGGCCTGAATGTCGGCTGTGGCACCTGCGCCTTCAATGATGGTTGTATTGTCGCTGCTGATCTCAACCTTCTTGGCAAGGCCAAGCTGAGCAACAGTCACCTTATCAAGCTCAATGCCCAGATCCTTCATGATGGGCTCAGCCCCGGTGAGGACTGCAATATCCTGCAGCATGGCCTTGCGGCGATCGCCATAGCCAGGCGCCTTCACCGCTGCGACGTTCAGCACGCCCCGCAGTTTGTTGATGACGAGTGTTGAGAGCGCTTCGCCAGTGATGTCCTCTGCGATGATGAGCAGGGGCTTCTTTGCAGCCATCACCTTTTCGAGGAAGGGAACCAGTTTCTGCAGCGAGTCGATCTTGTCTTCGTGGATCAGCACAAGACACTTCTCGAGCTGCACTTTCATTGCTTCAGCATCGGTCACAAAGTTGGGGCTGAGATAGCCGCGATCAAACTGCATGCCCTCGACCACGTCCACATAGGTCTCCAGACCCTTGCCTTCTTCGACGGTGATGACGCCATCGCGTCCGACCTTCTTGAAGGCATCAGCCATGATCTTGCCGATCTCACGATCGTTGTTGGCGCTGATGGTCGCGACATCTGCGATCTCATCTTTCACAGGCTTGGCCATTGCCTGGATTTCGCGCACGACCGCTTCGACGGCTTTCTTGATTCCACGCACGAGGGCATTGGCATCCACACCTGCGGTGACGTGGCGAAGCCCCTGGCGGAAGATGGCTTCTGCCAGGACAGTGGCTGTAGTGGTGCCATCGCCAGCATCGTCGCTGGTCTTACTGGCCGCTTCCTTCACCAGTTGAGCGCCCATGTTCTCAGCCTTGTTGCGAAGCTCGATTTCTTCAGCGACGGTGACGCCGTCTTTCGTGACGGTGGGCCCGCCCCAGCTTTTGTCAAGCACAGCACTGCGGCCGCGTGGCCCCAATGTCGACTTGACAGCAGCTGACAGCTTTTCCACACCAGCCAGCAACGCTTTGCGGGCTTCAATATCGAAGGCAAGGTCCTTGACAGCCATGAGCAGCAATCTCCAGTTTGATCGTTGAAGAGGAACAGAAAGGGCACGTGCAGCAATGCGCACCTGCACCCTGCTTCTGTTTCAAAGGCTGTGCCAGAGCGATGAATACAGCTGGCCAACGTAAACATGTGATACACCAGCGTTTATGTCATATTCCCGTCGGCCCGGCGCAGGTGGGTTCGTTGCGGTTATGACACGTCGATGCCGAACCGCTCGGTTGCCTGCCAACCTGGCAGGAAAGAAGTGCCCCGGCTTGGTCGTTGGCAAGCTCACCTGCCGCCGCTGCGCTCGCGGGCCCGCTCTTCCAGGAACTTGCGTATCTCGTTTTTGCGAGCGCGATCGCGCAGTTCATTGCCGAAGTCCCATGGCCTCTTCACCGGATTTTTCGCAAAATCCCATTCGGGAAGAAGGGCCACCTGCTCAGCTGGCAGAAGACTGCGCAATCGATCAATCTGAGCAGCGTTCAGAAGTTCGCGCTCGAGGCCAATGTCGAGGATGGGTTCGATACTGTTCAGCTGAAGTGCATCGGGATGCGCATTGCTTGTGTGCCGCGCTGCCCGGCGTCGCGCCATATGTGCCTGTGCAAGTTCGCTGCTGAGGATGGCATGCTGCCGCACATACATCTGTCGCAGCTGTTCAATCTGAGCTGCGATGCCGGGATCAAGATCGGCAATATCAAGGGCCGCTTCATACAAAGGCAACGCTGAAGCAGGATCGGGATAGACGCTTGGATAGGCGCTCTCACGGTAGAGACGCTCAAGCTGCGCAACGCTTTGGAGCGGCAGCACTGATGCCAGCGCGTGCACACCCTGCCGGTTGATGGCCACAAGGCGCTCATCCGGCCGCGTGCGGATGCCTGGCAGCTGGTCGTAGAGATCATAAAGCCTGCGCTCGACAACAGCGCGTTCTTCATCAGTCAGATCGTCACCGGCCAGTTGA
>JBPCKF010000064.1:0-23030 GCA_051004555.1 Phycisphaerales bacterium | reverse complement strand
CCCTTTCAGATCATTGAGCAGGTCGACGAGCCCCGCCGCGAAACCGGTGATCCGCAGTCCGAGGTCAGCCGCGACTCGAAGGCTTTGCGCAGGGGAGCGCGGCCGCCGGAGCAGCAGGAGCTTCTCTTTTCCATCGACCCGCGCGGCCGCCAACTCCACGGCTGGACCAACAAGCTCATCTGGGGCGACAACAAGCTCATCCTCTCCAGCTTAAAGAACGGCCCGCTGCGGGATGAGATCGAGAAACAGGGCGGCCTCAAGCTCATCTACATCGACCCGCCCTTCGACGTCGGGGCCGACTTCTCGATGGACATCGAAGTGGGAGATGGCGGCGACACGTTCCACAAACGCCCCAACATCCTCGAAGAAATCGCCTACCGCGACACCTGGGGCAAAGGGGCCGACTCGTTCATCTCCATGATCTACGAACGCCTCATCCTCATGCGCGACCTCCTCGCGGAGGATGGGAGTATCTATGTGCATTGCGATTGGCGGCTTAATCATCACATCCGACAGGTGCTCGACGAGATATTCGGAAGCGACAACTTCCTGAACGAGGTGATCTGGGGTTACTTCTCATTTAAGCGAAAAACCGCCAAGAAGTTCCCGCAGAAGCACGACGACGTCATTTCGTATCGAAAGACGAAGGATCGTTTCATTTGGCAGACTCAGTTCCGTCCGCACAGCGAGGAATACATCAAGAGATGGAAGACCGACAAGGATGGTCGGAAGTACCGTGACGACGTGAATCCAACGGCCGGCGGAACGAGGATCATTTATTTGGACGAAGTCGAAGGCGATATCGTTGATTCTGTTTGGGACGACATTCCTCCCGTGAATCCGCAAGCCATCGAGCGGGTGAACTATCCGACCCAGAAGCCAGAATCGCTTATCGAACGCATCGTGAACGCCTCCTCCAACCCCGGCGATCTCGTCGCCGACTTCTTCGCCGGTTCCGGCACGACGGCGGCGGTCGCGGAGAAACTCGGGCGGAAGTGGATCGCCACCGACCTCGGCAAGTTCGCCATTCACACCACGCGCAAACGCATGATTGGTGTGCAGCGCGAACTCAAGAAAGAAGGCAAGGACTACCGCGCCTTCGAAATCCTCAACCTCGGCAAATACGAACGCCAGCACTACATCGGTGTGAACCCCAACCTGCGCGAGCAGGAACAGCAGCGCCAACTCGAAGAGCGCAATCAGGCCTTCATCGACCTCATCCTCCGCGCCTACCGGGCGGAGAAGACCGACCAGTTCGCTGCATTCCACGGCAAACGCGCGAACCGCATGGTGGCGGTCGGCCCCGTCAACCTGCCTATCACACGGCTGTTCGTCGAAGAGATCATCCTCGAATGCAGAAAGCACAACATCACCAAGGTGGACATGCTCGGCTTCGAGTTTGAAATGGGCCTCTTCCCCAATGTTCTCAACGAAGCAAGGGACAAGGGCATCGACATCGCCGCCAAGTACATCCCCGCAGAAGTCTTCGACAAACGCGCTGTCGAGAAGGGACAGGTGGTCTTCCACGATGTTGCGTACATCGAAGTGAAGCCGCACCTAAAAGCCGGCAAGAAGGACACCCCGCCGACGATCGCGGTTGAGTTGACCGACTTCTCCGTCCATTACTCGCAGGATTCGATCAAGCAAGCCGAAGAATCGCTGAAGAAAAAGGGAAGCAAGATCGTCGCCGAGAAGGGCCAGATCGTGAAGGTCAGCAAAGATGCCAAGGGCATTGTCAAACGCGAAGTACTCACCGAACACTGGACCGACTGGATCGACTACTGGGCGGTTGACTTCGACTACGAGAGCAAACGCGAGATCATCCGCATCGCGGTTAGCCGCGACCCGGAGTCCGCGGAGGGGAGCGCGTCCGGGGGCGCGTCCGGGGGCGCGTCCGACACCGAATGGAAAGAACAATGGACAGGCGACTACGTGTTTGAGAACGAGTGGCAGAGTTTCCGCACCCGCAAGGACCGCTCACTCGACCTCACCAGCGCTGCCCAGGAATGCACACCCGGCCCCCGCAAGGTGGCGATCAAGGTGGTGGACATCTTCGGCAACGACACCATGAGCATTATCGAGGTGAATGTTCCCGGTTAGCCGCGACGCGGAGTCTTCGGAGCGGAGCGCGAACGCGCCCGATACAACATGATCGTTGGATATCACATTATCTTCGGCGCCTACGGCTTCTGGCTGCCCAACGATCCGCGCGGGTCGTGGTCGGAGTTCGTCGGGGCCTGGGAACTCTACCGTTCCGGCGGGAAGGCCACGAAGACCACCCAGCGCCGATCAGTCGCGTACCGCGAGCATGACCGAATTAAACGATTGCAAGTGAAGAAGAAGCTCAAGTACCCAGCCGTGACATTGAACGGGGTGCAGGCACGGGCGGTCGGGCGCGGGTTCGCGGCGTACTTTCAGAAAGCGAACAATGCGCCGTGCTGGGCCTGTGCGATCCTGCCGGATCATGTGCATCTTGTCGTGGGGCGCGGACGCTACGAGGCCGAGAAACTTGTCATCGCCATCAAAGGCTGCGCCACTCGCCAACTCAAGGAAGAAGGCATTCATCCGCAGCGCGAACTCGTCAGGCCGTCCGGAAGCGTGCCCAAGTGCTTCGCGCGCGGTGAATGGAAGATATTCCTCGATCCGGAAGATGTCACTCGGGCGATTCGCTACGTCGAGGATAACCCACTGAAGGAAGGACTCCCGCGCCAGTCGTGGTCGTTCGTTGTTTCGCCGCCCTATGGTGAACCGCGCTTGGCTTCGCGGACTCCGCCGCGCGGCTAACCGAGGAGATATCTCATGGCACTCCATCCTGAATTTCCCGTTTGGCCGCACGTCGTCATTCCGCCTGACCATCGCTGGTTCCCTGCCGATGAATCGCTGCGCGAATCGAGCATGGACAAACTCATGCCGCCGCTGGTCGATCAGATTCGCAGGAAGGTGAAGGAGTTTCGCGATTCCGGCTACGTCGGTGCGACCCATACCAGCAAGGCCCTGCTCAACTGGTGGTTCAACACCGAACACATCGTGCCCGGCTCGGATGGAACCGCTGCCAAGTTCCAATACTACTTCGCCCAGCGCGAAGCCCTCGAGACCATCGTCTACCTCGCGGATGTCGTCGGCGCCAAGGACAAGCACGACCTGATGCGCTTCGACTCCAGCGGCTACGTCTCCGCATCGATGTTCGATGAACATTGGCGGCGGTTCGTGATCAAGATGGCCACCGGCTCCGGCAAGACGAAGGTCATGTCACTCGCCATCGCGTGGAGTTTCTTCAACAAGACCTATGAAGAAGACTCCGACCTCTCGCGCAACTTCCTTGTGATTGCGCCCAACATCATCGTTCTCGATCGGCTGTACAAAGACTTTCAGGGCCTGCGCATCTTCTTCGAAGACCCCGTCCTGCCCGACAATGGCTACGAAGGCCGCAACTGGCGCGATGATTTTCAACTGCGGCTCCACAAGCAGGATGAAGTCCGCGTCACCGAGCCGACAGGCAATATCTTTCTCACCAACATCCACCGTGTGTATCAGGGCGATATCGCGCCGCCATCGGCTGATGATGACAACACGATGGACTACTTCCTCGGCACCCGGCCGACGGGAAAGACCACCGATTCAAGCGTGGACCTCGATGAGATCGTCCGCGATATCGATGAGCTGATGGTGGTGAACGATGAAGCCCACCATGTGCACGACAAGAAACTCGCGTGGTTCAAGTCGATCGAGGACATTCACAATCGGCTGCTCCAGAAGGGCGACAAACTTTCGCTGCAACTTGATTTGACCGCCACGCCCAAGCACAACAACGGCGCGATCTTTGTGCAGACCGTCGCAGATTATCCCCTCGTCGAAGCGATCGCACAGAACGTGGTCAAACACCCCGTCCTGCCCGATGCCGCCAGTCGCACCAAGCTGGAGGAACGCAAGAGTGCCAAGTTCACCGAGAAGTACGCAGACTATCTCGACCTCGGCGTCATTGAATGGCGAATGGCATATGGTGAACACATCCGCGCAGGCAAGAAGGCCGTCATGTTCGTGATGACCGATGACACCAAAAATTGCGATGAAGTGGCAGGGTATCTCGAAGGCCGCTACCCCGACCTCAAGGGTGGCGTGCTGGTGATTCACACCAAGAACAACGGAGAGATTTCTGAAGCGCAGTCGGGTAAGGCGAAAGCCGAACTCGATCGGCTCCGAGACCTCGCCAACAAGATCGATGACCCATCCACACCGTGGAAGGCAATCGTCTCGGTCATGATGCTGAAAGAGGGCTGGGATGTCCGCAACGTCACCACCATCGTCGGCTTGCGTGCCTACGCCGCCAAGAGCAACATCCTGCCAGAACAGACCCTCGGCAGAGGCCTGCGCAGGATGTACCCGGCAGACTTGTTTCAGGAATACGTGAGCGTCGTGGGGACCAATGCGTTCATGGACTTCGTCGAGTCGATCAAGGCCGAAGGTGTGGAACTTGAACGCAAACCCATGGGCGAAGGCACCAAACCCAAGACACCCCTTGTGGTCGAGATTGATGATGAGAACGAGAAGAAGAATATCGATGCGCTCGATATTGAGATTCCCGTTCTCTCGCCGCGCATCTACCGCGAATACAAGAACATCGCTGACCTTGATGTGGCTGCCCTTGGCAACCAGCGGTTGACTTTTCGGACATTCACCGAAGAAGAGCAGCGCGAGATTGCGTTCAGTTATGTGGCGACCGACGGCATTCATCACACGACGCGGCTCGATAGCGCGGGCATCGGCGATTATCGCAGCGCCCTCGGCTACCTGGCGCAGACGATCATGAAAGAGATGCGGCTTGTCGGCTGCTACGACGTGCTCTATCCCAAGGTGAAGGCGTTCGTGCAGGATCAGCTCTTTGCTGGCTCAATCGACCTCGACGACCCCAACACCGTCCGCAACCTTTCGGAGAGTGCTGCGACGAAGACCGTGATTGACTCGATCAAGAAGGGCATTAACGAACTGACCGTGCAGGACAAGGGCGATGCGCAGATTCGTGATTCGATCAAGCTCAGAAACACCCGCACCATCGTGGTGAAGGATCAGGACTACATCATGCCGAAGAAAAGCGTCTTCAACCGCATCGTTGGCGACAGCCCCTTTGAAACCGAGTTTGCAGCGTTCCTCGATACACAGTGTGATGATGTCGCGGCGTTCGGCAAGAACTTTTTCGCGGTCGGCTTCCGCCTCGACTACGTAAAGGCCGACGGCGACATGTCGAACTATGTACCTGACTTCTTCGTCAGGATGACCGATGGCCACGTTGTGATTGTCGAAACCAAGGGCATGGAAGAACTCGACCTGCCCCAGAAGATGGCACGACTCAAACAATGGTGCGAGGATGTCAACCGCCTGAGCGATACCGGAGTGGTGTACGACTTCGTGTACGTCGATCAGGACGGTTTCAACAGGTATCAGCCGAAGTCGTTCCAGGCGCTGCTTGATGGGTTCAGGGAATACAAATAGCCAAATCTCGTCTGGTGGGCCCCAACCGCTTTGGATGGACGCCGTGATTCGGGATTGGCCGGTTTCCTGGGAGCAAGCCCCTATGGGTTCTTCGCGAATGCCCGCCGCGCAGACAGTCTATGAGCGATCATAAGCCGTTCCTTTCGCGTCGGAAACGCTTCCTGAAGCTTCAGGATTCTTTTCCGAAGCGTCAGAAACACTTTCCTTCGCTTCAGGACGGTTTCCTGGAGCGTCAGCAAGGCTTTCCTTCGCGTCAGGACGGCTTTCTGAAGCGTCAGGATTGCTTCCTGAAGCTCAGGGAATGCTTGATGACATCTGTTTGACATGATGAGTTGATCGCTGCTGGTGGCAGGCTGGCTGCGGGCCGGACGTTCGCTGGATGTTCGGGCGCAACTGCTGGCGCGTTTGGGGAGAACGCCTGAAGCACCTGTGCCCGCCTGGCGATGAACTCTCCCGTCAGCAGCAGCGTGCTTCTGACACAACACCACACACACAAGTGAGAACACAACCATGTCTGATTACATTCCAATCGAAGATGCGGCGTTTCGTGACTGGGCCACCAACTTTCGCGATCGCGTGCAGGCGGACCCGGCGCTCTATGGATTCGTTGCCGCGGATGGCGACTCGATCGGCGTCGTTGTCGATGACTTTGTCGCCAAGTATGACATCGCAGAAGCGCCCATCACGCGCACAAAACAGACAGTGGCGGACAAGTCTGCAGCACGGGCAACAGCTGAATCGCTGCTCCGGCAATACTCCATCGATGTAAAGTACAACGCTGGCGTCACGGATGGCGACAAGATCAACCTGGGCGTGCGGCCGGTCAACACCAATCGTCAGCCGATTGAAGTGCCTCAGACTTCGCCACTGCTGAATGTGCTGGGCGCAACGCCCGGTTCGCATACGGTGGTGTATGCAGACACAACCACGCCCGACTCGAAGAAAAAGCCATTCGGCGCTTCGGAGTTGCAGCTCTTCATGGCTGTGACCGATGCAGACAATGCAACACTTGCAGAGGCTGCGTTCTATGGCAAGTTCACGAAGAATCCCATCGGTGTTGAGTTCAATGCGGGTCAGACACAGAAGGTTGCAACATACTGGGCCCGCTGGGCATCGGTGCGTGGCGAGACGGGGCCGTGGAGCCTTCCCATCAGCATGACCATCGCAGCATGACACTGCGATGACAGGTTATAAGGAGTCACGACGTATGTTGACATCAACAACAACGCCAACAACAACACATGCACAATCGGGCAGGCAGCCGAAGTATCGCAGCAAGCCGCGGCAGGGGAAAATGAAACTGCCGCTGCCAACCACTGCGCCGATTCTGACTGCATATTCAAACAGTCCGCGGGGACACGGCATTCTGTATGCAGATGAGAATGATCCGGGTTCTCGTGCCAAACCGCGCAGCGCTGGCCAGTTGCAACTCTTTGCAGCGGTGACGCGCGGCCACCATGCCCGTGTTGAAGATGCCCGCTTTTCCGGAGCATTCTCGCGCAATCCCATTGTGATTGAGTTTAATTATGAACATCGGGCTGTGCACAAAGACCTGTGCGTGACATATCTCGCCCGCTGGGCTGCTGTATCGGGTCCCGCGGTGGGCCCCTGGTCAGAGCCGCTGACCCTTCCCATTCTGATTGATGATCCGCAAGAGTAATCCACTCCCCCCCAATTTTTTTTCAGGAGACAGTCTCATGTTTACAAATAAGAAGCAGAACAACGAAGAACGCAGTGTATACAGCCGTCCCACGCCAATCGGCGTGGCCAGCTGGTCGGTGAGTGGCACCGATCTGACGTTGACATTCAATCAGCCGATCATTCTCAAGGGTGTGTCCGCCTGCACAACTGATATTGCAGGTGCATTGCCGGTGAGCGCAACTGCGACGGGGCCGCTGACTGTGGTTGTGACATTCGATGCGGATATCTCGCTGGCGACGCGGGTGAATATTCCATTTGAAGATCCATCGGTGCGCAACAGTCGCGGCGGCTTCATCAGTGAAAACCGCCTGGCAGCATAACGATACTGATGATGCTGATGATACTGGCCACGTGCCGGCTGACTGCTGGTCGCGGCCATTTGGAGTTGCTTTGTTTCTATCGAGTTCTTTTCAGCCCGGAGTTCAGCCATGAATGAATATGATGACATCATCGACTTTGACCAGCACCTGAGCAAGACCAGCAGCGATGGTGAGACCCGTCGCGGGTTGTCTTCATCGCCATCGTCTTCATCCTCATCATCGCATGGCGAGTTGCTGCCGCTGCCACGTGCGGTGGTGCAGCGGCGGGATGGTGCTGTGGGGAGTGTATCGATTCGTGTCGCGGAGATTGATCGTGATTACGAGTTTATTGATTCCCTGCAGAAGATGCACACGCACATGGTTGGCTGGATGCCACATATGCAGTTGCGCAACTATATTGAGAAGGGGTATGTATTGGTTGCAGAGGATGGCCAGCGGCAGGTGGGGTATTGCATTGCCCGCGATCAATATTTCAAGCGTGATGATGTTGGGATTGTGTATCAGTTGAATGTGTCGCCAATGGTGCAGCGGCATTTTGTGGGTGCTGCCTTGCTGCAGGCTGTGTTTGATCGTGCTGCGTATGGATGCAGGCTGTTCTGCTGCTGGTGCGCGCAGGATATTCAGGCGAATTATTTCTGGGAAGCGATGGGTTTTGTGCCACTTGCGTTTCGGACGGGTTCGCGGTTGAAGCAGCGGATTCATATTTTCTGGCAGAAGCGGATTCGTGAGGGTGATGAGGGGCCGAACGCGACGCCGTGGTGGTATCCTTATATGACGCAGAATGGTGCAGTGCGTGAGGATCGCCTGGTGTTTCCGATTCCGCCCGAGACACACTGGCGAGATGCCAAGCCTGTGATATTGCCGGGGGCGCCTGAGTTGGAAGGCGAGGATGGGAGCGACATTGTTCGCGGTGGTGGGGGTGGTGGTCATGATGCGCATGGGCAGAAGTTATTGCCTGGCGGGGCTGCTGTTCGGCCGCGTCCGGAGCAGCCGAAGTTGACGGCTGCGCAGCGGGCTGTGATCAAGCGCATGCAGTCGAAGCATCTGGGCGGCGTGCCTCTTGGGAAGAAGGCGGTGATGACATCGTCGGGCATCAAGTATGTGCCACGCGATGATTATGTGGAAGAACTGGACGGACAGGATGAACTTCTCGAAGAGCTTGCAGGTGGTGGCGCAGCGAAGAAGAAGAAGAGTGCGCCCAAGCCGAAGAAGGAGCGTTCAGCGGCGCAGAAGAAGCACGATGCGAAGTTGATGGCTGGTGCGCGTGACCTGCGTGACAAGTATCTTGAGCTGGTGAATGCAGGGCGGGTGCTGCCTGCGGGCTGGGGCGGCGGAAAGTATGAGGTGGTGAGAGTGCTCGAGGGTGGCGGTGGCGGTGGTGGTGTTGGTGGCGGGGGATATGTGCGGGTTGATGATGGTGTGAAGTATCTGGAATCAGATGCGGAGCATGACGTATGATGATGCATGAAGACCATTGAGATTACCTACTGTCCGACGTGACTGGGCAACAAGCAGAAAGCAGCGGGTCTCGCTGCTAAGATCAAGGAAGAGTTGGGCGTTGAGGCGACACTCACGCCCGGCAAACTCGGCCAGTTTGAAGTGAAGGTGGATGGCGAGTCGATCGCGACGCGCGGCGGCAACATGGTCTCGCGCATGTTTGGCAAGGGCTATCCCGACTTCAGCAGCGTGGTTGCTGCGGTGAAGGAACGAATCGCGAGCGGATAGCACGTGCTGAACGCGATGGTTGCTGTCGCGGCGAGACGGCGATGCTACACTGCGGCAATGCTCGACCTGACTGCAGTTTTGTGTTACCTCGCTGTTGGCCTGTTGGCGGGCGGGCTGGGCGGATTGCTGGGCATTGGCGGTTCGATCATCATCATTCCTGCGATGACGCTGCTGTTTGGCAAGGACATTCACCTTGCGCAGGGTGCAGCCATGATTGTGAACGTCTTTGTTGCGGTGCCTGCGACATTGCAGCATCATCGAGCTGGGGCTGTGCAGTGGCCGGTGGTGTGGAAGACGCTGCCCTTTGCGATTGTGTTCATTGTGGTGGGTGTGGCGGTTGGGAATGCAATTGATGCGGAGTTGCTGACAGCTGCATTTGGCGTCTTTCTGTTGTATGTTGTGGCTGTGAATGTACGCAGATTGATTGTCAGTTTGCGCTTGCGATTTGTTCCGATCGAAGATCGTCCGCCGCCGAGGCTGAGCGTGATGCGGCTGGGGATTGTGGGCTCGATTGTGGGTTTCATGGCGGGCGTGCTGGGCATTGGCGGTGGTACGGTGACAGTGCCGTTGTATCAGCGGGTGTGTCGCATGCCGTTGCGACACTGCATTGCGACGAGTTCCGCGGTGATGTGCCTGACTGCGGTGGTGGGGGCGGTGCGGAAGAACATGACGCTTGCGGAGCATGGCCTGGATTGGCACGAGGCGGTACTGATTGCAGCGTTTGTGTCAATCACTGCCTTTGCGGGCGGGACGATCGGCGCGCGGCTGACGCATGTGTTGCCACTGGTGGTTGTGCGTCTGGCGTTTGTGATTCTGCTTGCGATCACTGCAGCGCGGATGCTTTTGTAGCCGCGAAGGTCAGGACGGCGCGGATCACAGCATAGGGAATTTCCTCGTCGAGGGCTTCGAAGATCGGGCGCAGCCGTTCACTCTGCGTATCGCGGGCAGCCTGCAGAACGCGCTGTCGTGTTGTGTTGTCAACCCACGGCTCGATGGTTGCGGGGGGATCGTTTTCGATCAGCTCGGCCAGGTATTTCCAGATCGTGTCTTCAGTTCGACCCGTGCGCTCGCTGATCGAAGCGATGCTCTGGCCTTGTTTGAGCATGTTGATCGCTTCGTCGCGGAGGCGATTGCTTTTGCTGCTGCTGAGTTGTTGTCTTCCTTTGCGTTTGCGGCGTGGGGTTGTTTCTGACTGCTGCAGATTGTGCTGTGTGCAGTGGTGCGCGATTTCGGTGATGAGCATTGCGCCAAAGTCTGCGAGCTTCTTTTTGCCGATGCCATCGATGTGGGCGAGGTCGTCGAGTGTTGCTGGTCGGCGCTGCGCGATGGCGCGAAGAGTTGCATCGCTGAAGATGACGAAGGCAGGCACGCTGCGTTCATGTGCGATTTGTTTGCGTATGGCTCTGAGATGTTGAAACATGCGTTCATCATCGGGATGCCATTCAGCGGATTCGGTTTTGCGAATGCCCTGGATGGGGTCGATGAGTTTGACATCGCGTTCGCCGCGCAGGACATCGAGTGCGCCTTCGCTGAGGCTGATGGTGGGGCGATCGCCTTCACTGCGCTTGAGCAGTCCCTGATCGACGAGTTGGTAGATGAGATTGGTGAGGGCCTTTTCTGTATGACCCTTGAGAATGCCGAAGGTTGAAAGCTGGTCGTGCCCGAATGAGCAGATGTTGGCGGTTCGGCTGCCACGCAGCACGCTGACGACATGCCCGATGCCGAAGCGCTGTTCGACGCGGTAAACGCAGGAGAGAATCTTGCGCGCGACGTCTGTCGAATCGGGCATGGCTGTGACTTCATTCAGGCAGACATCACAGGCATCGCATGAGCCGCCTTCGAGCTTTTGCCCGAAGTAGCGGCTGAGGGCAGCGTGGCGACATTCGAGTGTGGTGCACAGTCCCTGCATCTGCCTGAGCAGACTCACACCTGCAGCGATGACAGGTTCCGGGTCGGGCGCTTTCTCTGCGCTGAATGCAATGAGGCGTTCCCAGCGCATGACATCTGCAACCGAGTAGAACATCACACACTCTGCGGGCAAGCCGTCGCGTCCTGCTCTGCCGGTTTCCTGTTGATAATGTTCGATTGACTTGGGGATGGTTGCATGCACGATGCAGCGCACGTTGCTGCGATCGATGCCCATGCCGAACGCGACTGTTGCGCAGATGACGTCGATGTCTTCGCGTGCGAATGCATCCTGCGTGGTGGTGCGCTCTGCCCGTTCGAGTCCAGCGTGATAGGGGGCGGCTTTGATGCCTTTGGATGTGAGGTATTCTGCGAGTGCTTCGGTATCGCGACGTGACAGGCAGTAGACGATCACTGCTTCGTGTGCGTGACGGTGCACAGCTTCGAGGGTTTGCTGGAAGACGTCAAGGGCAGGCAGCACGCGATAGGTGAGGTTGGCGCGATCAAACCTGCCGACCAGCACCTGTGGATTGCGCAGGCTGAGCTGTTGAATGATGTCTTCTCTGACGCGGGGCGTTGCAGTTGCGGTGTATGCGTGAATGCTTGCATGTGGGAATCGCAGCTTGAGCGTTGCAAGCATGCGATACTCTTGACGGAAGTCGTGACCCCACTGGCTGATGCAGTGGGCTTCGTCGATTGCAAATGATGTGATCTTCTGGCGTTCGAGGAACGCAAGAAAGCGGTCGGTCATGAGGCGTTCGGGCGAGACAAAGAGCAGGCGGTAGCGCCGCTCGCGAATGCCCGCGCGGACCTCATCAAGCTCGCCGGCTGAGAGCATGCTGTGCACAGCTGCGGCTGGGTATCCGACCTGGAGCAAGCCATCGACCTGATCGCGCATCAATGCAATGAGTGGCGACACGACGACATCAACTCGATCCTCAAGCAGTGGCGGCACCTGATAACACAGCGACTTGCCACCCCCCGTGGGGAGGACAACCAGTGAATCGCGCTGCTCGAGGCCGGCGCGAATGGCGTCCTGTTGCATCGGCCGCAGCGTGGAGTATCCCCAGTACCGCTGGACCACATCGCTGATGCGCGCATCGGTCGCAACGACGTTATCATCCGTGTCATCTGTCTCAACTCTCGCATCATCTATCATGTTGCATTGTAGAGTCGATTGAGGTCAACTGATGAAGCGCTGCGACTTTGTCGGGCTGATTGGCGGTCTGGGGTGGCGTCCCACACAACAGCCGTGCGCGATAGACTTGCAGGAGGCTCGGGAATATTCCAAGGAGAGATCAGATATGAGATGCTTACGTCGAGTGCGTTTGATCGGAATCTGCATCAGCAGCGTGATGTCAGCGATGTGCATTGTCTGGCAATGCCCCGCAGATGTCGGGTACTACCAGCAGCCTGCTGTGCATGGGAATCGCTTGGTGTTTGTGAGTGAAGGTGATCTCTTTACTGCAACGTTGCCTGATGACGTGAGCAGCCCGATCATTGCGCATCGGCTGACATCTGATGATGGGATGGAGTCGCGCCCCGCGATCAGCCCCGATGGACGCATGATTGCATTCAGCGCTCAGTACGATGGCAATACAGATGTCTACATCATGCCAGTCGATGGAGGGATGCCGACGCGTTTAACGTTCCATCCCGGCGATGATGTCTGCCTGGGGTGGGCGCCCGACAGCAATGCAGTGCTGTTCCGGTCGAGGCGGATGCATCACTTCGGCCGCTGGGAGTTGTGGCAGGTGCGAACAACGGGCGGTATGCCTGAGCGCTTTGATTTCGGCGAATGCTCGCTGGCAGCGGTCAACTCCGGCGGCAAGGTGATTGCATTCACGCGCTGGTCGAACGAACTCTGGACATGGAAGGGCTATCGCGGCGGAACGGCTCCGGACATCTGGCTGGGTGAGTTTGCAAGCGGCCGCTTCTGGCCTTTGACAGAAACTGATGCCAATGAGCTCTTTCCCATGTGGGTCGGCGCGCGGGTGTATTTCACATCCGATCGCGATGGCCTTGCCAACCTCTATTCCGATGCTGCGCAGGGTGGCGATCTGAAGGTTCATACCAACTTTGCGTTTGATCCGCAGAATCCCGCGGATCCAGCAGGGTATGACGTGCGCTGGCCAAGTGCTGAGAGCAGTCGGACCGGAACACGTATTGTGTTTGCGCAGGGGGCTGATCTGGTTCTTCTTGAAACCCGCGATGATTCGATTCATCGTCTTGATGTGCAGATTGCAAGTGACCGTATTGCGCGACGTCAGCGTTTCATTCAGCCACAGGACTCGATCAGTGGATTTTCACTTTCGCCCGATGGATCGAGTGTGCTGCTGGAAACACGGGGCGAAGTGCTGAGTCTGCCCGCAGATAAAAATCAGCGACGTGTGCAGCTCACCGCGTCAAGCGCTGCCCGCGAGTTTGGAGCCACGTACCTTGGCGACGATCGGCTCGTCTACATCAGCGATGGCAGTGAAAGTGGCGAACAGGAAATCATGACGATGCCGATCGACGGGTCCGAATCTCCCCGGCAGCTGACGACCGATCGTGAAGACTGGTTGTTTCCGCCTGCTGCATCTCCTGACGGATCGTTTATTGCGTTTTCCGACAAGACGTTGCGCCTGCATGTCATGAACGTTGCAACAGGCGAGCGCACGATCATTGACAGAGCGGATCGCAACGAGATTACAGAGTACACATTCAGCCCCGACAGCCAGTGGCTGGCGTACACCAAAGGCATGCCTAACGGGTTGCGCAGCGTGTTTCTGTATTCGATTCGCACAGGCCGATCAATCCCCATCAGCACCGGGATGGTGGGTGAACATTCGCCAGCTTGGGATCCTGGTGGCGTGTTCCTGTATGTGCTGGCGGAAACTGCGATCAATCCGCAGCTTTCAGTGCCGCAGTTTGATTTTGAGTTCGTCCTTGCCAATACAACGCAGGTGTATGCCATCCCGCTTGCGAAGTCGTCGCCGCCACCTGATCAGACGCTGATGCAGCGCAGTGGTTTTGATTTTGAGAGTTGGGTTGCCGCTGTCGACGATCGTGATGAGCTGATGCAGATTGATGTTGCTGGCATCGAGTCGCGACGATTTGCATTGCCGATCGAGCCGGGCGCGTTGAGCGAACTGCGTGCAGTACTGGGTGGCGTTGTGTGGTTAAGCAGCCCCGTGCAGGGCGTCCTTGATGAAATCTGGCCGCCACCCGGACCCGGAGTCGGGATTGGTAAGCTTCTGCAATACAGCGTGCTCACGGGCGTGTCAACTGTGCGTGCAGAGAACATTTCGACGTTCCGCATCAGTGCCGACGCTGCGACGTTGGCGTGGATCGGTGAGGAAGGCATCGTTATTCAAGCAACGTACGATAAGGAGCATCCTGAAAAGGTCGTGTCGATCGGCGATGTTCCTGTCGCGATTTCAATTCAGGATGAGTGGAAGCAGATCTTTCACGAAGCCTGGCGACTGCAGCGCGACTTTTTCTGGGCCCCCAACTTTGCAGGCATCAAGTGGGCAGCCAGCCGCGCCAAGTATGAACCGCTGCTCAGTCGTGTCGGCACCCGCGAGGAGTTGAACGATCTCATCGGCGAGATGATTGGCGAGTTGCGCACCAGTCACACCTATCTCTGGGGCGGCGATGAATACGACGCCCGGGATCCAGTCAACGTCGGCTTGCTCGGTGTGGAGCTTGCAATTGTCGATGGCAGCATCACGATTACGAAAGTTCTGCCAGCTATTCCATGGGAGACCAACAGCAGCCCCATGGCCATGGCGCATCTGGATGTGCAGGCTGGCGATCGCGTGGCCGCGATTGATCATGTTGCCCTTCGTCGCGACAGCAATCCATATCAACTGCTGCAGGGGAAGGTGGGCGCAGTGGTTGCAATCACGCTCGTGCGGCCGGGAGCAGCCGAACGCATAATCGAAGTGGTTGCGATTGATGCAGAAGCCGAGGCAGAGCTGCGCTATCAGGCATGGGTCGAGTCCAACCGCGCGTATGTGAGTGAACAGACCGAAGGTCGCATCGGATACATCCATCTTCCGGATATGGATGCAGCCGGGCTGGTTGCATTCAACCGGACCTTTGCGCCGCAGACTGATCGGCAAGCGATCATTATCGACATTCGCAACAATGGCGGCGGTTATGTCAGTCAACTCATCATCCAGCGATTGGCGCGACAGGTGTGGGCTATGGGTTCACCACGACACGGACTGCCATACACCTATCCGGATCGCGTCTTCGTCGGGCACCTTGCAGTGGTGATGGATCAACATGCAGGGAGCGATGGCGACATCTTTCCACAGTCGTTTCGTCTCCACCAACTTGGCCCACTCATCGGCAGGCGCACGTGGGGAGGCGTGATCGGCATCCGCATGGACAAGCCGTTCATCGACACCGGCGTGTCGAGTCAGCCCGAGTTTGCATGGTGGGAGCCCGAGGGTGGCTGGACGCTTGAGAATAAGGGCGTTGTGCCCGACATAGATGTCGATCTCACGCCGCTGGATCGCAGAGCGGGACGCGACACACAACTCGACAAGGCAATCGAAGTGCTGGAAGCGAAGATCAGAGAGCAGCCGCGCGCTCTGCCGGAACGACCGCCGTTTCCGGGTGGGGAGTAGGCGTTCTGGGTTCAGGCTTTGTCCGGAAAAGTGTGGTGTGGCAGTTGGACAGGCGAACGATGCGCTATCTGATATCGACACCGTCGATGCCATCGGTTGTTGCGCTGCCGAACCAATAGGGATAAGTCACCACACTTGGAATGAATGATGGAATGACATTCCTATCCGGGCCCAGCCATTGCGTGTGTGTTACCGAGCCATCGGCCATGGCAGCGAACCAAGTTTCCAACTCCTTTACTGATCGTTCGCTGGCTTGAGCCGCGTGAAGATCCGGTGCTGAGAGAACGACCTTGCGGGCTGGCCAGCGGATGCGCTGTTGCTTGTTCCCGACGATTTGAATTGTTCGAAAGCCGCGCTGACTGTCCTGCCAGAATTCCGCATCGGTGAAGCATGTCATCGACATGCGAAATGGCGAAAAATAGAGGCCATCAATCTCTTCCGCAAGAGGTCGAACAGCAGGTCCCATGCTCGTCTGGGGCGCTCCGCTGAGATATGGCCTGACGCCTGACGCCCAATATTCTGAATGATGGACAAGATGTAACGGGATGCTGGTTGGTCGTCGTGAGCCATTGAATGTCAGAGGCGCAGCAGGATCGCCCGGCACGCCGTAGTATGGAAATGAGCCATCAAAATCAAAACTGTACAACGAAACAGCCTGTACCAGTTGCCGCATTGCCGAGAGCGTTTGCGTTCTCAAGGATAGGTTGCGCATCGCGGAGACTGCCGGGAGCAGCAATGCAATGATCAAAGCAACAAGTGCGACGACCACAAGCAACTCCAGCAGGGTGAAGCCGAGTGCCCAACTGCTTTCACGAGTTGTTTTGCGGGATTTCATAAAGCACTTGACAAGCATACGACCTCGGGCGATACGATGTCAAGACTCTGCTCCGGAGTCATTCTGCTCCGGAGTCATTCTGCTCCGGAGATAGCCAAATGAACGTTAGCAAAATCATTATCGCCACTTCCTGTGCGTTCGTCCTCGCAGGACTCGCCTTGTCCGTCGCTGCCCAAGGGCCGGGTGGGAGTGCCGGGACCCAGTGTCACACTTTCAAGAGTGGATGCCAGACCACATGCCCGAACCAGCTTTCGTGCTGCTGCTGCAACACAGCAACAGGCTGGACGTGCCTCGAAAGGCCTGCGGAATGCCTCTCCGGAACCTGTGCAGAGTGCACGCAACTTGGAACCTGCGTCAGTGCCTGATTGTGCCTTCCGCGAAGGTTCGTAAATGAATCCCAGGATCAGGGTAACTCCGGTTTGGTTGTATGACCGTCGTACAATCGCACTCATTTTGTGCGCTGTGGCTATGGGTGCGTCACTGTGGCTGATCTGGCGTCAGGTGAATCCACCACTAGGGACTCCGCCGCATGTTGTAAAGTACGAGCAGTCGCGTAAAGCGGTCGCGGACCTTCCAATGACAGCTCTCACTTCCAGACAGGTTGTTGAGGCGTCGGTTGCTGCAGCCCAATGGAAACAGTTCGCATCAACCAGTGAAGAACAACAGCGTACTCTGCGCAGTTTTCTCATTGATCTTGTCTCGAAATACTACCTTGCTGAGGATCCACTCGCGGCGATCGATTACCTGGCGTCTCGCGGCCATCGTGTGTGCACCGCTGCTGAAATGGAACAGGGCTGGCCCATGGCTGATCGTCTTTCGCAGTTGAGTCAGTTGCCCGGCGTGCCGCCGCTGACAGTCTCAACAAGTGACGATCTTCGCGACATCTATGCATGGATTCGCGAGGCTCTTGCAAAGACCGACAATGGAATCAATCGGCCACGCATGATCGCGGCGGCTGGCAATGGCTTTGAAATCACAATCGGAACTCGCACCGGCGAGCATGTGCATGCACCCGGTTTGGGACACACCCTGCCCCCGGAAGCGTGGTATGGTGGAATCGGACAGTCCAGCCCGGGTTGGGTTCGACCTGGAGCCGAAGCGCTGCAAGATCAGACTGATGCGAATCAGTCCATTCTCATGGCTGAGGCTGGCATCTTCTTCGAGTTCGCCGACCAGATTCGATATCCTGTCACATTCACCTGCGCATGGGATGCCCAAGCCCGGCGCTGGATACTCCTGGGCATCGCGGTGCGAAACTATCCGCGCGAACGAATGGTTGCGACGTGGCAGTTATGACACATCAACAAGGTTTCATGTTGTGGGTCGCTTCAGCCATCAGCATTGCGGTCGGTACACTCTTCATGGTCTCAGGTGGCGAGAAGGTGATTCACTTTACCGCGTTCGCCGCAACATTGGGAGTGGTCGGACGCCACTTCCTGCCATTGTTTCCGAAGATGTTGGTCATCGGAATCGCCTGCGTTGTCGCGGTCGGCGAACTGATGCTTGGAATCTTACTGGTCGTTGGATGTGCCCGGAGAGTCGTTGCCTTCGTCGGAGTCGGTACGCTTCTCGTGTTCATCGCTTATCTTCTGGTGCTCGCGATGTCACCTGAGCTTCCGGATGATTGTGGATGTGGCCAGTTGGCGACCCTTCTCCAAGCCTCGATGGATCATGTCTTTGGCGGAATACTGCGCAACGTTGCGCTCATTTGCCTTCTCCTTGTTTTGTGGCGGAACCCATCTGTTCCGATCGCATCGTCCGACCGTGAGCGCGTGTAACTTTCCGTACGACAGGCGCGCCATATCTCAGTCATCTGCATCTTCGCTGGGTGGGTGCTGGACTTCCGGCTTCTGCGGGCCATTTCCGCGCCTGCGCTGCAGGGCGTTGCGGAACATGGTGCGTTCATCGCCATACAGCGTGAGATACCAGGTCGCTATCGCGTAGCTCATTCCGAACACAGCAAACACCGCGAACAGGTTGAACACATTCCAGTTGTCGATGATCCACCATTCTGCCATCAGGGGGATGGGCATGCAGAGTATCGTCACCAGCAGTGGCCTCACCAACGGGCGGAAGAGATTGACAAAGCGCATCTCGAGTTGCCCTGCTGCGATGAACGGCACAACAATCCCGTGTACGACGACCATGATGCCTGAGAAAGCCCACGCGACTGCATTCCAGGCGGGTGGCTCTTTGGGAAGCAGCCATATCAACACGATCGCAGTGATCGGATTGGCCACGCCGCCGATCAGAATCGCTGGCGCGTAGCTGCGGATGTAGCCAGCGCCATAGAGAATGCGCACCCATGCATCGGAAATGCTGCGCACACCATTGCCAATGATGAGAATGAGAATCAGACTGACTGTGGGACGAATACTTTCCGACGTATCGGTGAGCAAGTCGCCGATCCACACCTGCATGATGGGCTCAGCCAGAACGATCATGAGCGCTGATGCAGGGAAGGTGACCACGCCGTGCATGCGGGTGGAATAACGCACAAGTTGCCTGACGCTTTCTGCGGTGTTGCGTGTACTCATGCGTGTTGCAACTGCATCAAGTCCATCGGTCATGCCCACGGCCAGTCGCCGCGCATAGCCCGTGAGCTGCATGGCATAGCCGAAGATGCGGCTGCCAAAGAGGCCGAAGGCAAGATTCATGATGATTGCATCCACGCGCAAATGCAGATTCATCGCAATCACGACCACAGCGTTCCATCCGCTGACCTTGCCAATCGATCGGACTTCCTTCCAGCGCAGTTCAGAAGGGCGCGGGCGCGTTCGCTTATCGATCAAGAGCATCATAATGAGCGAGGGCGCAATGCTGCAGAGCATCTCCGCAGCACTCGAAATGATGGCATAGCGCATGAGCGACACATTGGGATCATCGCTGACCCACACAAATGTGACCGTCATCGCTGCGAGCAACGATGAGCCGCGTTCGATCAAAAGCAACCAGATGTTGTGAGAAGCCATGCGCTCGGAGACCAGATACATGTTGAAAACCGGCGCGCATAGCACCGTCGTCACACTCTGAAATGCGCCGCAGACCACCATCGCCTTGCCGCCCGCCTCAAGGCCTTCGAGTTTGAACAGTGGAAGGAAAAGAAAGAGCAGGCCAAAGATGATGAGGGCAAAGCCTGCAACAATGCCCGCCAGGCCCAGCGCCGAGTTGTAGGCGCGAATGAAAGATGCATCGTCGCCACTGTGATATGCAGTGCCCAACTCGCGGATCATGCTGGCTCGAACAATGGCCTGCAGCATGGCTGCCAACCCGATGGTCGAACCAAACAGTGCGACCACACCCCAGCCATCCTCGCCAATGCTGCGCAGGAGCAATCGAACGAGAATGAGCCCGAAGACGACAGAGATGAACAGTCGAAAATAGTTGGTCAGCAGCCGGATGATTCCGCGATTGACTTCGCTTGGCATGCTTGCATTCGCTCAGGTGGCAGGAGCCCAGGTTTGTCCATCGCTCATCTCGTCGTACTCAAGCGCATTATCTGCTCCATATCCATGCTCCCACTCCAGTTCATCGGCGAGCAGTTCCTGTTCCTGCAATTCAGGCAAACGATCGAGTAGTCCGATGGCGAACGGCAACAGCATGCTGTTCACGAGGCTACCTGTGATTGTGCCAGCTTCCAGCGCGCCGTGGGCAAAGATAGACACCAGCATGGCAACGGCGAAGTACATGGTGTGGACATGCGTGCCCACCGCCCGCATGTTTCGAAGTTCATTCCAGCCTTTGACGAAGATCGCCAGCATGGCCAGGAACAGCACGGCCAGGCCGACGAGTCCGGCTTCGACAGCCACCTGCATGTACATGCTGTGCATGTTCTGCGTCGTCTCGCCCCCCGAGCTGCCAATTTGCGATACCCAACCCACACCGAAGACAGGCGAGCCCTGCATGTAATACTCCGCTTCCGACCAGGGATCTGCCCGGGTATCGAGGCTGACATCAAGGAAGCGCGAAGACGCTTCATCAGAAGCCCCGCTGTAGGTGTACGCCAGGTAGACGGTGATCGAGAACATGATCAGCACCACCGCAAACAGTCCCGGCCGTTTCATCAGGGGAATGCCGACGATGAAACAGCCAAGCATGCCCTCGGCAGCCGCCCCGCGACTGCCGGTGTAAATGATGATAATGCCAAGCACCGCCCCGACGCAATAGCCGAAAACTTTCCACATTTTCGCGGGGTCATACAATGCCAGATAGGCGCAGATCGTGAGCATGGGCGCTGCAGTCTGGCCAATGCGATTGCCGTTCATCCCCCACGCAGCCAGTCGTCCGACGTGCGAGATGGCAGATGGGTTGCGAGCCATGTCCAGGACGATGAGAGCCGCAAATCCTGCGCACGCCAGGCCGAACAGACGCATGCCGTTCGTGAAATCGCTGAGGCTGCGAAGGGCGTAAGCCACGAAGAATCCGCTGATGACGACTGCGAAGTACAGCCCCTTGTACTTGATCGCATCAAGAGGAGAGTCGCTCCATAGTCCTGCCAGCGCGTACAGACCCACGAAGGCAAGAAACATGATTCCCACTGGCCTGATGCGATAGACCCGAGCCACCAGAAACCCCAGCAGAATGACCAGGACCGTGCAATAGATTCTCCCGTACTTGGCTGGCACAACCAGGGGAAACGAAGTTGCCGCTGACATGGGCGAGAGCAGCAGATATCCAGCTGCAACAAGCATCAGCAGGTTGAGCCAACGCGAGGAGATCAAAAGGCCCACGTGGGCCAGGAAGAAGACCGTTCCAAGAATGATCAACGCGGTCAGGTTGAAATCGGTGCCAGACATTGGAGGTCACATAGTGCGAAAAGGCGATGGGTGAGAGCCGCGATTCTAGCGCACGATCGCTTCGGTTCGACCGCGATGCCTGACGGCTTACAATCACATCGGCCACATGCACTCGAAGGTTGCGTGGGATTGCAAAATCAGTTGCGGGAAGTCCGCCTTCTTCGCTGACCTGACATGATCCCAACCACCAGAATCGCCGCAGTTGCCGGGGCTGGAATGGGCGTGAACTCGACCCGCAGAAAGGGCCGGAGCGACTGATCTGCATTTTCGCGCGTGTCAAACCGCTGGGCGGTCCCGGGAACACCCGAGGGGTTGAGCAGCAGCCAGCCGAAGTTGAGACCATCATCATCCAGCCACAACTGCACATCAGCAATCATCGCTGCGCTGTTGTCCCACACGTACCTGCCGAGCGTGTTGACAGTAATCGCGTGCGAAAAAGTACTCTCGAAATCGCCGCCCGGCGAGTTCCAGAATGTGTCAGCATGAAACGTATGCAGCCAGGTTGCATCACCCGGCTCCGCAGGAGCGCCGCCGCCTTCGTTTCCAGTGGCATCGGATGTGCCTTCACCCCATGCAGAGTTCAGCCGGTGCAGTTGCACCGATTGCGGACCAGTCTGTGTGCGTGAGAGATTGAGCGTCAGCGTGACTGCTGTAACAGTCGCACCCGACGGAACTGCGCCTGCGACATCAAAGCGCACCAGCCCGCGTCGATCCTCGCCGCCCCCCGCGCGGCCGACGAAGAGATGCTCACCTGCACCATTACTCAGGCTGCCATCTGTGGTTTCATAGAGTGTGTTGTCATGTGAGGCACCGATCGAAACGGAGTCTGCCAGCGCCGCTGCGCCAGCGCACACTGCAACTACACCCGGAACCAGCATTCGCAAACCATTCATCGATCAAACTCCTTCTGCCTCGCTGTGTTCATTCAACAACAATTTCCACGAAATCCACACGACTCTGGAATCCTGAGGTCGAGAACGTTGCAACGATCACATGCTTCATCCCCAGATCAATACGCTGATCGCTTGATCGAATGTGATCGGTTGCATCGACATCATCAAACGTGAACGTGTCATCGACCGTTGGCACATCAAAGGTACCGACGGTTTCGAGTCCGTTGGTGTTCCAGTTTCGCAGCTTGATACTGCCGCGACCCAGCGGGTTATTTGCACGATTCTCGAGCGTGACATCCAGCAGCGTGAACGTTCCTGCCGGGGCATCGAATGCAAAGATGATCTCGAGTACGTTCGGCTCGGATGAGAGAAATCCAAACTGCGAGGCTGAACGCAGATAGGTGTCATCAGAAGCCGCGAGTTCAGCAAGGCCGCCCTCAACAAAACTGCCGAAACGGTAGGTGAAACCGGTCAGCGTCGCAGGTCCGCCCACGGGAGGCGTGAAGTCGATCGTGAGTCGCGGCCGATTCTGTGCATTTCCAATCTCGCGCGAGTCGAATCGCTTGGCTGTGGTTTCGATCGACTCGTCACCAATCGCAATCCAGCCGAAGTTTGTGTTGGCATCATCCAGCCAGGCCTGCACATCCGCAGCCATGAGTGTCGAGGTCCATGTGTATCTGTCAACTGGGCCGACCGTCGTCGTAGCACGTGGTGAAGCGTTGAAGTCGCCGCCTTCTGTCGTCCAGAAC
>JBPCKF010000063.1:0-6683 GCA_051004555.1 Phycisphaerales bacterium | reverse complement strand
CACCAACAAGAAACTCGGAGGAACGAACAAGAAGCGTGCAGGTACCAGCAAGAAGCTCGCAGGGACTAACAAGAAGCTCGTACACATCAACAAGAAACTCGCAGGTACCAACAAGAAGCTCGTACACACCAACAAGAAGCTCGCAGGTACCAACAAGAAGCTCGTACACACCAACGAGCCGCTCGTACACACCAACGAGACATGCGGCGGCACTATTTTTCACATTTTGTGCGCTCCTGGTGAAGTCAGGCATATCGACTGCCGATCACTGTATGTGACAGCACGCTCGCAACGTCTGCCAGCGGACTGGCACGTTTCGCAGCGAAATGCAGGTTGAGTGCAGAATGCAGCAGTGCGGACGGTCCGCTCGGCTCTGCATATCCTCACCGTTCATGCCCCCGACCGACCTGAATGCTCAAGCCAACGGTATCACCAACCTGTCATTAGCCTGGCGGCTGTTGAAACTCGGCGTGTCGCACAAGCGGCCGCTGGCAGCAGCGTTGCTTGTCACCATCCTCATGCAGTTGATGACTGTGGGCGAGCTGATCAGCTCGGGCCTGGCGATTGATGTGCTGCGCAGTGCAACTGATGCCAGTGCTCCCACGCCGGAATGGCCACTCGGATGGGCACCACCCGCGAGGTGGTCGATGCTTGGCATGTTGGCGATCGCAGCCGGGGCAGCCATGCTGTTCGCGATCCTGCGATCGGTTGGCTATTACCTCACCCGCTTGACCGATGAGCTGGTTGCTCAGGAAGTGATCGTCGATCTGCGCGACAAGGTCTATCAGCAGTTGCAGGCGCTGCCGTTTTCCTTTTTCGATCGGAACGATTCCGGCACCATTATCAATCGTGTGACGACGGATGTGCAATCGGTACGCATCTTCATTCAGGGCGTCCTGCTGCGGGCAATCACTGCGCTGGTGACGTTGATTGTGTTTCTCATCACCATGCTGACGCTGCATGTCGGCCTGACGATTGCGTGCAGCGCTCTTGGTATTGTGCAGATCATCGTTGTTGCTCGTTACGCAAAGCGGGCGCGGCCAGCCTTTCGTGAGCAGCGGCTGCTGCTGGACGGCGTCATTTCCAAACTCGCAGAAGGTGTGCAGGGGATTCGTGTTGTGCGCGCCTTTGGACGAGATCGCGAACAGATGCGCGCATTCGCTGATGCATCGCAGGAAGCCCGCGACCAGCGCAATGTCATCTGGAAGCTCACCGGCAATCACATGCCGCTGATCATGGGTGTGAGCTGGGTGCAGGTTGCGGTGCTCATCGGCTACGGCGGGATTCTTGTGCAACGAGGTCCGGACGCGGGCGGACTGGCGCTGGGCGCGATCTGGGTGTTCTTCGGCTTGCTGCGAACGCTTTCGGTGCAGATTGAACAGATCATTCGAGTGGCATCGGCCCTGCCGGAGTCGCTCACTGGCGCGGAGCGCGTCTTTGCGATACTCGATGCAGATCCCGAGATTGTCTCGCCGCTGGAGGGAACAGTCGCGCAGGTTTCACCTGCAGCAACACAGCGCGGCAGTATCGAGTTTCGCAATGTGACATTCGGCTTTGATGCAGGTCGTCCCGTGCTGCACAATATCAATCTGCACATTCGGCCGGGCGAGCGCGTTGCATTGCTCGGCCCTGTCGCAAGTGGCAAGAGTGCCCTGCTTCAACTGGTGCCACGCTTTTACGACCCGCAACAGGGGCAGGTGCTGGTGGGCGGCGTTGATGTTCGTGAGCAAAATCTGCACGATCTTCGCCGTTCGATTGGCATGGTGTTTCAGGAGCCGTTCCTCTTTTCCAACACGATCAAAGACAACATCGCGTTTGGAAGACACGACGCAGAGCATGCAGCAGTTCGTGATGCTGCGTCGCAGGCACAGGCTGCGACATTCATCGAACAACTGCCGAAGCAGTACGAAACGATCATCGGCGAGCGTGGCATGATGCTTTCGGGCGGCGAACGCCAGCGGCTTACACTGTCGCGTGCCCTCCTGATTCAGCCTGCGATTCTGCTTCTTGATGATGTGATGTCAGCTGTTGATGCAGGTACGGAAGATGCAATCCTCACTGCGCTCGATGACTCGTCGCGGGAGATTACCATGTTGATCGTGGCCCACCGTTTGAGCACGTTGCGACGAATGGACCGCATCATTGTGATCGAAGATGGACGCATTGCAGCTGAAGGACGGCATGACGACCTCATGCAACATGTCGGACATTATCGCGAGGCAGCCCGTGTGCAGATGACGCACGAACAGGATGCGGAGCATGACGATGACCATGAGCGTGCAGATGAGGAGTGGCCATCGTGACAACATCTGCAAACGAGAGCGTGGAACTGACGGTCGCATCGGCTGCTGACTCGATGGGCGATCGCGCGCGGCCGCTGGATTGGATAATCTCCCGGCGAATCTTGCGGGCAATGCTGCATTATCGCAGGCTGTTTGTTGGCATCATGGTGCTGGCTGTCGGCATTGCTGTACTCAATGGTGCATTGCCACACATTGCTGGACTTGTGATTGCTGGGCCTGTGATCGAACATGCGAGTTTCGAAGCCGAGATGGGAATGTCCGCGCGCACGGGTGTACTGCTGGGAGCGGGGATCATTCTTGTGATGGCTGTGTTGTGGGTGATCATCATGCGCAGCCGCTTCATTGCAGTTGCAGTGATGGCTGAGCGCGTTGCGCATGACCTGCGGACGCGGCTATTTGATCATCTTCATCTCCTGAGCATGGACTTCTTTGATCGCACCAAGGTCGGCTGGATCATTGCGCGCGGCAGTGGTGATATTGATCAGGTGCGCAATGCAGTTTCGCAGGTGATCCCGCGCACACTTATCTCGCTGTTGCAGATGGTCTATGCAATGATCGCAATCGGCTTGTATGACATGGTCATGCTGGGCATCCTGGCATTGATTGCGCCTGTGGTGTATCTCATCAATCATCGCTTTCGAGTGCTGCTCTCGATTGCCCACCGGGCGACGCGCGCAAGTTTCAGTCGCCTGACAGCCAACCTTGCTGAGTCAGTGTCGGGTGTTCGCGTAACCCAGGCATTTGCACGTGAAGATGTCAACGCAGCGATTTTTCGTCAGTTGTGTCTCGACCATCGCAGCAATCATCTGCGCGAAGCACGGGCGCAGGGTGTGTATGTCCCCACACTCGATCTTGCAGGCCAGATTTTTATCGTGATTGCACTGCTGCTGGGTGGCTGGCGAGTCGAGCGCGGCGCGATGTCGGTGGGCGACCTCATCGGCATCATGCTCATGACACGCGCGTTTTTCAGCCCGATTACTGTGATGGGAGAGATGTACAACCTGACAATGCAGGCCATGGCAGGAGGCGAACGCATCTTCCGACTGCTTGATACCAGGCCGACCATTACAGAGCCGCTCGAACCGGTTACGCTGCCTTGTACCGACCAGGGCGCCCGCATCGAGTTTGCGAATCTTACGTTTGCCTACACGCCAGGCCAGCCGGTGCTGCACGATGTCAGTTTCACCGCGCAGCCTGGCCAGACACTTGCGATCGTGGGATCGACGGGTGCTGGCAAGACCACTATTGCATCGCTCATTGCCAAGTTCTATCAGGCAACGCAAGGCAGGATTCTTGTCGATGGCATTTCCCTGGCTGACATTCATTCTGATGATCTGCACGCGCAGATGGCGATGGTGCAGCAGAGCAACTTCCTCTTCCAGGGCAGCGTGCGCGACAATATCCGCATGGGCCGTCCATCTGCGAGCGATGCAGAGGTTGAAGATGTCGCGCGGCACCTGGAATGTCTCGACCTGCTATCGGCATTGCCGGGCGGCCTTGATGCGCAGGTTGGTGAACGTGGCGAGTCGCTGTCACTTGGCCAGCGTCAGCTGGTGTGCTTTGCGCGGGCCCTCATTGCACAGCCGCGCATTCTGCTGCTGGATGAAGCAACCAGTGCGGTCGATGCTGTCACGGAGCATCGCGTGCAGCAATCACTTGCGAAACTGTTGCAGGGCCGCACCAGCATTGTGATTGCGCATCGACTCTCGACCATTCGGCACGCGCATCATGTCCTGGTGATTGAACACGGCAGGATCATTGAGCAAGGGAACCATGCAACATTGATCGCACACAATGGCCGCTACGCAGAGTTGTACGAACAGTTCATCCGCCACAGCCGGGGTGAATGACACGGAAGTTGGTACTCCGTGTACGTTCCAACAAGAGAACAGCGGTGCGAAGATCAGTCGATCGCTTCCAATTGCTCAAAAAGTGCTTTGCGCTCCTGGGTCGTGAGGTCGGACTGTCTCAACCGGGCCTCAATCTCGCTCCGCATTTTCTCCTTCCATTCGCGGTGATACCGGGTGTCCCAGGGGCGTGGTCCGGCATCCCATGCTGGCAGCGAAGCCACCGCCATCGGTCCGATGATGTTTGACACATATGTCCATTGCAGTTCATTGCAGGCTTCACGTTGTTTCCCCAGGTCCTTCAAAATATCCCAGCAGCCCCGTGTAGTGAGATCGCCGTCCCTGCCACCCAGAGATGCGACGCGGTAGATGTCGGCATGGGCGCGTTCCATTGCCTTGCTGAGTCGCTGGTGTTTCTGCTCGAACTGCTCGGCGGCAATTTGAAGTGCATCGTCCTCCTCGTCACTGAGATTCTCCAATTCGAATGCAGCGGCGTACAACCGATGTGCTGAAGCCGGATCGGGATAGACGAGCGGAAAAGCGGTGCGCCTGAACGCTTCAACCACGCGATCATAATGATGTTGCCCAGCATGTCTGTTCAACTCATTCAGGAATGCATAGTTGATGCGAACGATCTCCTTTTGAAGGTGCTCGAACTGCTTGGTGACGCTGTGATTCGCCTCGCGTCCGGCCTGCGTCAGCCG
Organism: Phycisphaerales bacterium; assembly: GCA_051004555.1. Classification (GTDB taxonomy): domain Bacteria; phylum Planctomycetota; class Phycisphaerae; order Phycisphaerales; family SM1A02; genus JBPCKF01. The sequence continues at coordinate 1,829 of JBPCKF010000063.1, read as the reverse complement.
CTCTCGTTCAAGAGCCTGTTCAGATGGAAGGCTCGCAGCTGCGTGAGATAGCGTGTGGGCTGCATGCAAACGATCGGCGTTGCGTGCCTGCGCTTCATTGAGGGCCTGCAAAGCCCTCAGGTAAGCATCCTCGTGAGGTACGACCCACGCGTCATCAGAATCTGCGGGTATTGCGCCGAGCATGTAGGCGATCCGAATCACATCCGTTCCGCCCTCGGGCCAGGCAAATCTCCCGGATGTGACTGGTATGGGCAAGAGGGCACGGCGACGCTTGGCATTCCACGCTCTCGGAACGCGCTCGGCCTGTTCGGGGTCCAGAAGGCTGGCAAGACTCGAAAAGAACTGAATATCACGAGCCTCCATATCAGCTTTGAAGCGATCGTACCCCGCCAGATGCGGCTTCAATTCATCACGGTAGATGCCCTTGTAATCAGCCCCACCCTGCGTCATCCGTCGTTCGATCTCTTGCCGCACTCTATGAAATGTATGAATCTCGGGCATGATGGTCTCCGACCATTCCCGAATGTAATCGTGCCACAACGCTTCAACAAGAATGTATTGATCATCCGTGAGACGGAGAAGGACATGGAAGAGTTCCATGTCGGCCTGATTGACAGGCGATCCATCAGAAAAATGCTGCGCTTCGGCTTGGAATCCGAGCAACAATGCCATGAAAAGCGAAAGGCTCGTGCGAAGGATCGACGCGAAACACTCGCCAGCTGCGATCATGATGTCTCCCCGAACGCAACGTATTGTAAAACAACGAAGGAACTCATCAGGCATACCCCGAACATCCACATGTCCCCTTGTAGATAGAGGGTGGAGTGCCCTTGGGGCGTACAATTGATGACGTTGCCGCCCAGACCGTCGTCTCCATCATCACCACCAATAACTGAGCCGATACCTCCTGCGCCGCCACGTCCACCATCTCCGGGAATGTTTCCAGCGTCGCCGCCGAATCCACCGTCTCCCCCACGTCCGCCAAAACTCGGCCCGCTTCCTCCATTGCCGCCAGCTCCTCCATCGCCCCCGGTGCCGTCCGGTGTCGCTACAGCCCAGCAGATCCCATTGCCACCATGCCCACCAGGCCCGCCCGTTCCGCCGTTTCCGTTAGATGAGCTTCCCCCAGCCCCGCCAACGCCGCCCTCCCCGCCGTGATATGAGTGTCCACCATCACCTCCCCAACCTCCCTTTCCGGACGGGCCAGGCCCAAGGCTGGCACCACCTCGCCCGCCGTTACCACCCCTGCCCCCAATGTTGGCCCACGAGCTGGCAAAACCCCCGTCGCCACCGTTGCCGCCACCCTGTCCACCATTACCGCCGTACCCCTCGCCTCCAAATCCACCGTGGCCGCCATCTCGTCCCAATTCGCTTTCCGACCCGAGACCGCCGTGTCCCCCGTCTCCTCCACGCTGGTTCTGCGTCGAAGGACCACCGGCCTTCCCGCCATCTCCCCCGACTCCAGCCCTCAGTGCGCCCTCAACCAAGTCAGCGGGTGCGCCCTCCCCGCCAGCCCCGCCCGAGCCAGCTGTCTCGGTAGGGGCGGTCGCAGTGTACCCGTCGCCCCCATGTTGTCCATCTGGCGCACACGGCGCGTTGACGTGCCAGCCGTTGTAACCATCGACCCCATCTGGGGACTCCTCGGTACCGTTTGGTGCCTTGTTCGCGCCATCGGCTGCCGCGGCGAGTTGGATCGAAACGCTGCAGGCGATCACGAGTGTACTCATCATGAAATGATTTGTCATTTGGAACACACCTTTCTGACATTGCGGTGAGACGACGCTGCTGACTTCCATGCAGAGTGCATAGGCCGCGGCGATCTTGTGGTT
>JBPCKF010000062.1:0-12999 GCA_051004555.1 Phycisphaerales bacterium | reverse complement strand
AGTTTGCCGCGCTGCTTGAGCAGTCTTCCCAGGACGACATGAGCCGATGCGACGCCCTGCGATTCCTCGCTGTCGAACGAACGTCTCACCTCAAGCAGATATCGATACATTGCCTCAGCCTTGTCGAGATCATTTGTGACCCACATCGCTTCGGCGCGCACCAGAATGCAATAGGTGAAGGTGTCGTGCGGGACAACATCGAGATTCTGCTCACACCGCTCAAGTGCCTGTCGCGAAAGCGTGAGCACTTCAAGAAGATTCGCTGGTGTCGCATCTGCCCCCAGGCACTGCGACAGCGCTGCTTCAGCTTCAGCAAGATTGCTCACAGGCGCAGGCGGATCATGAACCGCCCGCAACATCGTGACTGCTTCGCGCATGTATGGCTCAGCTGTTTTGCCTTGTCCCGTGCTCAAGTGCATGAACCCCAGCGATGCGAGTGCTTGTCCCAGGTGAAGATCGCCCTTTGGCGCAAGGTCGCGGCGAATCGCAACAGCGCTTTCGAGCATGATCTCAGCCTTGTCGAACATGCTGAGGTCCATATAGACCGTGCCAAGCGTGTGCTGAACATCTGCCTGCACATCGGGGCGAGCGGCAAGCTCTGTGAACGATCGCGCTGCAGCTGCATCCAGCATCTCAGTCAGCACCGAAACATCACGACCTTGAATGAGATCCGGTTCGAGCGACTCCAGCAGTTCAGTGAGGGACTCCGCATAGGCAGTCGCGCGCGCTTCATTGCCGCTGCGACTGCTGCAACTGTTGCGAGGCAGCATGCTCAGCCTGTGATGTCCGCCACCATGACACACCAATCGCGACCATTGATCCTGCCAGGAGCACGCCCGCGACTGCGATCGTGACTGTCAATGCACGATTGCGCTGCATGAACTTGCGCAGGATGTACCCGGCTGTGGGAACACGCGCAGTCACAGGTTGGTGATGCAGCCAGCGGTTGAGATCAGCAGCCAGGTCAATCGCTGACTGATAGCGGTCAGCCGGCTCCTTTCGCAATGCTTTCATCACAATGGCGCTGAGATCCGCATCAACGTTCGCAACGGTGTGTGGCGGAGCGGGATCGGTTTCGCTGATCGCGCGCAGGAGTGCAGCAGGGCTGCGGTCCTGAAATGGCAACACGCCTGTGACAACTCGGTACAGCAGCGCACCCAGGGCGTGGACATCACAACGGATGTCGACACGATGCGAATCACCCGCCAGCTGTTCCGGGGCTGCATACTGCAGCGTACCCGAGAATGCGCCATCAATCGAAACATCATCCGCTGATGCACCTGCCGGGTCGACTGATCGCGCAAGGCCGAAGTCCAGCAGGTGCGGCTGACCGTGTGCATCAATCAGGACATTCGAAGGTTTGAGATCGCGGTGCATGATGCCGCGCTGATGCGCAGCGTGGGCTGCAGATGCGATCTCAGCAATCATCTGCACTCGAGCTGCCAGCGTCGGCAGCGTCGCGTCAATGAACGTGTCGATGGCAACACCATCGATAAACTGCATGATGAGATAGGGCAGTCCATCACTGGTGCGCCCGCTGTCAAAGGCAGGTACGATGGCAGGATGGTCGAGTGACGCCACCGCCTCGATCTCACGTTCAAACCGCCGCCATTCCCGCGTCGATGCATATCTGCCATGCAGCAGAAGTTTTACTGCGACCGGACGACGCGTTGACTCCTGCACCGCTGCGTACACAACACCCTGCCCGCCGCGATGCAGTTCGCGTTCGATGGTGTAGCCGGTGATGACGGGGAACCGCGCGCTCTGATCCTGCTGCGGACCCAGTCCTGCTTTCAGAATCTGCCTGAGCGCCTCTTCATCTGCCTCGATCTCACTGATACGCTCTTGACATGCCTGACAGCGCAGGCGATGAAGGTCAATGTTCGTGCTGGACGAGCCATCCAGCCGTCCGCTGATGAAATCGTCGAGGCTTTCAATCGATGGGCAGGATGTGACGCCACTTGTTGTGTGCATCATGCCTCAGCATCTCCAGTATCTTCAAACGCAGCTGTCAGTTCGCGCAGGCGTTTGAGGATGCGGTGCTTGGCCAGAAAGACTGCGTTACGCGACATCCTGAGTTCAGCTGCGACATCTGCAGCATTCTGGCCTCGCAGCGCAAACTGCTCGAATGCGTTCCATGTCAGTGGCTCAACCTCGCGCTGAACCCGTGCCATACACAGCCGCGCCACATGTTCGTCCCACATGGTATCAAACACGCGGGCTGCATCATCTTCATCCTCAAGTTGAGAAAAGAAGGTGGTGCCCCCGTGAACCATCGGCGACTGCCGTTCGCCTCGAGCACGCTTTCGCTGCTGTTTGAGAATCTCTTTGTGTGCAATGCCAAACAGCCAGCTGCGCAGCCGACCACGCGTGCGATCAAAACGCCCCTGGCGGTAGCTGCGTGCAAAGGCAAACAGCGCATCCTGGGCAATGTCCTGGGCTGCATCGGCATCGAGTCCACACCGCCTTGCAAAAGCGATGAGGGGCTCACGAAATCGGGCTGTGAACGTATCCCATGCAGCATCCTCGAAGTTGCTGAGACGTTCGAGCAGGATCGTGGTTGTCAACCATTCGGTTTCGGCAGGGCCGGGCATAACCCGCATTGTCGTGCAACAACCATGCCGAAGCAAGCATAACCTGCGCGGATTGCGACCAATTGACAGCGCCCTGTCCCGCATCTCCAAAGCTCCTGGCCAGAATGACTTTGCAGCACGCACCATAAGCGACTCTCCACAAGCCCCCGCCATCTTTCACGACTTCCTACACTTTCACCCATGTCGCTCAAACGCGAAGACATTCAGATCGTCACCGAACGGGCTGTGCTGGTGGCAGTCGATCTGCCCCGCTCAAATCGCGACCCCGAAGCCCCCTTCGCAGAGCTCCACGCCCTGGCTGCCACCGCTGGGGCTACGGTGGTCGGCGAACTCATCCAGCGCAGGCAGAAGCCCGATGGCAAATGGTACATCGGCAAGGGAAAAGTCGGCGAACTTGCAGAGTTGGTCCGCATCACCGACGCAGCCCTCATCATTTTCGACAACGACCTCTCACCCTCTCAGATCAAAGCCATCGAAGAAGCGACCTCGTGCAAGGTCATCGATCGCAGTGAGCTCATTCTCGACATCTTCGCCAATCGCGCGACGACACATGCTGCCAAGCTGCAGGTCGAGATCGCGCAGCTCCAATACACCTATCCACGTTTGCGGGCCATGTGGGACCACCTTGGCCAGATCGTCGGCGGCGCGCCGGTCGGCATCGGCACACGTGGGCCGGGCGAGCAACAACTCGAAATCGACCGTCGCATCGTGCAGCGGCGCAAACGACAACTCCAGCGCGAACTGGCAGGTATTGAAGATCGCAAAACCCGCGAAGTCGAAGCACGCAACCTCGACCACTACACCATCGGACTTGTCGGCTACACCAACGCCGGAAAGTCCACGCTCTTCAATCGCCTCACTCAGGGCGGCGCGTACGCAGACAACCGACTTTTCTCAACGCTCGCAACCCGCATCGAAAAGTGGAGCCTGGGTGGCGGCAACGCAGCCATGCTCTCGGATACTGTCGGCTTCATTCAGAATCTGCCGCACCATCTGGTGGCATCATTCAAGTCAACACTCGAAGAAACCCGTGCAGCACGCCTGCTGCTGATCGTGCTCGACCTTACACACGATCAGGCCCGCGAACAGTTGTACACAGTTGAGTCGACGCTGGATGACATCGGAGCCGATACACAGCCGCGCATGCTTGTGCTCAACAAGATCGATCTGCTTGATGAGCGCGACGCTGATGAAATACGCGCAGCCTGGCAGGCAACCCATCCCGAGGCGATCTTCATCAGCGCCGCACGCGGCATCGGCATTGACGCATTGCAGGAGCGCGTGCTGGATCACATGCTGGGCGGCCTTCGCACGGTCACCATCGACCTGCCCATGAGCGATGGCAAGTCGATCAGCTTTCTGGAAAAGCGCGCGATAGTCCTCGATCGTGAATACGACGATGTGCGAGCGATCTTCACAGCCCGCATCGGCAGACTCCAGATCGATCAACTCCTCGCAGGTGGCGCGGATGTCCGCATCAACGGGCGACCCGCGCTGGAAACCGTCGATGAGCTTTGGAACATTGCCAGCCAGCCACGAACGTGAAAGATCTGTGCGTGCAAGAAAGCGCTCACTGCGTGCGCGGCTCTGATCAGAGGCACCGCTCGCCCCGGAAAAGGTTCTACGCGCGCTTGCGTTTCTGCTTGGGCTCATCCTTCTTCGACACGCTTTTGGCTGCGGGCTTCTTGGGTGTGGTGCGCGAACGTTTCTTCTTGCCATCCGATTTCGCTGCTTCAACATCTGCAACGCTCTGCTTCAGGGCTTCCATGAAGTTGAACGCGCTCGGTGCTGCATCTTCCTCGACAATGATGGGCGCTTCGCCAGCCACTTTCTGTTTGACGACCTCAAAGAACGCTTCAGCATATTTGTCGGCGAACTTGTCAGGTTCGAACTCGGATGTCTTGGTCTTGATGATGCTGCGAGCCAGTTCCACCTGCTCAGCCTCAACTGCATCTTCCTTGATGTCATTGAAATATGCATCGGGCTGGCGAACCTCCGTTGCGAATCGCAGCGTTGTCAACACGAATCCCTTGCCGTGCACGTCCAGCGCCACCATGCGTTCGCGGCCACTCATGACAAGCTTGCCGATGCCCACCTTGCCACTCTCGCGCATGGCTTCACGGATGACGCGGTACGGCTCTTCTGCCACCGGACCATCGGGTCCGATGAAGTACGGCGAATCAATGAACATTGGATCGATTTCACCTGCATCCACAAACTGCACAAGATCAATCGTCTTCTTCGACTCCAGCCGCAAAGCCTGCAGATCATCATCTTCAATAATAACGTAACTGTCCTTCTCGTATTCATAGCCTTTGACAATCTCGCTGCGCGGGATCGGCCCGTGCGTCGGACACACCGTCTGATTCTTAATCCGCTGGTGACAATCTTTATGCAACTGATTCATCGCGACGCGATTGGAGCTTTCGGTGGCTGCGTACATCCGCACACCAATACTCACAAGCGATAGGCGAAGCTGTCCGGTCCACATCGCTCTTGGCGGCATGACGAAACCTCCGGGATCAAGGAGCAACTCACATACACAGTCAAACACAGGCAAAAGCCCCTCATTCTATCAGCATCCTGCCCGCTGCCGCTTCACTCTTGCTGCTGATAACTCAATCAGGACGTTGCGACACAGTGCGCTTCACCAGCGTCATGGCGTGAAACGGCCGCCCTTCCCGGGCATACTTCCGCTCGAAGTTCGAGCCCACCATCTCCCCCGCTGCTGCTGAATCGACGCCTGCAAACGGCTGTCGCTGAAACAGTTGCTCGTGCCGCTGGGCGTGGTCAACACACCATTGCCAGAGATCATCGTGGTCCGTCACAATCCGCACCTCGCCCCCCTTGCGCAGGGCACGATGCATTGCAACAAGCGTGTGATCCTGAATCACGCGACGTTTGTGATGCCGCTTCTTGGGCCACGGGTCGGAGAAGTATAAGTGAATCACATCAATCACATCATCACAACACCAGTGACAGAGAAACTCCGTGGCGTCGCCATGCACTACCCGCACATTTCGCAGCTCACGTCGGCGAATGCGGTCTGCTGTATAGCGGTAAAACTCGCTGGTCCACTCAAAGCCGAGAAAGTTCACCTGCTCCTGCAGTTTCGCCTGTTGTAACAGGAACGTTCCCTTGCCGGTGCCGATTTCTATTTCACATCTGCGGGGAGGTTCAACATCATCAACAAACAGCGATCGCGGATCAACCGTTCCGGGCTTGCCGGTGCAAAGCGTGCTCATTGCAAGTCCAATGTTGCCGACGTCCAGCATTCTGCCATGTGCAAGACCAAAGCTCATGGAATGATGGTACACAAGCGCAGCCAGTGAGCGGCGCGGTACATGGATTCCGGTGTTGAATGGACCGAAGTTAAGCGAGGAGCGAAGATGTATGCAGTTATGGCTATATGTGATGCGATCCTGCGATGCGATTTCGAGGTGCCGACCATGAAAATGCTGCAGCCACTCGCACGGCGCAGCCATGGCCGCGCGATAACAACAGGGTAATCGGACCAGGCAGCGCTGCACTGAAGCACGATGTCGAAACATCGCCCGATTTCTTGAAATCGCGGTTTCCGCTCCAAAAACGAGGTCACGAGAGGCTCGTGACCTCTCACGAGAGCCGCGTAACCTCTTACGAGAGCCTCGCGACCTCTCACGAGAGCCACGTAACCTCTCACGAGCGCCGCGGAACCTCTAACGAGAGCCTCGCGACCTGTCACGAGAGTCGCGGAACCTCTCACGAGAGTCGCGGAACCTCTTCCGAGAGGCTCGTGACCTCTTCCAAGAGACGGAATACCTCGTGGGAGAGACGCTCGACTCTTCCCGGCGGGGCTTGCTCGCTGCGTAGCCGTCGGGCTTGCCTTTGGGCATCAAGTTCGGAGACTGATGCCGCTGGCCTAGCACGCGTAATCGCGCCGAAGTATGCCAAGCGATCGCGTAAATCCGAGCGGCTCGTAGAACGTCTGCAATGGCTCATCTCGACGGCGTCATACTCCTGAAGTTCATCGAGGAGTCTCCGCACAAGTTCGCTGCCGATACCTCGGCCGCGATCATCAGTGCATTGCGATCCTGCCTTCGCGGAGTGAGATGAGTGAAGATGTTGGCATCAGCCCGCTGCGGCCGCAGCAGCAGCCGCCTGCTGTTGCAGAATAACGTTCGCAGCCGCTGCGATCATCTGATTGGATTCAAATGCGGTTGATGCGTGGGTTGATGCGATGCATGGCGTTCCCGTGCCAAACCCTTTCAGCGGATTTCGCCACACCTCTTGCCCGAAGATCGGATCAAGACAGTACGTGTAGCCGGATACGGAAACGATCAGGCGATCGCCATCCAGCAGCATCGAGACAAACCCGGTCCCTTCCGGCGACTGCCAGTCCCACGCCAACTCGCCGGTGTAGCGATCCAGGGCAACGACTCTGGAGTTGAACCCGATAAATACCAGCGAATCCAGCGGCTTTTCTGTTGGCATTTCTGTCATGCAGAATGATAGCCGAGGCGGCTTGATGTATGGGAGTGAGCATGGCCGCATCGGCGCCGGATTCCCGCCTGCTCGGAATGACGCAACTTGGGAGCGGGGGGGCGGGAGAGCCGCGCACGCAGTAAGCGGTTACGCGGAGCGCGAGCTTCTGCTATTGTGTAGTGTCATGGCACAGGCAGACAAGCTTTCGTTTCGCGCTTCATCGCTGCCACGCTCGCCCTTGATCGGGGCGTCGATTCTTTCTGCAGACTTTGCGTATCTGGCGGATGATGCGCTGGCTGCGCTTGAGGCTGGAAGCGACTTTCTGCATGTCGATGTCATGGATGGGTCGTTTGTGCCCAATCTCACGATGGGGCCAGCGCTCTTGAAGTGTGTCCGTCGGGCGCTGCCGGATGCGTTTCTGGATGTTCATCTGATGGTTGATGATCCTGCGATGTTTGTCGAGTCATTTGCGGATGCAGGTGCTGACAACCTGACATTTCACATTGAAGCAGAGCCGGACCCGCGCAGCGTGATCGAGACGATTCACGCTGCTGGTTGCAGTGCCGGGCTGGCCATCAACCCGCCGACAGATGTTGCTGCGATCGTTCCATTCGTTGAACTTGCGGATGTGATTCTTGTGATGAGCGTCAACCCTGGGTTTTCAGGACAGGCATTTATTGCAGATGTGCTGAAGAAGGTTGCCACCATCGCATCGCAGCTTCGCGACGATCAGCGACTTGAGATGGATGGCGGCATCAACCCATCAACAGCGCCACAATGCATCAGCGCGGGATGCGATGTGCTGGCGGTTGCATCTGCTATTTTCGGCAGCAACGATTACGCTCAGGCTGTGGCTGCGTTGCGCTCGCGTCCTGCATATCATAAGGTTGATTCACCATGACGCGTATGAGCGGCAAATCGTGGGCTGATCCAGCAACGGTCTCTCCTTCATCGAAGAAGACGGTGCCCGAAGGTGTATTCATATCTTGCGAAGCATGCAATGCAACGCTTTTCCGCAAGGCTGTTGAAAACAATCTCTGGGTATGCCCGCAGTGTGAACATCATTTCCGAATCTCAGCGCAGCAGCGCGTGGGCCAGATGGTGGATGTTGGCAGCTTCGAACCGCTCAACGCCAACCTGCGCTCGACTGATCCGCTCTCATTTACTGATCTCAAGCGCTATTCCGATCGCATTGAGGCAGAGATGCGCCGCACCGGGCAGAATGAAGCTGTTGAGACCGGGCAGGCATTCATCAAGGGCCGTAAACTGATTCTTGCGTGTCTTGATCTGAAGTTCATGATGGGGTCAATGGGTTCGGTGGTGGGTGAAAAGCTCGCGCGCGCCATTGACATCGCAGGCGAGCGCAATCTGCCGCTTGTGATTGTGAGTTGCTCCGGTGGAGCGCGCATGCAGGAGTCGGGGCTTTCACTGATGCAGATGGCCAAGACTTCAGCGGCCCTTGCGCTGTTTGATGACATGGGCGGCCTGTTTATCTCTGTCCTCACCGACCCCACGACAGGTGGCGTGACAGCCAGCTTCGCAATGCTGGGCGACCTGATTTTCGCAGAACCCAAAGCGCTCATCGGCTTTGCAGGGCCACGTGTGATTCAACAGACGATTCGCCAGGAACTGCCGCCCGGGTTTCAGCGGTCTGAGTTTCTTCTGGAAGGTGGCTTTGTTGATCGCATTGTGCATCGAGCCCGCCTGCGCGACGAGATCGCCCGCGCCATCGACTATGCTGGGAAGTGAATCGCCCATTTCGTCTGACATGCTGCCCGGCCGCCCTCGGAAAAAGTCTAAAAATTCGATGCTTTTCCCTTGCGCGATCCCGCCAGCCTAGTATACCGGTGGATGATCGACCATTCTTTTCAGGAGTAATGCCATGCAATGGACAGCACATGCTCCGGTGAGGGTCATCGAAGCGTTGTGTTTGCATCGTGTTTCAGGGTGGGAGACGGGCGATTGGTTTGCCGTTCATCCACTCGTATCTCAATGGCATTACGCCATTGGCATGTTTTTGCCCTGGCTGGAAATGGTCGCGGGAGCAGCGCTTCTGGTCGGCGTCGCTCAACAGGGTGCGTTACTGATAGCAACGATTCTGTTCACCGTTTTTACGGTAGCTCAGTTGAGCGTGGTGGTGCGAGGGCTTGCAATCGACTGCGGCTGCGGGCTCGGACGTCTTCTGGGGCAGGACGATGCGCAAGTATCCATTATGACGATCTCTCGTTCAACGGTTCTGGCGGCAGTCACATTTTTTTGTCTGGTTGTTGAAGGACGTCCGCGACCAACTCATCGGCAGCGAACATTGCATGGTTCAGCGCGGGCCGCCGTAGTGAATGTACTCGTAGCCGCGCTATTGCTCGTGCCAGCGCTCAGCAGCGCAGCTGGGGTGCAGGATGACAACGATCACCCAGATCGCGACAATGCAGCCTACTGGTATCAGAAGGCAATTGAAAGACTTTCGAGTTACACATTGACCGAACAGGCTGTTGTTTCTCTCTACGCACAGCGTGGAGTGGGATCGGCAGAGGAAGTAACAGCGCTGCTGCAACGTGATCCCACGCTCCTTGCTCTGATCCGACGTGGCGGGCAGCAGGACTATTCTGACTTTGGATTGCGATATGCCGATGGGCCGACCATGCTCATGCCGCACCTGTCGCAGAACCTTCAGCTTGCGGCATTCATTCTAGCAGACGCAGGACTGGCCCTGGAACGTGGCGATAGTGCGGGCGCAGGAAAGTCACTGAAGTCTGCTCTTGAGATCTCGCAGCACGTCACGCGTGACAACACGATGTGGAGCGCCAAGGTTGGCTCTGCCCTGTTGCAGCATTCGCACCGCTTTATAGAGTTGGGTGTTGCGAATGGATCACTCGAAGGGGTCGCTGCGAGCCGCCTTCTCCAATCTGTCCGTGGCTTCACTGGCGATGATCCATTCAAACACCTTGATGCACTGGTTGCTGATGTTCAGCGATTTCATGACTGGACGGTTGCATCGCGCAGCGATAATGAGCGCCGCGCCCAACTGGACAGCATGCTTGCGACCAGCAAACAATTGACTGATGAGCATTGGATGGCAATGACAGCCGCCATGACATCAATCCGCGATATGAGTGACGCGGAGTTGCAGGACGCAACGACGAAAATGAATACCGCGACAGAGCGCATCGCAGCAGCCTTTCGCAATCCGGATCACGACGCCGCCAGGATGGAGCTTGCAGCGATTGATGAAGAAATGAAATCGGGCGGGCTTGGTGAGCTTGCACTTGCGTATCAGTCACTTCAGCAGCCAATGCCGCTGGTACAGGTGTATGAATCCATGCTTGCTGGGCGCGATACACTGGCAAAGACGACAGAGATTCTCGAGAAGGCAATCGACCCCGAAGACCGCCAGGCCTTGCTCGAATCCAACGCTGCGTACTGGTATCTGCGGGCGATCGCAGAGCGCGCGATGGTGAAACACGTTGCAGATGACAACACCGACGAGTTGCCTGATGCACTTCTCGAGCGCGAAGCAGCCAATGCAGAGCATCAGCGTGCGGCCCGCGAGTATCTGTTTGCAGGCAGTGAATGTACATACTGCAATTTCGATGCGCTGGTTGAAGAAAATCCCAACACAGTCCTTCCTGCGTATGTGGTTGGAATGGATGGCCTGGTGCGGGCGTTCTTTCTTGCTGATGATGCAATCGCTGGTAACGAAACCGAAACGAAACCGCGAGCGGACGTGGAAGCGCATGAGCACACACCACCTTGGCCGCTGGATGAACTGACAGCGCTGGTGCGGATCGCGTTGCATCTGTCGCGCGATGCGAATGTCAGCGCATCGATCCTCTCGGTCGAGATTCTGGGCCATGTACTTCCCGAAATTGATCAACTCGAATCACTGCCACCAGTGTTACGAGGCGCACTTGAGGAGTTCTCGCTATCCGATACGTGCGGGCTTGCCAGCGCGCGTGCTGCCTTGCGTGAAGCCTGTCGCAACTCGTGGTGGGTCACTGAGAATGTCAATTGGCCGTTGCCCCATTCCGGTGCAATGCAGCGTTACATCGGATCAGATGACGGAGCCTCGTATGCGCGTCTGATCGACATTATGTTGCTGTTGCATCCGCCGCAGGCATTTGCGAACATCGACCGCGCTCGCCTGCAGGTCTTGCTTGATCTGGATGATGTGCTGATGCCAGCGATTCGCGCGGGCGATTACGAACGGATCGAGACATGGCCCGTGGTCGATCCCCTCGACATCGCCAGATACGAAACATCCGCCCGCACCGCAAAGCAGAAGATCGAGACGATCCTGCAGCGTGAGCGTGAGCGACTCCGATCTCAGCAGGGCGCAGAACGCGTTGAAGGGAAATCATCTTCGAGTGTCGTCGCGACGCGGTGACAGTGACTTGCATCGTCGTACCGGCCTTGTGACGGTCGAATGGCTGGCCCGAGTGCTGATGCGGATTGACGCTCGACCGCTGTGATTCCTTTGGCGACTAGGATTGCGGCTGATGACACCGTCGCAATCTGATCCACCCATGCTGCTCGGCATTGACATTGGCACATCCGCAACCAAGGTCATCGCGGTTGCGCGGGATGGCAGCATTTGTGCCAGTGCATCGCATGGGTATCCAATCAGTCAGCCGCAGCAGGGATGGTCAGAGCAGCAGCCGAACGACTGGTGGCACTCAGTCTGCAGTGCAGTGCGCGAAGTCACCGCTTCTGTCGAGGCAGCAAGCATCGAAGCACTCGGCCTCTCAGGACAGATGCACGGGCTGGTATTGCTGGATGAAGGCAATGCCGTCATTCGCCCCGCGATTCTTTGGAATGATCAGCGGACAGCGGTGCAGTGCAGCGAACTCGAATCTCTTGCAGGCGGCAGAGAATCGCTGCAGCGTATTACAGGGAACATCGCGCTGCCGGGGCTGACAATGCCCAAGCTTCGCTGGCTTGAACAGCACGAACCTGCGACCCTCAGTCGTGCCCGCACACTGCTTTTGCCCAAGGATTTTGTTGCACACAGGCTGACGGGGTGCCGCACGACAGATGTGGGCGATGCATCTGGAACGATGCTGTTTGACCTTGCGAAACGGGCATGGTCGAGCACATTGATCGATGCTTTCGGAGTCGACGCAGCGATTCTTCCCAGCATTCTTGCATCACACGAGATTGCAGGACGCGTGAACGACGCTGCAGCCGGCGCGTGCGGCGTTCGCGCGGGGGCGCCGGTTGTCATCGGATCGGGCGATCAGATGACCGGCGCAGTTGGCATGGGCATCGTTGAGTCTGGCAGCGTGAGTATCACACTCGGAACCTCCGGCGTTGTGTTTGTGCATCTTGGCGCAATGCTGCCGCTAGAGCGCAGTCCGTCATTGCAGTACATGGCGAGCGCGGTTGCCAACGAGTATTGCCTGTATGGATGCATGCTCTCAGCTGCGGGTGCATATGAATGGTTTCGCAATGTGATGGCTCCGGGCATTTCGTTTGCGCAGCTCGATGCGGAGGCAGCAGCGATAGCGCCGGGCTGTGATGGAGTGAGTTTTTCCCCGCATCTCTCCGGCGAGCGCTGCCCGTTTGTTGATGCAACTGCAACAGCGTCGTTCGCAGGTCTTGCGGCCCATCACACGCGCGGCCATTTGGCCCGGGCCGTGTTGGAAGGAGTCGCAAACAATCTCGCAGCGATTCTGGAACTTATTGAAGATGCAACAGCGGTCGAGATCCACGATGTACGCGTCGGCGGCGGCGGAGCGCAGTCGCAACTCTGGATCGACATCATTGAACGGGCTGTCGAGCGACCGCTTGCACGCGTTGCGACTGCGGATGTTTCCGCATTGGGAGCCGCCCTGTTGGCTGGTGTTGGTGTTGGATGGTGGGAGAATGTGCAGGAGGCCTGCGCCACGGCGGGGAGTTCCACGTGATTGCAGTTGTCCAGCGCGTGAGCCTCGCATCGGTACTGGTG
>JBPCKF010000061.1:0-7742 GCA_051004555.1 Phycisphaerales bacterium | reverse complement strand
TCCAGAATCCCAGAATGGGCAGGAATCCCAACAGGCCACACACAATCAGAAAAATGCCAAGGCTGATGCGGACCAATGGCGGTCCGGGGACCTGCATTTCCCTGCCTGCAAATTTGATTCGTGCCACTGTTGCTGATTGTATGCTTCAGGCCAGCAATCACCATTGCGGCCAGTCACACACACATTCTGGATGCCCGACCGCGCGGGTATGACGGAGAACTGCGGTGGTGTATCAGCGCATCACCCAGCGCTCGCCCTGCACTTCTGCGGGTGAATCGCCACGTGCGAGCGGATCGCCCGGCACCAGATAGTCGCGCTGCAGCGTTTTCTGCATGATCACCTTGCTGCCCGTGACGGGGTCGGTGACTTCCACAGTTTCGCCACTGATCCCCGTGACGAAGAGCGACATGCGGCTGGCATCGAGCCGCTCGGCGGGCCAGACCGCAAGGCCTTCGATGGCGTTGGGTTCGCCGACGAAAATCTTGCCGATCACGGTGTTCTGCCGTTCGAGCAGTTCATTGCCCATGTAGGCAATGAGTTCGCGCTCGATGCGTGGCGGAACAGCCTGGCCGGCATCCATAATTTCGCCTCGGTCCGTGAACAGCGTGAGCCGCGGGGCCCAGTAGCGCTCGTTGCCAGTGAAGTTTGTCACTTTGTATGTGAACCACCAATACGCATCGTTGGTCGCGGGATCGACATACAGACGCAACTCGCCCGACTTGAAGTTCAACTGCCAGCGCGTGGGAACGGAACTTGGCGTGGGATATGCAAGCGCGGTTGCGGCTGGAAAACCTGCAGCCACGACACAACCCACAATAGAACACACCATACAACGACGAAAGGCAGCAGACACGCTGGAAACAACGCCAGTGCGGCGACGGGGCATCGACATAACAAAAACTCCTGCAGCGGGGATGGACAGCGGGCATTGTACCGACATTCTCTACGCTTGGGAAGAGGGTATCTGAGGAATATTGGTGAACTGCGACCTGAATCCGCAAATACCAGATTTCAGGTTCGGAGTGGACATCCTCCCAGCATGAGCCGATAACCCTTGCATGACCACATCCACGACGCTGTCGCCAGCAAAACCCGCCTCCCTCGCCGCTGAATCTCTGCCCGGCTGGGAGATACTCGCCATCGATCGCGAGGTGGTGATGCTCAGGCGCCAGGGTGCATCGACTCCCGTTCAGCCAGACTGGCAGGACCGGCTCCGCACCCATCTTGCAACCATTCATGGCCTCAGCATCGTCGGCTGCAAACGACTCACAGCAGATGGCAACTCCATGGCATCAGCTGGCGAGTTTGTCATTCACCCCAAGGGCCTGCATTCACTCGGCTGCGGGATCGCGGCTGAGGCCTTCAGCTTCCCCCACGAAGTCGATGCCATCATGGGAGGCATTATCGCTGTCGAACGATCCGTGTATGAACGAGCAATGGTGCGGGCTCGTCAGTTCAATACGCTCGCAGCACTGGCACTTGCAGTCGATGTACGGCTGCAGGGAAAGCGCATCGTCATGTGTCCAGATGTCACGTGTATTGACCCGATCGACTGCTGCGCCGCGGTTCCCGATGATGTTCACGAGCGGGAGCGCGAGCAGTTCATGCAAGTCTTCGGCTTCGACCACAGAGCAGTTGACCTCGATGCCATTCGCGCCAGCGAGAAGCTTGCGCCGCTGCGCTGGAATGTGCGATACTTTGGTGGCGATGTTCGTTACACGAAGTATCAGACGCGCCCGCTGCTCCACTGGCAGTCATACCGCGACGTGCCGGTCTATCGCAGTCGCGCAGATGCAATCGTATCGTTTCTGGCTGAGCAGGTGAACGCGAATGACGGTGCATCGCGCTCCTATTTGGACATCGGTTGTGGCGATGGCCTGTTCAGTGCGCTCCTGAGTCGCAACGGGATGGAAGTCACAGGCATCGATATTGAAGAAGATGCGATTGCTCAGGCTCAGGAAGCCACCGCCAGCGAGAAAGGATCATTGCAGTTCGTGCATGCACAGCCGGGACGTTTGCCGTTTGAGGATGCGTCGTTTGGCGCGGTTGGAATGCTGGATGTGATTGAACACCTCAGCAATCCGGTGGGACTGTTGCGCGAGATTGAGCGAGTCTTGCAGCCGGGTGGGCTTGTGTGTATCGCAACGCCAGCCTGGCAATATGGAAGCTGGTCAGATGCAGTGTTTCATGTGACTGAATACACCGAAGCGGAGTTGCTGCGTCAACTGCAGGCAACGAGGTTTACGCCCCTGCGAAGTGCGCGTATTGGCGCGCCATATCGCGATGTAATCGCCATTGCGCGGAAGAGCGCAACGGTCCCGCCCACGGCAGCTACGCCAGCGTGAACACCGCTGCTCGAAGGCCCCGCAAAAAACCCCGTCGCCAGAGTCTGCACGCCCTACAGACTTCTGTCGTTGCGACGGGGACGGTTTCACAAGTCGGCGCGCAATGCAACACTCGAGCGCGTGTGCATCGCCCCCACTTGCATGGCTCAGTCGACCTGCCACTGCTCCCGAGGGTACAGGACGCGCACACATCGGCTGACCGTCGCGAACTTTTGGAAATCTGCCCGGCAATGTTGATGCATCCCGAACGAAACTCGATCCTGCAAAAACGAAATCGGCGGACCATTGTGGCCCGCCGATCCCGATTGTTTGCGTGTTTCACGAAGTCCGATGACTTACGCGCGGCGACGACGCCGTGAGATCACACCAGCAGCGCCGAACAGGGCCAGCACGCCTGGTGCAGGAACCGCATCGCCGATGGTGAGATTGTCGATCACGAACGAGCCGGCTGTGGTCGACCCACCGTTGGCGAGACCGAAGTGGATGCTTGTGATCAGGTCGTTGGATGTGATCCCGAAGAAGCTCGCGCCGACGGGCAACGCGACATTCAACGTGGTGTTGTCACCGAAGGTGATGAACGCGTGATACGGCAGCGATGAACTGTTCGCCAGGATGTCTACTCCAGCTCCAAAGACGCCGGTGGCATTGCCCACCGAAGTCGTGGTGAAGGAAAGACGGAACGAACCATTGCAGCCAGCGCAATAGGTTCCGTTGGACTGCTTGATGTTGAGGTTGTTGAAGCCGGTCGTAAAGTAATCGGTTTCGCCAAGGAAGGCTGACATGGTTGCGTTGTTGTAGATCTGGAATCCAGCGCCGTAGGGTGGCGAGTCATACCCGTCGGTGATGAACGTTCCCAACTGTGCCTCGAAGGTGGCGCGGTTGTTGTACTGCGTGCCGCCTGCAAACGCAGGTGCTGCTGTGATCGCAGCGAGGGCTACAAATGTGACGAATCTTTTCATCTTCTCTTCTCCTGTTTGGGTTATCATGGTCTGCACCACCCGGCAACGCGCCGCAGCGTGGTTGACCTTTCTCCACGGGAAAACATACCAGAACTCGGCCGTGGCTCCAAGCCGAATTCCTGAAGAAAAGTGAGAAATTCACAAGATTTCCACGAACCTGGGCTCGCGGGCCATCCGAAGCCCCCAGTTTAGTGTCGCTGGCCATGCGGGCGAGAGGACTCGAACCTCCACGGGGTTGCCCCCACCAGATCCTAAATCTGGCGCGTCTGCCAATTCCGCCACGCCCGCTCCCAACAACAATAGACCAGCCCGATACAATGCAGCCGTCCCCCCATCATTTTCACTGTATATCCTTCCGTCATGGAGAGACATCCGATGACATTCAGTCAGTCAGCCGCCAGCAACTTTGTTCCCTTCCTCGCCCGCCTCGTTCTGGGGGCTGTCTTCATCTGGGCGGGTTATCAGAAGGTGTTCACCTATCACGATTTCACCGGCGATGCAGCAGCAACGTTGCGCGAGATGAACATCAGTGATGCTGGTTCCACCAACTCGATGATCAACTCGGCGGTGTTCAGACACGCATCGCTCACGCAGGATCCCGCAGGTGGCGGCAGCGGTGAGAACATCCAGGACGAAGGCGATGATGCGATCGATGAGATCAGGCGCGGCGGCGAAGCCATCCAGGACGCGGGCGAAGATGCCATCGATCAGGTGCAGGACGATATCGAGAATGCCACCGATGATGAGGTCGGAACAACTGACGTTGTTCGTGAACCAGGCGGCGCAACGGCCACGATCCATCAACGAAGGCTCTACCTGCTGGCACCAACCATCAAACCCCTGGCAGAGAACCTTGGACTGGGCGGCTACGTCGGCACACTCTGCTGGGCAGCTGCGCTCACCGAACTCATCGGTGGCGCGCTGATTTTCATTGGCCTCTTCGCGCGATTGTGGGGACTTGCACTTGCTGTGGTCATGCTCGTTGCGTTCTATCTCACAACCTGGCCTTCGATCGCAGACAACGGACTCATCGGCCATCTCGAAAACATGCAGGCTGCCAGCACCGGCTTCCTGCAGATCAGCCTTTTCGTGCTGGCGTTCTGCGTGTTCCTCACCGGCGCGGGAGCCATGAGCCTCGACCGCTTCCTCTTCAAGTCCAACGAAGTTGACACACTCGATGACCTCTGAGCCAGCGCATGACGACACTCCTCCCAATCCACGTGAGGATGATGCTGTCACTGTCGGGATAAGGTCGGAATCGGATGCAGACATCGATGCCTTGGCTGCGCACCTGCGCGAACTTGGCGCCGAAACCGAGAACCAAAGGCGGGTCAAACGCATCATCCCGTGGGTGAGTTCGCTGGCGATCCACGCGGCTCTGATACTCATCGGCTTTCTGGTTGTGGTTGGCTATCGGCTCTTGCCGGAAGACCCCGTCACTATCATTGCCAACTTCAATGATCTTGAGTATCAGCCATTTGTTTCCACCAGCCTGAATCAGGATCAGGCTGATCAGACAGCCACGCAGGACCGTCTGCGTAGCGAGTCGATTGCGGACACACTCACTGAGCAGCTGCGCGACGTCACGATGGACCCGCTTGCGTTGATTTCCGATGCTGCTTCATCCAGTGAAATGGCTGAGTTTGCACCGCAACCCCGTCAGGGAACCGCCCGCTTTGCAGGACTGACCGGCTCCAACGCCCGCAAGATTGTTTTCATCGTTGATGCATCGGGATCGATGATCACCACCTTCGGCATTGTCATCGAAGAACTCGCGCGGTCGATCGACAACCTGGTGGCAGATCAATCGTTTCAAGTTGTCTTCTTTCAGAAGAACGAAGCGCTGCCAGTCCCGCCGGGCGGAGAACTCTTGCGCGCCAGCAACGAAGAGAAGCTGCGGGCACTTGCCTGGATTGATGCCAACGTCATTCCCGAAGGTCGGTCGAACCCGATCGAAGCGATCAAGCACGGCCTCTCACTGAAACCCGATGTTATCTTCCTCCTCAGCAACGACATTACCGGCTCGGGACAGTTTGAGATTGATCAGAACGATCTGCTTGCAATGATCGAGGCCCTCAACCCCATCGATCCAGAGACGGGCCAGCGCACCACGCAGATTCAGTGCGTTCAGTTTCTCGATCACGATCCGCTGGACACCCTGCGCAAGATCGCGATTGAACATTCAGGCGAACATGGGTACAAGTTTCTCGACCGCCGTGAGCTTGGGATTCAGTGACAACGACGATCAATTGTTTACGCGATATCTCCATCATCCGCAAGCATGCTGCGAGCCAGTTCAATCGCCTCGTTCTCGGTCTCAATGCGCTCTTCCAGCTGCGCGTCGAAGACTGCCTCAAGAATGCTGCCGATTCTGGGACCGCCACCGATTCTCAGCGACTTCATCAATGTGTCGCCATTCAAGAGCGGCTGGGGAAGCGGCGCGGGATGTGCATCGTGTGCCAGCGCTGCGTCCAGCACCGTGTTGCCTTGCTGCTGCGCGTGCAGGCGGGCGATGGTGAGCGCAGCAACTGCATCTGCTTCCCCCATGACCCGTCTCCTGCGGGCAACACTCCACTGATTCCAGTGTGTGATGATGTCTTTCTGCAGTTGGATAATGCGCTTTGTACGGCTGAAGACATCGTTGGACAACACCATTGCACTTCGCCAGGATCGCAGCGATGCGGCATCATCGTCGTCATCATTTCCTCTCACGCCGTGCCGATCCAGCCACCAGGCTGCCAGCCCGAACGCGACATCTGCATCTTCCGGCAACGCACTGAGAAGCCTGCGTTCGCACTGCATGGATGACTCAAGCAGCGTGGGTTGATCGAGGCCCAGCGATTCGATCAGCGCAACCGCCCGTGCCCGCGTGGGATGACTGAGCATCCAGGCAATCTCCTGACCAATGCGCTCGCGGCTGATCCCACGCAGTTGAGACGCTCGCATGCGGATGGCGTTCTCGGTGGCGGGCTCGAGGTTGAAGTTGAACCTCGCTGCAAACCGCACCGCCCGCAACATGCGCAGATGATCTTCCTCAAATCGGGCGTCCGCATCTCCGATGGCGCGAATGATTCCTGATTCAAGATCAGCTCTGCCGCCCACCAGGTCGATCACTTCGCTGGTTGCAGGGTCCCGAAACATGCCGTTGATTGTGAAATCGCGCCGCTGCGCGTCACTCTCCGCATCTGCATACACGATGGCATCAGGCCGGCGATGATCCGAATAGCTGCCCTCTGCGCGGAAGGTTGTCACCTCGACAGAGACATCCATCAGTCGCACCAGCACCACGCCGAACGCAACACCCACATCGTGCGTTCGCTTGAAGAGGGCGCGAATCACATCCGGGCGCGCATCGGTTGCGATGTCAAAATCCTTGGGCACGTATCCGAGCAGCTGGTCGCGCACGCATCCGCCTGCAAAGTAGGCAATGTATCCTGCCTCACGCAACTCGCGGGCAATCCGCTCAGCTGCTGCCTGGGCGCGGGGAGCATCACTCATTGGCATCAACCTGCATTCTCGCGGCACGGTGCATGTACAGCCGCACCTGCATGTCGTGACCGTAGTCGTGCATCTCCGGACCATCAAAATCAGCGATATCGAAGTTGATCTCCGTTGGCATGAGCGGCGAGCGCAGCACGAGGATGGCCTGCGCGTTAAGCGATGGAATGGCTCGCTGCATCTGCGCGATGATTGCCTGACGCTGTACATCATCATGCATCATGCGATAGGGTGGATCGAGAAAGACGACATCAATCGGCTGCTGCGCCCGCTCGAAGACGAAACTCGAGAGCGCATCACCCTGCCAGGCAATGGCGCGATCTTCGCAGCCCAGCGCCTCAATATTCTCCTGCAGCAGGCGAAATGTTGGTCGATGTTGCTCCACCATGACAACGCTGCGAGCTCCGCGACTGATTGCTTCCAGGCCGACGTTTCCCACACCTGCAAAGAGATCGAGGACTGATGCATCTTCGATCCAGCCGCGCAACAGATTAAACACCGACTCCTTCACGCGCCCAGCCATCGGGCGCGTGACGTCCTTTCCCGGCGGTGTTCGCAACAGGCGCGATCGATACTCTCCAGCAATGATCCGCAACATGCAACCAGTTTAGCCTTTAGCAAGCACGCCCTCGAAGGCGGCGAAATCATCGGAATCATCGAAAATCGTCATGCGGCCGCCGCCACGGTTGAGCACGTGGTAGACGAACCCACCGGTCCCACAAGGTGCAGCACGGGGACGCCGCGGCTGGTGCGCCCACACAGCCGAACCAGCGCCAGTGCGTCAAGAAAAGACTCCCGACCCCTTTTTCCCGCTGGCGCGGCTGTCGTGGAAAGAGTGCATTCCCGTGCCTGCCGCAAGCACTTCAGCCTGGTGGTGGGGGGGGCGAACTCCGAATACATCAGAGACTTTTTCTAAGAATTTTCGCGTTTTTCGATTGAA
>JBPCKF010000060.1:0-41511 GCA_051004555.1 Phycisphaerales bacterium | reverse complement strand
CGCATGTACAGATCGAGCAACTGCTGGGCGCGTTGAAGCGCTTTCCAACAAATGAAGCGCTTGTGCGTGGGTAGAACAACACCTGCACCGCATGCTCACCATCCACCACGCAGGAAGGGATTGCTCTGACGTTCGCGGCCGATGGTTGTGTGTGGACCGTGCCCGGGATGGACTGTCATCTCATCGGGGAGAGACATGATCGTCTTCAGCAGCGACGTGCGAAAGGCTGCGGGGTCTGAGGTGGGAAAATCAATGCGACCCATCCCTCCCGCAAAGAGTGTGTCGCCCACAATCGCCTGATGTGATACATCGTGAATGAAACACACGCCGCCGGGAGAATGGCCGGGCGTATGCAGCACACGCCATGTTGAATCACCAAGTGTCAGTTCGTCGCCATCGCGAAGATGTTCAGTGGGTTCTGTCACACTCACAGGCATGCCGATGAGTCCGGAGAGATTGAGCATGGGATCACGGCAACAGCCTGCCTCTGCCTCATGCACATGAATGGGCATCGACCCGAAGCGCGTGAGCGCATCATCAATGCCTGCGATGTGATCCATGTGCGTATGCGTCAGCAACATCGCAACTGGTTTCAGATTGCGCTCAGCAATGAAATCAAGCATTTCGCTCGGCTGCTGTCCACAGTCGACAATCCAACACTCGGTCGCTGGTGGCGCTTCCACAACAAAGCAGTTAGTCTGAAAGTCGCCGAGGACGAAAGTGTGAATGATTGGATGCATTGCGATCACTCGATTGTGTATTGAGTGTTGGTCAGGATTGCAGCCGCTTGCTGATGCAGTCTGCAAACGCGCGCGTGCCCAGCGTTCCGCCCACATCGCGGGTCTTCTCGCCTGCAAGTAGAGCGTCGTTATACGCCGCCTTGATGCGAAGGCCAACGTCCTTGATTGCCGGCTGGTTACGAGTGGCCGCAAGATAGTTGAGCAACATCACGCCACTCATGAGAAGCGCCAGCGGGTTGGCCTTATCCTGCCCTGCGATATCCGGAGCTGAGCCATGCACCGCTTCAAAGACAGCGTGTTCTTCACCAAAGTTCGCGCCGGGCGTCACGCCCAGGCCGCCCACAAGTCCTGCGCAAAGATCAGAAATCACATCGCCATAAAGATTCTCACACAGAATCACATCGAACTGTGATGGATTCTGCACAATGCGCATGCACCCTGCATCGATAATCACTTCTTCATACTCCACGCTGGTTGTGCCGGACTTTTCAAACTCTTCCTTGGCGCACTGAATGAAAAGGCCATCGGACAGTTTCATGATGTTGGCTTTGTGAAAGACGCTGATCTTCTTCCTGCCACGCGTCAGAGCATAATCAATCGCAAAACGCGCGATACGGCGACAGGCAACTTCCGTCGCGACCTTAAGCGATGTGATCACACCTGGCGTGATGATGTTCTCGATCCCGGAATACAACCCTTCGGTATTCTCCCGCACCACAACAAGATCAACATCGCTGTAGCGGGTGGGGACGCCATCGAGTGATCGTACCGGCCGCACCGCGCCGTAGAGATTCAGGCGCTTGCGCAGAGCAACATTGATCGATGAAAATCCGCTGCCGATGGGTGTTGTGCAGGGGCCCTTGAGCGCAACACCATGCGTGCGGATGGCTTCCAATGTCTTTTCGGGAAGGACCTCCGCTTCGCCGCGATCGAGTGCTGCGATGCCTGCATGATGTTCCACCCACTCAATGGGCGCGCCCGCAGCCTCAAAGACACGCACGACAGCATCAGAAACTTCCGGGCCGATCCCGTCGCCGGGAATGAGAACTGCTTTGTGAACAGATGATTGTGTCGCCATGCTCACAGGGTAGACGCACATACCGAATGGCGACGCTGCCGCACCTTGCGCAGATCATCTTCACGTCAGGCACAACAGCGCAGCACCTGCAACCGCAAGCGCCGCTCCAGCCATGGCGCGCAGCGTGATGCGCTCGCCATACAGCATGAATGCGACCGGCAGCAGCAACACTGGCGGAAGCGAGCCGAGTGTCTGCGCAATCCCCAGATCAATACGATCTGCTGCAACCAGTGACATCCACACACCCAGAAATGGTCCGCAGATTGTCGCAAGAAGTGTCAACGCCATGCCGCGACTGTTGCCCAGCGCCTTCAATGATCGCCGAATCCCCAGATGATCGCCTGGTACAACTGCAATCTCGCCAGGTCCGGGTGTCCGTCGCGGCAGGAGATGATGCATCAACAACAGCATGGGGAACATTGCCACAGCTGCGAATGCCATGCGGACATAGGTTGCAGCCTGAGGCGAGAGGTGAGCAGCTTCATCGACAATGCCGCCATGTCCGATGCCGCGTTTGCTGAACATGAGTCCCGCAGCCTGACACGCCGCTGCGATGATGGCCATGATGATGCCGCGCACGCGGTGAGGCGGATGTTTGCCGATCTCCGTTGGCGGCCGTTCCAGCACAACCCACGCAACGCCCGCAAGCGTCAGCCCCACGCCCATCCAGGCAACCGGCTCGATAGTTTCTCCCAGGGAAATCCACCCGAAGAATGCTGCAAAGAGGGGCGCTGTTGTCATGATCAGCATGGCCTTGCGCGGCCCGACATCAAGGAACGCAGTGAACAGCGCCTGATCACCGATCGACAATCCGATCACGCCCGAGAGTGCAAGATAGATGCACTGCTCCTGAGTGATGTGTGGAATCCAATCGCCAGACAAAAGCCGATACGTTATTCCCAGCAGCACAACAGCCATAAAGAGGCGAACCGTGTTGACGATGGATGGCCCCAGCCGTCTGGTTGCTTCTGTAAAGAGCACCGATGAACCGGTCCAAAGGACAGATGTCGCAAGACCAGCTGCGTGTCCGAGTGAAACTTCGACAATGCCAAACACCATGGCCGGCAGTGTATGGTCCCTCATGCGAAGCAGCAGCGATCAGCGGTGCCGCCCCCACCGAGTGACCTTCCGCGTCCCCTTTTGCTCCTGGTGTCAGAAGCGGCGATGCATGATACCGGTAGCCAGCCGCTAAATACCGGTAGCCAGCCCGTAAATACCCGCAGACTGCGGAGAAAACCTGTCATGCCGACTGTTTTTGTGCGGAGGGGCGATGACCCGCTCACCCTCTCACCGGCTGGGCGACACGGGGAGCGATGCGGCAGGCATGGGAGCTGTTCGACGCGCGATCGTCAACGGCTTTCGAGACGAGGCGAGTACTGGCCGCGTGAAACACATGTCATGTTGAAGATGCGGATCCTCGTCGCTGGTGGGCGCGACCGCTGGTAACCACTGGTCGCGGCTTTGTGGCACTTGGCCACGAGCGTGGCACTTGCCATCGATGCCGACGTTTACTGGGTGGCCCGGATGCGGGTGGATCGTGGCTTGCTGGCTGTTGCGGGGCGGAAACCTCAGCGTGTTCCAACACCTTGATGCCACGGAGCCGCTCCGCGGGGTCATGGAGACGGTCCGGGAGGACATTGAGCTGCTCCTTGTGGACAAGGGCGCGGTCCTTGATTTCATCCGGCCCGGCCGAAGGGTATTGCCTCCGTTGGCTTTGGAGTCATGCCCTTCGTTTTGGTCTTATCAACAGTCGTTTTGGGCCTTGCAGGCGGCGTTGGCGAACGTGTATCGCGTCGCAAAGCGCGGAGCTTCATCAGGTAACTCTCACCATATGGCGTGAGAGTCCAATAGGTTCCAGTGTCGCTGACGACCCGTTTCCTGTCGGTCTTTTGGATGAGGCCAAGAGCGATCAATTGGATTTTGACTGTCTGGAAGTCATCTGACAACTTCGGGCTGTTCCCATATCAAGTCTTCCGTATTCTTTATGTCTTTCTTGCAGGAACTCGTGTGCCTTTTCTTCCAGCGCCAGACTCATCGCTGCCTCGTTGGATTCATGCAGCATTCTAACTGTCCTCAGCCCTGCGGCTCCACTCAAACTCAAGCGGTTCGAGTTTCTCGCGAATCTCGTCGCGCTCATGCTGGAGCTTCTTGCAGCGGCTGCCATCGGTATAGACATCCGGTTGTAACATAAGTGCATCGATCTGCTTGATGCGACCAGCCAGGGTTTCGATGCGTTCTTCGAGCTTGTGCGTGGAGAGTGAATCGAGGCCACCATTACTTGTTGGCGATTTCTGCTGCCGGGCCTGCTGTTGTTGCTGTTGTTGTTGTTTGGCGTTCTGCTGCCGGGCAGCCTGGACACGTGTATTCTGCAGTTTTTCCTGCTCCAGCTTTTGTCGACGCTCGACATAGGCTGTCCACGTTCCGGGAAACTGTTCGACGTTGCCATCATCATGCAGCACGATGAGTCGATCTGCAGTACTTTCTAATAAGGCGCGATCGTGCGTCACTAATAATAATGTTCCTTCCCAATTACTCTTGCGCGACAGTGCCAGTTCCAGACGTTCGGCTGAGGGAATATCAAGGTGATTTGTTGGTTCGTCGAGGACGAGCAGATTATGTGCGCTGCCGATGAGGCCAGCGAGTACGGCCCGACTTCGTTCGCCGCCCGACATATCAGCAAGCAGTTTGTCCTGATCGCGACCGGAAAAAAGAAACGCGCCTGCGAGGTCGCGGGCCTGCTGTTCAGTCGCGCGGGTTTCCCCGGTCGGACTGGCCATGACTTTCTGCAGATATTGCCAGACTGTAAGGCTGAGATCGAGATGTTCGTGTGACTGGCGATAATATCCAACATTCACGCGACTGCCGAGACGAGTGTGCCCATTGGTTGGTTCAAGTTCGCCCAGCAGGCAGCGTACCAGTGTGGTTTTTCCTGCGCCGTTTGGTCCGACGATGCCGATGCGGTCGCCCCGCTCGACTTTGAGTGTGAGATTCTCAAATAATGGCGGCCCGTCGTTGTCATATTGCTTGGTGAGGTCGATCGCTTCTGCCACCATGTCGCCTGATCTTTCGATGCGTGGCAATGTTAGTTTCATCACATCAAGCTCGATTGGCTTTTCCACGAGGGTGTCGCGTTTGTACCGCTCAAGTTTCGATTGTCTGCCGCGCGCCTGCTTGGCCCGCTGTCCGGCCTTATATCGTGCAATAAATGTTTCCTCAGATCGGATGCGATCGAGTTGTTTGTCATACACGCGCTGTTCAGTCATTTTCCGCTCAAGACGCAGCTCGATAAACTTCTGATAGTTTCCCGGATATTCACGGACTGCCCCCTGTTCGATTTCGACGATGCGATGGGCCACACGATCGAGCAGCCAACGGTCGTGACTGACGACCAGGACGGCTCCGGAATATTCCTGCGACAGAAATGTCTCCAGCCACTCGCGGCCGGCAATATCGAGGTGATTGGTCGGCTCATCGAGCAGCAATAAATCGGGCGCCTCCAGCAACAGCCTTGCCAACCCCAGCCGACCCTTCTGTCCGCCCGACAGGCTCGCAACTGGCTGCGCGAACTGTTCATCCGCAAAGCCCAGACCGTGCAGCGTGGCTTCAATCCGATGATCGATGGCATATCCACCGGCAGCTTCGATCGCCCCCTCAAGTTCTGCCTGACGACGAAGCAGGCGATCCAGCGCGTTCCCCTCTGCTGTGGCCATGGCGTCGTAGAGTTGATGCTGCTGCTCGTGCAGCTCATGAAGCTCCGTAAATGCGCGTTCGGCGGCATCCCGCACGGTATCGTTTGGATCGAACGCGGGACTCTGACTGAGGTACCCGATGCGGGCATTTTTCATAAGTTGCATGGAGCCGGAATCTGCAACGAGTTGACTGAGGATGATGCGCAAAAGCGTAGTTTTGCCACACCCGTTACGGCCCACCATGCCAATCTTCTCGCCAGGATCGATGGAGAGCGTGACGCCATCGAGGACGAGTTGCGTGCCATAGGCATGACGGATGTTGGCGAGTGTGAGCAACGGCATGGAAGGCGATGATATGTGGGCTGTCGTGCAGAGGTTGCTGGAGATGTGCTGGTGAATCATTCCTGTCAACGCGCTATGATTGCAGGATGTCTTCATCTGGGGCAACATCGACGTCACCTTCTCGACCACTCGCGACCATTCTCGCTGAAGCAATGTCGCGCAGCCAGGGCTTCGCTGCGTATCTTGCGACTGATGCAGAAAAGGGCGCGAAGTGGCAGGCGATTTACGACCGCGTGCATCTCACAAGCGATCAGGAGCGGCTGGTGAAGTCGTTTGTCCGCGAAATCAACGTGCTGGTTGTGTCGGGCATCTGGTGTGGCGACTGTGTGCAACAAGGCCCTCTGCTTGCGCGGATCGCTGAAGTCAATGACTGTATCAACCTGCGCTGGATTGATCGCGACCTGGTTCCCGAACTCATGTCGCATGTGTCGATCAATGCTGGCGCGCGGGTGCCTGTTGCAATTTTTATGGCTGAGGATGGCGCAGTGGTGTCGGTGTTTGGCGACCGTTCGCTCACGCGCTACCGGGCGATTGCTGCCCGGACAATCGGTCCACACTGTCAGGTGCCGGGCGCGCCAGTCGACCAGGATGAACTCGAAGCCACGCTGCAGGATTGGCTGAACGAGTTTGAGCGGGTCCATCTTCTGCTGCGGCTGTCGGGTCGGCTGCGCGAGAAATATCGAGACTGATGGAAAGCCTCCGCATGATTATCCGCGGTTTGGGAATCGCGCTGGGGGCAGTGGCAATTGTTACTGCGCTCCTCCCCATGATTCACACGGGGATATGGTGGATTCGCGTGATGGATTTTCCGCGGCTCCAGTTTGCATGCATTGCTTTCGCGGCGCTCCTTTTCATGATTGTCACATGGTCGCCTGGCAGTCTCTGGCAGGGGATCGTGATTGCAGGAATTGCTGCTGTGTTGGTCCATCAGATCTGGTGGATTGTGCCCTTTACTCCGCTGGGGAAAGAGCAGGTCCAGTCTGCGCAGCGGCCGGACGACCCGCGTGTCCGCTTGAGTGTCATGGTCGCGAATGTGCTGCAAACCAATCGAGATGCCTCTGCGGTGCTTCAGCAGATTCGCGATCATGAGCCGGATGTTGTAGTGTTGCTCGAGATCGATGCCTGGTGGGCTGAGCAGCTGGAACAACTGAGCGGATTTCCACATCGCTTGATTCGTTCGCAAGAAGATACGTATGGCATGGCGGTGTTCTCACAACTTCCCATCTCTGACGCTGTGGTGCGAAACCTGGTCGAGGAACACATTCCTTCGATGCATATGAACATCGAGCTGCGCGATGGCACGCAGGTGCGATTTGCAGGTCTTCATCCGGCACCACCCTGGCCGGGCCTTGCAGATGACTCGCGCGACCGCGACGCTGAACTGGTGATCGTCGGACGCATGATGGCTGATGCTGGTCCAGCTGTGGTCGCGGGCGATCTCAACGATGTTGCGTGGTCGCACACCAGCAATCTGTTTCAGGAAGTGAGCGACCTGCTGGATCCCAGGCGCGGCCGCGGAATGTACAACTCGTTTCATGCGAAGTGGTTTTTTCTGCGCTGGCCTCTCGACCATGTGATGCATTCAGCCGACTTCCGCCTGATCTCGATGCAGCGGCTGGACCACATCGGTTCTGACCATTTCCCGGTGTTGATCAGGTTGTCCTACGAACCCGATGGCGTGGTCCAGCAGGAAACGCCAGCCTCAGATGCTGAGGCGGAGCAGGAAGCATCCGAGATCATTCAGGAATCTGATGATGGCTGACATCAGCTGCGCCATCGCATACGCTTAACACATCATGCATCACAATGCAGCGTTTCTGAGAGCGAAGTTCGATCAGGCCCTGCCCTACGCGCAGTTTGTTGCGCTGGGTGAGTCGATGGGCCATCACATGCAGTGGCAGCAGCGCTACCAGCAACTTGCGCTCGATGCGCAGCAAAGCGCTTTGGTTCAATCATTTTCGCGCAGCATGAACGTGCTGTGCCTGACCGGCACATGGTGTGGCGACTGCGCTCTGCAGGGCGCTGCCATGCAGCGGATTGCAGAAGGCAACATCGAGCGAATCAATCTGCGGTTTCTCCTTCGCTCTGATGAGCATGCCGACATCATTGTTCCCAGTCAGATCAACGCAGGGTTCCGCGTGCCAGTGACGTGGTTCATGGCTGAAGACTTCGAGCCAGTCTCGCGCTTTGGTGATCGCACGCTGAGTCGCTACCGCTCGATGGCTGCCAAACAGCTGGGTCCGGGTGCTGTCACGATTCTCGATCCGCCCCCTGCTGATCCTGTGCGTGCTGTTTTGAGTGAGGTGCTGGATGAGTTCGAGCGCGTGCAAATTCTGCTGCGAACAAGCACGCGTCTGCGCGAGTTGCATGGTGACTAGTGATGAAACAGGCGATGCATGACACAACCGTTATAGGTCGCGGGACGATCCGCCTGGGTGTGGTGAGCTTTCTCAATGCGCGGCCGCTGATTGATGGACTTGAGGCGCTCGAAGGCTTCGAGTTGCGTCTGGCCCCGCCCAGCCATCTGCTTGATGGGCTGCTTGCTGGTGAGCACGATGTTGCGTTGTGTTCAAGCATTGACTTTCAGCGCTCGCCGACGCCGCTCACGATTCTGCCATGCGGGATCCTCGGCTGCGATGGCGAAACGCTGACGGTGCGACTGTATTCGCAGGTCCCCATTCATCGCATCGACGAAGTGCATTGCGATCAGGACAGTCACACCTCGATCGCGCTCATGCAGATTCTGCTGCGGGAAACCCATGACATTGATCCACGCATTGTGCCCTACGACGCTCGTGAGCGCATGGCTGGAAACCAGCCGCTCGAATGGCCGCAATCGATGCTTCTGATCGGCGACAAAGTTGTGACGGATTCTCCGCCTGCAGTGCGATATCCGCATCAGATTGATCTGGGCGCGTTGTGGGCACGTCACACTGGACTTCCTTTTGTCTTTGCAACCTGGATGACAGGCGAAGATGTGCGCGAAGATGTTGCCCGAAGTGCGATGATGGTGCTTGATCATCAGCGTCGTTACAACCACATGCATCTTGATGCGATTATCGAGCGCGAGGCTCCTGCACGCGGCTGGCCATGCGATCTTGCGCGAACATACCTGCGCGAATACCTGACATTTGCCTGGAGCACCTCACGTCAGCAGGGTCTCGAACACTTCTTCGCGCGAGCCCATGAGCATGGCCTGTTGGGATCGCAGCCGTTGCGCCCGCTGGCGCTGCTGTCCTGAACATGGCCCGCTCCCCAGCATTCCGCACATCAGCCATTGGCGATCTCTTCCGTCAGCTGCGCTATGCGCCGCTTGACACGCGCAGACGCATCATGGAAAGCGCAGAAGCGCTCATCACCGATATCAATCGCGAACAGAACTACCCGGCTGAGTTCATCACATTCCGCATCACCGGCTATCGTCCGGCTGAGCGAAGCAACACCGCTTCTCAAGACGAGGTGATCGTGGGAGCGGCTGTGCTGGGCGACCTCAGCATCTTTATCCGCAGACTCAGCGAAGAGATTGACCTGCCTCGGGAGTGTCCGGACCGTGGGCGAGCCATGCTCTTTGAGGAAGCGGCTCAGCAGTTGGGCGTTTCCCCGCGCACCTTGCGCAGGTACATCCTGCGCGGACTGGTGACGCACATGGTGCTGATGGATGAGCGCGATGACAACGACGACCACGCAGCGCGGACGCTGTGTGTGTATGAGCGTTCGCTGGCGCGTTTCACATCGCGCGAGGGTGAACTGTTGCAACGAGCCGAGTCTTTTTCGCGATTGCCACAGCGCGATGCGGATGTCATACTTGCTGAAGCGATTGCCATGCATGAAGCAGATGGCACATCGAGGCAGGAGATTGCCCGGACATTGGCAAAGAAGTACGGGCGTGGCGAGGAAACCATTCGAACGCTGCTTGCCCGGGCGGAATCTGAACATGATGGGCAGAAGTTGTTTGCAGGTCGGCGTCGTTCGCAGGAGCGCGATCATCGCCTTGCCATCCGAGCGGGGTTGCGTGGCATTCCACTTGTCGATATTGCTGCACGATTGAATCGCAGTCGGGCCACAGTCGAGCGCATTCTTAACACGTTCCGGCGCGAACGCATCCGTGAACTTGATCTTGATGGCATGGTGTTGCCGACGTTTTCACTTGCTGATGCCGAAGCGGTGATTCTTTCACCAGCCGTCGTGCTGCACGGCCTTCTTGGCCAGCCGGGAGATCGCGATGCACTGACGCTGCTGCAGATGCCAGTCACCACGGGCAGCGATCTTCACATCACAGGCAAGGCCCGGGCCGAGGCGCTCGAAGCACAACTGGTTGCGTATCACTTTCTACGCTGGCTGACCCATCAGCGGGCATGGATGAAGACGCGATCGCCGAGTTCCGCAACGATCGACGAGTTGGAGACACATCTTCGCTGGGCAGCTCTGCTCAAACGATCGATGATTGCGACACTGCTGCCGCGACTTGTCCTTCGCATCGAACAGCACATTGGCAGGCCGTTGCGCGAGCAGCCTGCAGAATCAATCCGCGCAGAACTCAGTCGCGCGATTGCAGCGTCTTCCGATGCAATTGATGCAGTGGATCTCGAACGTGGGCAGAGCGTTGAACGAGTTGCATCGTTCGCGGTCGATCGCAGTCTGAAGGAACAGCCGCCACACCCAGGTCGCGATCGCGCCGCAGCCAGGCATCGAGCCGGGTCGTTGGGATCGGGTGATCCTTTCGCTGGCGTATTGGTCTGGCAGTCGTGGCTCGAGTTGCCGCGGCATCGTTTGCGTCATCTCGATGGGCTGGACACACTGTCACGGTCGATCATTGAACGTCGATACGGGCTGAGCGGTGAAGCTCCACGCACAATCGCGCAACTGAGTAAGCAGTTTGAGTTGACGCAGCCAAAGCTCCGGCAGGTCCTTCGTGAGGCGCACCGCATGCTACGGCAACCGGACCCGTGATGAGCGTCTACAATGCACCCGCTGGGAATGTACCTGGTTTCTTTTCCTTCCGAAAGGACGTGACATGTCGTTGAATGGACGCTCGCTTTTCGTGCTGCCGTTGGCTCTGGCCATGCTGGCAGGTTCCGCTGCACTTCTGGTCCGCACAGCTGCACTTGGCAATGAGCGCACAATGGCTGAGCCAATCCGGGCCGCGGTGATCGATCTTGAGATGGTTTTTGCGCAACTTGAATCGCTTGCTTCCGAGCAGTCGCGCCTCAACGAACTTGGTGCCACCATTCAGACTGAAGGTGATCGCCGCAGCGCTGCACTCAAAGCCAAGGCCAGCGATCTTGATGTATTGGCTCCCAAGTCTGATGCATTTATGCGTGCTCAGGAAGAACTGCTCACCGCCAGCATCGAGTACGAAACCTGGATCAAAGTGAAACAGCGCCTCGTCGACCGGGAGAAGGCTCTGGTGCTTGAGAAGATTTACAACGACATCAAGATCGCCATTCGGGAAATCTCTGAGTCCGATGGCTACGACATTGTCTTCATGAATGACTCAGCCAAGGACCTGATCAGCGGGCCCGAAGAACAGGTGCAGCAGCAGATTTCCGCCCGCCGCATCATGTACGCCCGCCCGTCGATCGATATCAGTTCGCAGGTCATTCAGCGTCTGAACAACAAGTTCAAGAACGGCTGAGCAACTCGATCACCGAAAGGATGATACGAGCGAGAGTGTTCAAGCTATTGATGTGGAAGTGCAAGTCTCCTCGACAAACCGCATGACACTGAACGTGGCTGAGATCGCTGCCCACATCGGCGGTGATGTGCATGGCGACGCCGCATTCCCCATCACCGGCATCAATACTATTGATGCAGCCGGTCCGGGCGATATGACGTTCGCGGTCGATGAGTTGCGGCTGAAATCACTGCCTGGTTGCAAAGCAGCTGCGATCCTGATTCCCGAGCGCCTGATGTCGCACGTCGGCGCGCTTGCAGAAACGTTCGCAGCAGTTGTGACTGTGCGCGATATTGAGCAGAGCATGATCGATCTGCTCGAACTCTTTGCGTCAAAACAGCCGAAAGTGCTGCCTGAACCCGGATGCCATGCCACAGCTGCAGTTGATGCAGCAGCCCACATCGGCGCTCGCGTTTCCATTGCAGCGCACGTTGCGATCGCAGCAGATGCGGTCATTGGCGACGATGTCGTCCTGCTTCCGGGGACTGTCATTGAACGCAGCGCAGTCATCGGACCGGGGTCGATCATCGGCCCCAACGCAGTCGTCGGCTACAACTGCCAGGTGGGCGCAGCTGTGATGATCCGGGCTGGCGTCATCATTGGCACCGACGGCTTCGGCTATCGGCCAGCCGTGGACGGGTCGGGCCTGCGCAAGATTCCCCACCTCGGCAATGTGATCATTGAGGATGACGTTGAAATCGGCGCCAATACCTGCATTGATCGTGGCAAGTTCGGACCGACACGCATCGGCAAAGGAACGAAGATCGACAACCTGTGTCAGATCGCGCATAACTGCACCATTGGTCGCCATTGTGTGATCGCGGCACTCACTGGACTCAGCGGCTCAGTGACTGTCGGCGACGGCGTGCAGATTGCAGGTGGCGCGGGAGTCGCAGATCAGTTGACCATTGGAGATGGGGCAACTGTGGGAGGCGGGTCGGGCCTGACCCGCGACGTCGGGCCCGGCGAAAGCGTGTTCGGCTATCCTGCCCAGCCATTCCGCGAAGCCATGCGCCAACACGCGCTGATGCGTACATTGCGCGAAAGACTTGCAGCGATCGAAAAGCAGCTGAGAGAATAGCGATGCTGTGAAGATCCAGCGCGAGAACCGAAGGCAACAATCGCGAGATCATTCACACCCACACTGACACGATCAACTGTGGCTCTTTGAGTTTGCCGGTGAATGTCCCGATCGCGGAGTTGACAAACTTCACTTCATATTGCGGATGTGCGTCGAGCCATTCGTTGATCTGCCGATCCATGTAGACCAGCGCATCTTCAGTGAGCTTGGAGTGAAATGACTTCACATGAATCGCGCCTACGCCAGTGGAATTGGGCGTGCGGCTCCATTCATCCTCATGGCGGCGCATGCCTCCGAAGGCGCGAATCTTCTTGCTCGGTTCCTCATTCTCGTGCGAGGGTTGCGCGACCTCAAGTGAAGAGAGTTGTTCTTCGCCACCGTCTGAAGCGGAAGCCTGCGAACCTCCAGTCGTTGCTCCGAAGTGACGAATCTTGCTCATGCCGGTATCTGATTGATGATTCACGAGATGCTCCTTCAGGTGGGAGGACGAAACGCGTCACCCACCATTGTGCGCGAAATCGCAACATTATTCCAGTCGAAACATGCAGAGTCCTTCATCATTATGAGTCACGCACACCACAATCTGGCCGGAATTATGCCAGAAAGCGTGAATATTGACACCTTTTGCAGACTTCGTTATTTTCGTCACAAAGCCGCAGGCAACCTGAGTGACGCATCCCCGCCCGTCAGAAAGCGGACCTTCGTAATACAGATAGACGGGACGATGATCAGGCATCGCGGTGATCGGCACGCGCTGGCCCACTGCAAGATCAGAAAGCATGCATGGTAAACGCAGCGAAAAGAGTTGACTCGGTTCCGCACGCCGCGCGGTGAGCCAGTCGATGTGCCACCTTCCGTCAGAAAGTTCATGACGAAGCAGCACCGTTGGCAACCCATCGCTGCGGTCATGTTGATCGCCGCTGCCAACATCAATCGCGGGCCAGTCGAGTTCAACAGCGCGTTGACGTCGATGTGTCATCACGAATACTGGCCGACAGCAGCCTGAGTCGCGCGGGTGCGCAACACCTCGATCATCGAGCGGACTTCTCCAGCCATTTTGCTGTTGGGATACTCTTCCATGATCGTGGTGCCAAACTGGGCTGCATCCGACCAGCGCTTTTCCTGCAGGGCAATCTGAAACGACGTTCCCAGACGCTCGCGGTAGCGTTGAATGATGTCAGCCGCATCATCGCGCAGTCGCTCGCCTTCCTCACGAGTGAGGTAGCGATCGAGTTCCTTGAGTACGCTCATGGCGTGGCTGACATCATCACGAGCAGATGCATCGCGAAATGCGTGTTCGAGTTCCAGCTTGTGTTCATCGCGGGCTGATTCAACACGCTCATCCAGGTGCGCAGACATACTCAGGTCGGGATAGAGGCGGCGAATGCGGGCTGCTTCCTGGTAGGCGCCGCCCCAGTCGCGACGATTGAGACACGCTTCAAACTCGACAAGCGCTGCTTCGGTCTGATCGTGGACAGCCTGCGCGCGGGCACGCTCGATACGTCCACGGCAACTGGCCGCCAACTCTCCGTGGCCGAGCGATGTCTGCATCACACGACAAAGACTCTCCGCTCCCTCGAAATGTCGGGCGGCGATTGCCTGATCCACCAGCGCGTTGAGAATAATGCGTTCGCGATTCTTGAAGAGGACGCGCTTGGCATCATCGGTCAATGTCGCGAGATCGCGTATCTCAACCAACGCGTGTTCCATACGCTGCTGCCAGAATGTACTCTCATCGCCATCGCCATACGCCATCTGGCCAGCATCATTCGATCGAGCACGCAGGACGCGCACCAGCAGCGACACCACCGGCAGTAGACTCCCAAGTACGATGAGGCCCAGCAGCCCAGCGCCAAGCATCGCCGAGTCGATACTTTCCTCGCGCACGCCGCCTGTAAACGCAACGATCAGCACGCCGACCGTGAGGGCAAAAAGCACGCAGTACCAGATAATGATCAAATTGTGTTGCCGCGGTGACATGGCCCCTGATCATACCGGTTTAGCTGCCCGGCGTTGGGGCCATTCCCGAGCCGCAATCAAATTCGATGGGCACCATACACAAAAACGCGAATGGCTCGCTGCCTGGGTTGGAGAACTGATGCACGGTGTTGGCTTCGATCAATAGCACATCGCCAGCCTGGATGTCGTGAAACTCGCCGTCGTTCTCCGCTTTCCCCTTGCCACTGACGACATAAATCTCATGTTCATAGTTGTGGGAATGATGGGGCGTCCACCCACCCGGCTCGACTGTAAAGTGCCGCATGGCAAAGCCAGGGGCGCCATCAGCCCTTCCGACCATGATGCGCATTGACACGCCTTTGACGCCGGGCATCGTGATGGGCGTTGCATCAGTTGTTTGAACATTGCGGATGAGCATGGTTATTGAAATTCCTGGGATTGAGGAGAAGTTGTTTCCGGCAGCATGGGTTCCAGCAGCGGCTGAGGGCCACGCGCTGGCTCATCAGCCCACAGTGCATGCGGATCGAAAAGGGTACTCGCGATCAGGCTGAGAATGACAACGGCTGCAAACGCAGCTGCACCGGGTCCCGCGGAAAGTTCAACGCTTGCTCCAAGCTTTACCACCGCCACCAGCACCGCAACTGCCAGCACATCGAGCATACCCCAGCGGCCGGTGAACTCGACAAAGCGGTATGCCCAGGCCCGCTGCTTCATATGCATGAGCACACGTCCGCTTGAAAGGGCAAGCAGGCCAGCTAGTTTCGCAAGTGGCAGTACAATGGAACAAAGCAACACGACGATTCCCACAAAAATGTGACCTTCGCGCAACAGTGTGGCTGTGCCATCGAAGATGCTTGCGTCGTGATGTATACCCATCTGCTCGATGCGCATGATGGGCAGCAATACCGCTGCGGGATACAGAATCAGCGCTGAGAGCGCAACTGCTGCAGTTCGAGAATGGCTGCGCAGGCGAGCGCGCTGGTGATCAATGCGCGTATGACAACGTACACAGCCAGCTTCCTGATTGGCACGCACCAGAGGCACCTGCTGGGCGAGTCCGCAGCAGTGACAGGTGTGGATATTCAGCGTTGAACGCTTCTGGTTCATGCACGAATCATACCCGCGGGTCGGATCAGAACGGCTGCAGTTTCCCCGTTACGTGAAGGTAGCCGGAACGCTCCTGCCCGCGAATGTCGAGGCGTCGGCTCATCCATTGACTCTCTCTCTGGTATCATGGGGCAACGTTCAGTCACCTCTTTGTTAGGAGCCGCCATGAGTCGTTTCTTTACAATCGGTATCATCGCATGTGCTTGCGCCAGTTGGCCTTTCTGCAGCGTTGATGCACAAA
The DNA here is from genome assembly GCA_051004555.1 of Phycisphaerales bacterium. Lineage (GTDB taxonomy): Bacteria > Planctomycetota > Phycisphaerae > Phycisphaerales > SM1A02 > JBPCKF01. Next base: position 25,600 of record JBPCKF010000060.1, on the reverse strand, counting down.
GCCCCGGCGACCCCGGCAATGCCACGCACCCGGACGGGTACGATGGGTACGCTGGCGGTCACCCTCAGAATCCTAGTGCGCCAAACGGCGGCCCCGGGGGTGACGGCTGGACCAAGTTTGATGGCTCCGTCTCCGGCAACGGCGGCGATGGTGGGCACGGCGCAACGGATACAACAGTGCCTGAGTACGTTATTGGTCATGGGGGTGATGGCGGAGACAGCGGCGGGAATGGCGGGTACGGCGGCAACGGGGGCAATGGTGCTGTCGGCATCAGCGGAAGGCCACAGTCAAGTGAGCGATACGGGGGACACGGAGGAAATGGAGGGACTGGTGAAGATGGTGGTGGCGACGGCGGCGCTGGCGGGAACGGCGGCTCCCACAGCGGTGGCCAGGCAGGTGGCTGGGGTGGCGCAGGCGGCCATGGTGGCGCGAGCATGGAACTTGGTACTGACTTCGGTCAACTCATCATCGGGAACGGAGGAATGGGAGGGCGCGGCGGCAATGGTGGATCTTCAACTGCACCTTTCGGTGGCGCAGGCGGTCGCGGCGGCTGCGGCGGAGCAGCTGGCGGAGACGGCGGTACCGGGGGAACCGGCAATCGGGGCGGGGACGGGGGCGACGGTGGATGCCCGGATAAGGTGGGTGGCGGAGGTGGGGATGGCGGCTGGGGCGGGTACTCAGCAGTTGGGATCGGGGGAACAGGTGGCAACGGCGGTGACGCTGGTGACGCATTCATCGGAGGAGGAGGGGGAGATGGCGGAAACGGAGGCTCAACTGGAACTGGTCTGAACGGGGGTTCGGGCGGGGAAGGAGGCGATCCCGGCGGCGACAAGTGCGGCGGAGGCGCGAGCGGCGTCGAAGGGGAAGACGGCGATGACGGGAACACACAGACCAGTAGGACAAGCCCATGCGGTATCTGAAACAGCTCATGAGATGGGGCGTCGCCGTCCTCGTGTTCTGGTGCATGCACGCCCAGGCTCAGCGCCTTCCGGGCTTTGAAATCGAGGACATCGAAACCTGCACCCTGCTGCTTGAGATGGATGAACAGCAGGCATCGCTCGCTCTTGACCTGTTCCTCCGGCATACCGCCCGTTTCGAATCAACCGTCGCGCCGCGTGCCCGGCAGCACCTTGAGCGGATCGGCCCGCCTTTCGAGGCAGGCTACCGCGATCGTGTCCGTCAACATCAGCAGGAACACGAAGCGATCCTTCGCGAGTTCGCAGAGCTAGATGAAACCTTCTTTGCTGATCTGGCCAGCCTGCTGCATGAGGAACAGCTTCCGCTGATGAAACGCATTCGCTTTGCCCGACAGCGATCGATCTGTCGACCGAGCAGCAATCAACTGCCTGAAGGCAATGTCGATCTCGTACCGCTGCTCTACGCCGAGCGCACATCGCAGAACAAGGCAGCCATGGACGCATTTCTGGATGATTTCGAGCCACGCTATGTTTCAGCCCTGCAAGAGAGCTCAGAGGCATCGATCAAATCCCACGCTGCGTTTCACGAGTATGAAGCAATACGAATCAGGCTTGAGGCATTAGCCGAAGGAGACTTGCGTCGCGCAGATCTGGAAGCCAAGATGCACGACTCTCTGACCGACTCAGGGGACGTCATGCTGCCCGGAGTTGAAAGTATCGTCGAGATGAACAGACAGGCACTTTCACATCTCAAGGAAGTCCTGGATGATTCGGCGTGGGAGCGCATGCACACCGCGTTCAAACAGGACAGTTACGAACAGGTGTATCCCGATGCTGGCCGGGCTGATGTTCTCTTCAAGAGCGCCATCGCGCTCGAGACCCTCGACGACAATCAGCAGCTTGCGATTGCACAGTTCCAGCGCGAGTACCGGTACCGGTACGCTGCACTTTGTAACGAAATGGAAGAGTCAGTCATGAGCCGGCGGCTCGCATCGTATCAGAACAATCCCAATCAGAGAACGAAGGAGTGGTTTCGCCTTGAAGAACTGGGTCTTGCCCGCGAAGAACTCAACAGGCGTCAGATAGACAAGCTGCGCATCATTCTCAGTCGCGAGCAGCTTGCGCAGCTTCCATCATGGGATTTTCAGAAGTATCCCCCTTCGCGGCCGTGGATGAGACGCGGTCAGTAGAGCCGCCTGCCGCCTCATGCAGTCAGGGGTGGGCACGCTGCCCGGGGCCCAATTCCCGCAGCCGCATTACCGCTTACTCGCCGTCCGCAGCGTTCTCGAGCTGGCGATACTTCTCCATGTACTTCTGGTAGAGCCGCTTGTGCCTGCTGCCAAGATCAATCCTGCGCCCGTCAATGAACGCCATGACAGTGTCGGTCGTGACCTCCAGCGGATCGCCGGTGGTGACGATGAGCGTTGCGCTCTTGCCGATGTCGAGTGAGCCGTAGCGATCGGAGATGCCGAGAATGTCCGCGGCTGAAAGTGTGACGGATTTCAAAGCCTCATGTCGTGGAAGTCCATATGCAGCTGCGGTTGCGGCCATGTATGGGAGGTTGCGCTCGTGGGGCGCTTCGCCAGCAGTCGCAATCGAGAAGCGCACGCCTGCTTCATAAAGCTCATTGGGGAGTGTGAATGGTGCGTCGTAGGCATCATGCCTGCGCGAAGGCAGACGATGAATCCCGCCAATGATGACGGGCACATCATGCTTTCTCAGAATGGGAATGGCTTCGTTGGCTTCGCTGCCACCAACGATCACGACCTTCAAGCCGCGTTCGACCGCCCATGACACCGCAGATTCGATTTGCCCAGCAGAGTTGGCTCGCACGAACACCGGCATCTCGCCTTCAAGCACCGGTCGCATGGCTTCGTATCGAAGATCGGTATCAAATGTTTCCTCAGCGGCTTTGGCTTCTGTGTAGTTTTCTGCGTGATCGAAGAAATCATCAATGGCTGAAAGATTCTCTTCAATGCGCTTCATCTGCTCGGCTGCGCTGGTTCGCATCCATCGCGCGTTGACCGGCTCGGTGCGTGGCCAGTTGATGACCATGCCCACAGTTGCATCAATGGTCATGTCTTCCCACGTCCAGCCATCGAACCTGATCGCGGAACAACGCCCTGCAACAATGCCACCTTCTGGAAAGGTCAGCCCAATCAGAATTCCATTGGCGCGGGTGACCGGAATAAGGTCGGTATCAGGATTCACCGCAACCACCGCCCGCACTTCGGGTGTGAAGTCGCCGATCTCGCGCGAGTCCTGTGTGACGTCCACCGATCCGGTTTCGGTCAATCCTAATGTTGTTTCGGAAGAAATCAGCCCGGGATAAACATGCAGACCTGATGCGTCGAAGACCTGCACCCGATCGCCCAACCCATCAGCGTCAAGATCATCGACAGATCCGATTTCGACAATCACGCCCTCCTCGAATCGGATAAATCCCTTTTCGATCTCGCCGCCGCCCACGGTGTGAATAGTGCCGTTGTGGAGAATAATCGGCTGCGATTGTGGCGGTGCTGGAATCTGGGCGGATTGTGACCACGCCAGTGAAGCTGGACACATGCTGATGATCATCGTGATAATTGTAATTCTGTTCATGCTTTTTCGTTCCTTGCCGAGATCTGCTTACTGCGGGTCAGACTTCTTTTCGGGAGTTTCATCATCTTCCTCGAGCGATCCATGTTCGAACGCAAGAATCTTCTGAATGAGCCGCTCCCGTTCAGCGCGAACCCATTCGCGCAGCTGCGTATCTTCTTCCAGCGAAAAGTAACATGCGCCTTCAATCCATGTCTGCTCGCAGCGGGAATAGGTCGAGAGTGGATCGCCCGACCAGATGACGAAGTCAGCATCCTTGCCAGGTTCAAGCGAACCGGTGCGATGATCGATGCGCAGCTGCTTTGCGGGGTTGAGCGTCACAAACTTGAGCGCTTCGTCAGGAGCGACGCCGCCGTATCGAACTGCTTTGGCTGCCTCGGTGTTCATGCGGCGGGCCAGTTCGGATGAATCGGAGTTGAACGACACAACAACGCCAGCGTCATGCATAATCGCACCATTATAAGGAATGGCATCCATCACCTCAACCTTATACGCCCACCAGTCGCTGAATGAACTGGCCCCTGCGCCGTGCGCCGCAATCGCATCAGCAACCTTATATCCTTCCAGAATGTGCTGAAGCGTGCCGATCGTGAAGCCGAAATCTTCTGCGACCCGCAACAACATAAGAATCTCATCCTGCCGGTAACTGTGACAATGGATCAGCCGATCGCCCTGGAGAATCTCGACCAACGTCTCCAGCTCGAGGTCGCGCTGTGGCGGAATCGTTCGCGCCTGTTCAGCTTCAGACAGTGACTCATATTCATTCCAGCGATTGAGATAGTCGCGGGCTTCAGTAAATGAATCGCGAATGACCGTCTCGACACCCATGCGTGTATTGGGATAGCGAGTTTGCGACCGCTTTACATTCTCTCCCAGCGCAAACTTAATTCCAGGTTTGGCATCTGCAACCCGGAACGATGCTGCATTGCTGCCCCATTTCAATTTGACCACCGAGTTGCGCCCGCCGATCGGATTGGCCGACCCGTGCAACTGGTTGGCTGCGGTGAGACCGCCCGCGAGTTGGCGATACCAGTTGACATCATCAGGATCAACCACGTCGCCAATACTTACTTCTGCAGTGACAGCCTGCGAACCTTCATTCACGCCACCCGAAATGCCGGTGTGGGAATGGCAGTCGATGAGGCCGGGTGTGATATGCTTGCCTGCAGCGTCAATGCGCCTGCCTTGAAAGTTGCCGCCGGAAACTGCGCCCGATCCGATGGCTGAAATCTTGCCATCAACGACAAGCATCCAACCATTGTCAATAATTCCTTCGAGTCCGGAAGTCCAGATGGTCGCATTTACAATGAGCACATCTTCCTGCTGCGGCGCTTGCTCGCGGCCGTAGGCACCAAGCGGATAGACGAGTCCTTCGGGGGCAACGTCATTTTCTTCGGCTTTCTTTGCCGCTTTCGCACTCTTCTTGTCACTGCCCACAGCACGTGTTCCGTTGATGGTTGCAGCAAACCCGTCGCCACTGACTTCACCTGTGATTGCATCATTTTCGATGCGTCCGACCAACTGCGAAGTCCTGCCGCTGCCGGCAACGGTGAAGCGAATCTCGCCGGTCGATTCATCAAACGAACCATTGCTGATATCCGCATTGACGAGCTCAGATTCAATCGAGCCGGTGACATTGCCTGCATCGTCGAGACTGAGCTCAACAACCATCGGCATTTCGCCGCCTGGCATCTCGGCAGCGCTCATCGTGAGCGACCAGGTGCCACTGACTGGATCGTCAGGACTCTCGGCATCGGTATCATCATCCGTTTCCTCATCTGCGTCTTTGGCATCGTCCGCGTCCTCTGCTCCATCAGTATCTTTCTCATCCGCTTCCGTAGTCGCTGCTTCATTGTCGCCGATGGGATCGATCACGAAAATGAAGCGTTTGCGATCGGGCATTGCGCCGGACCCTGTAAATGATCCATCGCTCAACGTTGCGACAAACTGCACATAGCCGGTTGTATTGAACGCCTCTTTCCCATCGATGATAAAGGAAAGTCGACGCCCATCGAACGTGACCTGCTTGGCCTTGATGACAATCGGTTTGGCTTCTTCTGCTTCATCTTCTGCTTCTGTTTCTGCAGCGTCATCAGGTTCGCTGGCAGTCGGCGAGTGCAACGTCAGACTGGCTGTTTTCTTCTTGGTATCAATGTTAATATCTGCTTCGAAGGGTTCGTTGCGCCCTTCGGTAACGCGCAGCCGCCCCTTGCCAATGTAGTCGAGTGATGGATCATCTTTCTTGATTTCAAAGCGCTCGCCGTTGATCCAGACATCCAGAATATCTGTGTCGCGATCAAACAGCGGACCACTTGCAACAACGAGGTTGGCAACCTTGCCGGGCGCGATGGTGCCCATCACGTCGCTGAGACTAAGAAGTTCCGCAGGAACAGTTGTGAGAGCAGCCAAGGCTTCATCTTCCGTGAGGCCGTTGCTGATGGCTCGACGGATGCGGCTGGCAAGATCCTTTTTCGAGTCAAGGCCGTGCGTTGTGAGGGCAACCGTCGCGCCAGCATCAATCAGCCGCCTGGGATTGGTTGCTGCCTGTTCCCAGGTGAGCATCTCTGCAAGTGTTGTTGAATCGGCTGCGTCCAGCGTTGTGACATCCGGCCGCTTGGGAAAGTTGACAGGCACAATCAGTACGCGATCAGTTGCCAGGACATCATCGAGTCTGCGAAACTCAAATCCGCTTGCGAGAATCAAGCCATCGAGCTCGAGTTCTTTCATTAATGCATCAGCCCGTAGAAGTTGATGTTCATCAGCGACTTCAAAGAGCAGGAACTGCTCGCGATTGGCAACATCCTGCAGGGCATCCAGTGCATCGGACTCTGCCGGAGGCTCGACAGCGCCAGGATACTGCGACCAGACTCTGCGGGCCTGCTGATGCCAGCGGGCATCAAGCACTGCCTGCCTGAAGGCTGCGATCGAGCCCATTTCTGACGATGGATACCCGCCGCCGCGATCAAAGCCAGCAGCCATCGCTGCGCGATCGACGTACACAGCCGGGCGCTCTTCATCGTCATCAAGGGCGACCACCATTCCCGTGCCGCGGAAAATGCCATCCTCGGGATAGATCGCAGCCGCGGTAAAGCCCACCTCGCGCAGGCTCTTGCGCGATGATGTTGCGAATGGCGGCCTGGCGGCCATTTCAATTTCAGGATGAATGTGCCGGTTCCAGTGGGCGTATGGCCCGCGCTCGATTGTGCCTGGCGATGTCAGCACAGCAGCATCAATCAGGCCGGGATAGATCATGCGGCCATCTGCCTTCCAGACGCGGGCGGCCCGTGGCAGTTCAATATCGGTGCCGATTCTCTGGATAAGTCCGTCGCGAATGATGATGGTCGCGTTCTCGATGACTTCGCCGGGCCGGACAACAACAGTTGCGCCCGTGATGGCGTGAGTGCGCAGGCGAGTCTCGCGCATGCCATTGGGTGGACCTTCCTGCACAGCCCCCGTCAACAGAGGGCACATACACGCAATCAACAAAGTGACGACAAGCGACTGCATAGCACGCGACATAAATCCAACCTCCAAACGTGACCCGAACCTGGCAAAGACCCACACACTCACCGTCCCCGTTTCCCCTGCAGATGTCCTTTATAGCAGATAGTGTGGACGGAGGATGCAGCCCGCGGCGACGACAAGATTCGCAGTGCGTACCATGGTGCCCCAATGGGTGTACCCGTCTCACAAATGTGGACCGTGGCCAGCTATGTGCTTCGTCAAAAGCTCGCGCGGCGGAAGCGTTATCCGCTGGTGCTGATGCTCGAGCCGCTTTTCCGCTGCAATCTGGCATGTGCAGGATGTGGCAAGATTCAATATCCCGCTCACATTCTCAAGCGACATCTCACACTCCAGGAGTGCCTGGCTGCTGTTGATGAATGCGCTGCGCCCATGGTTTCCATTCCGGGTGGCGAACCGCTGCTTTATCCGCACATTCGCGAACTGGTTGAAGCCCTGGTCGCCCGACGAAAGTACATCTATCTGTGCACCAACGCGATCCTGCTCAAAGAGAAACTCGAAGCGGGATGGTTTACGCCCAGCAAGTACCTGACGTTTTCAGTTCACCTTGATGGCTCGCGCGACGAGCACGATTTTGCAGTCTGTCGCGAAGGGACATTTGATGTCGCCGCTGCGGGTGTGCGTGAAGCGGTCGAGCGCGGCTTCCGCGTGACCACCAACACCACGCTCTTTGATGGGGCTGACCCCGTTGCAGTCCGCAATTTCTTCGACGACATGATGATGCTGGGCGTTGAAGGCATGATGGTGTCGCCCGGCTACGCCTATCAGAAGGCTCCGGATCAGCAGCACTTCCTCAAACGCCGCGAAACCAACGAACTGTTCGAGACGATTCTCACCAATCGCAAGAAGAGCTGGCGATTCAACCAGTCGCCATTGTTTCTCGAGTTTCTCATGGGCACTCGAGAATACGAATGCACGCCCTGGGGCAACCCGTGTTACAACATCTTCGGCTGGCAGAAGCCCTGTTATCTTCTGCAGGAAGGCTACGCAGATTCATTCAGCGAGCTGATTGAAGAAACCGAGTGGGACAACTATGGCCACACGTCGGGGAATCCGCAATGTGCTCAGTGCATGGTGCACTGCGGCTACGAACCGACAGCTGTCAATCACACGTTCAGCTCGTTTGGTGGAATGTGGGGCACTATCAAAGCGATGGTGTTCAATCGCTATGCCAACCCCGCTGCGAAACAGCGGTTGGAAAAGATGAAGTCACAGCCGCGGGGCCCGCTGGCTCGGCTCATCAAACTGGGCATCGCTGAAGATCTCAAAGACAGGGCCGGGGCTGCGTAAAGCACAACATCTCGTAGCGTCTTATTCGTCCTCGTCCTGCAGTTCGTCCTGGTTCTCCATCGGCTGGCGGCGACGATTGGCCTCTTCCAGCATCTTGCGCAGATAGTTGTTCTCGCGACGTGTCGCTTCGAGATCGAATACGAGATACTTCACGGTCAGGCGAAGATGATCCAGCGAATCCTGCAACTCGGTGATGGATGACTGCAGACGCTCGCGGCGGCGGCGGGTGTCATCAGCCATCTGCTCAAGACGGGAACGCTCTGCTTCGGGAAGCTCTTTGATGCGGTTCATCAGTTCGGTGAACTTGGACTGGAAGTGTTGTTCATCCATTGGTGCGTTCCTGTTTTCAGGTGATGTCGATGTTACCAAGGAGCAGCTCGCAAGCATCCGCTGATTGTCGTGCTGCACACATCAACAACTGCGCTGCGAATCAGCAAGGTCAAGCTGCATCTTCAGGAATGCCTGTGGGCGTCCGAAACGGCGTTTCTTCCCGGACCTGCCTGCGTGACTGGAGCATCCACTTGTGCTGGATGATGCATGCACACAACATCAACATAGCATTCACATGCGGAATATCGCGTAACTTGCCATTGCGTTCCACAACGAATAGAGCAACAGCCCTGCGAGTACGATCGCGAACCGAATCCAGCCGCGCGAGGCAATCCACACCAGCAGCACAAATGCAACAGCGGTGATCGCATGCATTGTGACAACTTCCCATTGGAACGAAGGGTCGAGTCCGAGCCGGCGCATCACCCATATGCCCAAAAGTGCAGGCAGACCCAGCCACGTCTTCACCCATGTCATTCGATAGTCCGACAGTGGCCAGTCATCAAACAGTACCCAGCAATAAGGCAACTCCATGATGAGAAGCACACATATCCCGGTCAGCCACAGCCGCGGGCGACGCTTCTTTCGGCTCAGTTTCTCGAACTCTGCAGACCCGATGACCAGTCCGCATTCCGGGCACGCAGTGTGCGTGTGTCCTTGGAGCGAATAAGCTGCAACGGGGGCAGCAACGGGGGCTGTGTTGCATGGGTTCATCTCCCCGTCAGTGTCCGAAATGGCGAGAGGCGGACTTGAACCGCCGACACCCGCATTTTCAGTGCGGTGCTCTACCAACTGAGCTACCTCGCCGACGCGATCAACTAGACTAGACGCCCGAAGGTCGTTGTCAAGCGGTCAACCTGCACGTGGGTGCGAGCAGAGGCCCAATCCCGAACCCAGCCGAAACACCCTCGCTCTCGCCTTTGGCAGACATGACGAACACTGCCGCTGCATGCACGCACAAATCGCTACTATACATGTTACATGGCTTCCGAACAGCAAACATTGATGCGGCATCTGCGTCTTCTTGGAACGCGCATGCTCGAGTGGTGCGAACGCGACGATGCCTTCCGCGCAGCCTTGCACGAAACTGCGTCATGGCTGGTGGAAAAGACCAAGCCAGGTGATCAGCAGCACCTGAGGCAGGATGCATCCAAGCCGCCGCCGCGCATGATCGAGAAGACGCTCCAGATGGATGGCCAATCCTGGACCACGGTGGTGCCGGTCTCGGATGATGAACCGCTCCCGCCTTCGATCCCTGGCCAAGAGTCGCCTTCCTATGCAGATGGGCCGTACGTCACCCACGAAATGCTCGAGCGAGCGTCGCCCACGCGCCCTGTCGACCTGGCACTGCTCATCAAGCGTTGCAGGCTCAAAGCTGAAGCGTTGCACTGGGCCATCGAGCGGCGACGGCGCAAGGCTGAAGGCGCAGATCACCGCAGTGACATTCAGCCCGGCGATGCTGCCATGGGTGTTCGCGCCCGTGACTTGCCCGATTGCAATTTGTGGATGCTCAGCCCTTACGCAGACCTGCCCGACGACGCTGCCCTCGAACGCGTGGCTGGCAACTACGAAACCGTCGCGATGTGTGGCGAGGTCATCCGCTTCTGGCTGGGTACCCACGATGAACCGCCCCCCGCGCAACTGCTCGACCTCGCAGCCGAGGCCCAGTCTGCGCTCCGCGTCGAACTGCTTGATCAGGACATCAAGTATGAAAACGATCAGTTCGACCTCTTCAGTTGGGTGCGCGAGCAGGCACGAATCCACCGCATCTACATTGACCGTTATATGCAGCTGGACGATAAAGCTGATCCGTCACAATGGCGGCGGGTGCAGAGCGAACTCGAAACGCTGCGCAACAGTTGGGAAAATGTTCAGAACCGCGAACGGCAACGCAACTCGCTCATCAACACCCTGCGCTATGAGGCGCAGCAACTCCACAGTGGCGACGATGATCGACGTCTGCATCACTGGAAAAAGATCGATGCAGCCCTTTCCGAATGGATCGAATCCGGCAATCGCCATTCCGATCGCCGCATCACGGACATCCTGATCGATCTGGTTGATGATGTTCCTGAGGAGTTCGAGCCATCCGACCATTGCCGCCATGTTCTGATGCATCTTGATCGGGTCATCAGCGAGCGCGAAGAAGTCGTCGCTGACACGCCAGCGCAGCGGGCCGAGAGCGAAGAGGTCGTGCGCGTGCGAGAACTCATCGCTGGCCGCGCTGTCGTCATGATTGGTGGCGACGTGCGGCGAAAGGCCAAGGCTGCGCTTGAACGCGATCTTGGCCTCTCTGAACTTCGCTGGATCAGCTCGCGCCCGCACCAGTCACTGGGCGACTTCACGCCTGCGATCGCGCATGATGATGTGGCTGTGGTATTGCTTGCCATCCGCTTTGCCAGCCACTCCTATGGCGAACTCATCAGCGAATGTGAACGCTATGGCAAGCCGTTTGTGCGACTGCCTGGCGGGTACGCTAGCAATCAGGTCGCTCATCAGATTCTCAAACAGGCCAGCGATCGACTTCGGGAAATGAGCCGTGCCACCTGAGATCACTATCCCCGGCAATCATCCGCTCCTCATCGCGACATCCAATCCTCACAAGGTCGATGAGATTCGCGCTGTGCTTGATCCCCTGGGATTCCACCTCGATGATCTGCGTTCAATTGTGCCGCCACCTCAAGAGCCACTCGAAGATGCGCCGACGTTTGCTGGCAACGCTCGAATCAAGGCCACTGCCTACGCACGCATGACTGGACGATGGTGCCTTGCAGATGACTCGGGCCTGGAAGTTGATGCGCTGGGCGGACAGCCGGGCGTGCATTCTGCACGGTATGCGCGGCATTCGGATGGCAGTCTCTATGCCAATCGAAAGTTTCAGGACAAAGCGAACAACCGCGCCTTGCTCGACGCGCTTGTTGATGTTCCTGACATGCAGCGAACAGCCCGCTTCGTCTGCGCCATGTGCATCGCAGATCCAGACGGCCACATCATTGCTGAAAGTCGCGGCGAGTTCGCTGGCGTGATTGTCACCGACGGGCCGCGCGGCTGCAATGGATTTGGATACGACCCGCTGCTGTACATCCCCGAACTCAACTGCACCTCGGCTGAACTCGCGCCTACGGAAAAAAACGCACGCTCACATCGAGGACACGCCGCGAGGGCCATCGCTTCGATGCTTTTGCGGTGACTGATTGAAAAGCAATCTCGCGCCCTAACCAATCACAATGTGATCATCACGCTACCAATGGGAATGCAGCAACAAGGCTACGCAGACCATGATCGCGGGCAAGATAGCGCACCCGCATTCCTTCAGCTGATGTCCCGAGCCACAAGGCCCGCCCGGATGCGCGATCGACGCGCGAAAGCGCTGCACGCACATCCACAATGGTGATGCCATCGCGCCCGTTTCCGCGCGCATGCAGCCGCGCCAGCCAACTGACCACAGCCACATTCAACATCATCGAACTCAGTCCCGCGACGATCGGCCAGCCGTAGTATCCCGCGCCCCAAGTGCGACTGCCCAGCACAGTAGCCCGCAGCCAGCGCGTCATCAGATCATCAATCGCAGCAGTTTCAGCTTCGTTCTCAGCTGGCCCGACAGTTTCAACCTCGCGAAGATTGACATTGTCTGGCCACTCTTCTGCAATGTGCGGCGCTGTGCCACGCCCCGAGGCAAAGCGTCGACTTCGCAGCCATTGTCCAAAGACCACCGCAATGCGGTTCCGTGTTGCAATCGAGCTGATCTTGGGATCTTCCGTGCGAGCAAACGCAGCCTGTCGCAAGAGGCGCATGCGCGTGCGTCCGATGGGATCGATTTCAACAAGTTCAAGTTCCGCGGGCAGCGCTGAGAGCAGCGTTGCAAAGAGTTCAACAAAGCGCTCTTCACGCACATGTTCGAGTTGTGCCTGATGCAACGACCCGATGAGCCAGGCAAGGCCATCCAGTCGCGTCTGCAATGGCAACTCATGACGGCGGGCCAGCCACCCATCGATGCCATTGCGAATGGCCTCGACTTCAATGGGCGCCGCCCGCAGGGTGTTGGTGAGCATGGGCGGCCGTTCCAGTGAGCGAACCTCCGGCAGTCGCCCGGCCATACGTCGCAGTTCGCGCTCATGGGTCGGCAACGCCGCGCCTTTGTTTTCCAACACCGATTGACAGGCAAAGTTGATCCCCATCATTGCCCCGCCTTCGACGGGCGTCAGGCTGAAGGGAAACATCTGACAGGCGATGGGCTTGGCTTCGTAGCCAAACTCTGCGTGAATGGCGCAGCGGCCATCCTCCATCCAGAAGATGCAGGCACCATCGTCGCGTTGTTTGAGAAAGCGCGTGCCCCGAAACTCGACGATCGGCGACTCGCCGAGTTTCTCGGTCCACCCCTGTGCATTGAGTCGCTCAATGTCATCATCGCGCAACTGGACCGTGAAGTCACGGCAGCAATTACCACACCCGTGGCAGGAATAGCGCTGCTCATCAAGAGGTGGCTTGAGAATGGTGAGTCGGAGTGAGGCCAAGTATTATCATCCGAATATAACTCGAAAAAGGACGTGATGAGGGTAGACCATTGTGCACGAGGCAGATGAAGTTGTCTGCCGAGGCGGTCGATATGCACGGTATGTCGCGCGTACACCAGACCAACCCGGAAGTGAACAGCCAGGCACCGATTCCTGCCCCGGACGCTGTGTACACTGCTTCGGTACAGTCGAGCGACCTGCTTGAACAGATTCACCGTCGAGCAGGCAGTCGCGGGCACGGCGGAACATGCGAACGCAAGCACGAGCGCAAGGCCTGGGCAGTGCCTCTGGAGATCGCAGTCATTGAATCAGGGATCGAACGCCGGTTGAAAGTCATCACGCATGATGTTTCGCTGGGCGGCTTTGCATTCGTCGCAGATTCATACATACACATAGGCGTGGTGGTCGCTGCATGCTTCACTGATCTTCGCGACAAGCCGACGATGAGCGGGATTGTGCGGTCATGCGAACACCTGCAGGGCGTCAAGCATCGTGTGGGTGTTGAGTTTGCTGCCCGACATCGAGCGTGAATGGACGTTCACGTTGGCATGCACCGCAGCGCTGGCGAAGACCAGACTCGGCCGACAAAGTCGACGGCCCTTCATCAGAACGTCTGCGCCATGGGCCGGCTCCAGAGCCGATTTTCACAATATTCTGAAAATCCAATACCCCGAGCCAAAAGCGGCCTACCATCTATGCGGAGGCCTCTTGTGACCACAACTACCTTTGCAATCTCGATTGATGATGGTCCGGGCAGGGCTGCATCAGCGCCGCCATCATCATCATCGCCCACACCGTCCGCAACTCGGGAGCTTAATGATGCCCGCCTGCTCTTTATCGAAGTCTGGGGGCAGATGGGATCAAAGTGGGGCATCCCACGCAGCATGGCTGAAGTCCATGCCCTGCTCTTCATCGAAGGACGGCCGATGAACACCGATGATGTTATGGAACGGCTGGGTATCAGTCGCGGCAATGCATCCACCACCTTGCGCGCTCTCATCGACTGGGGGATCGTCCGCAAGACCCACCACCCCGGCGATCGCAAGGAATATTTTCTGGCTGAACAGGATGTCTGGCGGATGTTCCGCACAATTGTCCGCGAGCGCAAAAAGCGCGAGATCGATCCCCTGCTTGATCGTCTGCATGATTGCAGGACCGGGGGTGAAGGCGACGCTGCCAGTCGCGCTCACAATGAGCGGGTTGCAGATCTGATCGAAATCATGCAGGTGGCTGATGCCATCAGTCGCCGATTCGTCAGTCCGACAGGCAAAGGTCTGAAACTCGCGGCCCGCATTCTTGCGCGGGCAGCTTCATAGGTTGATTGTGATGCCTCGCACTGCTGCACCATTCATCCCGGTGACGCCGAAGTCGCAAACCACTGCTGTGGTGGTCAGTCCGCCAGCAGTTGAACTGCGATACTGCATTTCACGGACCCGCGCGAGCGTGCTGCTGCACGCTGCAACGAATGCGATGATTCCGTCAACTGACCTCTCGAAAGACAGTGAAGTCGAACTTGTCTTCGAGATTGCGCCATCGTCCAACCTAATCGCAGCACGGCTGGATATTGATCAGGCCAGTTGCGCACTATTGCGCAACTGGACAGAGTGCACATTCGCGGCTGTCGAGGATGAAGCAGCAGGCATGCTGCATGTTGATGTACACAGCGCAACTGGCGAGTTGCTGATTCGTTACAGCTGCAGCAGCAACGCTGCTGAACATGCAGGGCCAGACCAGCCGCGCGTGACGTATTCGCACAATCGACTCTTGTCGGAACTCAACATCCCGGGTGGCAGGTACGACTCGCCACGGTGAGCGATTGATCGATGAGGCCCGACAACTCGCAGCGCTTCATCTGAAATGGGCATATGGCATGTATGCTGTTCTGTGTATACTTCACCGCATGACACGATTTCCTTTCCAGGCTGTTGTCCTGACAACCTGCTGCGTGATGTCGACACAACCGACCTGTGCCGGTCGTGCCGATGTTGATGCAGCAGCAGCGCCGATGCAACACGCGGATGTGATCACACTGGATGAACTTATCCAAGCTGGCGTCGAGCGCATTCTGCAACTTCAGGAAGGTGATGCCCACGCAGAGTGGCCATACGAAGGTGTGTATCGCGTGCCGGAAGAAGGGCAGCGGGGCGCGGTGATTCCTATCGGCTACCGTGTGGGCGGCACTGCCATCTGCGCCACAGCCCTCATGCATTCGCCGGGTTATGCAGATGATATCAAGCGCGTCGAAGCGGTCGAGCGGGCAGCCCGATTCATCATCGATCAGACACAACATCCTCTGATGGCATTCGAAGAAATCATCAGCAACTACGATGTGCGCGGCTGGGGGTATACCTATGGCGTGCAGTTCCTCCTGCAGTATCAGCACGAAGATTGGGAAGAGGAGATTCTTGCTGCGATCGAGTTTTGTCTCAAAGGCATCGCAGCGACCGAGATTCCCGAGAATGGCGGCTGGAACTACGCGCGACGGGGCGGGTTCGATCAGCCCGGGCCGATGTCGCCCTTCATGACTGCCCCGACAGTGCAGACACTGCTGCTTGCCAAGACGAAGGGATTCGAAGTTGATGATGCAATGATCGAGCGCGGTCTTGATGCGCTGGAACTCGCCCGCACGGAGTCCGGCGGATATGTCTACAGCGGCACAGCTGGCCCGCGTGCCAACGATCTGGTCCCAGGCTCGATTGGACGCATGGTGTGCGCGGAGGCCACGCTCTTTATGGCTGGCCGCTCCAGTGCGTCAGATGTACGCGGGGCGGTTGATGCATTCTTTGTTCATTGGGATTGGCTGGACAAGCGTCGGGCGCAGACTGGGACGCACGTTGCGCCCTACGGCGTCGCGCCGTATTACTTTTATTTCGCACACTATTACGCAGCCCAGGCAATCGAACTGCTTCCTGAGCCGGAGCGGGCAGAGTATCGCAGGCGCCTGCGCGAAGTGCTGCTGCGCAATCGGCTGGAGGATGGTTCATGGAACGACCGCGTCTTTGCACGCTCAGCCAGTTACGGCACCGCGATGTCGATCATGGCGCTGATGATGAAGGACATCGAATGAAGAGCATCGCCGGTCTAAGATCGGCACACAACACGCTCAAAGGCCGAAGTCTGCTGGCGTCAGCGGAAGCGACATGCTTGGCTGAAACAGCCGCAGAATGCCATCGCCATTTGAAATGATCCACGTGCCATCAGTATGTTTGGCAATGCGGACCGCATCCAGTGGCAACCCCGCGAAACTGTTGAACGTGATGTACGCGATCTCCTGATCGTACGGATATTCAGCGACAACTGCATCAATCGCTGCAACGCTCGTGAGATTGTCGAGCAGTTGCTGCACCGCGCGGGATGGCACCTGCGCGTTGCTGAAATCGACCGCGACCCAGCGCGACGGATCTTCATCGTCACGCGCAATCGTGAACTCGGTCTCGCCACTGACGCGGAACGACTTTACATCAGCCGAATCAATACCCGTCGCAAGCAGTTCAATGAGTTGCCCGATGGCCCGCAGCTCATCAACCACACGACGGGGCATGGCCCGAACGACCGGCACCCCTTCGATCATGAAGTAAAACTCGCTGCCTTCCATGCTGCGGGGACCCCCCAAAAGCAGTGTTTCCGTGACTTCGGTTGTCACCGCTCTGCCATCCTGCATCTGGCGCATCGGCGATGTGACGCTCAGCTTCATCAGCGGTTCCTTGAGGCCGTAGGCGCCCAGATCATCGGGCTGATCCACAATGAAGTCGCGCGAGTTGAGATCTGCCAGGCGTCCCATGCGCTCTTCGCTCATTTGCTGATTGAGGCGCGTGCGCAAGGGAGCCGCAAGCACCCACCGTCTGCGTTCGCGCTCCATGGTGTAGCCCGGCGCGTACTCGCCACTCTGCTGGCGTTCAAGCACTTCAACGCGTGTCGACTCAACACCTGCATATTGAAAAAAGCGTGCATCGCGCCAGCTGGCAGGGCTTTCTTCCAAAACCCGCCGGGCCAGTTCATCGGTGACAATGAACACCGGACCGTCGCGCTCTTTCTGCATGTAGGCTCTGCCGCCAACGGTGCGGCGGCCGAGGCGCACAGTGACCTCGCGCCCGGCTTTGCTGTTTGTGAGCGTGAGCGTAGCTGCGGGAGGATCGAGCCCGAGTGAGGCCAGTGTGGATTCGCCAGTGCGTTCGATGGTGCCACTCGACAGAAGCTCGCTGCTCAGTCGTGGCAGCTGACGCAACGAAAACGCATCCATGGGAAATGGGAAGGGATCGAGTTGCGACCAGTTACCGTTTGCATCGCGTTTGAATGTCAGCGGTTCAAGCCCGCGCCGCTCGATGCGTACGCCATCGACATCCTCGACGGAGAGTTCAGCTGCGGGGAAGATGCGCTGTTGCGATTGATTCGATCCGCTGCTGCTGTCACCAGTTGAACCTGCCAATGGCTGCTGCAAGGTGAACCAAGCAGCACTGGCTGCGATGACCGCCAGCATGACGAGGACGATTGTCGGTTTCCATGACATGTCAGATATGATAAGCACGGCCACACTGAGTGGATCACATTGCAATGCACGACGACGTCGGGAAGGGCCATGGTCCAGTCAGGACCTGAAAAAAAAAATGCAAAATTGTCCATTTTCAGGGTTGACGAGAGAGAGAGAGAGAGAATGTCTACATTGAGGAGTAACGTATGGCGTGTACGCTTCGTCATGTGATTGTTGCAGCAGTATTGCTGGCGCTGAGCGCTTCAGTTGCTGCGCAAACTGAGCGGGCTCCTTCACGGCAGCCGCAGAACCAGGACTTCCTCCATCCAGTCGTAGGTGAAGAGACCTGGGCGGGGTACGTTGATCAACTCAATCCGGCTGATGAAAACGTTCGCGCTTTGCTGGTTGCGCTGCATGTGCGTTATGTTGCTGAGATTCGCACGCTCAAGGATGCGGTTCTTCTCGAACTTGAAGATGCAGGAGTCTGGAGGCTTGCAGACGCGCAGCGACAACCCGGCTTTGATGCCAGCGCCTTTGAACGAGAGTTTCGCGCGATCCAGAATGTGTTTCGCAAAGCGCTGCGCGAGTGCAGCGCTCGGTTTGAGACGCTGTTGAATGATGCTGGCGCGATTGTGGGCGAGAGCATCCCGCAGATGGTCCAGCGGTCTGCTCTTTTGTGGCTCCAGCGTCGCGTGTTTCTGGATGGTTTGTACGAAGGAGCCGAACACTGGTCGTTTGCTGGGGAAGGCGTCGATGTCCTCGCGTTGCGCAATGCTTCGATCGCTGAAGCGACACCTGAGTTTGCCTGGCTTGTGACAAATCAACCCGATGACGAACGCACCGCCAGCCTGCGCGAAGAGTACGATGCGGTCGTCGCAGCGTACGAAGACGAGACTGCCAGATTCCTGGATCAGCACGCCATGACGTTGATTGAACTTTCGATGCAGGCTGATGCACGCGGCTTCGGCAACGATGCAGAGCGGCA
Organism: Phycisphaerales bacterium; assembly: GCA_051004555.1. Taxonomy (GTDB): domain Bacteria; phylum Planctomycetota; class Phycisphaerae; order Phycisphaerales; family SM1A02; genus JBPCKF01. Next base: position 6,976 of record JBPCKF010000060.1, on the reverse strand, counting down.
GGAGCAGCGGCGAGTGGATCGCGAACGCCTTCTGGAACTCCATCGCAGTCTCAATGATCGCACCGCACGGAAGCTCGGCAACATCATCGAACAGGCAGTTGATGAGGATGCACGACATCAATGGCTGCATCGCTTTCTGACCGCATCCGCCCCAGCGCTCGCGCGTCGCGATTCGGTCGACCGCATGCTTGACTGGCTGCGCAGCGCGCTGCCAGCAGATGCAATCGGCGAGGCTGCCGGAGCAGACCTTGCACGTTACTATTCGAACTTTTTGAGAACCCGCCAGCGGCAGCAGTTGCAGCACGCTGCTGCGATCCGCGAAGCGCGCCTGGACCAGCGACTCCCACCAAGTCCGCAACAGATCGCAGAAGGTTCGCTGCGCAGCGCGATTGATAAACGCATGAGGCTCAGTGCCGAAGCGCACGAAGCTCTACACGCCCTTGCATCCCGTGCTGGCCTCGCAGAGCAGTATGCCAGCGCTCTTCCCACCGTTCGCCGTCAACCAGACGCTGGCGGTTGGCCGTCTGACTATTGAGATTGTTCTGATCCTCTTACGATGGAGCGTGCCATGCAACGTTTCCTTGCCTGTTTCATGATGATCGTTGGCATCGTTCTCATTGCCTCGCAGCCTCGCGTTCTGCTTGCCGACGGGGAAGGCGGAGAAGTTCCGGAACTCGCCCCCTCCACTCTCCCCCCGACGGGCAGCAAGACTTCCTATTCGTTCACGGATTGCGAGGCGACCGGTAACTGCAAGGCGACAAACACCTGCATCACAGTTCAGTCAAAGTGCGGCTGGTGTGAGTTTGACTACGTTGTGCAGCGCTGTGCCTCGCTCGACTGGGACCCCTGTTACGAGTACGACAATGGTTCCAACTCGGATTGCGGTTATCGCATGGTGGGTATCTGCTTGCCTGGTGAGGAGCTGAACAAGTGTGATCTTGCGTTGGCAAGTGGTAGATGTCGCCGATTCACCTGCGTGGGATAAATCGCATGACTGGCTTCATACTCAGCATCGTCTCCAGCCTGCTCGCGGCATGCGCCATGGCCAGTGCGATCGCTGCGCAGGGCGCCCACGATCCCCCAGCAACACAGGACGCACTTGTAGACTATCTGCGCGGGATCGAGGTGGGCACAGGCGAGATGGACACAACCATCGAGATAACGCTTCACGATTCTGCACCCGTGGATGGTACCAACACCACGGAGAAGAACGTGCTGGGCGTTCGCGAGATGCGACTTGTAACGTCTGGCAACAAATGGTCCATGCAGGTTGTCGCGCGCAATACTGGCGTCGACCGTACAGTCGAGGTCATGTACGTCTGGGACGGAGAGAAGTGTGTCTCACGAATCTCCGGTGACTTGGGCGTGGTGATGCGCAGCACGTTTCAATATCACATGGGTTGGAGCCTTCTTTCGATGATGAACCGCAACGGATCAATCGATATCAACGGCTCAGAACCGTTAAGCGAGGTCGTTGCCAATTCCATCTTTGTCGATGCTGTCCGATCGGATGGCGCGATGCTCTATCATCTCCAGACGCCCATGCCAGAAGAAAGTGGCATTCGGCGCACGGTTCAACTTGAACTGACTGAGGTGTCGGGATCGTGGCTACCCAGGCTCCTGATGATTGAAGTCTGGTCGCTCACGTCGGGTGAGGAGAACGCCAAGCTGCTGGGTACCGAAGCGTGGCGAATCGAGGAGTGGGGGCAGCTGGATGATGGATCGCCCATCGCAATGGAGGCAATGCGCGAGGTCATTCGGCAGTTGCCCGGCGATGCAACGCAGGTGCGTGGCGTCACCGAGTTTCGCCGAACCGCCCTGACCAGACCCGATGTTTCGAAGGACGACCCGATGTTTGCAATCGAGCCGAAGGTTGGCGATGTCGTTTGTTGATGAGCGGGTGAACATCACGGTCACGCTGGGAAAGAACCGACTCTGGCTGGATGGTGTGCTGTACGAGTTCGAACATCCGATCGAAACATATCCGATCGAGAATCTCACGGATCAGCTGCATCAAGCTCGGCTGATTGATGTTGTGGTCGGGGGCGGGGGTCTCGTAAGTGCGAATCCAGGACGCCCCGAATCAGTCGAGTCTGGCCAGGCATCGCGGTTGCAGTGGCTTGCGCCAATGATCGGAGCAGCCCTTCTTTTCTTGGGCGCAATCGTCTGGATACGAACAAAGGCGAAGTGATCGTTGACATGCAGCGCGGCAGATGAGGCTTCAGGTCGGCCAACCCGGTGGTCGGGCAAACTGATGTTTCGGGCCGATGGGATGAGCACCCGCTCGGACGCCGTCATCACCATTGCCGGATTGAGTTCATCCCCACATCGAGATCAATCTCGCAGGAATAGGTCGAGCCCCAGCTCACTCCGTGTGCTTCGTCACTCCCGCAAACGCGGCGAGCATGGCTGCGTGCGACTTGATGCCGTTCTCGAAACACCGCATCTCAAACTTCTCGTTGGGCGAATGCACGCGGTCATCATCAAGCCCGAAGCCCACCAGAAGCGAATCGAAGCCGAGAATCTTCTGAATCGAACCGACCACAGGAATCGAGCCGCCCGTGCCGATGAGTTTCGTCTCGTTTTCGTAGACGCGCGCGAGACCTGTCCGGGCTGCATCGATCCAGGGCGAATCTGCTGCCACGCGAATCGCAGGCGAGACGCCATGCTGATGAATCGTCCATCTGCAATCGGGGGGCGTGCGATCCTTGAGAAACTTCGTCAGCGCAGCCAGGACCTTCTGCGGATCCTGACTGGGCACAAGTCTGCAGCTGAGCTTGGCCGAGGCGTGCGACGCGATCACAGTCTTGGCCCCCTTGCCGGTGTAGCCGCCATAGATGCCGTTGATGTCGCAGGTTGGCCGCGACCAGGTTCGTTCCAGCACGGAACGATTCGGTTCGCCGCGGCGGGTGCGCAATCCGATGCCGCGCAGAAATGTGGCATCATCAACATCCAGCGCATCCCATTGCGCTTTGACCTCTTTGGGCAGTTCTTCAACATCATCGTAGAAGCCGGGAATCTGAACGACATCGTTTTCATCTTTGAGTTGCGCGAGGATGGTGCAGAGATCATTGCAGGGGTTTGCCACGGCCCCGCCATACATTCCCGAATGCAGATCCATCGCTGGCCCATGCAGCGTGGCTTCGATGTACAACAGCCCGCGCAGCATGGTTGTGATCGCGGGAGTGTCGACGTCCCACATGCCGGTGTCCGAAACAATGCACACATCAGCCTGCAACTCATCGCGATTGGCTTCGAGGAAAGGGTCGAGCGATGGACTGCCGGACTCTTCTTCGCCTTCGAGAATCACCGACACATGACAGGGCAATGAACCATGCACAGCCATCCACGCACGAAACGCTTCGACAAACAACATGAGCTGACCCTTGTCATCAACCGCCCCGCGCGCGACGATCTTCTTGCCATGCTCCGAATCGACAATCTGCGGTTCGAATGGGGGCGATTCCCACAAGTCCAGCGGATCGGGTGGCTGCACATCGTAATGTGCGTAATAGAGCAGATGCGGCATCGAATCGTTGCTGGTCGCGTTCTGCCCTGATGGATGACGATAGTGCGCGACGACGATGGGATGCCCGGAAGTTTCCCGCACTGATGCATCGAAGCCGATTGTTGAAAGTTCGTTGCAGATCCACACAGCTGCCTCGCGAACATCCTCAACATGGGCGGGATCGGTTGAAACCGAGCGGATTCGCAGGAACTCAATGAGGCGTTCGGTGGATGCCTCAAAGCCTGCGTCGACATTGGCGAGCACAGCTGCGATGGCTGCATCGTTTGATTGGTGTGTTGCTGTCATGATGAAGATGATAGAGCAGGAATCGACGTGTGGGCGAAATGATCACCCGCGGCTGAGGCTCACGCATCAGTACGGCCCACGCCCACGCGCATGCGGATGCACGCCGCCGCAATGATGCAACCAACTGCATTGGCGACAAGGTCCCAACAGGTGTTTTCGTAGCCGCCCACATTCGTCTCTGCGAAACGCGTGGCTGTAAACTCCACAATCTCGTTCATCGCGCCCAGGCCGCATCCTGCAGCGACCAGCAGAAACAGAACGCCGAATGTCGGCTGCAACTCGCCGCCAGATGTATGTGCACGAACCGCCCCCCGCAGCGCTTCCCAGCACAGCCAGATTGCAATCCCGAAGCCGTATGCGTGCACGACTTGATCATACTTGAGATATCCACCCTCGCCGTCACCGTGTGGAAGAATCCACCAGCTGTACAGAACACGTTGCTCGCCATCGATCGGCCAGGACTCCGGCAACGGCACAAGGCCGCCAGCCATGTGCAGCAACCCCCAGAACGACATCGCCCACAGCAGCGACGTCGGCAGGTGCACGCGCGCATGCACGATGAGCATGATGCCGATGAGTACAGCCATCACCACGATGTAGAAAAGAAACTCCGTGTTGCCAAGTGCAAGAGCGCCCCCCGCGGCGGCGATCGTGTACGCCACGGTAAAGATGGCGACCGGTAACATCGCCTTCCAGGGTGAGCCGGCTTCGATCAAATGAGTTTGACGCTTGAGGTCATTCATGCAGACACCCTTGCAGGTACATTGGCAATCATCACTCCAACCGCAGCAGCAACAGCGCGACACTGCATGTCCAGACTCATGCTGGCAGCCCCTCGTCGTTCATCGCGCGCGACCTGTTCAGGAAGACAAGGCACATGAATAAACCCGCACGGCATCATTGGCAACGCATGTTGCGCCTGTGCGTGGAGCAGCGCGTAGGCAATCTGATTACACAGAAACGTACCGGCTGTGAGCGAGATACCTGCAGGAATGCCACGCTCGCGCACCGCTGCGCACATAACCTCGACGGGCAACGTTGCAAAGTACGCAGCGGGCCCATCCTCTACAATCGGCTGTGATTCGATCCGCTCGCCGCTGTTGTCGGCTGTTGGGTAATCGCGCAGGTTGATGAAGATGCGCTCGATTGCAATCTCACGTCGCCTGGCAGCTTCACCCAGACAGAGGACAGCATCGGGCCTGGCAGCGGCGATCGCATGCATCGCACTTCGCTCAGCCTGCCCATCGATGACAGGCAGGATGGCTGTGACAATCTCGACATTTGCAATCGCTGCTGCCTGTTCGGAAGCGTAGTGCGTGATGCCATCGCGATCGAAGCTGCGCAGGATCTCCTGAGAAGGATTGAGCGTACTGCCCGCAAAAGGCTCGAAGCCAGTGAGAAGAATGCGCCGCATCATGATGGAGGTAGCGTAGGACACGACAGCCGCAGGCAGACAGCCTGCCTCAAAACGGCTGCGCCGAATCGACGGTTACTGTCCGCGCGCTGCGGCGGCGAGCTGTATGTCGTTCCCGCCGCGGGAATCCAGCCTGGTTGGCGTGCGTCTGCGGCGCGTTCACTGCGTCCCCGCGCTGCGCGGGAATGACAACACAGCGCGATGCGCGGGAATAACAACCCTGCGCGCGTAACTCGAAACCGAGAACCTTGGATCAAATCAGCCACCTCCACCTGCTCATGGATTAACTTATAGCCATAACTGAATATATTGACATAGCCCGGGTGCCACGGCTTCGCCCGGAGGGCAAGCCGTGCGAATGGAAGCGGATCGCGAAAGCCGGTTCGCACGTTGATCGCGCGGCGGGCACGGCTTGGCTATCGCCGAAGCCGTGGCACCCGGCGGCGGGAAGCCAGTCGGCGCGGCGTGCGTGCGGGCTGCCTGTTGCTTCAGTTGCCGCAGCAACGTCCGTCTGGATTCCCGCCTTATTCAATGCAGCTATGACTCCACCACGCGATTCGGTATGCTTGCTGCGTATGGGCAGCTTTTCGAAAAATCGCGATGCCGCGATGCGAGGTGTGGACCCCGCATCGCGAAACGGCTCGGGTTTCTAACCGCCAGTCCCGCCTTGCTACTTGACAGCCACGCGCAGATTGCGGCAGACTCGGGTGTGAACGCGTGGACAATGGTGCGGCATAGACCGCGTGAATAAGGCTCGCGTTGCCCGAACCCGACCCGTTGAAACCGACCGATCTTTCAATCAGTCAACACAAGGATAAGATGCACGAACATCCATGACACGAACCAAGACCGATCAGGCTGATGTGCGCGCCATCGCTGATCTCGTTCACACACTTTCGCTCAAAGCCCCGGAAAAACTCGAGCACACACGCCTCGTCAACGATCCGCAACGCGATGATCTTGCCCTCTGGCTGCAGGAGTTCGATCGCTGTCGTCGCAGTATTGCACGCCTGCGCAATCAGATTCATACCATCAAACACGAAACCGCATCAGTCGCGTCAGTCATCCTCAAGCGTCGCGAAGATCAACTGGCGCGCATGCTCGAAGAACAGCAGGAAGTGAAGCGCGAAGTCGAAGCTGCATTCCGTGTGTGGAAGTCGCGTGATGCGGAACTGCTCTGCTCGATCAAAGGTGTGGGTGTCCTCACCGCTGCTTCGATTCTTACTTCGATCGGTTCCATCGATCAGTTTCAGTCAGCTGATGCGTTCAAGGGATTCTTCGGCATCTATCCCCGCCGACGGCAATCCGGCAAGAGCGAGAAACCATCACGCCTGGCCAACCACGGCAACCAACTGGTGCGCCACAATCTGTGGAACGCAGCCCGCTCGGCGGTGATGTACAACCCCCTGTGCAGGGCGTACTTCGAGCAACTCGTCGCGCGCGGGAAACACAAGGCCGCCGCCTACGGTGCCGTCGCTCGCAAACTCCTGCAGATCATCTACGGCGTCTTGAAAACCCGAACACACTTCAAAATCCCGGAAACTACGACTTGACTTTGACCGGACAATCTGCGCGGGGACGACGAAAAAAGTGATTGGCGCGACTATCTCGAAGCCACGATCGCGGATACATTGCCGGTCAGTTCTCGTCGCCCTGCTCGTCTGCATCTTCTTCTGCGGTCGTGGCATTTCCGGTAGCGGGTTTATTGGTCAGCAACAGGTTGCGTTGATCGAGCACCTTCTGGCGGA
>JBPCKF010000059.1:0-20394 GCA_051004555.1 Phycisphaerales bacterium | reverse complement strand
TTGTAAGTCGCCTGAATAATCCCAATGGCAATACCACGTTACGATTGCGCAACTGGAACACGAAGGTATTCGACACCATTCATACGTTCCCAGCAGGCACGACTGAAGCAACGATGAATCACACAATTGATGACGCAAGTGGATACATCAACGCAACCACAGGCGAGATCGAACTGCGCATGAAACACGTTGTGATCGCGACGTTCTCGACAAGCGGCTTCGTCGAGGAGATTGATCGCGTGCGGATCGGGGTGGAGTAAGCACAGGAAGCGAGAATCCCAACTCGACATCCGCGCGGGATCACTCCTGACCGGCCAGCCAGCGTTCTGCATCAAGAGCAGCACGGCAGCCCATGCCAGCAGCGGTCACAGCCTGCCGATAGATTGAATCTGCAACATCCCCTGCGCCGAAAACGCCTTCGATGTTGGTACGACTGCTGGCACCATCGAGCAGCAGATAGCCATGACTGTCGAGCGCCACCCCACTGCCCTTGAGGAAGGCTGTTGCAGGTGTGTGGCCGATGGCGACGAAGACGCCCTTGACATCAAGCGTGCGTTCGGAACCGTCGGTGGTGTCTTTGAGGCGGATGCCGCTGACGCGTTCTTCGCCCAACACATCAATCATCTCACTGTTCCAGTGGAACTTCACATTGGGCAGCGCTTTCACCCGGTCCTGCATTGTCTGCGACGCTCGCAGTTCGTCTCTGCGGTGAATGATGTGCACCTTTGATGCAAACTTCGAGAGGTAATGCGACTCTTCCATGGCCGTGTCGCCACCGCCCACAACTGCCAGTTCCTGATTGCGAAAGATTGGCAGCGCTCCATCGCACACGGCGCAGGCGCTCACGCCTCCGCCGGTCTGTGCAAGGCGGAGCTCATTGTCAAGGCCAAGCCAGTTGGCAGTTGCGCCCGTGGCGATGATGACGGCATTGGCGTGCACCGTCGCGCCGCTGCTGGTCGTGAGCGTGAATGGTCGCTTGCTGAAATCGCACTTTACGACATCCTCTCCGACGACGCGCGTTCCAAAGCGTTCAGCCTGGGCCTGAAAGCGGGCCATCATTTCCGGGCCTGATATACCTTCGGGAAATCCGGGATAGTTCTCTACATCGGTCGTGAGCATCAGCTGGCCGCCCGGCAATACCGGCGCGGGCACGCTGCGGGGAACGCCCACATAGCACACGGGATTCATGCTGGCCCTCGCTGCATACAGAGCTGCAGTCCAGCCAGCTGGCCCTGATCCAATGATGAGTAGATTCTCGATCGCAGCCATGTCTCAGTTCAGCAATCCCTGCTCGCGGGCCAGAGCACGAAACGGCGGCCAAAAGACGATATCGCCGATCAGACCATCTTCGGAATGAGTTTCGCCACGGTTGCTGGTGTAGTCCAGCCCGCGTGCCCACAAGAGGCCGCTGTCTTTGACACTGACGAAGTCGTCAAGGCCCTGCACGACGATGCCAGTTGAGCCCGAGACATAGCGATATCCAAAGCCTCTGCCGTTCTTGTCGTAGGGATCCACATCCTGACGTTTGCGAATGAAGACTGCGTAGACCTTTTCCAGATCGTCGGGATACTTCCCAAACTGCTTGCGATAGCCACACAATGCAGCTGCCAGAGCGGTGCCGTTCACTGCTGCAATGAGTTCGCGACGAGCCGGGAAAATCTCATTGATGTTCCGCATGGAATACGTGACCGCGGCATAGCGGACGGGATTGGTGCGATCGTACTGTGGCCGAAGATCGAGATACTGATGCCAGGCTCGAATGCCCCAGCGTCGCTGCCAGTCTTCGAACACGATGCGCAGCTGATCATCTGTCGCCCTGTAGCTGCCATGCACGCGCGCCACCAGCCGCCAGCGCCGTGCAGCCCCAAACTGTGTCAGCGGGCGCTCGTCAGCCTGAATGCGGGCGTACATCGAAGCAAAGCGATCTTCATCAGCCCTGTCGGCACCCCCAAATGCTTCATCGACGAGCGCCTTTGCCGAAATGTAGTCACCCTTGGGAAGTTCCAGCAGGTCGATCCGCAGATACGGCAACTCATAGGAAATGCCTTTGCGGGCTTTGCCATCGGGGCCGTCGTAGCCGTCAGACACAAACTCGTTCAATGAGAACGCATCGAAGTGTGTATACATCAGGTCGCGCAGCACTGCGAGAAAGTCGGTGAGCAACTCCATGCCATGCAGCACTTCCACCTGATACTGCTGCTTCATGAGTTGATCCAGAACATAAATCTCTGCATATGCAAGTTCGAGCGCATCACCAGCACGCCCGGCCTCAGCAAGTCGATGACATTCCGCTGTTGCGTATGCAGCGATCGTGTCCATCGCCTGGAGGTATGCAAAATCCTGCACGCGCAGGTTGCCATCGACCGCAACATCTGCGTACATGCCACCCGCGCGATACTTCTCATCGATCCCAGCGCCATAGGGCAAGCCGATAAGCAGGCGATCGCGACAGGCCAGCAGCGCGTTGCGCATCTGCGCGTTGGTCTCGGCCCAGTCGCGGGTCTTGTCCCAATCCGGCATCGAAGGCGAGATGGTGTTCAGATTGAACCATCCATCAGCCTTGCCTGACTGCGAGGGCGCAGCTGTCAGATCGAGAGCCGCATCGAACAGCGTGCGATAGCTCTTGTTGTTCTCAGTCACCCGCGTGTTCTGAATGTTGAAGTTGAGCTGCTTGACGACCTCCTCTTCCTGCGCAGCCAGCGGAACGCTCAGCACCAGAGCGACAACACCACAAGCGGCAGGTGAGAGGGCGCGAAGTAGCAACGAACGGGACGGCAACGGTATCGACATGTCGAACATCTCTCGAGAAGGAAAGGGGGTAAGAGGGTCGCGAGGGCGGGCCTCCATGCACCAGCAATTCACATGGTAGCAGCGATTGCGGTGATATGTCGGACGCATGGAAAGATGCCAGGTTCCGCCTTCGCCTGATCTTCGCGGCAAATGACTGATATCATGCACGCCTGCTGCCCACCCGAACCGTTCTTGCGACATGGTCGGGTTCGCCGCGGGCGATGGACGCCGATCCTCGTGAGATACTCTTCGTGGATGAACTCAACGACCATGCCCTTTGCTCCGGTCCCAGTGAACCGACCAATGCCGAGAAACGATCGGATGGCTGTCTCGAAGCCGGCTTCAAAAAACCTGCTTTTTTCTTGGACCAGGACTTGACAAGTGAGAGAGAGAGAATCTGGATGAGGCCTGATCAATGCTCACTGCTCCTGCCATTTTCCTGGTCGTGTGTCTCTCGCTGAATGTTTCGAGCGGAGCGGAATCGCCGCTATCACCCTCGCCACCCGACAATCCGGAAGCATGGGTTGACCTTGCTCGCGAAACACATCGAAAAGAGGTCGAGGAGAAACTCAAGGCATACCAGGGATCGATCAACGGTGCACATCAGTTCGTGCCCATTTTCCTTGATGCCGATGACTTTCAAGACCTTCTGCAGTTGCTCGAACTCACCGATGCTCGAGCAGAGATTGCCCTAGGTTTTTACGATGAGTACGTCGACCACATACAGCCGCTCAATGCGTTGCTGGCAGAGAGGCACGCGCAGATGTTTCCCCAGAACGTTGAACGAACACTGGGTGTTCCTCTTCCCGCACATAGGATTGAACAGCTTCAGGCCTGGGTACGGGTGTTGTGCGAGACACTTCGTCCATCACGATCTGCGATCGAGATGCTTCTGAGCGATACCGCAGTTCTCACAACCGCGAGGCGATCGCGGCTGCTGTGTCAGGCAGTGGGTGTTCGGACACTCTCGACGCCGGGAACGCGGCAACGAAAGCCGATTCCGGGATTGCCGCCACACGTGGTCCTGCTGAGCGAGTTGCCCGGGCTGACAGATGATGAGCAGCAGCGCCTGGTTACATGTCTGGAAGAGGATGATGTTCTTTTCGCGCTCGTGGAAAGCTATCTTCTTGAGATCGACAATGTTGTTGACGAGCGGCTTGATCAGACGCAGGAAATGTGGCTGCTGCGGCGGGCTGGCGATGGGGTGGATACCACCGCCTTGCAGCGATACCGCGCAATGGAGTTTGAATCATGGCAGCGTCAGAACGCCTGCAACCTCAGGCATGCTCAGCGAATCGAAGGAAGACTGCGTGAGTTGGATGCAGCGATCGCAGATGCGTGGGCCAGGAGCGTGAGGCGACTTCGCTTTCCCTCGATCTTCCGCGATGATGCTGCAGAAGTGATGTTTCAGTGGGCAGTTGATGCAGGCGTCCCCGAGACAGACCTCCATCCCATTGCTTCGAGTCACAGGCAGAAACGTCATCGCCTGGCACAGGCTCGACTTGACGCGATGATGAGCGCCTGTGAAGCCCGCTGGCATGCGAAGACAACCCTTGAAGAACAGGCAGCGAAAGACGCAGCGCTGGCGATGTTGATTGAGCAGGAACGCAACCTGATTCAAGTTTCGATTCGCGCACTTGAACAGCACATCGATCAGAGCCTGCAAGCTGACTTTGCAGCCCGGTCTGCTGAGGCATTGCTCCATGATTCACTTCACCTTCAAACACAGGAGCTACCACAATGAATACGACAGTCGTTCGAAGCATTCTGGACCTCGGAATCGCAACGGTTGCAGTGTTTCTGGGCGTCAACGTGTTTCTATGATGATTGTCAGCAACGGTCTTAGCATCATTCTCTGCTCGACAACGTCTGTTGCAGGCATCGTCTGCGCGGCAGCAGCAGAATGTCTATCACTACAGCAGAGCGAGGAGAGCGACAGAGAAGATGTTGCTAAGCTCATCCGCGCGACACAGGATCTTCGACCAGACTTTGCGTTTGATACCGTCGTGCGGGTTGTGATGTCAAGACCCGGTGGCTGATCGCCATTACGACTCCATCGGCAGCCGCATGCCGCCTACGAAGACGATTCGTGCTGGCTGCGGATCGAGCTACGGTCGAATCCGCCGAAGACCCTGAATGTACCCATCATCCTGAGGGTGCCGACGGGAAACCACGAAGTCGACTGATTTGCGAATCGCGCTTTGACAATCGCTGCTGACGTCTCTGGCTCAGTCACGGGGCAGGGTCCGCCGAAGCGGATGATCGCACTGCGCGCAGACTTGTGGCGAGCAGCCATGAGGGCTCGCGCAGGAGTGATATCCCCAACCGCTTTTGCTGATGCAAAGTGTCTCGCGGCGGGACTGTTACAATGTCGCGCGAAACCGGCTGTGAGCCGGCCGATTCGCCCGCCCCCACCCCACTGGAGTGAAACCTCATGATTGTCGGCGTTCCTACCGAAGTGAAATCTGATGAATACCGCGTCGGCCTGCGACCCGTCGGGGCTGAAATGCTCAGAATCGATGGTCACACCGTTCTTGTGCAGCGCGATGCAGGCAATGGCAGCGGCTTTACCAACGAAGAATACCAGAAGGCCGGGGCAGCCATCATTGACACCGCTGACGAAATCTGGGCCAAGGCGGACATGATCATCAAGGTCAAGGAGCCTCAGCCGCTGGAAGTGAAGATGATCCGCAGCAGGCAGATCGTTTTCACGTACTTCCACTTCGCAGCAGATCGTGAACTCACAGTCGGCTGTCTCGAATCGGAGTGCATTTCCGCTGCCTACGAAACGCTCACAGACAACGATGGCGGGCTGCCGCTTCTCACCCCGATGAGCGAAGTCGCAGGCAAACTCTCTGTGCAGGAAGGCGCGAAGTATCTCGAGCGACCCTTCGGCGGGCGTGGCGTGTTGCTGGGCGGCGTCTCGGGTGTCGAGCCAGCCAACGTCGTCATCCTCGGGGGCGGCGTGGTCGGCACATGCGCAGCCCACATCGCCTGCGGCATGGGTGCCAACACGTACATCTTCGACATCAACATCGATCGACTGCGCGAACTTGATGAGTTCATGCCTTCCAATCTCACCACGGTCTATTCAGATCCTCATGCCATCCGCGAACATCTGCGCAGGGCCGATCTGGTCGTGGGAGCAGTGCTGTTGCCGGGTGCCAAGGCGCCGCATCTGATCCGCCGCGATGATCTGAAACTGATGAAGCCTGGCGCTGTGATTGTGGACGTCTCGATCGATCAGGGCGGCTGCGTCGAGACGGCCCGTGTCACCACGCATTCCAAGCCAATTTATGAAGTGGATGGCATAGTGCATTATTGTGTCGGCAACATGCCGGGCGCGGTGGCGCGTACATCAACGCTGGCCCTCACCAATGCGACACTGCCGTGGGCGCGGCGACTGGCTGCACGCGGGGCGGAAACGCTGGCCCGTGAGAATCATCACTTCGCAAATGCAATCAACACGCATCACGGCAAACTCACCAACGCACCCGTCGCAGAGGCGCATGATCTGAAATACGAACCGCTGGCACTGTAACGGACAACCGCGCGCGGTTGCAACTCGTCAGATGTCGCTCCTTCGCTAAAGTCCCCCCGCTGATCACATGTGGGATGCCCGTATCACTGGCCGCGATTCGTGCAGTGTCCATGGCAAGGGCGCTTCTGCGTCATCGCTGCTTCGACAGTCAATGTGAGCAACGAAGAACCCGCCATTGCGATGTTGCTGGATCAGTGGCCACATCACGTCGCGATCGGTCTGAGGGATTGCGAGGGTTGCGACTGCATCGATTGCGATCCACTGGAGTGTTCCTTCATCAAAGCTCATCCATTTGAGTGCATCATGCGCGATGGGATGCTTGACCTCGAAGAGGAACATAAGCCAGTGCGTTTCGTGTTCGTATGCCTGTTCGGAGACCATGCCGCACAGGTGGACATCATCGGGCTTTAGCGTGATGCCGATTTCTTCTTCGATTTCGCGGAGAGCGCATTGATGTGGCCCTTCGCCGGTTGCGACATCCAGTTTGCCGCCGATGGGTGAGTACATGCCTTTATTTGGCATCTTCGCGCGGTGCAGAAGAAGGACGTTGCCATCGGCGTCGTACACATAGACCAGCACTGCAATCTTATAAGGAAGTTGCGGAAGATTCATGCCAGCGCCATGTTGGGCTGAACGCCATTTGTATGCAGCAGTTTTTCGATCTGCTCGATAACTGCATCGCCAGGTGCACACATGGGCAGTCGCAGTACGCCATTGTCCATGCCTACGAGTTGCATTGCGATTTTGATTGGAATGGGATTGGTATCGAGGCTGAGCAGTCCGCGTGCCAGGCTGAAGAGTTCGAAGTGGATGGCGCGGGCTTCGTCCCAGCGGTCATGCAGAAACGCATCGCACAATGCAGCCACGCGTGCGGGCAACAGGTTTGACAGGACCGAAACCACACCCCTGCCGCCGATTGATGCAAAGGGGAGCGTCATGGAATCGTCGCCACTGAGAAGAGCAATATCACACTGCGTCAGTATCGCGCTGGCTGAATCAAGCGAACCCGTCGCTTCTTTGATCGCCTGAATGTGTGGATGGGCTGCAAGGCGGGCGACGGTCTCGGGCGCCAGTGCAACGCCGGTCCTGCCGGGAACGTTGTAGAGCACGACCGGGAGCGCTGCAGCATCTGCAATGGTTGCGAAGTGTCGATACAAGCCTTCCTGCGACGGCTTGTTGTAATACGGATTCACCTGCAGAGAAGCATCTGCTCCGAGCGATTCAGCGAGGCGATGAAGTTCAACTGCGTGTGCCGTTGCGTTTGATCCCGCGCCTGCGATGACATTGAGGCCGAGCGGCTTTGCATATTCGATTGTGGCGGTGAGCATTTCGATGTGTTCATCGTGGGTGAGCGTTGGAGCTTCGCCTGTGGTGCCGCAGGGCACAATGCCAGTGACGCCGCCTTCAGCCTGCGCTTTCATCTGCCGTTCGAGTCGTTCGGTGTCGATCTGCCTGCCATCGTTTGTGAATGGCGTGACGATTGCGGTGAATGTGCCTTGGAATGTGATGCTCATGATGTTCGATTACTTTCGTGTTGCTGTTGCTGGGCTTCGCGCATGAGGCGCTTCATTTCGCGGACAGCCTCGCGCATGCCGACGATGACGGCGCGGCTGACGATGGCGTGGCCGATGTGCAACTCGCGCACGCCGCACAGCGATGCGACCGGCTGCACATTATAATAGTTCAATCCATGCCCTGCGTTGAAGCGCATGCCGTGGCCTTCGATGGCGCTTCCTGCTGCTTTAATTCGGTCGAGTGCTTCCACCACTGCGGGCCTGCCAGCATCGCGGCCAGCCTCCCAGAATGCGTGGGCATAGGGGCCGGTATGGACTTCACAGACGGAGAATCCGCATGCGCTGGCTGCTTCGATCTGTCTGGTTTCTGCATCGATGAACGCGCTGGTGATCAGGCCAGCGTCGTACAGGCGAGCGACGATGTCGCGCAAACGTGATTGTTGCGATGCAACATCGAGTCCGCCTTCAGTTGTGATTTCCTGGCGCTGTTCGGGCACAAGCATGACCATTTGCGGGCGAATGCAGCAGGCGATTGCAACCATCTCATCCGTCGCAGCCATCTCCAGATTGAGCTTGATGTGCGTCATCTCTGCGAGGCGTTCGACATCGCGATCGACAATGTGGCGTCGATCCTCACGCAGATGCACAGTAATCCCATCTGCCCCGCCGAGATGCGCTTCGACAGCTGCCCATACAGGATCGGGCTCATACGTACGGCGAGCCTGCCGCACGGTGGCGACATGATCGATGTTTACGCCCAGTTCGATGAGGCATCCGGTCGATGGCATAACCGTAGGATACGCGCGCGTGACCAGACATGACACAGTCCGGACTATCATGCCGCATTCCTCCCAGTGCAGCAACGTTCTCCATGCCTTCACTTGATGCTGATCATCCCAACCTGCGGCTGTTTGATCATCCGCTCATCCAACAGAAGCTCACGCTTGCGCGTGATCGCACACTTTCACATCAGGCGTTTCGACGACTCCTGAACGAAATCGCAGGGCTGATGACATTCGAGATCAGCCGCGACTTTCCCACACAGCCCATCGAAGTACAGACGCCGCTCGAACGCACCACTGGCGTCACACTCAGTCAGCCGGTGACGCTGGTTCCAATCCTGCGCGCGGGGATTGGCATGACCGATGGTGTTCTTGCCCTCATGCCTGATGCACGCGTGGGACACATCGGCATCTACCGCGATGAACAGACGCTGCAGCCGGTGAGTTACTATGGCAAGTATCCGCCGGATATGGCAGATGGACCAGTGCTGGTGATCGACCCGATGCTCGCGACGGGCGGCTCTGCATGCTTTGCCATCGCTGAACTTCGCCGCATGGGATGTCGGGATATTCGTCTGCTGTGTCTGGTCGCTGCACCCCAGGGCGTACGCAGAGTGTTTGCAGATGCTCCTGAAGTGATCGTGTACGCAGCTGCGCTTGATCGAGAACTCAACTGCCGTGGCTACATTCTGCCAGGGCTGGGTGATGCTGGCGATCGCATTTTCGGCACGCAGTAGAGGGCGGCCCTCGTTTAGTGGCCGCGCAGCTCAAGAAGCAGGTGGCACGCATGCGCGGCTCGCTCCTGTCGCCTCTCCCCTACTCCCCATCGTCCGCCTCCACCATCTGCGGATAGAGCAGAATGCGATCGTGCGCGAGCAGGATGATGTCGTTGGCTCCATCACCCGTCACATCGCCGATGAGGCATTGGGACGGCTGAAACTCGCGAATTGCGCCACCTGAAAAGATGCGCGATTCGAACGTCTGAAAACCTGTCGCGTAGAGCATGTTGCCCGCTTCGCTGAACGTGAAGATTTCCAGCATCTGTTCACCTGCATCAAGCGAGAGCATGTCGAGAAAGCCGTCGCCGTTGACATCGCCCGTGGTGAGTTCGTGTTGCCGCCGCCGTTCATCATCGGTCCGCCACGCTGCGACTTCCTTGAGTGTGATGCGCTCACCAGCCAGACGAACAACTGCAAAGCCATCCTGCCCGATTGCGAGAATATTCTCTTCGCCATCACCTGCAAATGCGCCCGCGTAAATCTCCGTGTAGCGCATGCCTTCGACGTGCAAGCGTTCGGTCTGCTGCCAGGTTGTCGGAGTGTCGGCATCGTCATCTTCCTCGTCGCGGGCAAAAATCAGCAGGTCGCCACTTTCGCCATCTGCTGCGATAATGCAGTCGCCTGAGACTGCGACAGCCACAAGTTTGGTTGCAGCATCGCGGGCATTGATCTGTTCGATCACCTGCCAGCCGGGGCTGACACCTGTCTGCGGCTGCTCATCAAATCGAACCGCGCGAACGAAGTTGCGCGATGCGATGAGAAGTTCAAGCGCACCGTCGCCATCAATGTCAAAGACGGCTGTATTCTCGCTGGTGGCTGCCTGCACCAGGCCGAACTGCCCCATATCTTTGGATTCGCGCACCTGAAAACCATCATCTGTCCGCGCGATCATGGTCATCGGTTTGTCGCGGGTCAGAAGCAGAAGATCTGTGCGGCCGTCCTGATCTGCATCGAGGCCGACAATCGCATCCGGCGATCGGGTGGCTGATCCAAGATCAACATTCTGCATGCTCCCATCCATTGACATGATGCAGAGTTGATAGTTGCGACCGTCCTTCACGACAACTGCAAGACAAGGAGCATCGTCGATTGTGACAAGACTGATGGCGACCGGCGTCGTCCCCTGTGGCAAGGCCATCGGCCTGGGAAAGTTCAACGTGCCTTCGGAAAAGTCGCTGCGCCCGACAACACTTTCCTTCTCTGAAAGCAGGAACAGTTCCGCCTGTGGATCATCATCCACATTGCCGCCCGCCACGGCTTTGAGATCTGCCAGGCTGGGATGGATCGCCGCCCGGCTGAGGCCGCGCCCCGCGATCTGCTCGAATACTGCGACTGCGTTGGCGCTGGCATCGGTTGCGACAACATCCAGCAGGCCGTCGCCATTGACATCGACGATGCAGACATCGCGTTCTCTGGCTGTTGGATCAGTGAAGCTGAAACTCATGAGGGCTGCGTCGCGATCGCCACTTGCAGCAACAGTCTCGCGGGCAAGTTCATACAGCACAACGCGCTTGGTGGTGCGCTCGATGATCGCAAGATTCGCAGCAGTCTGTCCGGGAAGAAGAACCGTCTCAGCCTCGACAATGGGCGGCATTTCGAAGCGAATCTGCGGGCCTAATGTCGCAACCGAGTCGCCATGAGTCTCGCCCATCCACATGCGCAGGGGTGAGGGATCATCGGGAATCGCAGCTGCGATGTCAACTCGTCCATTGCCATCAAAGTCAGCCAGCCAGAAGGCAACAAGGTTGGCACCCGCGCTCAGCGAGACAGCCTCTTCGATGCGCGATCCGTCCATCGTCCACACGTTGATCTTGCCTTCGGAAATGGTGAGCAGTTCTTCGGCTCTGTCGCCAATCACATCTGCAACAGCGATCGCATCTTTGGCTGGAAAGATGTTCTTCACGCGATGACGGGCTGCGGTTTCGAAGACGCCCGGCTCGCGCTGCCGCAGAAACACAATCTCTGATGGCAGGCCGATGTAGATGAAGTCCTGCAAACCATCATCATCAAAATCATGCAGAACGATTCCGCCAATGGCGTGCTGGACGGTAATGTTCTCTCGTCGAAATCGCCAATGCTCGGGAAACTCGTTGATGCGCGTCGCCCTGCGCGGCACATCGTCGGGCGAAGCATCGCGCCGCTGATAGTGCACCTCGATGCGACTGTTGAAGTCGTTGATCGCAATCACATCGAGCAGGCCATCGCCATTCACATCGCCCAACTGAAGCGGGCCTGCATCGCGGCCGATCTTGACGATCTCAAGACCATCAAAGCCGAACCATGTCGCAAGATCATCCTGCCCCTGCGCCAGCGTCGATGCATGTAGACTGATCACAGCGCATGCTCCAGTAAGACCGATGATTCCCAGCCGATGCATAACTGCCATGCGCTTCTCCACTAATCAGGACAAAACTTTCGGGAAACCCGCTGAAACCGATCCGTTATAACAGGGGTTATAACCGGGGTCGCAGCATCGTATACTGTTGAGAGATGAACGCGATGCCGATACACCCAATGGCGTCCAGAACCAACGAGGAAAGACAAGGCCATGCCGATTCGCACGATGCTCCCTTTCGCTCTGACCTTCACGCTGGCAGTTGGGCTGGCAGGTGCGCTCCCCACCCTGACCTGTGCAGATGTTGTCAAGCTGCGCAATGGTCATTCGCTGGAAGGCACAGTGATCAAGCGCACCGATCAGAAGCTCTGGCTGGATATCGGCCCGAGCGTCGTCGAGCTTGATGTCGCAGATGTTGAAGATGTCATTGTGGATGACGCTGGCCTGCCTGTTGCGGTGGAACGACAATCGCTTTTTCGCGTGGCCAGCAGTCTGCCGGAACTGAGTCCGCGTGAGCACGCCAAGCGCATCGGCGCATCTGTCATCAAAGTCTCAACGCCCAGTGGATTGGGGTCAGGCGTCATTATCAATCCCGAAGGCTATGCCATCACCAACGCCCATGTCGTACAGGGCGAAAATGCCCTCAAAGCAACGGTGTGGTTCCCGCAGACCGATGGCACGCTCCGCCGCCTCATTCTCGATGACATCGAGCTTATCGCTGTCAACAATCATCTCGATCTCGCTCTCATTCGAATCACACACCCGCAGGAAAATGGCGAGTTCATTTTCGCGCCGCTTGAGTTTGATGAACTCATCGAGATCGGCCAGGATGTGTTTGCCATCGGCAATCCGCTCGGCCTCGAACGCACGTTGAGCCAGGGTGTCATCTCGACCACACAGCGCGACTTCGATGGGCTGAGCTATGTCCAGACCGATGCAGCCATCAACCCCGGCAACTCAGGCGGGCCGCTGTTCAATACCCGTGGCGAAGTGATCGGCATCACCAACATGGGCATCCTCGGCGGCGAAGCACTTGGCTTTGCAATCCCCACCCGCTATGTCAAAGACTTCATCCGCAATCGCGAAGCATTTGCATTCGACAAGGATAATCCCAACAGCGGCCACAACTATCACGTGCCGCCCCAGCGCATCAACTTTGGTGTGGCACCACAGCTGAAAGATGGCACCGGGAGTGAGCCTGACGATTCCTCCGGCGACTGAACGAGTCGTCACACGCACATCACACTTCCAGCATCGCAGCCCGATTGAAGATCATGGTTGCAAGCTCGAAGCCCTGCTCAACCAGTTGGGGAATCTCAGCGGGTTTCCTGCGCTCCTTGGCGTAGACGATCACCCATTCGCCCGCTGCTTCGACAGAGAGGCTGTCAGCCTGGTTCATCCCCACTGCAAGATCTGCATCGAAGAGTGCCCGAATCGCAGCCTCATCTTCTGCGCGCAATCGCATGCGTTTGGAGAACTCGGGAAACTCATCAAAGTTGATATCCGAAGTGCCGAACAGCGCTCGCAGAAATCCCGGCGTGGAATCGCGGGCCAGATCGAATGCAGGCACGTTCACGCCAGGCGCGCAGAACGCAGTCACAGTGTGTGAATGCCGAGTCGAATCCTCGCCCGAGCCTGTAGCGTAGGAATAATCGAACACCCGCATCTCGATATCTGCGATCGGGCCATGCATTGCATTGCGGGCGATGCGACTGCGGCCACTCTGAAACAGCGGGAGAAGCGACAACTCCCCTTCCAGTGCATCATCCGGATCTTCGAGATACGCAAGCCCAAGCTCAGCCGCAAGCGCGCGGATCGCCTTGCGCCGCGCGCGTTCACGAACGATGCCGATGATCGCTCCCAGAATGGCAATGGCAATGACGCCACCAAAGAAATACCAGAACATCGCAGCTTCCTCATCCATCCATCATCAACACCATCATCATCATGCGTCAATCACTCGATCACGATCGTGGCGGGATCGTAGTCATAGCCCGGGTAGCTCAACTGGAAAGACTCCAGCGTCTCGCGCAGCACCGTTGCGATCACAAGATCACGGTACCAGCGGGTTTCAGCCGGCACAACATACCAGGGCGCATCTGCAGTACTGCAGCGGGCGATTGCGTGTTCATATGCATTCATGTACTCGTCCCAGCGAGCCCTTTCCTTGAGATCATCGGGGTTGAACTTCCAGCGTTTGTCGGGCTTGATCAGCCGCCGTTCCAGGCGATCTTTCTGATACGCCTTGGAGATGTGCAGGAAAAACTTCACGATCGCAATCCCTTCATCGACCAGCATCTGTTCGAAGTGAAGAATGTGGTCATAGCGCTTCTGCCAGCGCTCAGGGGCAACCAGATTCTTCACGCGCACGACCACCACATCTTCATAGTGTGATCGATTGAAGACGCCAATCATCCCGCGCTGCGGAACATGTTGATGCACGCGCCAGAGATAGTCGTGCGAGCGCTCAAGGGTTGATGGCACTTTGAACCCAAAGACGCGAACGCCCTGCGGGTTCAGCGGACCGAACACGGAGCGAATGGTGCTGTCCTTGCCGCCGGTATCCATCGCCTGCAGCACCACCAGCAACCCGCGTGATTCTGATGCAAAGAGCAACTTCTGCAGATCATCAAGCTGCTTGTGAATGGGCTTGAGCGCATCTTCCGCATCATCCTTATTGAGCCCGCCATCGACATTGGTCGCAATGCTGCGAAGGTCGACAACTGATCCGGGTTCGATGCGATGTTGACGTGTGTTGATGGGCGTCATGCAGGACTGTAGTCGCGGTGTGCGTGCGTCATTCATCAACCTGCGTAAATCCGATCGCGGGGTCTGCGGGAATCTCGATGCGTTGATTCAGTCTTGCTGTTGATTCCACTTCGCCGATGCCGACGAGAATGGTCTGGCCACGCAGATTTGATGCGCCATTGGCGAGTGAAAACGTTTTGACAGTTGATTCGCCCGGTTCAAGTCGGGCAATGACTCGCCGCATGCGCGGATATCCCGGGGCCAGCACATAGGCTTCGAGCTGCATGGCTCGCTGGCCAGTGTTGGCAACATTCACCGCGATCACAATGTCGTTTAGCGATTCATCCAGCGCGCGGGCCATACGCCAGCTTGCATTGAGATCGAGTTCATCAAGTCCCAGTTCAAAGTCGCTGGCGATGCGGAAGGTGTATGGACGGTCAGCCTCGAACTCGACATCGCTCACGATGCGGCGAATGCCTGCAACTTCCATGCGACTGAATGCAAGTGTGAAGGGAATCTCGACTTCGCCACCCGCTGGAATAGAAAAGCGCAGCCGCCGTGGCCCGAACTGCCAGCCGCTGGGCGAGCGAAACTTCACCGTCCCCGAAATCGACATGGGCCAGGGGTTGGGCACGCGCACCGTGTGCACATGTTCACGCTGCACCGCTTCAGCAAACGCAGGCTCTATTGCAAAGCCCTGACGGAAGCGGGCAAGATACGGGTCGATCCCGCGAATGATCACCGGCTGATCGGTCAGGGGAATCTGATGACGCATGTTCGTCAGGGGAATGGTTGCGAGATTGCCCGCAAGGTCGGTGACCGTGAGTGGGCCGTTACTGAGCTGTGCATCGAGAACCGCTCCGACCGATGGATCAACAGCGCTGCTCGGCAAGGCAGTTTCGTTCCACGCAATCAGTATCGCATCGCGCGGCCCTTCAAACAGCCAGCAGCGTAATCCATATCCGATCGCAACCTCGCCTGCAAAGCTGCGCTCACTCAGCGCGCTGCCAAGTGTCAACCACGGCAAAAGAAACGGCGAGGGCTGCAGAAATGCGTTGGCATGATTTCCGCCATTATCATCAGCATCCGTTGGTTGCATGAACGGCTCAGCGCAGGCAATCTGCGTCATGCCTGCTCTGCGCAGATACAACATGCGAAGCGCAAGATCCGTGATGCGATCGCGCGTTGCGTACTCATCATCAAGCGCTTCGACTGTCACCATGAACGGCTGCGCTCCTTCAAGCGCTGCTGGCAGCGACTCAGGCGCAAACGCAGATGGAATCACAAGATGCACATCAGCGGGCAGCGACGTTGAACCACGCTGCTCCAGCGGCACCGGGAGAATGATGCGAGGGCCGGGCACCAGCCGCGAAAGCGCAACGCGCACCGACTCAACCGCAGTTGCCAGGTCGTCCTGCATCAATACATCACCATCCGCAGCAGTGCCAACCTGCCAGGCACGCACGCGCTGGCCGAAGTGAATCAGCATCGGTTCCAGAAACACAGTCGCACCTTTGCGATCTGCTGCAAACGCGTCCAGCACCTGCTCGCTGTCAATGCGAAGCTCGTCAGCCAGAAGGTCCGGCACACTCGCAAGCGACAACATCACCGCAACATCCGATTCAATCAACGCATCCAGCGCATCACGCATCTCCAGCATGCGCGGATCTTCAAACGTCGGCAGCGACTGCGAATCCCATGCAGGAAACACCGCAAAGGGAAGCTCCAAACGCTTCACCGCGCCTGCAGCACGGCTGACATCCAGCACAGGGATGCTGTCGAGGTTGAGGCCGAACATTGTGTTGGACTCGACAATGCTGGCGTCTGCCTGCTGAAAGATGAAGCGCAACTCGCGCGATGCAAGTTCAACATCTGAACTGTTCAGCAGAGTCAGCTGAGCCTGATACCAACCCGATGGCAGTCGCCGCAGATCAACATCCTGCGCTTCGCGGCCGCGCTCGAGTGTAAAACGGCTGCGATGCACAACCTCGCTGTTGACATTCACAATCGTCAGCCGTGCATCGAGCGGCTCACCTGCAATATCATTCACTGCAATCCGCAGCCGTTGATCAGACTGCGCAAGAACGCGCTCGTCCGGCTGGCCCGTCGTCAGGCTGACCGTCGGGATGTGCCAGATCGTGATGTCATCAAACCACACCCGCCCGCTGACATCTTCCAGTTGCGGAACCGAACGGTCGCGCACGCCGGTTTGAAAATCGCCCGGCTGCAACACTTCCAGTTCAACAATCAGACTGGCTGCATCACGGTCTGGTGCAGGCATGGCGATCGACACCCGCTGCCAGGCGTCCGGTGAACGCACCAGCTCCGAGGATTTGGTACTGCCATGCAGCGGCTCCATGCGCTGATCATCAAACCGCGCGCTCAATCGCGCCCTCGCATGTGTTATGCCCTCGGTGCGGATATACCCGGTAATCAGATAGTTGCCGCCCGGCACAATCGAAATTTCCTTGGAGTGCAGCGCCATTGCCATCGAACCGCCTGCGAGTTCAAACTCGAACGACCAGTTGCCATCGTGTGCATGCTGATTGGAGAATTGCATTGATCCGAAATCCGTCAGTCCCGGCCGCTCGAGCACTCGCTCAAAGCCGATCGGCATGAGATATGGCTGCTCCACGATTTCTTCGAAGTCAAAGTGTCGAACCTGGCGCGTCAGAAGCGATGTGGGCTGACGCGAACCATCACCACGCGACGATTGCTGCGAACGCGCTTCAGCGGGGGGAACAACGCGCGGCGAATCACTCTGCCCCTGCGCGGAATTTGCAGCAACAGCCCATGCAACCGCGCAAACGCCCACAACCTGGCACAACCATCGCAATCGCGACATGCTCATGCCACCCTTTATCGGCCAATCAAATACGCCCCCATCATTCAACCTCATGGGCTGAGAACGCGGCCCCGCAGCACCATGCTGATTGTTTGGATTCCAACTCTGCTCGTCTATCATCCCTCATGGCTGACGCACCTGTACGTCCAACGCACACCGACTCGCGCGATCCTTTCGCAAAGATGGACAGCGGGGCTATGGCCATGACTGTCTTTCTGATCTCGCTGGGCGCACTCTTTGCAGCCACCATGATCGGCTACTTCATCGTGATGTGGAAGTTTGCAAGCGAACGCGAAGTTGCAGATCACATGCAGGATGGGCCGCGCGTGCTGGACGCGGTGAATCTCCCCCCGCTGCCGATCCTGTTGTGGGTGAGTACGGGCGTGATTTTGCTCTCAAGCGTCACACTGCAATGGGCCCGCAATGCAGTCCGCAAAGATGATCAGAGCGGCCTGCGGCTCGGCGTGCTCCTCACGCTTATCCTCGGCCTGGTGTTTCTTGTGCTGCAGACCATCTGCTGGTATCAGTGGAAGGAAAGCATCCAGCCGATTCTCGATGAGAAGGAATCAACCTTTGCAGCTGCGAGCTTCTTTGTGCTCTCAGGCGTGCACGCACTGCACGTCATCGGCGGCCTCATTCCGCTGCTGGTCATCGCCGTCAAGACGTGGACCGGCGCCTACACCGCAGCCCGCCAGAGCGCGATTCGCAACATCACCATGTACTGGCATTTTCTGGATGTGGTGTGGGTGGTGATGTTCATCTGTCTGCTGCTGGTGGGTTGAGGGCAGTGCGCCCGGGGCGGGCGATGCCAGGCACCCTCAGTGGACTTTCGGGCCTGTTGCAGACCGAGCCTGTGGGGCCGTTGCCTCGCTCCCTCCCCCGTCCTAGACTCTGCACAACTGGCATGGCGGAGTTGTGCCAACCGCGACGTGGCTTGCCGAGTGGGCTGCGATCGCACAGATAATTCGTTTCTCTGACTTGCACCAAGCGCCCTTGTGCGGCGTGGGTCGATTCCACCGCAGTCCCTTTTGTTGTGGCTGATGTTGGAATCGTCACTCGAACTCACCCGCCGGTGTCGCTGTCCCCGGAGCCTTCCCATGACCTCGCTCGTCCGCGATCTTATCGAAGCTGGCATTCATTTCGGCCAGCGCAGCAGTAACTGGAATCCCAAGATGGGTGCCTACATTTTCGGCACCCGTAAACAGATTCACATCATCGACATCAAGGAAACCGTCAAAGGGCTCCTGCTTGCCAAGAAGTTTGTGCAGCGAGTCACTGGTGATGGCAAGGATGTACTCTTCGTCGGCACCAAGCGCCAGGCACGGGCATCGATTGAACGCCATGCAGCTGATATGAAGATGCCCTACGTCATCGAGCGCTGGCTGGGTGGAACGCTCACCAACTTCCGCACCATTCGCGAGCGGCTCAAGCGCCTCATCGAGCTTGAAAACCTTGTCGAGTCGGGGGAGATTCAGAACTATTCGAAAAAGATGGAGTCGCAGCTCACGCGCGAACTGAGGCGCATCAAGCGCAATCTCGAAGGCATCCGCCACATGGACAAACTCCCCGGTTGCCTGGTTGTGGTCGATGTCAATCGCGAGGTGAACGCACTGCGCGAAGCAGCCAACCTTGGCATCCCCACCATCGCTCTGATCGATACCGATGGCAATCCCGACATGGTCGATCTGCCCATTCCCGGCAATGACGATTCCATGCGATCCATTGATGTGGTTGTTCGCGAGTTGTGTGCTTCGATTGCAGAAGGGAAAGCCGGACGTCAGGCAGATGAACGCGCCAAAGATCAGGGCGGCGATGATGCTTCGGGCGACTCCAGGCAGCGCGGCCGCTCGCGCCGTTCCCAGTTCCGCGCGGCTGACAGCGTTGCAACATCTGACGAAGACATTCCTGCAGCGCAGCCGGAAAAGGCTGACGGTGCCAATGCAGTCACATCCTGAAGATCATCAGGCTGGGGACAACAAGCACGTTTCTTACGCACACGCAAGTCGTTGCTGTGCATCAACACGATTGATACTTGATTCTGGAGATTGAACGCATGGCGGAAATCAGCGCCAAAGATGTCATGAAACTCAGGCAGAAGACCGGCCTGGGAATGATGGACTGCAAAAACGCCCTCATCGAAAATGGTGGCGACCCGGTGAAAGCCGAAGCCTGGTTGCGCGAAAAGCGCAAGGGCAAAATGGATGCGCGCACCGAACGCGCCACCGCTGAAGGCCGCATCGGGATCGGCATCGATGGCGGGAAGGCCAGCATCGTCGAGGTCCGCACCGAAACCGATTTCACCGCGCGCAACGACGAGTTTGCAAGTATGGTCGCTGATGTCGTCAAGGAGTCGCTCGGACAACCTGCAGGTGCCCTCAATCCCACTGCAGCAATGACCAAGCGCATTGATGACCTACGCATAAAGACCGGCGAAAACGTCAACTTCGCGCGCGGCGAAAAGCTGGAAGGCGGCGCGTTCGGCTCATACATCCACCACGACAACAAACGCGGCGCCCTCATTCAGATTGAAGGCAGCGCAGATGAAGACACACTGCGCAGCGTCTGTCAGCACATTGTCGCGCATGTGCCGCCACCGATCGCGGTGGATGAAAACGACATGCCCAGCGATCAGATCAATGCTGTCCGCGCTGAAGCCGAAGCCGAAGCCCAGAACAGCGGCAAACCAGCTGAGATCGCTGCCAAGATCGCTGAAGGCAAAGTGCGTAAGTTCCTGGAAGTGAACACGCTGCTCGAACAGAAGTTCATCCGTGACGATTCCAAGACCGTCCGCGAGATTCTTCCCAAGACGGTGAAAGTGACGCGATTCGTTCGCTATACGGTGGGCCAGGAAGAAGCTGAATGACGGTGAGGACGGTGCCAATCCGCATATTGGCTGGCACTATTCAACAGTGATCCTGACTTCATCAAAGTCAGCCCGGAAGCCGGTCACGCTGAACGTCGCGATGACGACCTTCTTGATGGAAAGTTCGATCCTGCCATCACTCGCGCGGATGTAATTGTCAACGTTATCATCGACGCTTGCGAACTCCCGGAACAGGC
>JBPCKF010000058.1:0-7605 GCA_051004555.1 Phycisphaerales bacterium | reverse complement strand
GTGACGATCAGAATCGGATGTTTACCGTCTCGCTGCTGGCAGCGTGAAACTGCCGGGTTTTGCGCTGTGATGCAGCCAAGCGAGGTTCGTTCCGCGACCACTGGTCGCGGCTTTGTTGTGGTGAGTTGCTTTGCGGGTCCTCTCGCCGCTACGCTTGCCCATGAATCACGAGCAGTGGCTGGGCACATCGCAGTATCTGCGTGATGTCTTTGGAACGCAGGATGAACAATGCGCGACCATGATGCAGCGGGCAGTTGCTGCGGGTCTGCCTGACATTGCGATCAGCGCTGACGTCGGGTGCCTGCTGATGCTGCTTGCCTCAACCACTGCTCCCCGCTGCATCATCGAAGTGGGAACACTGGCAGGCTACTCCGGCATCTGGCTGGCGAAATCATTGCAACCGGGCGGCAGACTCTTCACCATTGAAAAGGAGCCTGCACATGCTGCCTTTGCGCAGCGGGAGTTTGAGAATGCTGGCGTGAGTGATCGGGTCGAGATCCGCATCGGGGCAGCACTCGATGTCTTGCCTGGTCTGGCAGATGAACTGGGGCCGCAATCTGTTGATGTTGCTTTTCTTGATGCAATCAAACCTGAGTATTTCGAGTATTGGAAGATTCTCCGGCCGCTGATTGTGCCGGGTGGCCTGTTGCTGGCTGACAATGTGCTCGGCTCTGGTGATTGGTGGATCACCGATGCACGGCATCCGACGCGCATGGCAGTTGACGTTTTCAACCGGACAATAGCTGCTGATGAATCGTTTACCGCCTCGGCTGTACCGATTCGTGAAGGCGTGTTAATCGCGCGGCGCAACACTAGATAAGGACGAGGATTATTGTGACCGCGCCCCCGGCGGCCTGCGGCGAATCGTGCGCCCCAACGAATCTTCGCCTTCTCGTTTGCCTTCCTATCCTTCACGCTATGTCGCAACGTCTCGCAGATACCCGCATACTCATTGTCGATGATGATGATGACATTCGCACCAGCGTCGAGCTGGCGATGCGTGGTGAAGGTGCCGAGACGCGAACCGTCGCAGATGGCAACGCAGCCATCCACTCAGCCCAGCATGATGAACCCGACCTCGTCATCCTCGACATGATGCTGCCCAAGTTCTCCGGCCTGTTCGTGCTTGAGAAAATCAAGCAGATGGATGATCCGCCCATCGTTGTCATGATGACAGCCAATGAAGGCAGGCGGCATATGACATATGCTGAAGCCTGCGGCGTTGATGCGTATTTCTACAAGCCGGTCCCGCTGCAACGGCTGATTGAAAAGTGCATCGAACTCATCGATCATCGCGATGAAGTCCAGGATGGTGCAGATGATGATGCTGTTGATGAACACCAAGGAGAGTCTGCCTGAGAACGCAATCAGCAATGCGCGACCACACACAATGGGCATGCAACAGATTGTCATCCTGGGTGACGGTTCAAGCAATGGCGAGGCCATGACCATCATCGGTCCGCGCGACGAAGTGCTGCGCGATCTTGCAGCCTGCAACACCGCTTCTGACGGAGTGACCGACGATGTGCTCTTCGGCCCCGGCTTCCGTATCGAGCTGGCGCCCGGGCAGGACCCGCTCACACAGATGCTGCTCACCATCGACGATGAAGACATCGCGTGGATCGTGCTCTTGCGACTGGCTCGGCAGTTTCGTTGGAAACTGCTCGACCCCATGTCCGGCCGCGAACTGCGCATCAACCATTAACCATGGATGAAATCGCACATGTGTCCTGAATCGCAACACACCGAAACGCTCGATGCAGCACTCTCTCGCGCGCTCGATTATCGCGGCGATGTCACGCTCACGCTCAGCGACAGCAGCGCGATTGTCGGCTATGTGTACGATCGTCGCAAGGCTCTCCCTGATAAACCCGCTGTTGTTCGCATCATTCCCGCTGATGGTTCCGCACGCAGGACCATTGCTGAAGCGGATCTCACAGCCATCGACTTCACCGGCCGCGATACCGCATCCGGACGCAGTTTCGAGACCTGGATGAAGAAATATGTCGAACGCAAACTCGCAGGCGAAGCCGCTTCGATCGAGTCTGACCAGCTCGCAGAATGACATGCACGCTGTAACAACCGCACTCCTTGCTGACCTCATCGACTACGCTGGACTCTTCCCGCCAGCGGCGCTCGACATGCCCACGATGACGCGCTCATACGCAGAGCACCTTGCAAGTGAACATGCATGGATGCTCAGTCGCGTGATTGTGCCGGTGGCTCGGCTCAGCGAGTTTGAAGTCGGCGCGGAAACCGTGCTGCCCAGGAAGGTTGAAACACAAGAGTCGCACGAAACCAGCCAGGCTGAACCTTGGCGGATCAGCGCTATCACAGCCTCGCCCAGCGACCCTGCTGCGTTCCAGACAGATCTCGATCGCATCGACGCGTTCAACTCAACGCATGCTGATGGATCGCTTGGCTGTGCTGTGATCGACACCATTGAAACCAAAATCACATCAACAGCCGACATCGAACGCGCGCTCGACAGCATTCCCGATCACATCTTTCCATTCTTCGAGCTTCCACTCGATCGCGACGTGCGTGGCATGCTGGCAGCACTTGCAGGTGACGGCGGCGGCAAAATCAGAACCGGCGGCCTCGAACCATCACTCTTTCCCACCGTTGAAACCGTCGCTCATTTCATTCGCCTTGCAGCGCTTGCAGATGCACCTTTCAAAGCCACCGCTGGCATGCATCACCCACTGCGGCATGTTTCCACAACTGTCAGCGGCGCAACTGAGCACGGCTTTCTCAACGTCTTCATCGCAGCAGCACTCGCGCACAGTGAAGGCATTGATGAAGCAACCATCACGACTGTGTTGAGCGAAACCTCGCTCGACGCCTTCACATTCTCAGACGCTGCCATCGTCTGGCGTGATGAATACCGCCTGGACGCTGATGCTCTCGAAGCTGCCCGCCTTGCGTTTGCAGTCTCGTTCGGATCATGCTCATTCGATGAACCGATCGCAGATTTGAAGCAGCTTGGCGTATTGTGAAGGCGTTTCGGACAACGCCTACGTCTCGACTCCCACCGCATCGACAAGCTCGCGCAGGTATTGCTTCAATCCTTCATGCCCGCGATCAAGCTGAACGCCGAGCGTGTCGCGCACACGATCCTTGCAAAACACATTCTTCGAAAGTTCCGGGCTTGAAGTATCGATTGTGACATCCTGCAGATCGAGGATGTCTTTTAGCATGATTGCAATGTCACTCCAGCGGGCGTAACAATCCGCAAGGTTGAAGACCTCAGCCTGGACTGCATCATTTTCGATGCAGGCCCGCACCGCATCTGCCACATCTTGAACGTGCACAAACTTGCCGCCACCAGCCCGCGTGAACGGCTCGCCATTGCGCAGCGAACGAATGATGGGAAATCCGATCGAGCGAGTCATGTGGGGGTCGATGCCGTACACAGCAGCAGGTCGCAAGGCGGCAAAGGGTGTGCCGTGTTCGTGATATCCCTGCCAGAGGTGCGCCTCGACCGCAGCCTTGTACGCGCCGTACAGCGAGTTTGGTCGCAGCGGATGTGTTTCATCAACCACGCCCTCCCATGCATCCACAATCTGATGATGCACCGCAACCGAACTCATGAAGATAATCTTGCGCGACTGCTGCGCGTCTCTGGCAGCGTCGAGAAACCTGATCGAGGCCAGCAGGTTTGAGTGAAGATGACGATCGAGATCGTGTTCCTTGAGTGGTGCCCAGTCGACGCTGTTCATGACAACGACGTCATTTCCTTCCAGCAGCGCTGGCCAGCAGGATTCATCAGCCTGTTCGCCAACTACAAAGCGTTCGATCACACGCTCGATGTGATCGCGGCGGCTGGTCTCGCGCACCAGCCCGGTGACGTGATGTCCGGCTTCATGCAGGGTGGTCGCGACGACCGAGCCGATAAACCCCGACGCACCAGTCAAAGCAATTCGCATCTTGCAATCTCCTGTCGATGAGGACGTGTCTATTCTGCTCGCGATCATACAATGAACACGGTGAAACACAATGATGGCCAAACCGCAGGAGCGCAGCCGGGGGAACTGCAGCCGAAGCCACGTCGCTGGCGGAAGCGTCGCATTGTTGCGTTGGCGATTCTTGTGCCTTTGTTGATCCTGGCTGTTGCGGTGTACATTGTGACCCGTCCTGTGTTTCTGGCATCGCAGATCGGACCGGTGTTATCACGCGAACTGGGAGGCGAGGTGAGCATCGGCGGGATTGAACTGCTGGGGACGCGCAGCGTTCTGATGCGTGATGTCTCGGTGCGCAGTCACGAGCATCCCGGGGTTCCCGGCGAGGTGATTTTCATCCGCAAGGTGCGTGTCGACGCTGATCTCATCGGGCTGGCCCGTGGCAGGAAGGTGGACATCGCAGTGACGCTTTCAGATGCCCTCTTCCGCCTTGCAGAAGATGAATCTCATCCCAATCGGTTCACGTTTCTCACGCTTGGAGGCGCGGATGATGATGACGATGGCACATCGCCTGGCAAGCTGACGATTGCGCTTGAACGCGGCCTGCTCGTGGTCGGCACTTTCAATGGCGCTCAGTTCACGCCGCGCGGCGCGTTGCATCTGGCAGGAAGCATTCACAATCGCGCCGATGACACCGACACGTTCAACTTCGATGTCCGACAGACCGATGAGCGGGGGTATCCGCGGAGTGGCGACACCGGCATCGCGCTCAAGGGCGCCATCGACACACGCACCTTCGCTGTCAATGGTCGAGTCGATAGCGTCGAGTTGGATCAGCAGTTGCAGGGTCTCTGCCCAATGGAGTTGCGGGCCTGGTGGGAGCGCCTCGACCTGACAGGACGCATCAACAGCATCGAGATTCGGCTGGCTGATGATGGCGGCTTGCAGTCGGAGATGTCGGTGCGCGATGTGGGACTCACGATTCCGATTGATGATGATCGCATCTGGGCCCGTTATCAGCATGGCGAAGTTGTGCCCGCAGCCGGTCAACCACGCATGCGCGTCGAGGCAGGGTTGCTGCGCTATCGCGAGGGTTCGATCGAGTTCGAGAACATGTCGGGCAGCCTGATCAGCAGTCGGGCAGCAGGCACGTTCCAGGGATTGCCATATCGCGTCAGTGGTACCATCGGCCCGGTTGCTGCGACGACTCCTGCTGAGCTTGCAGCCATCGACGTGACGGATGTCGATCAGATTCCCATGAATCTGCAATTTGCGCTGGAAAGTTTTGAGTTTGATGCACAACGACAGGGTCAGCCAGGTGGCAACGGCATTGAACTTCCAGCTGCGATCGCGCACATCTTCGCGCGCTTCGCAGTTGCCTCGTGCACGCTGGACACACAGCTGATCATTCAGCGGGAAGCGCAGCCGTCGGGCCGGGGCGAAATCACGCCGCCGGCTCAACCACTCATGGCCAGCGGGACGGCCACCCTCCGCAATGGTCGAGGCGCCTACGAGAAGTTTCCCTATCCGCTTGAAGATATCGCCGCACAGCTTCGCTTCACCCAGGATCAACTGGAGGTGGTAACACTGCACGGCAACGGTCCCAACGGCGGAGACATTTCGATCACCGGGACCATTGCCCCAATCGGAAAGTGGCCGGACGTTGCGCTCTCGCTTACTGCTCACAGCCTGCCGCTGGATGCCAACCTCCGCACCGCATTGCCTGTTACGCCGACTGCGGTGTTCGATTCGATTCTGCACCAGCCTTCACTCGATCGCCTGCGCGGCAGGAACATGCTGCCAGATGGTGATGACATCGCGCGAGCCAAGGCTCAACTGGCTGCTGTGGATGAGTCGCTGCAAAAGGCGACCGATGACGCGAACAATGAACAGTTGCGCGAGCGTCTGAAGCTGCAGCGCGATGCACTGCTCGGCATGGTGAACGCGGCTGACTTTGCAATGGGTGGCAACGTCGACATCGCGTTCAAAGTCCGGCGGGAGGTCGGGCGTGGCCAACCCACGCATGTCACTGGCACCATCACTGCATCCGCTGTCGGACTGGTGCTGGATGTCTACCCCTATCCCATTCGCGTGCATGAGGGGGTGATTGAGATTGAAGTTGACCGTGCCCGTTTGCGGTCGA
Organism: Phycisphaerales bacterium; assembly: GCA_051004555.1. GTDB lineage: Bacteria > Planctomycetota > Phycisphaerae > Phycisphaerales > SM1A02 > JBPCKF01. Next base: position 1,560 of record JBPCKF010000058.1, on the reverse strand, counting down.
TCCGCGGCACTGCAATTGGAGGGGGATCGGTGCTTGTCGATGGCGAGATTCGTTTCATAAAAGTCAAAGGGGCCCGCGACCTCATTCATCCTGAGCTCACAATCAGTCTCACCAATGACATCATCAACGATGCGTCCATTGCAGTTCTGCCCATGATCGGATTTGCAGGCTCGACCGCTCGTATCGAACAAATGGAAGGCGGCCTTGCAGATACAGCAGACATGTTGCGGGCCCTCAACCTTGCTGGCCGCATGAGCTTTCACGGCCGCGTCTTCACAGACGAATCCGATGAGATCGACTGGGACATCGCGGTGGCGCTCAGCGACGCATCAGCAACACCTTCAGCTGATATCGCGTCGGTTGTGGCGCGATCCGGCTTGTTCTGGCCACCCGGGTTTGCGGTCGAAGATGTGAACGGCAGCGTGCAGATCACCCGCGATCGTTTCAATATCGGGTCGCTCACGGGACATCGCAACGAAGGCGTTGTGCATGTGACTGACGGGTTCATCGACCTCCAGAGAAGCGACCGCGAGTCTGCCCTCGAACTCGCATTCGAGAACCTCGACATTGGCGAATATCTGCTCAACGTGCTGCCTGATCGAGATGCAGCACGCGTGCGTGAGGTGTGGGAGCGCTATCAGCCGCGTGGCAGATTCGATGCAACACTTTCGTATCGCAGAACCAAAGAAGGTGCACAGCCGCTACAACTTTCGATCACGCCCCGCTCACTCACGCTCCGGCTCGACAACGAAGAAATTCCTATTGAGGGTGATGGCAGCGCGGCCCAGCTGATCCTGGGTAATGGGGCTGCTGAGTTCCGCAATCTCGGCCTGCGATTGCCTGATGTGGTGCAAGGCAACGAGGACGCAACATCATCATCACCCGGCCTCGTCACGCTCAGCGGGCGGGTTGGCCTGGGAGCCGCTGAACCGCTGCACGTGCAGGGCCAGGTCACAGGCGGCCGCCTCGAGTCAGCCTGGGTGCGCGAAGCGATCACGCTGTTTGGCGATGAGTCATGGGCAGAGCGCATTTTCGCGTTCAACCCGCTGGGCGCGTTTGATGCAGTCTTCGACTGGCAGGCGGCTGGTGCTGATGGTGCAGGTTCATTCGATGCAACGCTCTCACCCCACTCTCTGAGTGTTACTGTGCGCGACACGCAGATCGATGCATTGTTTGGCCCGGGGGGTGTGGTGACCATCAGCGACGGCCACATTGTTCTGAGCAACCTTGCGGGGACTCTTGCCAGCCAGGCAAAGTTCGCGGTCGATGGCGAGATTGACGCAACGTCGCCGCCATCAGCAAAGCTCAACCTTGCTTACACAGGCGGCGTCGATGATGAGCTGCGCGCTCTTCTGCCCCGAGCGCTCATCGCCAGCCTGAGCAGCATCGAGTTTGCCACCGATGGCCCAGTCGTTGTGGGCAATGCAGTACTCGATGTTCGCAGTGATAAAGAAGATGCCGCTGGCATGGTGCAGACTGCATTCCAAGGACAGGTGGAACTCAGTCGTGCATCATTTCTCGCAGGACTTGCATTCACCGAGGTTGCGCTCACGGCTGATG
>JBPCKF010000057.1:0-42663 GCA_051004555.1 Phycisphaerales bacterium | reverse complement strand
CACCTGCCGGGAAATGATCTGATCGAAAGCAGTCGCCGTACGAATAGGCGCCGATCTCAACGCCATGGTACTTTCGCTGAATGTCACGCAGCGTGGCTGAGAAGAACTGCTTGCCTTCGTGTTTCATGCAGTAGCGCAGCACCCCCCGCCTCAGTCGCGACGTGCCATACATGCGCAGCAGCAACGAAGAGAAGCGGCTGCGCTGCATTCCATCGCTGCGTTCCTGTTCACGGCTGTTCATGGATGCGCCTCCGTGTTGAACTCCGCGGCGTTGCCCGCACTGGTCGCAGCACCCCGGCGCTGACGAAACCTGCGACGTTCCGCCAACAGGTGCGGGCTGAATACTGCTGCAACTGCAACCATTGCAGACGCGGTGACAAGATAAGCCAGGCCCGCCTGCCACACACTGCTTCCCGCAAACTGTTTGGCGATGATGGCAAGTCCCATGCACACCATCAGGATGGCGCCCGCGCGAATGCTGCTGCCAGCAGGCAGCCCCCGTCTTGTCTTGAGGGCCAGGGCTGTGTAGGTGAATGCAATGACTTCGCCTCCCAGTCCGCACATGGCAATCACCACCAGCGGCGCTGACTGAACAGCCGCGATCAACATCGCTACGAACGCAAAGGCTCGAAACAAATTCGACGCCATCACCTGCCAAGTGTCTGCCAGAGCAATCGCTGCGTTGGCCTGCGTGGTACGCAACAGGCGAACACCCTGCATCACGCCCAGCCAGGCAACCAGAGTGCCCGCAGTGCTGTACCTGCTGCCGTAGATCAACTCGACGAGGGGTCCACCTGCAACCACAAACAGGCCAGCCACGAATGCTGCAATGATGGTCAACAACTCGAAGGAGAGACTGTATCGACGGTGGAAGACCACGGGATCGGCTTGCTTACTCGATAGCGCAGGCAGGAAGAGCGTGGCTGTAATTTTGGTGAGCATGATCGCGGGCGCCATGGTCAGCATGAATGCCACCCCGTATTCAGCCAACGGTTCCATGCCGTACAGCGAACCGACAATCAGCCGATCGCCCTGGAACGTGCCGAAAAGCAGCAGGCCATTGATGAGCAGGGGCCAGCCGAAAATGATGATGCGCGAAGCGAAGGTGGTACTCACCGCCCATCCATACTTTCGTTCTGCCAGCAGGTGACTGAAGACCACCTGCGTGCCGACCTGCGCGAAAATCAGGACAAGCATGGCGCGATAGTCGTTGAGCCACGCAGCCACGGGCCACGCCAGCGCCAATGGCAACAGTTGCATGCTGAAGGAGAGCATGGCATCGGGCCCAAATCGCATATGCCTCTGCAGTCTGCTGACATCAAGATGTGCAAAGCCCCGTAGAACAGGCACCAATGCCATGCATTGAAACGCCCACTCAACATGGGGAATGCCGAACAGCCGAGCCACGGGATGTGCCAGTAGAAACATGGCAGCGCCAATCAGGATGCCGCGAACCACCTGCAGCAACTGTGCCGTGCGCTGAAACCGAGGATCATCACCATCTGCAGCCTGCACCAGCAAACGATCTGCGCCGAGATTACTCACCATTTCCAGCAGCGAGACTGCGATGAAGAATGTCGATGCAATCCCGAAGTCATCTTTGGAAATCATGCGCGCGATGATCACATTGCGCGCAAACGAGCACACTTGCGACCCGGCCTGCCCGAGCGCAAGCGCGCCAGCACCACCAGCCATCTTTCTGCGGATGCTCACACGTGGGCCTCTTGCTCCTTGCCAGCGAGCTGATCGGGTTCAAGCAGTGATACGATACGATCCATCTGTCGTTCAGCCTGTTGCAAAACCCGCGGCAGATGGGTTCTGAGTGAGACGCGCGCTTCTTCCCGTGCTTCCCACGATCGCAACACGCTCTCGATCGCTGTCTCGGTGTCGAGCGATCTGGGATCGGTCACATGATCGGCCTGGCCCGCGGTTTCAAAAACACCCAGTGTCTTGGGGCTGTATGCAATCGCGGCTGTGGGGACGCCGCTGGAAAGTCCTGCAATGGCTGAGTGCATGCGCGTCCCGCAGAACCAGTCGGTCTGCGCAATGATCCACTTCATTTCGCCAGCCTGAAACTCGGGCGGCACCACCACAACTCGGTCCCCAAACGAATCTCGCAACGCATCAGCAACCAGATCGCATGCGTGCGGATCTGATTCATAGTGGCCAGCTGAGGGAAGGACATGAGGCACCAGCAAGACAGTCGCGTTGCTGTTGCACAACAGGCGTTCAAGAAAGCCATGGACCAGAGCGCGGTAGTCCGCCTTGAATCCGTAGCGGTCACGGGCGCCATCAGGATCGTGATAGATCAACCCACTGACGTTGAATCCTGCAACCTCGCGCTCCTCATCGGCCAGCAGATCGCGAATCGCGGGCGGAAGATGTTCTGGTTCATGCTTCGGCAGCGCGAATGCAACATCAACACCTGACATGTATTTTGATGGATCAGCGTCCGGCCCTGCAAGATCGAGCAGAATTTCGTAGCTGCGCAGATCACGTGCCCATGCAAGTGATGACTTTTGCACCAGCTCTGCTGCAATCGTGCGGCTGGACTCATGGTGAAATGGACCATAGGTCTGCGGAAGCAGAACCAGTGGGATGCCATGTTCGATCGCGAGATGCTTGGGGGCAGTGACCGACTGAAATCGGCGTGGACCGTAGAGGTCAGTAAAACTGTCGCCGCCACTGATGTCCAGAACAGCGTCTGCACTGAGGATGCGCTGCGCTGCGGGATTCCCCATGCCTCCCATGCGTGCTGCCATGCGGATGTTCCAGTATGACTCCGCGCGATAGATTCGTTTGGAGTTGCTGGCACCGCAGAGGTCGAACGATTTGCCGATGATTGATTCGAGCGAACTGTCCGAGCGGACGCCTCTGCCATAATCGAAGACGGTGAGTTCTGCCTCAGGACATCGGCGCAGGATGCCTTGGATCACTGAGTGTCCCAGGGCAGTGACGCCAAGATTCCTGGTATCGGGAGAAGCCCCGAAGAGGCACAAACGCATCACACTTCCCTTCCATGGGTAAAATCGAGCTGCGTGTGATTATTCGCCACCCGTACCCTGTGAGCCAGAAATCCAAGGAGGCGATTCCAATCCGTACGCACCACATCCATCGGCGATGTTGCGTCCGGTCGTTGCATTTCGGCCAAGCGGATCGCCAATCCCCTGTCCCGATCGTTCGCTGTAATCGGGAAACAGGTTGATAAAGTGGTTGCGATTGAATGTGCTACCATCAGAAATGTCGGCATAAACCGGGTCACGACCACCAAGGACGCGTTCGGGGTCGGTCATATAAACCCATTGAAACACGTTATCCCGGAAAACCACATCTGTGCTGCGCCAGTAACCAGACGCACGCGGATTCCCATCCGAGAGTACCAGGTGCAGCGGCGCGCCTGTGAGGGTGTTGTACGCAAAGAGCATGTGTGATGTTCGTGTCCGCCATTGGTTCTGCGAGGGATAGCCATGCAGATCAAGTTCGCAGTTGACGATTGCAAAGTCGGTGTGCGACCCAGTGCGGGAGAAAAAGCCCTGTTCTCCCATGTTCTGAGTGCCACGGATGCCGTACAGGATGATGTTATCGTTGTAACCCTCTGTGTCCTGCCAGATGTCTGAGTGCTGGTCATCTTCGGAGTTCTGATTTCTGACTTCTGAGTTGACCACGCAGCGACTGCCTTTGAACGCATCAGCTCCGAACTCGCTGACGATACAGTTGCGGACGAGATCACAGCCAATGAAGGCATGATTGTCGATGAACTCCGCGATCGAACCAGTTGCGTAGACGCCGTCGTACCAGTTCGTCGTCCAGAATCGCCCATCGCCGGTCAAACGGCAGCCATCAATCCAGAGGTATCGATCTTTATTGGGACTGCAAGTTATCGAAAACTCCTGGCCTGAGAGGGTCACGTTGCGGAATCGCACCAGCTTTGTATCAAGTCCGTTGCGGGCATCGCCAGCAAAGCGAACGATGTGCACGTCGTTTCGGTCAACATCAGCAGCTGCTTCTATTGTCAACCAGCGATCGCGGGTCTCGGCCAAATTGGCTCGTGGTTCGCTGCACCATTCATATTCACCCGGCAGACATCGTATGACCGCGCCATCGCCGCGAAACTCGCCGCGGCCGCGCTCCTGAATCGCAACTGATGCACGCCAAAGTGAACGAAACGGCGCCTGACGCGAACCATCGCCCCGGGCATCGCTGCCATACTGCGACACAAACACTTTCACCCGATCATTTCCATTCGGCTGTGCATACAGACGCAGCGGGGGCAAGACGCGCGGGCGTCCCACGTTCGGATAGGCAATCGCGCGAACTTCCTGAGGACCTTCGGAGAACTCAGAAGCATCGAGCACAGCGTAGTACTCCCACACATTCGTGCGCGGATTCAGGCGCATCTCAGTGACCGACACCCACTCGCCACCTTCAACTGCAAAGTCGACGCGTTCAATGTTGTTCACATGGAATGCCAGCAGGCCAACCTCGAACATGCCATCGAACGTCTGAAACGGTACGGTCTCCCAACGCGCGATCACCTGCGCGGTGTAGCCGCGGTCGTTGGGATTTCCGATGGCGGGAGGCTCGCGGGTTGCAACCCAGCCTGATCCGGGATGCATCACAAACTCGATCTCCTCCTCTTCCTCTTCCTCTTCTTCTTCTTCCTCTTCGTTGCCGCCGCCGGGCGGGTCCTGCTCATTCTCATATTGGTCCCGGATGGAAGATGGTTCGCCGTCTCCGCCGATCGGACCAAGTGGCTGCGCACCACCGCCTTCTTCCTCTTCGCTGTCGATCTGAATCAGATTGGGTGTAACCACGGGTTCGAACGCGCCAGCGGGCAGATCCGCCTCAGGCGATGCTGCAATACGCCAGGCACCATTCGTGCGGAACACAATCGGTCGACCGCCAGCCACTCTGACCATTTCAGAGTTGCCCGATTCGAGGGCACCCAACTCATCTGTGCCAGCGCCATCAAGTATGAGTCCCTTGCCTGCAACAAATGCGTCGAACGAATCCATCGCCACGCTATATCGCTCGTGAATCCGCAGCACCTCTTCAGGCGTCCCATGTTCAAGCGGCAGGCCGAGAACACTCAAGGCAATTCCGGGATGCCCGGCGCGAGTCCGCTGAATCGCGGACGACAGAAACTCCGCCAACCGCGTCTCATAGCGCAACTGTTGCTGCAGCTCAGAGCTGTCATCGCCTTTCACCACATATTGCATCGGGGTCTGCGCCAGTCGAAATGTCACAAGCCGGCCGGGCGACTCCGTATGTACCTCGCCAGCTGCCTGAACTGCTCGTGATAGCAGTGCATTCCATTCTGCATCCGACGCATTCAGGACATCACTCACGCTGATGTCGATGTCAACAAACCGCGGCTGTTTGGAGGAATGCACAACGGGGCTGTCGGGTGACTCGCATGCTGAGAGCCCGCTCGTCATCGCCACACAACTCGCAGCAATCGCCAGCGCCATCGCTCGACGGACCTGATGCACGACCCGCCTGGCGACCACATGAATCTCAAAGCATGTCATAACTGCTCCCTTCCCTTGGACTTGGTTCCGTACTTTCCCAACAGGATCGTCGGTTCTCGATCCCGGTTTCCCAAATCAGGAGCTATGAAATTGCCCCATATTCACATGGGACCACAGACCATATCCACCACAGACTCGCCAGATGGCACAAACGAAACCTGCAGGGTCCGAAACGCGGGCCGATCAACAGTCCCCCAATCTGCAGTCCCATGCGAACGTCTTCGCAAAGAACAGCACGCTCCAGAATGCTATCACGCTCGAACAGGATGAGTTGCATCCATGCGTGCGCGTATGAACCGTCCTTCATATCCAATATGTCTTTACCCGGCAGTTGACAACGACGCCGTGCTCACCGGTCGCGGCGAATCGGGAATTGGGCGGAAGACCTCGACGAAGAGAACATCATCAACAGGCGCTCCAAAGCGGTAGCCGTGAATCGCCCGCAGTAACGTGCTGCACCACCGCTTGCGATCGTCACGATCCGGGTGTAGCGTGTGCAGGATTCGTCGCACACCATCAATGTGCAGCCGTTCTCGATGTTCATTCAGGGTATCCGTCACTCCATCGGTATAGGCAATCAGTGTGTCGCCCGGGCCGAAGCGCAGTTCATGCTCATCGATTCGAAACTCCTGCCTTCGAAAGACGCCCAGCAATGGCCCGGATGCCTCAAGCTGCTCCATACGCTCAGCTGCGGTCCGCAGAAATGCAGGAGGATGCCCGGCATTGGCCCATAACATGCTGTCGCTACTCACATCAAACTGCATGCACAATGCAGTGGCAAACACCGAGTGTTTTGACAGCGTCAGGTTGAAGTAACGATTGAGGGCAGCCAGGGTCGGACCGGGCGATAGATCGGGTTGTTCGCCATACAGTCGTTCGAGTTCGCCATAGATACGGTTCACAGTGAGTGCTGCCTTCACGCCGTGGCCAGTCACATCAATGAGGACGACATTCAGAAGTGTTCGCTCGGGCGCATCAGCATCCGGCTGTGTCTGTGTGGCGTAGAGATAGTCGCCCCCAATCTGGCTCATCGGTTCGTAGCAGTATTGAAAGCGCAGCGGCCCGTCCTGGATGGGATCGGGGAAAAGGCCCTCGTGAACGTTGCGTGCATCTACGAGTTCGCGCTGCAGTTCGCCATACTTGCCGCGCAACATGCGATAGTGGAAACGCTCGCGGAAGCGACTGTGCCGCCACCAGCAGATCAGGACGCCCGGCACGCCCACAAGTGGCGAGAACAGGATGATCAGTGCGGTTCCCAGCGTGAATCCGCCGACGATGATCGCCACTGCAAAGAACACAGCTAACAGCGGGATCAACGGCCGAATCGACTCCTTCAATGTCCAAGGCATGAAGAGCGACGCGACGAAATGTGTGACAAAAACGGTATTGAGGGCAGATGCCCGAGCCTCCCAGCTCGGCGAACTGGCCTCGATTGTGACGTTGCCCTGCCCCACTCCCAGCCCGGTCAGCATAGCCGCCATGATGATGCCCACCGAACCTGTGATCACGATCAGCCAGAACACCAGCTGGATCATTCGCTCTCGACGCAACGGCCGGCGCAACACATAGAGGAATGCGGTGAGGTAAATCAGAAATCCTGGCAACTCCCCCAGCGAAATCGCAAACAACTGGACCGGTGTGGTGCCATCAGCACCTATGGCAATCCCGATGTACGCAATAACAATCGCCAAAAGCGAGAAAACCACAACCACTCCTGAATACCACAGGAATCGTCGTCGCAGCCAGCGGGAGCGCTCTGCTTCGAACTCTGCTCCAAACTCGGCGGTGACGGATCGACTCATGCGCCACTACGGTAGCCCTACGGATCGACCGGGCAACAAATAATCGAGCCGTTGTCCAGCCCCCATTCCGTATGAAGCGACCATCCTCCAACAGCCGATATCCTCTGTATGTCCCAACAGATGGCTGCTATCCTGTCTCTGGAGGTGCCTGTGATCGTCCAGATCGGCGAGCGGTCGATGACCATGCATGATGTCCTGCGGCTGGCGCCCGGCTCGATCATCGAACTGCCAAAGCGCGTCGAGGAGCCGGTTGATCTGCTCGTCGATGCCAAGCCGATTGGCACGGGCGAAGTTGTCAAGGTTGGCGAAAACTTCGGGATCCGCGTGAAGTCGGTCTTGCATTCCAGCTCCCGAGCCGAGGTGGTCGTCGAAGCAGCCTCGACCGCATCGACGTCCTCGTCGCCAACACAGCCGGAGAAAGACTGATGCCGCGCGACATTCCCATCGGTAACGGCGAGATGCTGATTACCTTCGACAATCACTACGGCCTGCGCGACATCTACTACCCGCGCGTCGGCATGCCCAATCATACCGAGGGTCACATTCAGCGCTTCGGCGTGTGGGCCGACGGTCGCTTTGCTTGGATCGGTGACGCTGGTTGGCAACGATCCATGCGTTACAAGCCCGATACCATGGTCACGGAAGTCAGACTCACCAGCGCAGCCCTGGGTGTTGAACTGCTCTTCAACGATGCCGTGGATTATTCCAGTGCTGTCTTCTTCCGCAAGATCGTTGTGGTGGATCTGCTCAACAAGGCTCGCGATGTGCGCGTCTTCTTTCATCACGATCTCTCGATCAACGGTTCACCGGTTGGGGATACCGTCTATTACGATCCGTCAACAGCCGGCCTGGTCCATTACAAGGATGACATTTACTTTCTCATCAACGCATGTGATGAGCGCAAGTGTGGCATTGATCACTGGGCGACTGGCGCGAAGCGCATCGGCTCGGCCGAAGGAACCTGGCGCGACGCAGAAGATGGCCAACTCAGTCGCAACGCCATCGCGCAAGGCTCAGTCGATTCAACTGTCGGATTCAATCTGCAGCTCAAACCTGGCGGATCCAACTATGTGATCTACTGGCTGGCAGCAGGCCGCACCTACAGTGCTATAAAGAAGCTCAATCGCAAAATCTGGGACCGTACACCCCAGCGGATGATGGACCGCACCGAAGCGTACTGGAAAATCTGGGCCACCAAAGAGCCGGTCGACTTTTCGCCCGTGCCCGAAACTGTGCGCGACATGTATGTACGCAGCCAGCTCATCCTCAGAACACAGATCGACAACGGCGGCGCAATTCTGGCTGCCAACGACAGCGACATCACCCACTTTGCAGGTGATACATATTCATACATGTGGCCACGCGATGGCGCGCTGGTAGCGCATGCACTGATGCTGTCGCATCATGGCGAACTCAGCCGTGCATTTTTCCGCTTCTGCGCAGGCGTGATCGAGCCGGAAGGATATTTCCTTCACAAGTACAATCCTTCAGGAACGATGGCATCAAGTTGGCATCCCTGGATGCTCGACAGTAAGCGCGTGCTGCCGATTCAACAGGACGAAACGGCCCTGGTTCTATGGTCACTTCGGCATCACTTCAATATCTTCCGAGATGTTGAGTTTATCAAGCCGCTGTATCATCCCATTATCATGCGAGCCGCCCGCTGGATGATGGAGCATCGCGATCACAACGGCCTGCCCAAGCCCAGCTGGGATTTGTGGGAAGAGAGACGGGGCGTGCATACATTCACAGTTGGCGCGACCATCGGGGCACTTCAGGCAGCCAGTGCATTTGCCCGCGACTTCGGCTCGTTCGACGAGTCGGCTGCATTCAGCGAAGCTGCTGAACGTATGCGCAGCGCCATGATGAAACACATGTGGGTCGAAGAACAACAGCGCTTTGCCCGATTGGTCACGCCACTTGATGATGGGACCTATCGCCTGGATATGACTGCCGATGCAGCCAACTACGGCGTCTTCGCATTCGGCGCGCTCCCAGCCGATCATCCCGCAGTCATGGCTGAGATGGCGGCCTTGAAGAAACGCCTTTGGGTGAAAACCAACGTTGGAGGAATGGCTCGGTACGAACGCGATTATTATCATCAGGTTGAGTCGAATGATATCGATCGGGTGCCCGGCAATCCCTGGGTGATCTGTACGCTCTGGCTGGCCCTGCATCGCATTGAATCTGCAAGCAACGTACTCGAGTTGGAAGAGGCGCTTGAATATCTGGAATGGTGCCGCGAGCGGGCAAGGCCATCGGGCGTGCTTGCAGAACAATATCATCCATATTCAGGTGATCCGGTTTCCGTCAGTCCGCTGACATGGTCACACGCTACCGTCGTGATGGTCATCATGCGCTACCTGCTTCGTCACGCAGAACTCACCGGCAAGCGCTCGGGTCTTGTCGCAGAACTTGTCATGCCGGATTATTAGAGCGATGCCAATCGCATCAGAGCCGCGCACGTCAGTAAGCGTCTTCCGAGCAACAGGCACAACCGCTCTAACTCACCAGCCCCTTGGTCAGGCGCATAAACGCGGTTTCGAGATTCACCTGTTCCTCTGCCATCGAGGTCATGCGGAAGCCGTTGGCAATGAGGCGGTTGGGGATATCCGACACCGGCAATCCGCTTTCTGGATCGATCACAATATCAATGCGCGTGCTGCCATTATGCTGGGTGAGATCAACTTGTTTGATCCCATTCACGGTGCGCAGCATGTCTGCTGCATTTTCTTCCTTGCCATCTAGGGTAATGTGCACGACATATCCCATGCGGGCTCGGGCCATGATTTCACTGACCGCGCCTGAAAACACCAGATCGCCCTGCTCGATGATTCCGACTGTGTTACACAACTCAGCCAGCTCGTGCAGAATGTGCGATGAAATAATAATGGTCTTTCCCATCCGGCGCAGTTCTTTGAGAAGTTCGCGAATCTCGATTCGCGCTCGCGGATCGAGGCCGGACGCTGGCTCATCCAGCAGCAACACCTTGGGATCGTGCAGCAACACCCGCGCGATGGACAGCCGCTGCTGCATGCCGCGCGAAAGACCGTTGACCTCTGCGGTGGCTTTGTAAGAAAGATCGGTGAGATCGAGCACATCGCGCACAACCTGCTCGCGCTGCTTGCCATGGATGTCGTAGGCAGCTGCGAAAAACTCGAGATATTCTGAAACCACCATGTCATCATAACTGCCCATGAAGTCGGGCACGTAGCCGATGACAGGTCGAATCTGCGGATTCTGATAGCCGACAACTTTGCCATCGATGCGGGCTTCTCCCCATGTGGGTTTGAGCAGTGTCGCAAGAATCTTGATTGTGGTTGTCTTGCCTGCGCCATTGGGGCCGATGAACCCGAAGCAGTCACCCTTTCCAATCGTCAGATTGAGGTTGTTGAGAGCTGTCAACTCGCCATATTTCTTGGTCAGATTGATAGTTTCGATCATCGGCATAGATGTGTCTCAACCGGCAGCAACTGTTTACGGACCAGGGAGGATAGCGTCGAGCTCAAGCGGAAGCGGGTAAATCCAGCGAACGATCGTGATGCCAGCGCTGTCCGGACTGCGATCATTCACGGTAAAGGGGACAGGCAGTTCGCTGTTGCGCAGCTCACCGTAAATAATAATGCACGGGCGGATAAACCACTGTGAGAGATCAATCTCGCGTCCCAGCGAACGGGCAAAGCGTTGGGGTCGATCGTCGCTGAAATCGTTGGGCGTCTTGCTGTAGATCGGAGGCGGAAGCTGATTGAAGAAACTCAGCGCTTTGCGATAACGCTCGTGGTCAGTGGAATTCAGCCCGACAGTGTTGCCCTGATAGTTTGCCTGTATTCGATCAGTCAACGTGTCGAAGAACCGCACCATGGGAGCCCGCGCGCCAGCTGTCAGCGTCGTGGAAAGATCCAGCTCAGTTAACGGCTGCCAGGGCTGCGATAGCGACCAGACCGAGCCGACATTCAACTGTCCGCCGGTCTGGCCGGGCGGGAAGAACGGGTCAGCGCCGGTGCCATCGCCATAGCGCAGCGGCTGCGTGCGGTCGGGATACACAATAAAGATATCAACATTATAAAGCGCTCCGGGCAGATCATGACTGATGCGCCCGCGCACCTGATTTCTGTCCGCCTCCAGCGCCGTGGTCGCCACAATGCTGCCAAACTCACCTGCTCCCGATCCCTGCCAACGCGCTGCGAGTTCCTTGGTTGTGGCGCGGGCTGGTGAGGGAAAATCAGCTGGCGCATCATTCCCGACAACATAACGATCAACATCGCGGAAAGGCGTCACGGGTTTCCCCGGTGCTGTATATGGCGAGAGTAAATTCCGCGCATTTGCTTCCGAGGCCAGCGTGAGTTCCGGATCACCATATCCCGGAAGAAAGACCGTGAACCAGGTTGTGGCCCGCGTGACTGATCCATCATTCACGCCCGGCACGGATGCAACGGTATCAAGAAACGTAAGATGTTGCACAATGGTGTTTTTGCGACTGAAGAGTTTCACGCCACCCCATGCAATCACTGTAAACGCAGCGCTCGTGAGTGCAAAGACGAACCACGCATGGCGCACTTGTTTCCATGACTTGAGCACAGCAAATCCCAGCGGACCAGCTGCGAGCCAGTATGCTACGAAAAGAAAGAAGGCCAGGCCGATGCCTGTCCCAGCGCCGCCTTTGAGCTGTATGGTGTCGATGACAATGTCGCCCCGCCCGACGTCGGTCGGCCCCTGACCTGAAACCCGCAACTGCTTTTCATCGGAGAGCGCCTTGATCTGTGTGGGATGGAGCGTATCGGCCCTGCGCCCGAGAATACGGTTCCATACACGATCCGCCTCGATCAGATTGCCGCCACGATTATCGCGTGGCCGAACCTGTGCATTGAGCTGCCCACTTGCAAGGTCGATGCCCAAAATGGAGATGCGACCGAACCCCACAAGGCGCTGCACAGCCAGGACCGCAGGTGGAGTGCCCCTTGCGCCGGGCAACGCGATGAGCGGTTGATAGAGATTCCCCGCGTCATCGAGTGTTCGCACGGTCAACGGCGCATCATCGCGCGGATCAATCTGCCTGCGCTTACTGAGAAGAGGAAGCAACTCAACCATTGAAGTCTCGCGAACGCCTGGCTGATTCTCGGGGAGAAGATCATCAAACGGCGTCACGCCACGCGAGCCCAGGCCCCAGTCGTTGCCGGCTGCCGGGAGAATGATGACAAGGTGCCCGCCGCGTTCGATCCACTCACGCAGCGCGCGAGCGGCACTGTCGCGCTTTGCAAGTTCGCCGGGCGAGGCATCGGTCCAGACCAGCACTTCAAATGGCGCGAGGCCATCCCAGCGGTCGGGGATATCACGTGGTGAGATTCCTGCCACGATGAAATCGCGCTCGCTGCCTGTCAGCGGCACGCCCTGCATATATTGATCTGCAACCTGGTATTGCTCCAGACCTGCCATTCGATTGCCGCCGATGATGCCGATCAGCGACATCGTGAGCGGCACTTCCTGGGCGGCTGCAACAGCCCGCCCTGGTGCGACCACTGCTCCGCCAAGTTCGCTGCCGCGCTCACCATCTTCATCTCTGTACACGCGCACTGTAAAAAGCGATGAGGTCGTGATGTTCGGCAGCAGTCGTGCATACACCCAGACAGAAAGCGGTTGTCCTGGTGTGAGCGTGATGCGGCGCATGTGTTCTGCGATGTCGCCCAAACCTTCAGGCACCTCCCACACAACCTGGACAGCCAGCGGCTCGGGCAGATTGCTTGTGAGTTGCAGCCGAATACCTGCGTAATCACCCGGGCGAAAGACTGACCCAACGCCAAACGAATCGAGAACAACATCAACATCATTCCCCGATTGCTGAGCGCGGGCGATCCCTGCGTGCAGGCAGATGAGCATCACAGCCGCCATCGCACGGAGCATGGATGACATCGGAATGATTCTGCGGCCCTTCAGCATCATCAGAGTCTATGACATTGAAGGGAAGCCGGGCAGCCACCTTTCAGTTGCGACTTCCGGCAGCAAAGCCGCGGGCGGATTGAGCCGATGAGAACGACCGGGCTTTGCATTGGCGACACACCACCATGCCGACTGATTTCTACAACCTGTTCGCACTGTTCGCAGCCGCGACTGGCGTTCTGACGATGCTGCGCGTGACCGCCCTTGCCGCATCGGCCATGGCTGAGCGGGCTTCAATCGAAAAGCAGGCCGCCGCCCTCAGAGCTGCGTATGAAGCGGAACAGGCAAGGAAGAAGAACAAGTCAGGCGCGACGAAGTCGGCGGCGTGAGGAGTGGACCGGTTTGAAGGCGTCGGACCGCACCTACACTCTAGCTTCATGTTCACCGGCCTCATCCAACACATTGGACGCGTGGTTTCATCAGAAGCCACGACATCCGGGCGGGCGATTGTCCTGGATACCATCGGCTGGGAACACCATGCAATGCCGGGCCAATCGATTGCTGTCAACGGCTGCTGCCTGACAGTTGCTGCATGCGACCACGCGAAGCATCGCCTCCAATCTGATGTCATTCCGCAGACGCTGTCATGCACGACGCTGGGCAATCTTGTGGCGGGTGATGGCGTGAACCTCGAACACGCGGTCACGCCAACCACGCTGCTGGGCGGACATATTGTGCAAGGGCATGTGGATGGCATTGGCTGGGCCCATCGCATTGTTGATCAAGACGCTGATCCTGGATCAAGCGAATGGCGGGTCCGCATCGTGCCGCCTGCACATCTCATGGCATGTCTGCCACCGCAGGGGTCGGTGTGTGTGGATGGCGTGTCGCTGACGATTGCTGCGATCGGAAGAAATGCTGATGGACATCCTGCGGCGGGTGCAGGATGGTTTGAGGTCGCGCTGATTCCGACCACGCTGGCTGTGACCACACTGAGCCGCATTGGCGAGGATCCGGTCGCGGTGAACCTTGAGGCAGATTACCTCATTCGGGCCATGCTCCATGCACGCGATATTACTGGTTGGGACGGCTGAACCGCACGCGGCGTTGCCCATGATGCCTGAGCGGTCTACACTCACAGCCGCTCACTTTTCCCGGAGATGTTCTGCGATGGCAACAACGATCGAACCTGGCAAGAAGTACACTTTCACCGTCGCGCGGGTGCCCGACCGGGTGGCATGCCAGAAGACCATTCGCAGACTCATGCGTATGCAGCCACACGTCCAGAACGGCCTCAAGAAGCTTTCCAAGCGGCGAGAGCGCGAGGATAACGAAACCTACGTCCGAGCGGGGCGTGAGTGGACCAACCGGGCCCGCACCACCAAGCTCACCCATATCGCACCCGGCGAGACGTTTACCATTCACGTCTCGGCTCACATTCTCCCAGACATCCGCAGCGTCGAGCCGTTTCTCGATGCCAGCGTTGCGGGGTGAAGTTGCGGTGTGAATCTGACGCGGTGTTCGTGTCCACGATCACTGCACGCGTCGGCGCTGCGCGAAGGCATGCTCAAGCCAAAACAAACAACCCGGCAGCTTTGGGGCTGCCGGGTCGTGTTCCTTTTGGAACGGGCTGCACACCGTGCAGTCCCGTCGGTTGCACGGGATTAGTAGTGCAGCCCCTTCGGACAGTCATACAAATGGTTCACGGATCACCTCCTTGGTTGATGGGTTCGCCCAGCCGTCGCCTCCGACTCAGAGGCCGCCGGATTCTTTTCCCCCGCAGCGTCCCGCGGGGCACATCGCCCGTGTCCGTAGTGATCCCGAGGACACGGTCGTCACGGGTGATCTCAACCGCCCGGCAGGGGGTTCTCCCCTGGTTTGGAAGAGGCCGATCCCGCGATTGAGACATTATCGCCCAAGCCTGGCCGAATGCAACAAAAGATCGGCTCGAAAATGACGTTTTTTGAAATTTATCTGGCTCTCGCTCACGCAAGGGCTCACCAGCGGACCAACTCCTCATCCACACGAATCGAAAGTGTTGCGGGCATGAGGCACTGGATGCGCCGCCCTGCTGGGACCGTCACAAATCACAAACGTTGCGGAGCGGACCAACCCCTCATCCACACGATCGCCAAGCGCGCGCTGCACTTCATGCCAACTACGATGGAACGCTGGCCCCGCAGCGACGGCTCGCATAGATGATATAGATCGCTGCCACTTTGTAAGGACAGCGTTGCGGATAAGAATCATCTCAGCCGTTTCGAATGTCTTTCCCAGAAGTCCTATCAGTCCAGCACAACCACATGCGGGAGGTGCGGATACGACGACCGCGCGGAGAAGCACAACGGAAAAGATAAGAATCATCCCGAGCGCTGCGGCCGCCGCTCTTCCCGGCAGGACATTCGCAGCCAGCAAGAGGCCGATTGTGGTTTCGGTGAACACTATTGCCACCGTTATGAGAATGGACGCGAGACTGAACCGACCAATGGTCGGCACATATCATGTAAGAACGGTGCGGAAACCTTCCACATCGACCATCTTCCCCGCAGCTGCTGACAGAAACACAACTGCCAGCACAATCTGCAAAATGCGCGATACGCGCTGTAAAGTCACAGTTCCCATGGCCATGCCACATAGTCATTTGGATGATTCGTCATGCCCACTGCCTGAAGGTACCAGGCCTGCCGAGTCTCGTCGAGCACACAGAGAAACACCAGCGGCCTCCGCACCCCATCTGCAAACTCAAAGAATATTCCCGTCTGCGCTACCACCACTGATTGTGCCTGCAGGACATCATCAGCGTGGGGGACGTCAAACCAGTTGCGACTCGCCATGGCGATTCCACCAAACCACATGAGTGCGTCATCCCGGTCGCTCTTATCGCCGAAATCACTCGATATGGAATCATTCCCGGCGAAGCGCAGGTGAGTTCGCACACCTTTGTCGTCCTGCGCGATCGCCTGCGGTACATTCCTGCCGCCATCCACTTCGCGCCGCGCGATCCAGAACTGCTCAAACAACCCCGGGATGTCGGCGTCCTTCTGGAACGCAAACGACAACTCTGACTGGTGTTCATCAATAAAGATGAACGAAGTCTCAATCGGCCAAGGCGTGTGCCGATCCAGATCATCGCGAGACTTGAATGTCGCACCCTGCTCCCTTCGCCAGGCAATGTACGCATCAGCTTCATCCTCGAGGTAGTAGAAGCGGATGGCGTCAGACAGGTGCTCGCGCAAGCGTTCAAGAGCAGGCGCATCTACAGCTCCCTCGGTGTCATCCTTGATGAGCATCGCATCCAGCGCGCTGTCGATGGCGGCTTCCGACAATGCCGCCATTGTGATGGCGCTGACCGCGCTGCGCGTCTCGTTGAATGCGACATCCACAGGACTCGGTGGGCGCGACCACTGCGTCAGGAACACAGTGAGCCCTGCGACCGCTGCTCCGCCAGCAATGCACACGATGAGCGCACTGCGCCGATTCATTGATGTGCTCCGAAGGGCCCGATCACCTGCGGCACCAGCACTATGGGCATTGACCACCCGTAGATTGCACTGGACAGAGTACCGTGGAGCTGACCCAGCGGCACGCATAAGGTGCCCCTGCCCCATTCTTGCAGCAACAGCAGTAATCATCAGTCGAAGGCAAGTTGCAGTTCAAGCCCGGACAATTCTCGGGCTTGATACACTGCACGCTATCGCCCGGAGTCTGCGCCATCGCCGGGATCGCGATCGAGACGACAACGACGGCAGCAGCGACGAAACCGTCGCGGTTGAGAAAACGCATATGAACCTCTATAGTTTTAAGGGTGGTGCCCAAACCATATTGCGCTTGCACCTTACACCGAACCGTCTATCCTGTCAAGATGCTCCCCAGAAGACCTGCGACACCAACGCGAGCCGTCACCCTGCTGGAAGTGATTGTCGCCGTTGCTGTTCTCGGCATTCTGCTGGCGCTGCTTGTTCCAATCGCAGCCCATGCCAGGCGGGGAGGCGAGCATGCTGAAGAACTTGTCACGATCAGGAACTACGGTGTTGCTTTGGTGGCCTACGAGAACGATCATCGCGGCCAGCTCCCGTTCGCAGGTGAGCCCGGCAGACCCGAAGCGGGCATTCACTTTCGTGTTCGTGGCGAAACCGTCGGAACAGGTCCCAACGGATCTGCCGCTGTTATCTTGAACAGCTTTCTATGGGCATCAGCGATTGTTCCGTATCTCGACACTTGGCAGGGCCTGCCGTGGAATGTCCGCCTGTTCCCATCGCCGATTTTTGACGATGGCGAGGCTGTAGGTGCCTTTCAAAGTCCCGTGTGGATGACGTTTGCTGATCCGGCGCTCTGGCAGAATGAAAACCCTTCCACCTACAAACGATCAACCTTTCGCCCGCAGAACGTCGCCCAGTCGCGGCATCCCGAACGCAAAATACTGCTGACCGCGATCGGAGCGCGCCGAGAAGACGGACGTCTGCCTATCGTTACGATTGATCGCAGCGTTCGCGTGCTTCATCCTGACGAAATCCTGCCAACATTGGAAGTCGCAAGTCCACTCTTCCCGTTCAGCATCCATCCCTGGCCCGGCTCAGCAACTGTCAACGGGCTTCTCGGGTATGATTTCATCAACTGAGCCATGCTCGAAATGCGCAGGGGCCGGACCTGTCATGATGCGCGCAGCGATGTCAGAATCTCTTCCACCTCGCGATGAATGTATGGCGGGGCTGTGATAATCAGCATGCCTTTGTAGTAACGCACGCTCGCAGCCGGGCCGCCACATTGTTCCCATGCTGTGGGCTCGATGGTGCTTATAAGAATGTCGATCAGTTCTTCAGCAAGGTAGATCTCTTCAGATTCGTCGTATATCAGGTGCATCTGCCTGCGCTGCGCCTCATCGCAACTGAGAATGTTACGAACATATTCCGATGGTTCGCGCTCCGGCCAGGGTGGCTGAGTACCAGCAGTTGCAAGCGCGAGGATGACGATCGAAAGTGTTGCGGGCATGAGGCACTGGATACATGAGCGCGGCCAGACCGTCACGATTTTTGGACGCCCCACGCGGCCCAAGGGCCGCCGCTACACGTATGATGTGACACCCAAATGGTTATCGCGTATCACATCGTGTTTTGCGCATATGGGTTCTGGTTGCCGAATGATCCACGTGGTTCCTGGTCAACGGAAGTTCGGGCGCAGAATCTGCAACCGTTCGGACGGGCGACCAAGACCGACACCCGCCGTTCGATTGCCCACATGCCACACGATACGGCGGTGCGGCAGAAAGCCCGTGATGCGCTGCAGCATCCTGTTGTCGTGTTCGATGGCATGCAGGCACGCGCGATTGCCCGCGGATTTGCCCGTGCGGTCTCTGCATCGGGTCATGTCATCCGCGCGTGCGCGATTATGCCGGATCATGTCCATGTGGTGGTGATGCGCCACCCCCAACCTGTTGAACAGATCGTCACACATCTGAAGACCCGCGCCACGCAACAACTTCGTGCGGAGTCGCTTCACCCGTTTGAACGCGAAGTGCACACGTCGTGCTGGGCGCGGAGTTTTTGGTCGCGCTACCTCAGTGATGCAGAGGATGTTGCGCGATCTGCTGATTATGTCAATGCCAATCCCCGCCGCGCCGGGTTGAAGGTCCAGCGCTGGAACTTCGTGAAACCCGCGTAGCGGCGGCCCTTGGGCCGCGTGGGAGTTATGCAGACACCCCATCGCTGTCATTCGATGCGCGGGTGTCGATAGTAAACGAGTTGCCTTGATATCCCACGACGACTGTCTGTCCTGCATCGATCTCGCCAGCGAGAATGCGGCTGGCGATGGCATTCTCAATGCGCTGTTGAATGACGCGCTTGAGCGGGCGTGCGCCGAACTGCGGGTCATACCCTTCTGCAGCCAGCGCGTTCATTGCATCATCAGTCACTTCCAGTTGCAGATCACGCTGAGCCAGGCGGGCTTCGAGGATTCTCAGTTGGATGCGAACGATCTGTGCAAGATCATCGCGCGAGAGTTGATGGAAGATGATCGTCTCATCAATGCGGTTGAGCAGTTCCGGCCGCAACACCTTCTTGAGAAGATCGCGGACATGAGCCTCAATCTCAAATGCCTCGGCGCCTGTCTCCGCCATTTCGAGAATACCCTGCGAGCCAATGTTGCTCGTCATCACAATGATGGTGTTGCGGAAATCAACAGTGCGCCCGTGGCCATCGGTCAGACGCCCATCATCGAGTATCTGAAGCAGCACGTTGGACACATCCGGATGCGCCTTTTCCATTTCATCAAAGAGAATGACTGAGTATGGCCGCCGCCGCACTGCTTCGGTGAGACGTCCCCCCTCTTCATAGCCGACATAGCCTGGTGGCGCGCCGATCAGCCGAGCGACCGCGTGTCGCTCCATGTATTCACTCATGTCGATGCGGATCATTGCATCCTGGGTATCAAAGAGGAACTCAGCCAGGGCTTTGCACAACTCGGTCTTGCCGACACCCGTCGGGCCGAGGAACAGGAATGATCCGATGGGCCGGGCCTGATCTCCCAGACCAGCGCGACTGCGACGGACCGCATCGCTCACGGCCCGCACCGCTTGCTCCTGCCCGACAATCCGCCGTTCCAGTTGCGACTCCATGCGCAACAGTTTTTCGCGCTCAGATTCAATCAGTCGCGAGACGGGAATGCCGGTCCAGCTGGCTACGACATCTGCAATCTGCTCGGGATCGACTTCTTCCTTCACCATGGCCTGTCCAGCTGCCTGCCTCTTTTCGAGGACAGCCTCCGCTTTCTCCAGGCGCTTGTTGAGCTCCACCAGTTCACCATATTGGATGCGGGCAGCACCCTCGAGGTCGCCGCGCCTTTGAGCCTGTTCCAGCTCAATACTCTTCTGTTCAATGGTTTCCTTGACAGCGCGAATCTCATCGAGTTCACGCTTTTCGATTTCCCACTGTGCGGTCAGCGAGCGGTTGCGTTCGTAAAGCTCTGCAAGGTCAGCGTCGACTGCATCGTGTCGTTTGCGCGATTCGTTGTCGGTTTCGAGTTTGAGGGCTTCACGCTCGATCTCAAGCTGCATGATTCGTCGCCGCAGTTCATCAAGTTCAACAGGCATGGAATCGTTCTCGATGCGCAGCCGCGAAGCCGCTTCATCCAGCAGATCGATCGCCTTGTCAGGCAGGAAGCGATCTGCAATGTAGCGATGACTCAGCGATGCAGCGGTGAGCAGCGCCGCATCCTGAATGCGGACGCCGTGATGTGCCTCATAGCGCGACTTCAGCCCGCGCAGGATTGCAATGGTTGCTTCCAGCGACGGTTCGCCAACGTACACCGGTTGAAATCGGCGTTCGAACGCCGCATCTTTCTCAATGTGTTTGCGATACTCATCCAAGGTGGTTGCGCCGATGGCGCGCAACTCACCTCGCGCAAGAGCCGGCTTCAGAAGATTCCCGGCTGAGACAGCCCCTTCCGCAGCTCCCGCGCCCACAATGGTGTGCAGTTCATCAATGAAGAGTATGATGCGGCCTTCGGCTGCTGCAACTTCGCGCAATACAGCCTTGAGTCGTTCTTCGAACTCGCCCCGGAACTTGGCTCCTGCCAGCAGTTGCCCGACGTCGAGAGCCATGATGCGAGAGTCACGCATTGATTGAGGACAGTCGCCATTGATGATGCGCTGCGCGAGACCTTCTGCAATCGCGGTCTTGCCCACGCCCGGCTCGCCGATAAGAACGGGATTGTTCTTGGTGCGGCGGCTGAGGACCTGCATGCATCTGCGAATCTCATCATCGCGGCCAATGACAGGATCGAGCTTGCCCGCCTGAGCCTTCTCGTTAAGATCGATGGCATACTTCTTGAGGGCTTCGAATGTTGATTCCTGGCCGGGCTCAGTCACGTTGGTGACACCAGATGCCTTGCGCAGAGCGTGCACCGCAGCCAGTACTGCATGGCGATTGAGATTCACAAGCGACAACGCCTGCTTTGCATCTGATTTTACTTCGGCAATCGCAAGCAGAAGATGTTCTGTCGATGTGTACGCATCGCCCAGTTGCTTGGCTTCCTTTTCAGCCTGCTGCAAGACCTGCACGAGGGCGCTCGATGTGGCGGAATGCGTTCCCGTCACGGTCGGCTGCCTGCTGAGTTCAGCCGCGACAATCTGCCTGAGGCGCTCAATGGAAACGCCAGCCCGGCCGAGGATCGCAGCTGACGTTCCTCCAGCTTCTTCAACCAGCGCGGAGAGCAGATGCAGCGGTGTAATCTCTACATGTGATGATGATGCAGCAAGTGATGATGCATCAGAAAGGGCCTGTTGCGCGAGTGTTGTGAATCGATCCATTCGCATGGTGTTGTGGTCCTTTCCGACTTGCTGAAGCTGCGACGCTGTGACAGATGTACCGCAAGGGGCGTGCCGATCGCAACCGCCGCTACGGCTTGTCACGCGTGCCGGTCCCTGCCGCTCTGGCAGTCTATTCCCCTGGCAATGGCGGTTCAGTGAAAGCAGGTTCACTTCCCCGCAATCTCATTCCTCGATGCGTGTTCGCAGCAGGCGTTGTCGTTCAGCCAGGAGAATGGCTGCAGCGGTGGCGACGTTGATCGACGCAATCCCACGAGCCATGGGCACTTCGAGCACGCAATCCGATGCTTCACAGAGCTGTGCATCCAGCCCCCCACCTTCGCTGCCAAGAAGAATCGCAACACGGTCCGGCCAACTGAAGGTCGCAAGATCACGCCAATTGCTGCGGCCCGACATTCCTGTCTCCGCCGCAACGACCGCAACCTGACATGCTGCGAGATCTGACATTGCTGCGCGAACCGCATCAGCGGGCAGCATGATCCACGGCACTGTGAACACATGACCCATTGAGACGCGAATGGCTCTTCGGAAGAGTGGATCAGCGCATCCGCACTGGATCACTCCATCGGCTCCGAGCGCTGCTGCGTTGCGCAGGAGCGAGCCGACATTGTCGACATTGCTGAGTCTGTGGGCGAGCAGCAGTGTGCGTGGTCCATCCCCGCTCACCCGATCGATTGCGCGAATCCATTCCGTGACGTTGCTGGCATGCTCATGGGCTGGCCGATCGCCGATCGCGAGGGCACCGCCGTGATGGCGATAGCCACTGATCTCGCGCATCAGCGCTTCATCGCGGGCGACGTAGATCGGGAAGGTGTGATCCGCATGAATGTCTGGCGCAAGTTGTGCCAGCCGCGCCTGCGTCAAGAAAAGTGAAGTCACCGCAAAGCGTCCTGATTGCAGCAGTCTGCGTATGACGTGCTCAGACTCCGCAATGAAGTGCTTGTTGGTGCTGCCGAGCTGGGCCCTTCCGCCACCCCCGCGCAAGTCACAATCGCGCACGTTGCGATAGAGAGCAACGCGTGGATCATCCAAAGTGTTGATCGTTTCCGTGTTCATTCGAGAACAGGATAGGAATGTGCATTCACTCATCCCTTGTCCGGTCGTTATCAGACATCGCTGCACGACTGATCGCATTGGCTGGCATTCGCCGATGAACCGGTCCGGTCCTTTTCCTTTACGTCATTCATCATTCCTTTCGGGACATGCTCATGACCATTGCATTTCCGCTGTTCCCCTCGCGCGTTCGTTCCCACCGTGCGTCGCGCGTTCGCGTTTCCTCTGGCCGCAGGAAGATTCTGCTCATCTCAGCCGCGGTCGCAGCCATTTTGGGAGCACGGCCCGAGGGTCCGCACGCCGCTGCGGGATATGCAGCGCCGCATGGTGGTGCCCAGCCGCGCATTGTGACGCAGCGCATCTTTCCCATGGCCTCGCTCGATCCTGCGTATGCGATCCGGGCACCGCGCGCCATCTCGAAAACTGCTTTGCTGCGCGATTGGTCCATACATGTTGCCCAGGCAAGTTCACAAACGTTCGATCACGCCTTACGCAGCGCGCGTGCTCTCTTTGCAGAACTCCGCGCGGTTTCGAATGTCGAACGCACAGCGTCGCGCAACACCGTCGCAACTGGCACGCCCATCAGCTTCTTCATTGATTCGGCGACAACAGTCTGGCAATCCGGGGACGCAGCCAGTCTGACGCAGGCTGATCATGATGAACTGCGCTTTCGTGCTCGTGCGGGCACCTCGCGCCTGGGCATTTCGCAGCTGGCCGATCTTGAGCTCCGCATTCTGGTACAGGTCGGCCAACTGCCGCCCGGTGAGTATGAACTGCACGCAGCCATCATCAGCGCTGTCGAAAATGATGATACACGCATGTTCGTGCGCGACCGGGTACAAAACCGCTTCATGCCGATTTCGACATGGGGCATCATCGAACGCGACGCAATGATTGCATCTGATGGGACTATTGAAGTGCTGCTGCGTTGCCGCAGCGCAACGTTTGCGGAACGCGCCACCACGCCATTTGCGATTGATGCGATCAAGATCGAAGTGCGGCCGTTTAGGTTTTGAGCGAATGGGATATCTTTCGACCAGTCAAAGAATAACGCGACCGTGGGACACGCATGGTGCCTCACGGTCGCGCTGAATTGTGAAACGAACTCTTCCGAAACGGCGGACTGCCTCCGTCAGCGACTGCTTCCTCCGCCATCATCATCGACGGCCGTGTCGCCTTCCTGAGGATGGGCTAGCCCTGCTTCCTTCAGCAGGCCATTGATCTTGGTTGACTTCTCTTCGAGAGATGTGGCACCGGGATGAAGGCCGTTGTAGCGGACTTTGCCTTCAGCATCGATGATGGTCATATGCGGGATGCCCTGCACGCCATACTCGCCGTTGAACACGTCCTGTTCGCTGAATGCGATCTGCCAGTTGATGTCCTGATCTGTGACATACTCACCCATCAACTCGTACTCGCGCTCGGGATCGTCGGTGGTCGTGATTGCTTCGGCACCCATCTTGGGATAATGCCTGCCTTGCAATGATGTGACGCCAATGACGACGACGTCATAGCCATCATACTTCTTCTGCAGTTCGCGAATCTTGGGGAACGATGCAACGCAGGGGCCGCACCAGGTTGCCCAATAGTCGAGAACAACCACCTTGCCCTTGAGATCGGACAGCTTCGACACCTGCAGTCCGGGGGTTCCCCATGTGAAGTTGATCTCGGGCGCTTCATGATCAATCAACTCGCCCCGCGCGAATGCGCCATCGACAAAGGCAAGTTGCTTCTTGAGGCTCTTGACGGTCGCTTCATTCTCAGCTTCTGACATCGCTCGCTTCATTGCAGAAGCAACCTGCACGCGCGCTGCTTCGCGATCAGCTGCATCGATGCCCGCACGTTCGAGTCCGCTGATGTACGTGGAGCCCATCATCATGACATCTGCAGGCGCATCATCAGCGGAGAAGACATCTGCAAGGCCGAGCAGTTCTTCCTTGAGCAAGGCGCCTGCTTCGGGGCGCAGGCCGCGCAATGCGCCGAACACATCTCGAGCGCTCCCCGACGCCATCGCTTCATCGAAGCCGGGATGGTTGAGCACTTTGAGAAATGCGTCACGAAC
The DNA here is from genome assembly GCA_051004555.1 of Phycisphaerales bacterium. Taxonomy (GTDB): domain Bacteria; phylum Planctomycetota; class Phycisphaerae; order Phycisphaerales; family SM1A02; genus JBPCKF01. The sequence goes on along the minus strand of JBPCKF010000057.1, from coordinate 18,021 downwards.
TTCTTCAGGTTGGCCGTGCATTGAGTCGCCCAGCAAAAGTGCTGCTGCGGCTGCACCTTCTGCATCCTCTTGCGCGCCGAGGACATCAAGACGGTCGCTGATCTTCTGATTGAGTTCAGGCGACATGCGAGCGTAGCCGCGAATCGTGCGAATGCCAGCGACATCAAGTTCAGCAAAGTTGAGATCGCCGTAGATTGCCTCGACCTGTTCCTGCATTTTCGCGCGGTCGCGGCGATCTTCAGGAGCGGCACTTTGCGTCCACTCGACAAAGGTACGATTGAGTTCACTGAGTTCGGCCGTTGTTGGCGGCTCGGCGAGTGTGCCAGTCGCCAGGCCCAGGCTGAGAATGAGCGCTGCTGCGCTGCTTGTGATTCGAATCATGGGGATGTCCTTTCATCCGGTTTTGATGTGAGCGACTCGCTGTCTGTCGCGCGTGATTGCGATTGGTTATACTCGATCGAGCGGGCTCCCGCTGCATGCTCCGTCCAAAACCGTGAAGGATTATCCACGATGCCCGACCCAGCAGGCCCCATCTCGCAGTTCATGCACAAGCATTACCGCCATTTCAACGCGCGGTCGCTGCTGGAAGCTGCACAGGCATACGCCGCCCTGCTGGATGGGGGTGGGCACATGCTCGTGACCCTGGCCGGAGCCATGAGCACCGCGGAACTCGGGATCTCCCTGGCAGAGATGATCCGGCGCAAAAAGGTCCACGCCATCTGTTGTACCGGTGCAAATCTCGAGGAGGACATCTTTAATCTTGTCGCGCACGATCATTACGAACACATTCCAAACTGGCGTAACCTATCCCAGCAGGACGAGAAGGACCTGGAACGCCGCGGCCGCAATCGGGTGACTGACACATGCATTCCCGAAGCTGAAGCCTTTCGCGCGATCGAACATCAGATTCTTGAACTCTGGCAAACCGCGGATCGCAATAGTCAGCGCTTCTTTCCACATGAGTTCATGTATCAACTCATTCGCACTGGGATGATCGCAGACAGTTATCAGATCGAACCGCGCAACTCGTGGCTCGTCGCAGCCAGCGAGATGAACATTCCCATCTTCGTTCCCGGATGGGAAGATTCCACGCTGGGAAACATCTTTGTCTCGCATGTCGTCGAAGGCAATCTCTCCAGTTGCAGCATCGTCCGCAGCGGCACAGAATACATGGTGGCACTCGCGCACTGGTACCTTGAAACCACCATGGGCAAATCGTTCGCAGATATTCCGCCGCTCGAAGGTGACGACAGCGAAGAGTCAGTACACATGCGGGCCATTCCGGGAAGCGCTGCTGCGCGCACGATCGGCTTTTTCCAGATTGGTGGCGGCATCGCGGGCGATTTTCCGATCTGTGTCGTTCCCATGATCCATCAGGACCTTCGCAGGCCGTGCCCGTACTGGAGCTACTTCTGCCAGATCAGCGAAGCCACCACAAGTTATGGCGGCTATTCAGGTGCTATTCCGACCGAGAAAATCACCTGGGGCAAACTCGATATCGAAACGCCGAAGTTCGTGATCGAAAGTGATGCAACAATCGTTGCGCCGTTGATCTTTGCACATGTCCTGGGATGGTAACTGATGCATTTGCAGTCTCTTGAGCCACGAACTTCTGTCCCGCGCGGATCAGCGCAGCGAACGGTAGTGCTGCTGCTGGCTGGGGCGATGCTGGGTGTGGCTATTGCTGTGGGACTGCTCACGCCTCCCCCTCCATCAGCTGTCAACGTGACTTTTTCGCCGCCTGTTGCAGATTTTGCTGAGCTCGCACCAAACGATCGCGGCCGCGTTGAAGTCATGGTCCGCAACAACGGAACGACGGCATTGACAGTTGATGACATCACGCTCTCGTGCAGTTGTGTTGGGGCTGACCCGTCGACGTTTACGGTGAATCCCGGCGAAGAGAAACTTCTGGTGCTGCGTATTCTCACGCCCAGCTGGCAACGATCACCGTTCCGATTTGAAGCTAGGTTGCGCTCGCAGCAACTTGATGACCCCATCGTCCTTGCAATTGTGGGAACCACCAGCGAAGTATTTGTTTTTGAGCCGGACGCGGGTGAGCACGATGCATTGCGCGCGGTCACAATGCGGGCCGAGGATGACAGCGATTTTGCAATTCTCGAAGTTCCGTGGTTTATTGTTCCCAATGACCAGATGAGTACGAGTCAGAAGCAACATACACTGGTTATCGATGAGACGCGCGAGCGCCTGCAACCGGAGGCTTCTCAGACCGCGGACGGTCGCCCGCGGGTTGTCGCGCGATTGCAACGATCTGAAGATGCTGTATTTGTCGAGTGGAACGATCCAGCGCAGCTGCCAGCCCCATCCCTTCCGCCATATCGAGCAGTCCCAAATGCAGTTTTACTGAGTGCACGCGCGGTCAGCACTGAGCAAGGGGCTTCGTTCTCCATCACAATCGTTGGCCCCTCAACATCAGATGCAGAAGCGCTCAGTCTGATCGACACCGGATTTGCTGGTGCTGCTGCAACCATTGTGAAGCGTACTCAGGTTGCAGATGGGATTCAGATCGAGGTTGTCGTGGGGGCAGATGCTGCATGGAAGGGTGGCGTGCTGACATTCACACTGCGCGGCACGCCGATCTGCACCGTTTCGCTTACGCTTGACGATTCTGTTTCTGACTGAGTTGACTGCGCATAGGATGCACGATGACCGATCAACCAAATGATCCAACGCTCGATCCGGCGCGAGTTAGCTGGGTCGAATCTGCCAGCGGCAACAACAGCGATTTTCCCATTCAGAATCTGCCGCTCGGGGTGTTTTCGCAGTCAGCAGCGCAGGCGGATGCTTTGCCGCATATCGGGATTGCAATTGGTGAACTCGTCCTGGACGCGCAGGAAGCGGAGAAGGCTGGCTTGCTGGATGCACTTTCGCCAACAGTGCGCTGCGCGACCCACTCGCACACATTGAATGATCTGATGAAGCTTGGCCGCCCTGCCTGGATCGAACTGCGCGATGCAGTCAGCACGCTTCTCGATTCGTCAAATGACACGTTGCAGAACGATACATCACTTCGGCGGCGTGTATTGATTCCGCAATCTGATGTCCGCATGCATCTGCCAGCTGAAATTGGCGACTACACCGACTTCTATGCTTCGGTTCATCACGCCACCAATATTGGTTCGATGTTCAGGCCGGATAACCCGCTGCTACCAAACTATAAACATCTTCCCGTGGGATATCACGGCCGCGCCAGTTCGATTGTTGTTTCAGGAAACGAAGTCGTACGACCCAGCGGGCAGACGATTCCCAACGATGATGAGGTTCCGGTCTTCGCACCTTCGCGTCTGCTTGATTATGAAATGGAAATGGGCGTGTTTACAGGGCCAGGCAACCCGCGGGGCACGCGGGTTCCCATGCAGTCTATCTTCGACCATCTTTTCGGGATGGTCATTGTCAACGACTGGTCGGCTCGTGATGTTCAGAAGTGGGAATATCAGCCGCTTGGTCCATTTAATGCAAAGAACTTTGCAACAACAATCAGTCCCTGGGTTGTGACCTTTGAAGCGCTTGCGCCTTTTCGCCTCCCAGGCCCGCCGCGTGGAAGGGATGATCCCGCCACGCTCGAATACCTCAGGCCAACTGCATCTTCGTCGAACATGACGCTCGATATCACCGTTGAAGTCTGGCTGCGTTCGGACACAATGCGCAAGCGAAACATGAGTGCAATTCGCATCAGTTCCGGGAATTTGAAACATATGTACTGGACTGTTGCGCAAATGCTTGCCCATCACACTTCGACGGGGTGCAACATGCGGCCGGGCGATCTGCTTGCAAGCGGCACCATCTCCGGACCAGAGCCCGAGTCGCGCGGCTGTTTGCTTGAACGCACCTGGCGTGGCACCGAGCCGATTTCGCTCCCCGACGGCAGCGAACGCAAGTTCCTGCAGGATGGTGATGAGGTCATCATGCGGGCGTTCTGCGAGCGCGACGGCTTTCACCGCATCGGATTTGGCGAATGCAGCGGGATCATTCGACCAGCATACAGTTGAGCATGAATCCTCACGCGTGGTTGAGTGCTTTGAGTGGCAGCTTTCTGGTCTTTGATGGGCCAGACGGTTCGGGCAAGTCGACACAGATCAGGCGATTCGTTGCTGCGGCTCGACTGGCTGATGTGCATGTGCTGGAAGTGCGCGAGCCTGGCGGCACTGCGATCGGCGAGCGCATTCGTGATGTGTTGCTCGATCCTGAACATAGTGAGATGAGTCTTCGCTGTGAGATGATGCTGTATATGGCATCGCGTGCACAACTGATTGAAGAGCACATTCGCCCTGCGCTCTCGCGCGGCGATATGGTTCTGGCGGATCGATTTATCAGTTCCACACTTGCCTATCAGGGCGCTGCGGGCGGGTTGCCCCTTGATGAAATCGATGCCGTCGGCCGCGTTGCCCTGGGCGATGTTGTTCCTGATATCACGATTCTTTTTGATGTTGATGAGCAGACTGCTGGTGCGCGTCTCAATCCACTGCTTGACAGGATGGAAGCCAAGGGAGTTGCATTTCACCGGAAGGTGCGAGAGGGATTTCTTCGCCAGGCGCGCGAAGAACCAGACCGACATCTTGTGATTGATGCATCGCAAGACGAAGATGCCGTCTTCGCGCAACTTATGATTGCGCTGCAGCAGCGGTTGACGCAAACCGCGGGGGCCGCGCGCCAGCTTCCTCGGACGGCGGCGCGATGATTGTTGAGGTGGATACGCAGCACGACCCCGGCGTTGCGATCATCACGCTGAGTGATCCAGAGCGGCGGAATGCGCTGAGTGTCGCCATGTTCGATGGGCTTGATATGGCACTCGACCAGATTGAAACTGCTGAAGCGGGTACGATTCGCTGTGTCTTGATCCGCGGCGCAGGCCCGGCATTTTGCGCGGGGTTTGACCTGCCTGCCGTTCTGGATGCCCCGGCTCTGCTCGGTGATTTCATCCAGCGATTGTCAACGGCCATTCGTCGACTTCGGCGGCTCACGCAGCCAGTGGTGGCGCAAGTGCACGGGGCTGCGATCGCGGGCGGATGCGCGATTCTCAGTGCCTGCGACTTTGTTGTGATCGCGAACGATGCCAAAGTTGGCTACCCCGTCCATGCCATCGGAATATCTCCAGCTGTGACATTACCAACCCTCATGGGCGCGATTGGCGCCGGCCCGGCCCGCGCGCTTGTCATGAGCGGCAAACTTCTCAACGGCAGTGAAGCATTTCAGCTTGGCCTTGCAACACATTGTGTGAACAACGAAGATGATGCGCTGCACCAGGTCGCGCACAAACTTGCAATCGAACTCGCGGGCAAACCGCCCCATGCTGTGCAGACAACCAAACGTTGGCTCAACCAGCTCGATAGTTCACTCGATGATGATCGATTTGATGGACCTGCATCGCAGTCAGCTGCAGAAGCCGATGGCGTAGAAGCAATTGAGATGTTGAAAGCCGCATGGGAGCAGCGAAGGTGAAGGATTGATCGGATTCAATCATTGAGTGCATCAAACACGGCGACCGCGGCTTCCAGACACGCCTGATTCCCATCGCCCGCGTTACTCAAGACAACAACTGCATGATGCGTCTCTCGATCGATAGCGATAAATGCGAAGAATGTCCCGGCACTGCCGTTGTGGGCAGTCACCTTATATGCACCAAGTTGATAATCGAACCAGCCCATTGCATAGTCGTTTCGCGCAGCAGTATGCAACTTCCGAATCGATGCTGCTGAGAGGACATCATCTGGTTCTGATTCCTCCGCCAGACCGCGAGCATGCATGGCCACGAAGGCTGCAAGATCCGCCACGCTGCATTCAATATCACCTGCGGGCGCGAGAACAGGTGGCAACATCGCAGGCATGGCAGGCGGAATTGCTGCGTATCCATTAGGGCCGGGGAAATGTCCCCACGGAGCACTCGGCTCGGTTTCGCCTCGCGTGCCGGGCAATCCAAACGACGAATGCTCCATACGCAATGGCTTAAAGATCAACTCCCTGGTTAACTCGCTCCAATCCGATCCAGTAACGCGCTCAGCAATGGCTGTGACAACTGCGTAGCCTGCATTGGAATATGCGAATCCGTGGCCGGGCTGTGCGATTGGCTTCTGCGAAAGGACACGTCTGGCAAACTCCACGCGTTGTTCACGTGCGGTGCCGTCGACATGTGTAATGAGGTCTTCTTCTGTTTCGCCCGGCTGAGTAAAAGGCATCACACCAGCCTGATGGGTCAGCAACTGCTCAACTGTGATGCGCTCGAATGCGGGATCGACCACCCCTTTCCATTCGGGAAACACATCGACAACTGTTGTGTGCCAGGAAAGGTCGCCCCGTTCGATGAGGACAGCAATAAGTGTCGATGTCAATGCCTTGGTGCATGAGCCGATATGAAATGCATCATTGCGTTCGATTGCGATATCATGCCGGGCGGTACGGTTGCCAATCACAATGACATCAGCAACTGCGCCATCGCGAATGGACGCGACAGCCATGCCTGGCTGATCATGTCTCGCCCGGATCTTCTCGATCGCCTCGGCAAGATCGGACGCGTGTTGCGAAGGCGCTGGTGAAACCAGGTCTGGCGGCCAGGGCGCAGCGCCTGCTGGCACCTGCCCCGCCCCGCAAGACAACAGTATGACGAACGCAATGAAAACCTGCTTGCTATTCATGTGACTGCGTGCTCCCGCAAGGCAATGCCGAGTTCTTCGAGCTGCTTTGCATCAGCCGGGCTCGGGGCACTGCTCATCAGATCCGCGCCGATCGCGGTCTTGGGAAACGCAATAACATCCCGAATATTGTCAGTCCCCATCATGAGCATAATGAAACGGTCGAGCCCAAACGCCAGTCCGCCATGCGGCGGCGCGCCGAAACGCATTGCATTCATGAGAAAACCGAACTTCTGCTCTGCTTCTTCGCGTTGCATGCCGATGACGTTGAACACCTTCTGCTGAATATCGGGCCGGTGAATGCGGATTGACCCGCTGGCGCATTCATACCCATTGATCACAACATCATAACTTGACGACATGCAGTTGCCGGGATCGGTTTCAATCCTGTCAATGTGATCCTGGCGCGGCATCACAAAAGGATGATGTTCCGACTCCCAACGACTCTCCTCTTCATTCCACGCAAACATGGGAAAATCCACCACCCAGAGAAAACTCCAGCTATCGGGCGGAATCAGACCAAGATCACGAGCCACACGATTGCGCAGGTTGCCGAGCGCCGCTGAAGCAACTTTGCGGGTATCAGCCCCAAAGAGTATCACATCACCCGGCTGAAGCTGCATGCGCTTCTGCAGATCATCCGCGATGGGTTCGAGGAATCGTGCCACGCCGGTTTCAAATCCGCCCTCAACAACTTTCGTGTAAGGAACGCCGCCCGCGCGGTAATCCTTCACAAACGCGGAGTATCCATCGAGCAGTTTGCGCGTCAGCGTTTCACCTGCAGCGGGCACACGAATGGCCTTGACGACGCCGTCCTCGCGGGCCAGCGCATCTGCAAAGACGCGAAAATCCGTTTTGGCTGCAAGATCAGAAATGTCGATCAGTTCCAGGCCAAAGCGCATGTCCGGCTTGTCAATGCCGAAGCGTTCCATCACCTCCGCATGGCTCAATCGTGGAATGTCGCCGATGTCGACATTCATTGTTTCCTTCCACAGGAAGCGAAGGAAGTCGCTCATGAGATCGAAGATATCCTCGCGCGTCACAAATGACATTTCCAGATCGATCTGCGAAAACTCCGGCTGACGATCGGCCCGCTGATCCTCATCGCGAAAGCACTTACAAATCTGCATGTACCGGTCACAGCCTGACATCATGAGCAGCTGCTTCAGAATCTGTGGGCTTTGCGGCAGTGCATAGAAGTGCCCGGGCAGATGACGCGAAGGCACAATGAAGTCGCGGGCACCTTCGGGCGTTGTCTTGAGCAGGATGGGCGTCTCGATTTCGATAAAGCCGTGCCGATCGAAGAAGTCGCGGGTTGCCTTGGTGACACGATGGCGCTGCCGCAGGATCTCCTGCATGCGCGGGCGCCGCAGATCGATATAGCGATAAGTGAGTCGCGCTTCTTCCGCTGCAAGATCTTCCTCGCGCTCTTCGGGAAGGATTGGCGGCTTCTCGGTTTTGCTGAGCACTTCGAGTTTCGAGACCAGCACTTCAATCGCGCCGGTCGCAAGTTTGGGATTAGCCTTTTCACGAGCCCGCACAGTGCCCTGTACCGCGATGACATCTTCACGGCGAAGGCCTGCTGCTGCTTCCATCACATCAGCCGGGCAATCTTCTTCATCGAAGAGAATCTGTGCCAGGCCGGAGTAGTCGCGGACATCGATAAAGACCAGAGCTTTGCTTTGACTGCGATAGGTGTTGACCCAGCCGGTAAGGGTCACGGTGGCGCCGATTTCAGCAGCGCTCAGGCTGCCACACAAGTGTGTTCGTCTGATATTCATGGCTGCAATCGTATGCAGGCGGGGCTGGATGGTTCGGCATGTGGTTTCCGTGTCGAGTGTTGCGCGTCTTCACACAGAATCAATCAGCATCCAGCCGATATTGACAAGGCATGAGCACCATCGGATCGAACATCGAGACGTCACTCATTCAGACAGCTGCAGCTCAACAGCAGGCCGCCAAGGCCCGCGACAAGGAGCGTGCCCGTCGCAATGAGTCGGCCCGCGAAGCGGACAGCGTCGAGCTGCGCGTTGCTGGCGTCGAAGACGCTGAAGCGATACGTGCTCTTCCTGAAAATGACTCAGAACAGGCCGAATCGGAACATCGCCACGAGTTGCACGATCAGCCCCGCAAGCGCAACGATAACGACGCGGACGAAGCGCCGCCGCATATTGATGTGACCGGATAAACCTGCAGGGAACTCAGCGCTTCGAGAACTGGAAGCGGGCACGGGCACCCTTCTGGCCGGGCTTTTTGCGTTCAACTTCGCGGTCGTCGCGGGTGAGGAAGCCATTGTCGCGCAGGATGGATTCAAGATTGGGGTCGTAATCCTTCAGTGCACGGCCGACGCCGAGCACGATTGCGCCTGCCTGGCCCATGTACCCGCCGCCCAGGACGTTGACATACACGTCGACACCCTTGCTGGTGCTGGTCTTCTCGAGCACGTTGCGGACATCCTTGCGATCGCGTTCTTCTGAGAAGTATGCATCAAGATCACGACCATTCACCTTGAACTCGCCCTTACCTGCTTTGAGGCGAACGCGCGCAACCGCAGTCTTGCGACGACCAGTCCCCCACCACCAGCCTTGCTTGTCAGGACCCTTGCGAGGTGCTGTGGCGGGCATGATTGCCGGGGCGGCGGGAGCGGGAGCAGGTGCGACTGGTGCTGGTGCGTCTGACATGATGCGTGTTTCGATGGTGATGAGAAAGCAGTCGTTCGAGATTGATTGTAAGTTCAGGAGCCGAATGGCACTGGCTGCTGCGCCTGATGCGGATGTTCAGGGCCAGCATACACCTTGAGCTTGCTCAGCATTTTGCGGCCAAGGCGACCCTTGGGCAGCATCCTGCGAACAGCATCTTCAACAAGTCGCTCGGGATGCTTTTCGAGCACGTCCCGATAAGGCACAGCTTTGAGGCCGCCGGGGTAACCGGTGAATCGCATCTTCAGGCGATGGTCGAGCTTGCGGCCGGTCATACGAAGGCCGGACGCGTTTGTGACAATCACGAAGTCGCCGGTGTCAACGTGAGGCGTATATTCAGGGCGATGCTTGCCCATGAGCACAGTTGCAATGCGCGTGGCCATGCGGCCCAAGATCTGATCCTGAGCATCAAAGTGCAGCCATTGAGTGTTCACGTCGCCCTGCCGGGCAAAAGTGGTCTGACGAGGCATGGAGGGCATCCCACCTGTTATCAAAGGATGGATGAAGGACAGATCGTTGAACGGACGACTCCAGCCGTAGGAACCGGCCGGGATCGAGAGGATAAGCCGCTGCGTGGCCAGTGTCAAGATGAGCACTGCGCTTTGGACCTGGCTGTAACAGGAATCATGTCGCCTGCGAGGTTTCAGCAGTTTGTGCTTCTGGCCCACTTGCTGTATCCGACGTTGGCCTGTATGCTGGCAGCGATGCTATCGACCCGTGCCCGCTTTGCAAGATGTTTGCAGGTGGCGCTCGCCGGTCTGATCTGTCTGCTGCTCATGGAGGGGCTGTATACGCCTGCTGTCCATGCTCAGGAGGCAGGGACGCCCGACGAAGCAGCCTTTGTCGACCGTTTGATCTCCGCAGTCGAGATCACGGGACTCAATCGCGTGCCCGAACGCAAGGTTCGCAATGTGCTGCTCACGCAGGCGGGCGATCCCTACGACCCGGCCGCCATCGCAGGCGATCTTGAAGTGCTCTACCGTCTGGGCGACTTCCGAACGATTGATGTGCGACCGCGCCTCATGGAGGATGGCACTGTTGTTGTCACCTTTGCCCTGGGCGAACAGCCCCTTCTTGCAGATGTCCAGGTTGTGGGCAATCGCGCGATCTCCGATCAGAAACTGCTGGGCGGCATCCCCCTGATTCGTGGTGTGCCGCGCGACGATTATCTCATCGAAGAATCGATCACGCGTATCAAGAGTCAATACCAGGATCGCGGCCACTACCTTGCAGAGGTTGAAGTTGACAACGCCGCACTTGAGGAAACCGGTGTACTCATTTTCCGCATTCTGGAAGGGCCACGCGTCAAGGTGCGATCGATCAAGTTCTTTGGCAACACCGCCTTCAGCCATGATCAGCTCAAGCGTCAACTGCAGACCAAGACTGCGCTCTTCCTCTTCCGCAAAGGGCGGCTGGACGAGCAGGTGATCGCGTCGGATGTGGCCAGCCTCGAAAGCTTCTATCGCGATCGCGGATACCAGGACGTACGTGTCGGCCGCACCATCGAACTCAGTCCTGATGATCGTGAAGCAAAGATCACATTCCTCATCGAAGAAGGCGCTGTCTTCACCATGCGTTCGGTGACCTCGGTCGGATCGACCGTGTGGTCGGATGATGAACTGGCAGCGCTGGCAGCGATCAAGAGTGGCGACATTTACAGCCAGGACCGCATTCGCCAGTCGGTGGAAATTCTCAACGAGGCATACGGCGAGCTTGGCTATTACGATGCGCGCGTCGTCGCGATCCCGCTGCGCATTGGCGATGAACCGCGTGTTGATCTGCGATTCGAGATTACTGAAGGCATCTTCGACACTGCTTCAGACAATCGCGTGATGGTGGGCGAAGTGATTATCCAGGACAACACGCTCACGAAGGACAAAGTCATCCGCAGGCACCTGCCATTCTCGCCCGGGCGTCCCCTGAGTGCCAACGACATCCGCGAAGGCGAGCGGCGCCTGCGCGCGACGCGGCTGTTTGCTGATGTCGACATCACCGTACAGCCGCCGCTTAATCCTGCCCTTCCCAACCTTCGCGATGTGCTCGTGGAGATCGACGAAACCAATACGGGCTCGCTGAACTTCGGCGTTGCTGCTGGATCTGATGCAGGCTTGATCGGCGAGGTCTCGCTCAATCAGCGCAACTTTGACATTGCAGATCTGCCGCGCTCGCTGGATGAACTTGTGCGTGGCCGGGCGTTTCGCGGAGGTGGGCAGATCTTCAACGCAGCCATTCAACCGGGCAATGAAGTGAGCCGCTTCTCGATCGGCCTGACCGAGCCGTACTTCCTGGACACGCCTGTGGCCGTGTCCGGCAGCGCGTTCTACCGCGAGAGACAATATAGCGAGTATGACGAAGAGCGCAGCAACGGGTCGCTGACTGTGTCGCGGCGTTTGGGCGATCTGTGGACGATCGGCCTGAGCACCTCCTACGAACGCATCCAGCTCTCGGATATCAACCCCGATTCGACGACAGCTGTCTTCGCAGCTGCGGGGCCCGACGTGTTGACTTCGGTCGGCATGCGCCTGACGCGCAACACCACGGGATCACGCATCCGACCCGGTCGCGGAAGTGTGATCGAGCTCAACGTCGATCGTTTCGGACTTCTCGGGGGCGACTACGACTTCACCAAGGCATCTGCGGAACACACCACGTTCTTTACCATCAGCGAAGACTTCCTGGGCCGCCGCTCGATTCTGCGGCTGAATGTACGAGCGCAACACATCTTTGAAGACAACGAAGCTCCGCTCTACGAGAAGTTCTATCTGGGCGGCCGACAGTTCCGCGGCTTTGACTTCCGAACGGTCAGCCCGCGCGGCATCCGCAATGACAATGGCGAGCCATCCCGCGATTCAGTCGGCGGCGAATGGCTGTTCTTTGCAGGAGTGCAGTATGAGTTTCCGATCTTCGAAGAACTCTTCAACGGTGTCGTGTTCATTGACTCAGGAACGGTGACGGATTCCGTCGGCTTCGATGACTATCGAGTCTCCGTAGGCTTCGGTGCCCGCCTGTACATCGATGCGCTGGGACCAGTGCCAGTCGCGCTCGACTTTGCGATTCCCATCCGCAGTGAAGAGCAGGATGAAGAACAGATCTTCAGCTTCTCCGCAGAAGTTCCGTTCTGATGTGGCGAAGTCCGGCTTGACGCGATCAGTGTCAATACTGCTCGACGAAGTTGCGGCGCTGCATCGGATGAAGAAGATCTTGTCGACGATTCAGCCATGAGAAAAAGCCCCGTTCTGCGGCCTTGCAGAACGGAGCTCGCTCAGAAGCTGGTTTCGATTCAGCGGGAGTGTGAGTATCGCTGTGAGTATGCACCGCCAGTGCTGTTGCGATTGCGGTTGCTGTTCTGTTGCCTGGCCCGCTCGCTGAGTTGACGGTTGCGATCGAGTGTGCGGCGGAAGGCCTGCAGAAAGTCGGGTTGGCGGAACGAGCTATTCCGGTGCGAGCGCTGCTTCACCAGACGATCACGCAATGTGTATGTACGTTCGAAGCTGCTCGAACGGCTGGCGGCGCCAGTACCTGATTCATCAAGGTCAATGAACTTCCATGCATGGATGACGCGAGTATTGTTGACGAGCGATCCGGAAACCACTGCGTTTCGATGCAGCTCGATGGCACGCTCATCAAGTTCGAGCCAGCCAGAGACAAAATCATCGCGAAAGATGATCACGCGATCGTCGTAGGTCCAGTGATTGCCGTTGGCTGAGACAACCGCGGGACCGCCGAGCTTTGCTTCGATGGTGTCGCGTGACTGTCCGATCTGCACAACTTCTTCGCCAATCATGAAGACGCGATGGGCAGCAGCGCGTTCTGCGGCTGTGTGTTCAACTGCGGGCTCTTCAATAGTGGTGGTTCCGAGAGCCACGTCGATGGGCTTCTCGATCACAGGCGGATGAATCATGATGGCAGCGCGGGCTGCGCGAAGCTCTGCAGCAGTTGGTTCCGCTGTATTGGCGAAGGGCCAGTTGGGCTGTTCCTGACGGACAATGTAGATGCCGCCAGCTGCAAGCGATGCGATAAGAATGAGATACAGCAGATTGGTACGCATTTTTGGTTCCCTCGTGTTTCTGTTCTTCTGGCAGTGTGTGAGCGTCATCATCACGTGGCCTGGAGGGGGAAAGGCCACGCGACTCATCTCAAACCTACTCGCAAGCGCGAGGTTGGCAAGGAGATGCTCGCCTCCGTGCCTGGAACGCGGTCGGGTTGCGCGATCTTTGCGATGTACGCGGCGAAGAAGTGCCTGATTGAGGGACGATAACGAATCCTGCGGCCGCTTGCGACGCCGCGCGGCGACATTCTTGTCAACTCAAACAACTGAGTTTACAATACGCCTATGCCAACGATTGGAGCAATGATCCGGGCAGCACGCGAAGAGGCTGGGATGACGCTGGTCGTGCTGGGTGAAGCGATCGGCATCAGCAAGTCACATATGTCGCTTATCGAGAATTCACAGCGATCGATCGATGAGGAACGAGTCATCGCCATTGAAGCAGCTTTGGGAATCGAAGATCAACGCCTGCGTGCAGCCTGGCTGTGGGAGTCGACACCGCCAGCGGTCAGGGCCCGGTTGAGCTCGCTGGAAGAACGCGACCTCGACTCTCAGGCCCTTGCCCACAAACTCACGGCTCTTGCGACGGAACATGCATCAACTGAAAAGCGACCGCGGGGTGTACTTGACGATCTGCTTGCGTCGGGCGAGTTACGCCGCTGGGTGAATGCTCATCAGCCGGACAACATCGATGGCATGCAGCCGGTCGGTCGGCGCATTCCGCTCATCAACAGTGTTGCAGCCGGTCTGCCCCGCGAGTTTACTGATCTTGATTATCCTGCCTCGATTGCAGATGAATATGTTTCCTGCCCCGACGTCAATGATCCCAACGCTTTTGCAGCCCGCGTGGTAGGCGATTCAATGGCTCCTGAATATTGCGAAGGTGAGGTTGTGGTCTTTTCGCCCAATCTGCCGACACCTTCAGGAAGCGATTGCTTTGTTCGTCTGGTTCGAGATGATGAGATGAGCTTTAAGCGGATTTACTATGACGACCCGCAGCCGGATGATGCAGCTGAGGATCTGATCATTCGCCTGCAGCCACTGAACCCGGCCTACCCGCCACGCGAGGTCAGGCGGGCAGAGATTGCAGCCATGTATCGCGCGGTCTACGCGATGCGCAGAATCTGATTGATCTGCCTTACGCGGAGCAGCCACTGAAATGAACTACCGATTCGTTTTCAACCAGCTTGGCGTTTTGCTGACGATTCTCAGCTTGGTGCTTCTGGGTGTTGAGCTGACCTTTCTGACACTGGCGTGGGCGGATGAAATCACCATCAACACCACAGCTGTCGTGACGCTGCTTCTGACAGCCGCTGGCGGCGTCGGTGTCAGCGTTCTGATACGCGGGGCGACACGGCAGTGCACGCAAACGCTCGGCCGTCGCGATGCGCTGCTGCTGGTGGCTCTCAGCTGGCTCTTTGGGGCTGCCTACGCTGCCCTCCCCTACTTCATCTGGGCCCAGAGCACGCGCACCTTGGATGCACTGCACCCGTTCAACAACTACATCAGCTGCTACTTCGAAGCGATGAGCGGGTTGACAACCACCGGGGCAACAGTGCTCAGCGATATTGAAGCGCTGCCACACAGTCTGCTCTTGTGGCGAGCCTTCACACACTGGCTGGGCGGGCTTGGCATTGTCGTCTTGTTTGTGGCAGTCCTGCCATCACTTGGCGTTGGTGGGAAGAGACTGTACAAACTCGAAGCGCCCGGCCCCACCAAAGCAGGTGTGCGCCCGAGCATCCGTGAGACAGCCCGCATTCTCTGGTACATATATCTTGGCCTGACTGTCATTCAGACTGCAGCGCTCATGATTGCGGGCATGTCAGTCTTCGATGCGATCTCCCACACCTTTGCAACACTCGCGACCGGCGGTTTCAGTACCCGCAACGCCAGCACGGGCGCGTTCACGGGGCCGTGGTTTGCGCTCATCTTCATCTTCTTCATGATCCTGGCAGGCATGAACTTCAGCCTATTCGATCACCTGCTACATGGCCGCTTCAAAGCAGTCTTTCACGACACCGAGTTGCGCATCTATCTCAGCCTGCTCGCAGGGGCCTCTCTTGTGATCGTGCTGGCGCTCCTGATCTCGCCGCGCGACATCGTGATGACAGATGGCTCGGTTATTGCGTCGAACTTCAGCAACTCGCTCCGTGAAGGCGTCACCACGGCGGTCGCCATTCAGACGACGAAAGGGTTCTGCACAAGCGACTTTGATCGTTGGCCATTCATTGCCAAGGCAGTGCTCGTCACACTTATGTTCATTGGCGGATGCGCCGGCTCGACCGCAGGCGGCATCAAGGTGATCCGTGTCTGGGTGGCGCTGCGCATCATGGCTGCGGAAATCGAACACGCCTTCCGCCCGCAAGTGGTCAGGCCCATCCGATTGGGAGGCAGCGTGATCGATCCCGCCGTGCGCGCCAGCACGATTGCGTTTGTTCTTGGCACCATTCTCATCTTTGCAACAGGCTCAATCGGCATCATGATGCTCGAACACGGTTTCGGCGATGACGGATGCGCATACACAACCGCTGCATCCGCGAGCCTGGCGACACTGTGCACCATCGGTCCCGGCCTTGACGCTGTCGGAGCAACGAGAAACTATGGCTGGATGTGCAGCGGCTCGAAAGTATTGCTGAGCCTCTTGATGGTGATGGGCCGGCTCGAGATCTTTGCGATTCTCGCGTTGGTCACCCCACGCTTCTGGCGCGAGGTGTAGTGTGTTCACGACATCACGATGAGGGCTTCTGGTTCATTGCGTCGCTTCATCGGAACTGCTGCGACGTCCCTATGCTTGTTCGTCATGACGATTTTTTCGCCAATCGAAGAGATTCTTGCGGACCTGCGCAGCGGGCGGATGATTGTGCTGGTGGATGATGAGCAGCGTGAAAATGAAGGCGACCTTGTCTGTGCAGGCTCGTGCATCACGCCGGAAATCATCAACTTCATGACTCGTCATACGCCTGGCTACCTGTGTTTGGCGATGACACCCGATGACTGCGATCGCCTTGACCTGCATCCGCAGTCCGGCCACAACTCGTCGTTGCGCGGAACTGCGATGGCAGTCTCCATCGATGGGCATCCCCGTCATGGTGTCGGCACCGGCATCAGCGCTTCAGATCGAGCACGCACCGTTCAGATTGTCTGCAATCCCGAGTCACGACCCGATGATCTGGTCAGGCCCGGCCACATGGTGCCGCTGCGCGCTCGCAGAGGCGGCGTCCTGGAACGCACTGGTCAGACTGAAGGATCAGTCGACCTCATGCGGCTGGCTGGCCTGCATCCAGCTGCAGTCATCAGCGAAATCTCGCGAGCTGATGGCGAGATGGCCCGCATGCCCGAACTCATCGAGTTCTGCAACCAACATCAACTGCACATGTGCTCGGTGGCGCAAATTATTCAGCATCGACTTGCGCGCGAGCGGCTCATTCATCGCGTTGATCCCGTCGGCGGGATGCCTATCACCACGCCATACGGGACGTTCAATCTCATTGCCTATCAGGGCCGCACCGATCCACTGCCTCATCTGGCGCTGACTGTGGGCGGTATCGGCGATCTGAATGGCCAGTCGCGAGCCAGGCGCATCACAGATCCGGTCATGGTCCGCATGCATCGACGGGATCTTCTGGGCGACATCTTTGATGAATCGTCCAATCCCAGCGGCATCGAACTGCGCAACTCGCTCAGAGCCATACAGCGCGAAGGCAGAGGCGCGCTCATTTACCTTCGGCCCGAAGGAATCGGCACAGATTTTCGCGATCGCCTTCTCAGCATTCAACGACCGTTGCGCGATGATGTGAATGCGCCTGATTTCACACGCCCATCCGTCGAAGGGGCTGTTGATCGACATGACATCGGCATCGGCATTCAGATTCTGCTCGACCTTGGTCTTGAACGTGTCCGCATTCTCACCAACCATCCCAAGAAACTGCATGGCCTCAGCGGGTATGGACTCGATGTGGTCGAGCAGTTGCCCATTCCCCTTTCGGAATGACCCGCAGCCAGGTGTGTCCTTATGTGCATGACAGTCTTTTTTCTTGGCATCTCACATGTGGCAGCATCGCTGTTGCTGATTGCGAACATGGCAACTTCGCTTCAGCAGGATGAGGCACCGCACGATGACGTCAATCCAGCCGCGACCGTTGTGAACCCTGCGGAAGAGCTGCTCGACCGACTGGAAGCAGACGCTGTCGACCTGCGCGACTTTCAGGCCCGCGTGCACTATCGCAAGCTCGAAGCCATCCTCGAAGAAACGGAAATCTACGTTGGCTCGATGATCTATCACATCGATCCGGAGCGGCCACAGCCCAAGCGCTTTGCGATCCTCTTCGAGAAAAAGGGCAACCTCAAGCGGCTCTACGACCGCAACCAGCACTACATCTTTGATGGTGTCTGGCTGGTGGAACGCAATCCCGACGAAAAGCAGTTCATCAAACGACAGATCGTCGCGCCGGGCGAGACGTTCGATCCTCTGCGGCTTGGCGAAGGACCTTTCCCGCTGCCGCTCGGCCAGAAGAAGGACGATGTGCTTCGCATCTTCGAGGCAGAGATGCTCGAGCGTCCGCGCGATGGCGAGTTGCTCGACACTATGCTGCCAGCTGATGTGCTCGGCCTTGCCCTCACTCCCAAACCC